>NZ_JBTXLO010000005.1:0-187832 GCF_054871605.1 Myroides sp. LJL119
TAATTTTTCTTCCGTATTAAAACTCTTAGAAACAGAAGGTTTTTCCAAACCTTTTGCTCCATGATAGTGATATTGCTTACACCAAAAGTCAAAAGTAGCAGCGGAGACTTTATATTCTCTACAAACCGAATGAGCTGTGTACCCTTGCTTAACGACTAGTTCCACTAGTTTAAGTTTAAAATCAAACTGATAATTCTGTTTTCTACTCATAAAAAATGCCCAAAAAAGTGTCTAACTTTTTGGGGCATGTCTATGAAGCTTTTTTTTGTTTTTAACTTATAAATTATCTTTATAGGTATATAAAAAAAATGCAGATCTATAAGCCGGATTCTGTATATGCCAAAGGCATATCCTTATCATTTATCTAGGCCATCAATTACTTGATGGCTCAATCTGCCTACCCCTTAAGCATCGGACGAGTAGCCCTTAAACGCTAAATATACATGGCATTTCACTGTATAGAGTTTACCTGGTTTCACTACAGCATTACCTGTACATACTTTCTGTTGCACTTGTCCTCATATCTAGAAGATACGGATGGGCGTTACCCATTATACCACTCTGTAGTGTCCGGACTTTCCTCTGATCTTTTAATAAAAACCAGCGATAAGGCGATCTGCACCATGGGGCAAAAGTAAGCTTAAAATAAGTAATATAAAAGAATCTTTTCTTTTTATTATTTCTGTTTCTTTTAAAAAAATTCCCTGGATTGAGTTCCAAGGTATAAAACATCGTTAAAGCCTCTATATTACTGTGCTTTAAGTTGCGTAAAGCAAAGATTTTTACTTATTTTTGTCTGAACAATAACCTATTGCTATATAACCGTGGACTTCACAAAAACAACCGAGCAAAGCTCCCTTTATGACAATTTACAACACGCTAATGCCTTACAGATACTTACTTGGATAAATCAAGAAGATCAAAAGGTCGCAATAGCCGTAGAAAAGGCAATTCCACAGATTAATGTAGTTGTACAAAAGATAGTTGAGATTATTCAACAAGGTGGCCGCTTATTTTATATAGGTGCCGGTACCTCAGGGCGTCTTGGAGTGTTAGATGCCTCGGAATGTCCTCCAACCTTTGGGGTAGATCCCCAAATGGTTATTGGTATTATTGCCGGGGGAGATACTGCACTTCGTTATGCGGTTGAAAATGCAGAGGACAATATGGAGCAAGGTTTTTTAGACCTTCAAGAGTTTAAAATCACATCCAAAGATTTTGTAATTGGTATTGCAGCCTCAGGCACAACTCCCTATGTTTTAAACGCCGTTAAAAGGTGTCAAGAAAACCAAATTCAAACCGCTTGTATTACTTGTAATTTAGGTAGTCCCTTGGCTAAAATTGTCGAGTTCCCCATTGAAGTTGTCGTTGGTCCAGAGTTTATAACGGCTAGTTCTAGAATGAAGGCTGGTAGTGCTCAAAAAATGGTATTAAATATGATTTCTACCTCTGTGATGGTTTTACTTGGAAAGGTTCAAGGAAACAGCATGGTTGACATGAAAATGACCAATAATAAACTAAGGGAAAGAGGAATAAGTATATTAATGCAGGAATTAGATATTTCATACAAAAAAGCAAATCAATTATTAAATCAATACAAAAACGTACGCCAAGCCTTAACAGGCTATAAAAATAAATAAACATGCAAGAACATACCACAGATCGAAAATTATTATACAAAGGGGTTCGCTTTTTATTATTTGCTCTACCTCTATTTTTTATAGGTCCTATTATTTTTTACAGTTCTTTAAAAAATCAAAATCACCCTTTATTTATACCCGTATTTGCCCTGGCTTGTTTTTTAATGCTAGGTTCGATGTTTTTATTATTCAAAGGGCTACAAACCATTATTAAATCACTTTTTTCAAAATAAGTATTTTTATGAAAGCTAAATTATTTTATTTTCTTCCCGTATTAGCCTTAGTTGCTACATCTTGTTATAAACAAGAAAGAAATTGTCAAAATTTTAAAACTGGGAATTTTGAATTTGTCGCAACCATCAATGGAGAGGAGAAAATTTCTCGATTTACGCGTACACCAGAATATGAAATAGAAACTTTCGAAGGCAAAACAGACACCTCTTCTATTCGATGGGTGAATGATTGTGAGTACGTCCTTCAAAAGTTACATCCAAAAAACATGGCTGAGAAAAAAGCCGTTAGTATGAAAATAATTACCACCGATGGAGATCAGTGTGTATTTGAATACGGAATTTTAGGAGATTCAAGACGAGAACGTGGAACCTTAACCAAAGTTTCCGATCTATAACAAACTACCTCATGGAAGTATTATTTACCCCAGATGCCATTGTAGCGTTTTTAACCCTAACTTTTCTAGAAATTATTCTAGGAATAGACAATGTGATATTTATATCTATTGTAACGGGAAAACTACCTGAACATCAAAGAAAAAAAGCCACTAGAATAGGATTATTCCTAGCTATGTTTTTACGAATTGCCCTTTTATTTGGAATTACTTGGTTAACCAAAATGGAAAAAACACTTTTTAGTGTACACTGGAAATGGTTCAGCGCAGAGTTTAATGGACAAGCATTAATCTTACTGGCCGGGGGAATATTCTTAATATATAAATCTACCAAAGAAATCCATGAGAAAGTAGCTCATGTTCAAGAGCAACAGCCCGAAAAAACGGCAAGTAGCCTTAAAGGAGTTGCAACAAAGAGCTTTGCTAATATTTTAATACAAATCCTAATGATTGACCTTATTTTCTCCATTGATAGTATTTTAACTGCTGTGGGAATGACAAACGGGCTTCAAGGAGCATTGTATATAATGGTGGCTGCAGTAATAGTTTCGGTGGGTGTTATGATGGTCTTTGCTGTGCCAATTGGCAGTTTTGTAAATAATAATCCTACTATTCAAATTCTTGCCCTTTCTTTTTTAATCTTAATTGGCTTTATGCTTACCACAGAAAGTATGCATATCTCTAATGCTGTGCTTGCCGGACAACATATCGGAGCTGTACCAAAGGGATATTTGTATTTTGCAATAGCTTTTTCCTTAATTGTAGAGTTTATTAATATGAAAATTAGAAAAGGCACTAAAAATCACTAACTAGAATTTTTAGTTTTAAACTAAAAATAACCGTAAAATAGTTTGTTTTAAAACAGCGAAAAAAAAACAGGTATCTAAAAGCTAAATATTTGCTATTAGTTACCTGTTTTTTTTATCTAAGTTCTATGTTTAATTGTATTAAAGTCTTGGAAAATCACAATTGCTTTTTGTAATTAATTCTCCTTTTTCTTTAGCCTGTAGATATCTTTGGGTAACAAAATCGATATCCTTAATGGTCTTTCGAGCCCAATCAATTCTTTTTTCTATAATTTGTTGGGGTGTTAATTTCCAATTCAAATCACTTTTTCGAATACGCGAGGTTAAATTCTGAATTACCAAAGCCGCAGAAACCGAAATATTTAAACTTTCTGTAAAACCTACCATCGGTATTTTCAAATAAGTATCCGCATTTTGCATGATGTAATCCGAAAGTCCTGTTTTTTCTGTTCCAAAATAAATAGCCGAAGCTTTGGTAATATCAAAGTCCTCTAAATAACAGGCATCAACATGTGGTGTGGTGGCAACGATTTGATATCCTTGTTGTTTTAATAGCTCTACCGACTCCTGGGCGGAGTTATAACGTTTTATATCTACCCATTTTTGCGCGCCTAATGCTATTTCCTTATCTATGGTTCTTCCAAACTTTTGCTCTATTACTCCTAGGTTTTGAACCCCAAAAACCTCACAACTTCTCATAACTGCACTTGTATTGTGCATTTGGTAAACATCCTCTGCTACAATGGTAATATGATTGGTACGGTTTTGCAATACTTGTTCAAAACGCTCAATTCTATTTGGAGTTAGAAAAGTTTCTAAGTACTCTAGATATTCTAGATCTTGAAATAGCTTTTGTGAATTATTCATTTTATCTTTCGTTTTTTCAAAGTGCAAAGGTAACAATAATATGGAAAAACGTTTAGTTGTGCTCTCTGGAGCTGGAATTAGTCAAGAAAGTGGTATAAAAACCTTCCGAGATCTCGATGGGCTTTGGTATGGACATGATATTATGCAAGTGGCATCTTTACAAGGCTGGTTAGATAATAAACAAATCGTACTGGATTTCTATAATCAAAGAAGAAAACAAGTACTTTGTTGTAAACCAAATTTAGCCCATAAACTTATTTGTGAACTAGAAACATACTATCAAACTACCGTTATCACCCAAAATGTAGATAACTTACATGAAAAAGCAGGAAGTAAAAATATAATCCACCTCCATGGTGAACTACTAAAGGTTAGAAGTACACAAGATTCTAATTTAATTTATCCCTGGGAGAAAGATTTACTACCACATCACACCAATGAACTAGGCCATTACTTAAGGCCGCATATTGTATGGTTTGGGGAAACGGTACCGTTAATGGACCTGGCTATTGAAAAAACCCAGCAAGCCGATATTATTCTAATCATAGGGACATCCCTGCAAGTTTATCCTGCAGCTTCCTTGGTAGAATATGCAAAAAAAGGTGCTAAGATATTCTATATAGATCCCAATGCTAGTTTAACTACAAATAGCAATCAACCTATTAGGCTAATAAAAGACAAAGCAACCAGTGGTTTAAAGTCCTTAATGCCTGAGTTAATACAAGATAGTCAAAGTACAGATTAAAAATATTTTAAAACAAGCACAAACGCCCCGAAAAGTTTGGTACTTTAAGGGGCGTTGTTTTCACCTTGTTTAACAAAGCTTATTTTTCTTACTTAAAAGAGTTTAAATTATTTTACTTGATTAAACTCTAAATTAACTTGTATCTGAACATCTTTTGCTATAGCCTGTCCGGTTGGATCGTAAGCAATATCAAAATCAAATCGGTTAATTGTTGTATTGGCTTGAAAACCTATCTTCGTGTTTCCTTGTCCATCATCGGCTAATAATCCACCATAAACTAACTCGAAAGTTACCGGTTTTGTAATTCCTTTTATAGTTAAGTTTCCTTTTAAAGCATACTTATCTCCTGCGATTTTTTTAATGGAAGTACTTTCAAACTCCATATTAGTGTACTTTGCCGTGTCAAAGAAATCAGCACTTTTTAAGTGATCATCACGCATAGAAATTCCAGTGTTTACACTGTTTAAATCTACCGTAAAATTAAAACTTCCCTGGGTTAAATCCTGGGGATTACCAGTAAATTCACCTTGGTAAGAATCAAATCTTCCATCCACATAAGAAATTCCTAAATGTTTAACCGAAAAGTTTAAAAAAGAATGATAGGTATCTACATTCCATTTGTCTTGTGCGAAACTAGCCACTGAGAATAAACCAGCAACTAAAAGTAATGTTAGTTTTTTCATAATCTATATTTGTATTTTTAAATTCTATTGCAAAGATAAAGCCACAAAAACACAAACCCCTTAACCTACATTAAGAACGTACTATTTATAAAAACAATCCTGGATATTATGGGAATTGATATAAATCACAAAAGTTAGCCTACCCTTTTTTATTTATAAAATGCGTCAAGGGCTTGATCAAGTCAAAAAGTCCAAGATATAAAAACAAAAAAGCTATCACTAAACGCGATAGCTTTTTGGGAAATTAATTCCATACTTTAACTTTTTTCATAAAGATCCATTTCATACAAACCTTTTCTCCCTTATCGGTTTTAAAAACTTTAAATTGAGGAGCTAAAACCGTTGCCACAATCCCACTGACAATAGATAGCCACACGCCTTGTAATTGGGTCAAATTAGCCAGTAATACACGAGCTATTATAAAAAACACTGCAAAACTGCAGAACTGTAATAGTAAAGATTTTGTACTTGCTTTCATGTTTACTTATTCTTTAGTTAAATATTTTCCTTTTTTACTTCCTTGGTAAAGCTCGTATTTTACAAAACGAGACTCTAATTTACCATTAAATAATTTAATTTTCCTAGAGGGTCTTAAACCTACAAACTTTAATGCCTCCACATTACCGGTAATAAACCATGCCTGGGTACCTGGATAACTTTGTTTTAAAGTATCCCCTATCTCACGGTAAAAACGCTCCAGATTAATATCTAAGCGCTCTCCATAAGGAGGGTTAAATACCATATGTAATGGCCCTTGGGTGGTTTTCTGGGTGTCAAAAAAATTGACCTCCTGTATATCTATATAATCTTGTAAATTAGCATTTCGCACGTTATCTCTGGCCTTAGATACCGCAGAGGGAGCTTTATCATAACCTTTGATTGTATAGTGAAATTCACGAACCTTTTTCATTAAAGAGTCTTCAATTTTTTCATATAAATCGGCATCCCAATCTCTCCAACGCTCAAAGGCAAACTCTTTTCGATTAATATTAGCAGGAATATTACATGCAATCATAGCCGCTTCGGTTAGCAAAGTACCTGATCCACACATGGGATCTAAAAAATCAGATCGCCCATCCCAACCACTCATTAATAACATACCGGCGGCAAGCACCTCGTTTATCGGTGCGATGTTTGTGGCAGTACGATATCCTCTATGGTGTAAAGAAGCGCCGGAGGAATCTAAAGATACGGTACATAAGTCTTTTTGAATATGTACGTTAATTCTCAAATCTGGATAATCCTTGTCGATGTTTGGCCTTTTTCCGGTATTCTCACGAAATTGATCCACAATAGCATCTTTACTTTTTAAAGCAACAAATAAAGAATTGTTGAAATTATCCGAAAACACGGTCGCATCAATTACAAAGCTTTGATCAGCAGTTAAATACTGACTCCAATCAATACTTTGGATCCCCTTGTATAAATTAGCCTCATTATATACCGCAAATTGGTGGATAGGTTTTAATATCTTTAAAGCAGTGCGCAAAGCTAAATTTGCCTTGTACATAAAACCTTTATCACCCTGAAAGCTTACCATACGTACCCCAGGTTTTACATGCATTGCTCCTAAGATTTGCAATTCTTTAGCTAAAGTTTCTTCAAAACCGAAAAAAGTTTTAGCAACCATCTTAAAATTTTCCATCTCTATAAATATATTTAGGAATAATTTGTTTACTCGTTTTAATCCACAAAAATAAAGTAAATTTGTAGGCTAATAAAAGATTATAAAACAAAAGTATGCCTAAACATGAAAAAGCATGGTATAAGAGTTGGTTTGACACTCCATATTACCATACTTTGTACAAAGATAGAGATCAAAAAGAAGCTGAATTATTAATTGATAACTTAACACATTATCTAAACTTAGACCCTGGGGCGAAAGTTTTAGATTTAGCCTGTGGTAAAGGAAGACACAGTGTTTATTTAAATTCCTTAGGTTATGATGTAACGGGTATGGATTTATCCACCAATAGCATTGAATCGGCCAAAGAATTTGAAAATCCTACACTTTGTTTTCAAGTCCACGATATGAGAGAGCCGGTAGATCAAAAATTTGATGCTATTTTTAATTTATTTACAAGCTTTGGCTATTTCTGTGAACCAGAAGATAACCAAAAAACTTTACAAGCAATGGGCAGCGGTCTTAGTCCATATGGATTAGGGGTTATTGATTTTTTTAATGTAGAGAAAGTCTTGGCTAATTTGGTGGAAAAAGAAACCAAAACAGTACAAGGAATAACTTTTGATATTACCCGTAGATATCAAGATGGTTTTATTTACAAGGACATTAGCTTTTTTGCCGATGACCAACAACACAATTACACGGAAAAAGTCAAAGCTCTACAAGTAAAAGACTTTGAACAAATGATGCAAAACCAAGGATTGTACCTTTTAGACACCTTTGGAGATTATAAACTTGGTAAGTTTCATCCTAAGGAATCCGACAGACTAATTATGATTTTTAAATAAGCTAATGGTTTACATAATACCCTTTATTTCGGTTATAGCTGGATATTTAATAGCTATACTTATCCAACCTAAAAACAAAAAACACATCAAGCTACTTATGGCTTTTAGTGGTTCGTTTTTATTAACCATCACCGTGACTCATTTACTTCCTGAGGTATATGATTATCAAAGCGCACATCAAATAACCCACGATCTAAGTAATCATAACCATTCAGATCACAAGAGTTTTATTGGGTTTTTTATTATGCTTGGTATTGTGTTTCAAATTGTTTTGGAATATTTCTCCAAAGGTGCCGAACACGGGCATGTACATTTACATAAAAAACTGGATAAAATCCCTTGGCTTTTATTCATTAGTTTATGTATTCATGCTCTTTTAGAGGGAATGCCTTTAAGTAAGCACCAAGAGCTTGCCTGGGGTATTGGTATTCATCATCTGCCTATATCGGTTATATTAACCGTATTTTTTATTCAAGGTCAAATGAAAGCAAAAGCAATTTTGTTTTGCATGGTGGTGTTTTCTCTTATGACGCCCCTTGGTACTTTGCTCTCGACAAATGTGCAATTTTTAAATCATTACTACCCACAAATTTCTGCGGTAGTGGTAGGAATATTATTCCATATTTCCTCCACCATTATATTTGAAAGCAATGAGGACCATAGTTTTAATATCAATAAATTACTTGCTATTATAACCGGTGTTATCTTAGCTTATTTTATATAATTAAAATCTACTGATAGAAAAACCAGCGGTGTAGAATTAATACTATAAACTAACAAAACAGTAGTAGCTAGGCATGCCCCAAAAAGTTAGACACTTTTTGGGGCATTTTTTATTGCTATAGCCTGTTTGTTTTGTATAAATTATCGCGCTACTAGTAACAGTTTTTGCAGCCAAGATGCTTTTAAAGGTACCTATCTTTTTCAGATCCGATACCAAAACTTAATTGAGTATAATAGTCTTTAACCTAGAAACTATTTGTGTTTTTTTATGTTTTTAAAACAAAGAAACAGTCCTTATCAAAACATCTGTCTTTGTAAATATTCCCTAGGTGTATAAGTAATGGTGTTTACCGTGTAAACACCCTATAACTCCTGTGATTTAACAAGTAGTATAGTTAAACAAATAACAGACTCCTCCATTTTTTTATCTGCCTTTTCATCTGCCTTTTTATAGCCTTGTAAAACGAGAAAAAGGCCACTTTTTTTAAAAGTGACCTTTTTTTTATATTTTTTAAATATTTAATTATTTTTTCAAATATTTACGATAACCAAAATAAGAAGCTGTACTTAATAAGATACAGAACCCTAAAGAATACCACACTATCGACGGGGTGATTACCTGTTCACCTTGCGCATAAGAGTGTAGACCACTTAAATAGAAGTTTACTCCAAAGTAAGTCATCATAATAGAGTAAAAAGCAAAAACACTAAATACATTAAAAATCCATGTTCCTCTTAAAGCAGGTACAAAACGAGCGTGGATTACAAAGGCGTAAACCATAATACTAATTAAAGCCCAAGTTTCCTTTGGGTCCCAGCCCCAGTAACGTCCCCAACTCTCATTGGCCCATTGACCTCCTAAGAAGTTACCAATGGTTAAAAGAACAAGTCCTACTGTTAATGCCATCTCATTGATATAGGTAAGTTCTTTAATATTAAGATCCATTTTCTTTTTATTCTTACTGTTAGTTAGGATCATCAAGATTAAAGAAACCACCCCTAGAATCATCCCAAGGGTAAAAGGACCGTAACTAGCCACAATAACCGCAACGTGAATAATCAACCAATATGAATTTAAAACAGGTTGTAGATTAGCAATAGCTGGATCCATATAATTTAAATGCGCTCCCCAAAGAATCATTCCTACCACAAAGGCAGTAGAGGCAATAGTAAGCTCACTTTTTCGACCAAAATATAATCCAAATAATGCCGTTGCCCAAGCCACATAAATTACCGATTCATAAGCATCACTCCATGGAGCATGTCCTGAAACATACCAACGAACTCCTAATCCTGCTGTATGGATAACAAATAAAACAACTACAGCCCAAGTGAAAATTCGGATAAATAACCTACTAATTTTAGTAGACTTGATAATATCTGCAATAATGAAAACAAACATAAACAAGGCCACCAACATATAATAAGAATATAGAGTCTTGAAGATGTCATATTTATTATACTTAATCTCAAATTTAATCTTATCGGCAGAAGGCATCACTTGCTTACCCATGGTCTGTTGATAGGTTTTTATATGAGATAAAAACTCATCTGCTTTGGTGTAATCTCCCGTTTCTTTGGCTTGAAACAAGGTAGGAACATACATTCTTGGTAGAATACTTTTTGTAAAAACAGAATCCATACCTGTTATTTCCACGTCATTTAACTCAAGTGGAGATACCCATTTATTATTCTCATCGCCTGGAATTGGAAAAACAGTCAGAATACGAGTCGTAAAGGCTGCATTTAATAGCGCCATTTTCCCATCCATATCCAAGAAGTCTTTATCAAATTGATTTTTAATCGGTGAGTGATTTGCATCCTCAACCACTTGTGTCAACTTATAATTACCTTGATCGTCGAAAAAGTCCATAAAAGCGGCATGCTTTGTTCCCTTGGACAGACCTAAGATATCGGTCATCTTCTCATTACCTCTTGGTAGAGTGATAATAGGAGCATAATACCAATAGTTAGGAGCTCCTTGAATTTGCTGAGCGACTGTAAATTGAGTCATGGATAAGAAAACTTGATCGGGATTTAACCCCTGATAAGTTTCTTTTTTATACACCTTTCTTAAGAGTTCAGAAGCGAAGGTATTAATGGGTTTCATACGTCCTCCGTAATCTTGAATAACAAGCTCTCCGAATTTAGCGGCATGCTCGGCAGATACAGCTGTACTTTTAACAAGTGAATCTATCACAGCAGGTGCTGGTCGTGAAGGAGTCTTGTGCTCATGTTGTGCAAAAGCACTAACAGAGAAAAGCAAAACTAAAACACTTAATAAAGAGGCTTTCTTGGCTCTAATTTTATCTAGTTTGCTTCTTAAATCACCAAAACGTGTGTTTTTATCAAATAAAATTGCTAACATACCAATGTATAAAAAGAAATATCCTACATAAGTAACCCAAGTTCCCCAAAAGTCATGATTGGCCGAAAGAATAGTACCTTTCTCATCTCTATCAAATTCTGCCTGGAAAAATCGATATCCTTTGTAATCTAAAATATTATTCATGTAAATTCTAGCATCGAAAGATTCGCTACCATCAATAACTGTAACCTGACTCTCAAAAGAAGAGTAACTGGTTTGTGTTCCAGGATATTTCGCTGCAATGAATTTATTTAATCGTATTTGAAATGGAGTTTGGTAAATCTTACTACCAAACATAAGGGTAAATTCTAAATCTCCTAGTTCAATACTTTGCGGCTCTCCTACTCTTCCTGCCTTACCAATTAAAGTTACATCTTGCTCTAAACCTTGACTTTTTACCGTCACTATTAAAGCATCTGTGTTGTGTCTGTTTTTGTAATCTCCATCGGAAACCAAAATCATATTTCCTTTCACCGGTAGCTCCGGAAGTACAAATTGAGTACCAGCAACCGAATATAAAGAACGGAAATTTAAAGGCTGCTTCTCTCCTGCAAATACATCTCCTGTACTTTGATCGGCCATAACCATGTAATTACCACCAAAAGGAGATTCCATGTAAAAACCATCGGAATCTTCCAAAATATTAATGGCTCCATCTGTAGGTTTATTATAGGCAAAAAGCACATTGTGAATACTAACTACCTCTCCTTCTTTTAAAAAGTGTTCATGTCTATCGCCATCCCCACTCTCTACAAGTTTTAAAAACTTAGTACCATTTTCATCAGGCTGAATCTGCTCGACGGCTCCCATAATAAAGTCTTTGTAAACTACTTCAAAAGGAACTCCGTTGAACTCTTGATTGATGGAGAAATCATTTTTCCTAGGAGTTTGATCTGAAAAGAGTTTTTCTTTTTCAAAAGTTCTCCTTCTAACCTCTCCCTGATATTCACCATCGGTCATAACGGTAACAAAGGTGTCTTGTGAGTAAATGCTATCAGCGGTTTCCCCTTCTCTAATTGGCATCATTCCCTCAAAACTAATATAACGCGTGATAAACGCTCCAAGCATAATTAAAATAAATGCTGCGTGAAGCATTAATGTTGCCCATTTCTCTTTCTTCAATAGTTGGTATCGTTTAATATTCCCAATGAAGTTTATAAGAAATAACAACATAATCATCTCAAACCATTTGGCGTTATAAATTAGTATACGTGCAGTGATTGTGTTATAACGGTCTTCTATGAAAGTCCCGATAGCTAGAGCCACTGCAAATACAATAAATAAAACAGCCATTAATCTTGTAGATGAGATAAAAGATATAATTTTTTTGTCCATGAGTTGTTAATACATTGTTTTACAATGCAACAAAAATAACCAAAAACACAAGTACTACGAGCAATTTAACTTATTATTTAGTTATGATTTTATTGTGAGCGCACACTAAAATGCTATACATTTGCATTATTCAAGAATTTTTAAAGAGCAGAAAAAATATTTTTCTGTCTTTATATTATGATATTCTAAAATTAATCATATTAACTATGCCAAAAATTTCTCAGAAAGGCTTAAATATGCCAGAATCACCAATTAGAAAATTGGTTCCTTTTGCTGAAATTGCCAAACAAAAAGGAAATCATGTTTATCATTTAAATATCGGACAACCTGATATTAAAACACCACAGGTAGCATTACAAGCTGTAAAAAATGCTGATATTGAAATTTTAGAATACAGTCATTCGGCTGGTTTTGAAAGTTATCGAAAAAAATTGGCAGCATACTACCAATCACATAATCTAAATGTCGATGCTTCAGATATTATAATCACAACCGGAGGATCCGAGGCATTAATGTTTGCTTTAGCTAGTACCTTAGATCAAGGGGATCAAATTATTATTCCTGAACCTTTCTATGCAAATTATAATGGATTCTCGACAAGTAACGGAGTAGAGATAGTACCTGTTACAAGTAAATTCGAAGATAATTTTGCACTACCTCCAATTAGTGAATTTGAAAAGCTGATTACTCCAAAAACCAAAGCTATACTTATTTGTAACCCAGGAAATCCTACCGGTTATTTATACTCTGAGCAAGAAATGGAGCAATTAACCCAATTGGTTATAAAACACGATTTATTTTTAATTGCCGATGAAGTTTATCGCGAATTTGCCTACGATGGATACAAACATATCTCTGTGATGAGTATTCCAGAATTAGCACAGCACGCCATAATGATTGACTCGGTTTCTAAAAGATATAGTATGTGTGGAGCTAGAATTGGATGTATTGTTTCAAAAAACAAACAATTAATTCAAACAGCCATGAAGTTTGCACAAGCTCGCTTGTCGCCACCTACTTTTGCCCAAATTGCATCTGAGGCTGCCCTTGAAACTCCTGCATCCTATTTTGAACAGGTAATTGGCGAATACAAACAAAGAAGAGACATCTTTGTTAAGGCCTTACAAGAAATACCAGGAGTAAAGGTAGCGGTTCCTCACGGAGCTTTTTATTGCGTTGCTCAATTTCCGGTAAAAAGTGCAGAGGAATTCTCTAAATGGTTATTAGAAGAGTTTGAATTAGACAAACAAACTGTAATGCTTGCTCCTGCCGCTGGATTTTACAGCACACCGGGTAAAGGAGAAAATGAGGTTCGTATGGCTTATGTTTTAAAGCAAGAAGATTTACTTGCCTCAGCTAAGATATTAAAAAGAGCCTTAGAGGTTTATAAAGACATAGAAAAATAAGTTAAAATTTAACATAGAATAGAGGTCTGTTTTTCAAACATTTACAATTAAGCATTGATATTTAATCAATGCTTAATTTTTTTATACCAACTATTACTTTAAATTTGAATAAACCTAACCTTAAAAACTCATTATAAATAATGAACAGACGAAATTTCATCCAGACCTCTGCCGTAGCCGGATTTGGTTCTTTAATTCTACCCAATTCTTTATTTGCGTTTAATAAAGATGCTAAAAAAGTTAGAGTTGCCATGATTGCTGTGGGTATGCGCGGACAAGTACACCTAGATGAATTACTTAAACGTGATGACGTGGAGGTAATTGCCATGGCCGATCCCGAGCCTAGAATGATAAAAAGAGCACAAAAAATTGTGGACAAGCACAACAAAAAACAACCTGTAGTTTATGCAGACGGTGATTATGACTACCGTAAAATTCTACAAAGAGACGATGTTGATGCTGTTATTATTTCCTCGCCTTGGGAATGGCACGAGATTCAAGGTATTGAATCCATGAAAGCAGGAAAAATTGTTGGTATGGAAGTGTGTGGAGCTATGACCTTACAGGAATGTTGGAACTACATTGATGCCTATGAACAAACAAAAGTGCCTCTTATGATGCTTGAGAATGTATGTTACCGACGTGATTTAATGGCCATCTTTAATATGGTTAAAAAAGGAAAGTTTGGAGAAATGATTCATGCCACAGGAGGATATCAACACGATCTACGAAATGTACTTTTCAACGACGGGGAACAACCCTATGGAAATGGTGTTGAATTTGGAGATAAAGGCTTTAGTGAGGCCACCTGGAGAACGGACCATTATGTAAATAGAAACGCAGAGCTTTACCCAACACATGGACTTGGTCCAGTTGCGGCTATGTTTGATATTAACCGCGGAAATCGAATTACCTATTTAACTTCCATGGCCTCTAAGGCTAGAGGTTTAAATAAGTATATTGTTGATAACGGTGGGGCAGATCATCCTAATGCTAAAGTAGAATTTAAACAAGGAGATATTGTAACTACAACCTTAAAATGTGAAAACGGAGAAACAATTGTTTTAACACATGATACCTCTTTACAAAGACCTTACAACTTAGGATTTAAAGTACAAGGAACCGAAGGGATTTGGCAAGAATATTCCACTGGAGGTTTTGATAAAGGATTTATCTACTTTGAAAAGGAAATGGATCATTCACATCAATGGGCTAATGCCCAGGAGTATTTAACAGAGTACGATCATCCACTTTGGAAAAAAAATGAGGCCAAAGCTGTTGGCGCGGGTCACGGAGGAATGGACTACTTTATGATTAATGCTTTTATTGAAAGTATTAAACAAAATGTCGAATTCCCTTTTGATGTTTATGATATGGCCACTTGGTATGCGGTGACTCCTCTTAGTGAAAAATCAATTGCCGAGAATGGTCAAGTACAAGAAATGCCAGATTTCACAAAAGGCAAATACAAAAACCGTAAAACAATTTTCGGATCTAACGATCAGTACTAAATATAAATAGTTTTACTTGAAAACCTATCTAATACAAAACCCTGAGTCAAATGATTCAGGGTTTTATATTATATATTAAAATTAATAATTCTTATAGTGTAATGGCCAAAATCTCTGCCGTGGCACAAAGTGTGTTGTTTGCATACAATTCCATGCAAACCGTTACTTTACGTCTTTCAATGGACTTGAGTTTACCTTGTATAACAAGCTCCTGTCCCATAGGAGTTAAAGCTTTAAAACTTACATTTAAATTTCCAGTAACACAACGAAATGCTAAATTTCCATCTTTCAAATCATTTCCCTTATCTAAACTAGCAAATGCAGCTGCAGAGGCTGTACCGTGACAATCTAATAAAGAGGCAATTAATCCCCCATAGACACTACCGGGTATGGCTGTATATTTTAAATCAGGAGTAAAATAAGAAACCGTTGTATTGTCATCTTTTAAAAAAGTCTTTAACTGATGTCCCTGTGGGTTATTTTTACCACATCCATAACAATGTGCTAAATCCTCTGGGTACATATCCTGTATGGCGGTTTGTATCATATTTTTTTATTTTGGTTGATTTGCCAATATAATAATTACCTAATTAATAGCAATGCAAAGTACAGATAAAATCCACCTACTTTCTTTTTTTATTACTCGCCCCCAGGGCTTCGCACATTGGTATTTATAAAAGCACCACAGGCTAGGGCTTGTAATTCAATACTAGAGGCACTTGAGGTTTCTCCTGAGGTATTATCAACTATATAATTAACCTGCAGGGTTGTCTGGGGCGATACACTTGGGTTAGAAACAACTAAAGTAACAAGATTCTGGGTAGGATCATACCTCCAAGTCCCTACATAGTTTTGTTCATATACCATTCCCACCGGATTATTTGACGCGTCCAGGAAATTAAATGTACTAACATTAATATTATCCTTGTCCTTATCAAACGGCGTAATTTCTGCGGTAGCTCCTAGACTATTACCCGAATCACTTACACAAACCTGCTGGGCAACTGGTGGTAGATCAAAACCATTTCCCGAAGTAACTTTTAAATTCCCTATCATTACTTTTCCTTGGCTAGTTAAAGTAGCTGAGGCTGAAAAACCAATGCGAACTGCCTTTGGTATTATAGCACTCCCGGTGTAAATATTTCCATTTTGATCATAAGTTTGATAAGATTGCTGATAAATAAAGTTGTCTAATAAAACAGTAGTTTTTCCCTTATCATCCGTTGCTTCTATAAAAATTAACATAGCCTGATTGCCATCACTATCTTTTATTGGAGACATATCCACAGTAATTCTATTAAATACCGGCTGGGTGGACGTCCAGGCGCTACCAATGTCAAAATCAACAGAATTGGGATTGGCTTGAAAATTATACTGACCTGTATTATAATCTAAAGTTCCCATGCTAATTTGATCATTAGCCGTTTTCATACCTGGATAACTTTTTGTCACTAATACTGCCGTACCCCTATAATAGTTTCCTTTTTTTGAATTTAAAGCACCTCTAAGAGTTAAATGACTACCTGCAAATGGCCATTTAAACTGTTCTAATCCGGGATAACCTGCTTGTGTGAAGTTTGTAGCGGTTATTCCTTCACGGTGTTCGTAGACTTTACTTAATTTATCAGCTCCTAGATAAAACCTACCTGCAACATCCAAGGCAATTCCCAAATAGCCTCCTTGTAAACCATCGTGAAAGCCAACACCTGTTTGTTCATTATAACTATAACCAAGAGCTGAATCGTGATAACCTAACTGAAAGTTCACTTGAGAATCATACATGAAAAAAGTTAATCCCGCGCCTAAAGGAAATCCGTTTTCACCTTGGAAAATGGAATAATCAAACTCAAATCTGGCCCCTTTTCGAAGATCAACCAATAAATCATTAATCATAAAACCACCATAGGTATTTCTTGTACTAGTTAAAAGTATTCCATCGGGTGTGTATCTCTGTCGTCCTGTTGGTCCATTATTGTTTATTGCTGCAGCTTCTGTAATATAAGTAGGCTTTGATCCATCAGAGGAAGTAAAGCTGTATTCTTTGGTAGAATTTAAAGTCTCTTGTCCGTAGACAGAGAATACAAAAAAGGCACTTATTATAAAATATTTAAGTTTCTTCATATGTGTTGTTGTTACATCAGATTTCAAACAATAATTACTTAAGTTCTAAAACAATAGAGAAAAACGTCCTTGCTGTAGGCT
Source organism: Myroides sp. LJL119 (assembly GCF_054871605.1). Taxonomy (NCBI): domain Bacteria; kingdom Pseudomonadati; phylum Bacteroidota; class Flavobacteriia; order Flavobacteriales; family Flavobacteriaceae; genus Myroides; species Myroides sp. LJL119. The sequence continues at coordinate 17,384 of NZ_JBTXLO010000005.1, forward strand.
TGGCGCCAGTTACAGTGGTATATTTCATGGTTCCATTTTCATCCACCGTAACACTAGTAAATACATTTTGATCATAATAAAGAACATGATAATTAAGGTTTTCTTTACTAGCTACAGGTAAAGCATTTTGGGAATTTGTGCTACTAACCATTGGTTTTCCAAATTGACTTGCATAGACCCCATATAAATCTAATTCACCACTAGCACCCGAAACTACATCTACATAAACTGGTGGCATATAAAAAAGCTTAGAAAATACATTTGTACTACCTGTAGAGGAAGGTGGTAAAAACTCAGCCCCTCCTTGACCATCTGAGGTTAAAATATAGCCTGTGGTACCAATTTCCGTTAAGAATTTATCTTGGGTAATGGTATTGGTGAGAATTTTCTGTCCCGTTACAGCATTATCGGCTATTTTACTTGTTGCCACCGACTTATCACTAAGCTTACTGGTTGTCACTGCCAAATCCATTAACTGGTTGGTTGCCACTGCTCCCTGATCTATATTAATAGTTTTAACTGCTGCATTTGCCAGATAACTAGAAGTTATACTTTTTTGGGCCAAAGACACGGTAACATCCTTGAATGTCGCATTTTCTCCATTAACTACAACAAGCGGACCGTTGACTCCGTCACCTATTAATTCACCACTTCCTTGCGATATGCCAGAGGCAGGTTTAAAACTAGCTGTGCCATCTCCCTCGGCCGTTAATACAAAACCGGAATCGGCATTTTCCGAACTAATCTTATTACTTGTTACAGCTAAATTTTTAATCTTAGATGTTGTAACGCTAGAATCAATAATCTTATCTGTAGATACAGAAGAATTAGCAATCTTATCACCAGTTACGCTATTTGTTGCTAAATTAATAGTTTTTACTTGTCCTCCTGCAATTTTTTCGGATACAACGGCGTTATTGGCTATTTTACTGGTGGTAACAGCATTATCACCAAGCTTATTGGTAGTTACAGCTAAATCCCCCAATTTATTTTCTAGCACGGCACTATTAGCTATTTTTGAACTACTAACGGCTAAATCTGCTAACTTTATTTCCGTTACTGCCTGATCTGCTAACTTAGTAGTTAAAACTGCTTTATCGCCAATTTTTGAGCTACTAACTGCCCCATCTATTATATTGTTTGTTGCCACTGCTTGAACAGCAAGTTTACTATTAACAATAGAGCCATCTAAAATCTTATCACTAGTCACCGCATTACTTATAATATTTGTACTATTTACCGAATTCTCAGCAAGTTTATCATTAGTAACAGCTCCTGTGGCAATCTTCTGGGAAATTACCGCTCCACTGGCCAGTTGCACAGAGCCAACTCCACCATCACTAATACTTACTTCTATATCTTGTAATACCGCACCGCTTCCATTTGAAATAGTAATACCTGTACCTCCTGTAGCACTTTTTCCCGTAGCAGTTATAAACGAACTTGGGTCAATATATTTGGTAGCTCCAAATCCATCGGCAACTAAAACATAGTTTTCAAAGACATCTTGACTTTGTGAAGAAATTTGATTAACATGAACAGCTTTATCACCAATATGTTTGGTTGTAATCCCCCCAGGAGCTACAACTATTTGAACATCTTGCAACACTGCTTTATTATCTGTGGCTACAAGTAAGGAATTATCTGTAGTTATTGACTTACCTTGTACAGAAGCGATATCTTGCAAACTAGAAAAGGTAGTATTACCTTGTCCATCGGCCGATAACACATAACCATTGGCTATATTTGTAGCAGAGGGTAATTTAGAATTTATTTGTGTATACCCCACCGCATTTAAATCAATATGCTGGGTTTTAATACCCTTTTGAGCTACTCCAATAATAAGCTCAGAAAGTAAAGCTTTATTATCTGGGTCCACAGAAATTGAACCGTCGGTATTTAATAAATCTTTACCTTGATCTGAAAAAACGGCAGGATTTAAAGGTTTAAACTCGACTTGACTGTTAGATGTAACACTTAAAACGCTATTCTCTAAGGCAGATTCTGGATTAATTTTAGCCACAGTAACAGACTCTTGAGCAAGTTTCTGTGTTGTAATACCAGCATCTTTCACATCAATAGTAATAGGAACCAAAACTGCTTTATCCGCATTTCCTTCTAACGATAAGGCATCCCCCAATGTTAACTTTGCACCATCGGCTTGTATAGCATCCAAGGTAGTATATTCAAATCCCCCCTGTCCATTTGTAACAAATACTAAATTAGCATCTTCTGACTCAGAACTCAGCTTTTGTATTGTAATGGAATGATCCGTAATACTTAATTCAACATCCTTTAAAACCGATCCATCCCCATTTACAACGTTAATAATTTCATCTCCATTTAAATTGGCCCCCATATTTGGAAGACTTTCTGCTATAGGTGCCCACTTAACTGTAGAGCTAGTACCATCCCCGAAACTTGTTAGTACCATTCCCTGAGTAGCACCGAAAGAGGATAGTTTATCGGCCGATATTTGTTGGGTACCGATTTTTTGATTAGTAATACTATTATCTATAAGCTGGGTAGTTCCTATACTATTATCGTTTAAAGAAATCGTTACATCACTTAACACAACACCATCTTTTTTTGACACCTGTATGATGCCATCTGTGGATACTTCTCCCACTGGTAAATCAGAAACTAGTAAAGCTCGGTAACTCACCTCTCCTTGGTCATTAGAAACTGCCACTCTATTATTATCCCCTAGTCCCCCTGTTAGTTTTAAGGCGGAAACAGAAGAGTTTTCTATAGATAAATTAACTTCACTTAATACCGAATTATCTCCACCTTCTATTTTAATAATACCATCACCTTGTATGCTTTTGGCAGAGGTTAATAAATCTACAGACAAGGGTTGGTAACTCACGTTGCCTTGTTGATCTGCCAAGGCAATACGCGTGCTATTTGTGTTATCTTGTCCTGCAAATAATTTATCCGAAGTCACAGCAAGAGGTGCTAGTTTATCCTGGGTTACTGCCTGAAAAGATATATACTTTTCTTTAATTCCACCCTCACTAATATCTACGGTTGTCGTTGCATTTCCAAATAAAACATTTGATCCATTATTAACCACAATAGGACCTGGAGAAGCTCCTTGTAAATCGCCTTGAGCTACGGCCTGGACTATGCTATTGGGAGCAATAAAACTTGCTAATCCACTACCATTAGATACTAATACTGAATTTTTTACTGCATCAACTCCATCAAGAGTTGAGCTAATTTTATCGGTAGTAACCCCTAAAGGTGCTAAATGTTTGTTTTGTATTCCAGAATCTTTAATTGATAAAGAAACCTCGCTTAATAAAGCCGTATTTACATCCCCTGTTGCTAAAAAAGAATCTCCCAGGGTTAATCCCTTTTTACTTATAGTAGAGTTTATATCCTTATAAACTACACTACCATCTTGTTGGGCCACAGGTACAAAATTTTCTTTGTTCAAACCAGCCGACATTTTCTCTTGAGTAATGGCACCATCGGCTATACTTAAAGTCACATCCTTTAAAACGGCTGCCTCTCCATTAGAAGCACCTCCTATAACAATACCATCACCTTGTAAATTACCGTTTTCTTGTTTTTGATTCTCTAATGATTCAATTCGATTAATAATGTCAGTAATAGCATCTTGAACATTGTCATAAACTATGGTATCTCCCTCAAAAATAATACTATTGGCTCTGGTATCAATAATTGCAAGGGGCGTGGTACTATCCATATCAGTAAAAACATAGATATTATCTTGGTCTTGGCTAATTGTTAATGTATTTGCATTAAAAGTTATCCCACCTATAGGATTTCCTTGAGAATCCACCGATGATTGCTCATTAAAATAAGTAAAAGTACCATTTGAATTATCTATTAAACGAGTAACTGTTTCATTGTTACGAATAATTTCCTCCCAAATTGGATTATTTTGCCCCACCCACTGTACCCTTGTCTGTCCGGTGGTTGAATTATAGGTGGTTGCCAAAACAGCATTGTCATTGTAGGGAATCATATTGCGAGTATCCACTGCCTGGTCTGCAATTTTTGAATTACTAATTCCCTTGTCGGCCACGGTGATATCTAATGGTTTTAGAAAAACTTTATTTGGATCGCTAAAAGCAATTGATTGATCTTGCGAACTGGCGTTTTTCCCATTTTCATTAACCAAGTTAACGATTTCATTTTGAACCGTTTCCGATTTCAAAATTGTCTCAACCTTATTGTTAACCACCCCTGGTATATCTATAATGGCAAGAGGAGTTCCATCATATCTACTTTGTCCATCATTGAAAACAAATACATCATTTAAATTATCTATTTGTAACGTATTTGAATTAATAGTAACACCAGGTCTATAAATATCTCCTTCTTTATTGATCGTTGCTTCATTGTAATATGTAAACTTACCATCGATTTCTGGATCGGGAATTAAAAGAGTTATTTTTTCCTGACTATTAAGTCCCCATCTTATAATATCAGAAACAAGCCTTACCCATCTTACCTGTCCATTGGTGGTTGCTAAAATATAATTCCCATTTTGATAATTTTCTTCAAATTGGGCCGGCTCAATTTTTATAGGTGCTATTCCTTTGTCTAATACATCAATGGATAGTTCAGACAATAAAGCAGTATTGTTCTGGGGCATTATACTTAAAGAAGTACCTGAGGTTTGTAAAGGTCTTCCATTACTTGCTATTATGTTAAATAGGTATTGCTGGTATTGAACAATTTGATTTTGGATTTCTGTTATAACACTTTGATCATTTAAAATCTCTGAAATATTATTAATCACATCCCCCGGTACATCCACCAGGGTTTTGGCACCACTCTCATCCGTGTAGAGATAAACCCCGTTGGGCTCTTTGGTTAAAGTACTTAAAATATTAATTTCCGATAAGGGTATAGATACACTTTTGCCATCTGTATCAAAAAGCTCTAGACTTTGGGTTTTAAGATTTACAACAAAGCGTTCATTAGAAACACCCCCAGAGCCAGTGGTATCCTCTGAGTTTATTAACCGAACCCATTGTTTACCGAACCAATAATAATATCCAGGTTGTAATACACTATTTGAAGTTGTATTATAGATTAACAAACTCTCGGAGTCACCATTAATAGAAATAGTGGTGGTATCTGTATTGGACTCCAATGGTATACGAGGAAGCAATACCCCTTTGTAATCTTTATCCTCTACTTTCACATCTAAAAGTGCCGCCGCATTAGGCTTAAGGGTTCCTATTCCAACTTGGGCTAAAAGACCTGTTGAAATAAACAACAAACCAACAGATAAAATTTTTTTTTTCATAAACCTTTTCTTAATATTTATTTTGCATTTTTCCTTCTCTAGAAAATAACCATCCTAAATTTTTACCAGTATTTAAAGAGCCTTTTTCATTTTTTATTTTTGATTCTTATAATTTATAAAACCGTTTTTCCTTGTTTCATTTACCGTGAAAAATGGCTTTTGAGGTATTAACCAAATTTAATCATTTTGAAACTCTTTTTAACATTAATTTTTTCTAATTTAACAAACTAAAGTAAAAATATCAAATGAAAATCGAAAAAAATCATATTCTTTAACAAATTTTAATGTAAAAAAACATATAACAAACATGGGGTTTTAAGAGCTATTAATAGAGTGAGAATAGCTTTTTTTTAAAAAAAAGTAAAAAGGCAAGTACCTGTAAATTATACCACTAATAGACATTTAAACATGAGGGTTAAATCCTATTATCTAAAGTTTTTTATTTATTTCAAATTAAAAAGTCTTTCAAAACTAGCTAAAGTGGCCTTTAAAACGGGTAAGTATCCTCTGTAAATGATTGTTTTTTAAGGTTAAAGTAATCCAAAGTATGTACTAAAAGTTTCTAAAATTTCAATTAATCGAGATAAATATTTCTAAATAAACGCTAATCTGAAAAAAAACTATTTATCTTTAAAATATAAAGTGAACAAAATTTAATTAATAAGTCGATTATGAGTTTAATTGAAGATTTAAAATGGAGATTTGCTACAAAGGCCTATGATCCAACAAAAAAAATAAACCAAGAAGATTTAAACAAAATTCTACAAGCCATAAATTTAGCACCCAGCTCATCGGGCTTACAACAATATCGAGTTGTTGTTGTACAGGATCAGAAAACAAAAGATTTACTAACCCCTGGGGCTTTAAATCCTGAATGTATGAAAGATTGTTCGGCCATTTTAGTGTTTGCTGCTTGGGATAAATACACCGATCATGCAATTGATCAGGTATATGATCAAACAACCGATGCTAAAAATTTACCAAGAGGTAGATTTAATTCCTACACCGATGGTTTAAAAAAAGAACTTGCAACCTGGGAGGTTCAACAACAGATTGATCACGCAGCAAAACAGGCTTACATTGGTCTTGGCTTAGCCATAGCGCAAGCAGCTGAACTTAGAATTGACAGTACCCCGGCTGAAGGTTTCGATCCCCAGGTGATAGACAAAGTATTAGATTTACCTGCCAAGGGACTTCGCAGTACTGTATTGTTGTATTTAGGTTACAAAGACCCTGAAAAGGACTGGAATTCTCAATTGCCTAAATTTAGAATTGGGGTGGAGCAATTAGTAGTGGATTATAAAAAATAGTAAACTTTATTAAAATAAAGTTTTAGTACCCTTTTTAATTTAATTGTAATTTAAAAAGGGTATTTTTTTTATTCAAATAGCCAAATCTCCAATACCTATGATAAATACAAAGTAACCTATTAAAACTATTGGTTTTGTTTATCTATATAAAAGCTAATTGTTATAACTGCTTTTTTTGACTAATTATCTATAAAAAAAAAGTTCCCTAAACAGAATTGGAAGCCTGTCTAAGGAACACATCAGCAAAAATAACAGTCTTTGCTAACACTGCAATATTACAACAAAATAAGGCTAGTTCAACCCATTTTTATATTACAAGACTACCATTTAATACTATAAAATCATAACCGTCTGCTTTTAAAACTAGTATGAAAATTATTTAACACAATAATTAACATTACAAAGGTTTAAAAAACCTAGTAATTAACTGGTAAATCCCGTTACACAAGCTTATTTATTAACCAAGATGGTTATTTTAAAGATCTAAAGTGAAAGAATTACTCTCTAAATCTATCAAGTATTTTTTTCTACCAACCCCACCGGCATAACCACTTAATTGTCCATTGGAACCAATAACGCGATGACATGGAATTAAAATCATAATTCTATTTCTAGCATTACAACTAGCCACGGCTCTACAGCCCAAGGGCATACTTAAATCTAAAGCTTGTTTTTTATAAGAAATAAGTTTTCCACTGGGTATTTTTTGTAATTGATTCCAAACTTTTAATTCAAAGTCGGACCCCGTAAAATCTAAAGGAGTTTTAAAAAAAAACAACTCTTTATTGAAGTATTTATTTAATTCCAGCCTTAAATTACTTATATGATCATTATCTTTTTTTAAAAGCTTTGTGTTATATCTATTTTCTAATTTTTCAAGATCTTCATTTAAATTTTTCCAATCTGAAAACATTAAATAGCAAATACCTTGTTTGGAGGAAACAGCTGTTATTTGCCCTAAAGGACTTTCTAATTGAACCAAGAACAAAGCCATGAGAATTGATTTTAAATTTACAATTAGGTAAATATCTTAAAAACATTTTTAACCAAAAAAGTTGTTTATCTTTTTTTATAACATTTTGAAAATAAAAAATAAGGTTAACTACATCAGTAATTAACCTTATTGATTATATAACAACACTAAAATTATTTTTTCTCTAAAAAACGCAGCTTTCCTAGCCTATTAAATGGGTAAAGAGATCATCATTTTGATTTAAATATTGATAACTATATTTAAAGTAAGTCAATTGAGACTCAATATGTGCGAAATCTTGCTTGTTCTTTAATTCTATTCCCACCACAGCAGGTCCACTTTCTCTATTGTTTTTCTTAGAAAATTGGAAATAAGTAATATCGTCATTACTACCTAAAACCTGGTTAACAAATTGTTTTAAGGCTCCTGGTCGTTGGGGAAAGTTTATGATGAAATAATGTTTTAATCCTTGATAAAGCAATGCTTTTTCTTTAATTTCTTCGGTTCTGGTGATATCGTTGTTACTTCCACTTATTATGCAAACTACCGTTTTACCTTGAATTTGACTTCGATAAAAATCCAAGGCTGAAATAGTTAATGCCCCTGCGGGCTCTACCACTAAAGCTTCTTGATTATATAAACCAATTATAGTACTACACACCTTACCTTCTGGGACTAAAATAATATCTTCTAATGCATCCTTACAGATTTCAAAGGTTAAATCCCCAACTCGCTTGACAGCCGCACCATCCACAAAAGTATCTAGGCTTTGCAAAGGCGTATTAATTCCTTTATCAATTGATGTTTTCATGGAACAGGCCCCAAGAGGTTCTACTCCAATAATTTTGGTTCTCGGACTTAAATGTTTAAACACAGTACATAATCCCGCAGCTAAGCCTCCTCCTCCTATGGGCACAAACACATAATCAATATCACAGGGCATATCTTCCAAGAGTTCTAAGCCAATAGTGGCTTGTCCGGCAATAACCAAAGGATCATCAAAAGGATGAATAAACACCCCTTGGGTTTGCTGACAAAACTCTGTTGCTTTATTGTAACATTCATCGAAGGTATCAGCATGTAGGATAACATCTACATTGTTTTTGCCAAAAAGCTTAACTTGTTTTACTTTCTGCATTGGGGTGGTTTTAGGCATAAAAATCGTTGCCTTTATACCAAGTACACTACACGCATAAGCTACACCTTGGGCATGATTTCCCGCGCTAGCACATACTACTTCCTTGCTCATTTGCGATTTAGTTAAACTAGAAATTTTATTGTACGCTCCTCTGATCTTATAGGAGCGTACAGGTTGTAGGTCTTCGCGTTTTAAATAAATGTTTGCTTCAAACTCACTGGACAAATTAGTGTTTTTAACCACAGGGGTATGTAAAACTACTTGAGATATATTTGCTTTGGCCTTATATACTGTATCTAATAAATTCATATTTTATGATTTGGATGGTCTAAGTTTTCGAACCTCGACTCCGGTTTGCCAGATTTCACTCTCACGAAGTTCTTTTAATTCTTGTTCTAATTTTTCACGGTAATCCGCTTTACTATTGGCTTGAATGGTTATTTGAGCCTCATTGCCACTAGCCACACTATTGTACAACTCCTCTAATACTGGAGTATTGGCGTCTCGGAATTTATCTTTCCAATCAAGAGCCCCTCTTTGAGCAGTTGTTGAACAATTAGCATACATCCAATCCATACCGTTTTTTGCCACTAAAGGCATAAGGCTTTGGGTTAGCTCCTCTACGGTTTCATTAAAGGCCTCACTTGGAGAATGGCCATGTTTACGCAAAACATTGTATTGGGCTTCAAAAATTCCAGCTATAGCTCCCATTAAAACACCTCGTTCTCCAGTTAAATCACTATAAGCTTCTTTTTTAAATGTGGTTTCAAAAAGATAACCTGACCCAATTCCAATTCCAACTGCTATGGCTCGTTGTTTTGCTCGACCTGTAGCGTCTTGCTCGATAGCATAACTAGAATTCAAGCCACATCCTTCTAAGAAAAGCGTGCGCAAAGAAGTTCCCGAGCCCTTTGGCGCAACTAAAAACACATCGATATCATTTGGTGGAACAATCCCAGTTCGCTGGTTAAAAGCAATTCCAAAACCATGGGAAAAATAAAGAGCCTTTCCTTTGGTTAAATGCTTTTTCATATCTTCCCAAGCCTGAATTTGCCCAGCATCGGACAGTAAGTTCATTACAATGGTTGCTTTCTCACAAGCCTTTTGTATATCAAAGAGTGTTTGATCTTCCACCCAACCATCTTGTAGTGCTTTATCCCAACTTGCTGATCCTTTTCGCTGACCTACAATAACATTAAATCCATTATCTCGTAGATTTAATGCCTGTCCGGGTCCTTGAACTCCATAACCAATTACTGCTATTGTTTCGTCTTTTAAAATCTCTTTTGCTTTGTCTAAAGGAAACTCTTCACGTAAAATCACGTTTTCAATTACTCCTCCGAAATTAATTTCTGCCATTTTTATATACTTTTAAGTTAGTTAATTTAATGTTTGTAAATAAGTACTTATTTCATTCATGGGTCTGGTTATAGCTACCCTACCACTTCGGGTAAACTCCAAAATCCCAAAATCATATAAGTCTTCAAATAATTTTTGGGTATCGTTTTTATACCCGGTCTTTTCAATTACCATGAATTCTTTGTCAATAGATAATACACGAGCATGATTAAGTCTAATTACACGTTCAATTTTAGGATAATCCAACTCACTTGTTTTTATCTTATAAAGGGCTAATTCTTGAAAAACAATATCTTTATCTTGATAATAGAATACTTTTAAAACTTCGATTAATCGCTCGATTTGATGGGCCACCTTCTCTACCTGTTCTTTGGTTGTTTCCAGTACAATTGTATAGCGATAAACATCCTTAACTTCAGATTCGCAAGCTGTAATACTATTGATATTTAAATGTCTTCTGGTAAAAATATTTGTTATACGAGTTAGCATCCCTACACTGTTTTCTGTAAAAACAGTTAGAGTAAACACTTCTTTTTCCATTTGCTTGTAATTTGTTATTCGCTTAATCTAACTTGAGATACACATGCTCCAGCAGGTATCATAGGAAACACATTCTCTTCTTTGGTAACCATTACCTCCAATAAATAGGGGCCTTTGCTTTGTAACATAAGATCAATTCCTTGGTTGATTTGGTCTAAATTATCGATACGTTGACCTTGGATATTATAACTTTTTGCCAAAGCAACAAAATCTGGACTACTAATATTAGTATGACTATAACGCTTATCAAAGAAAAGTTGCTGCCATTGTCTTACCATACCTAAAAACTTATTGTTTAAAATCACTATTTTAACATCCACATCATTTTGCATGATTGTTCCAAGTTCCTGTAGAGTCATTTGAAAGCCCCCATCGCCAATAATTGCAATTACTTGTTTTTTGGGTGCTCCATATTTTGCCCCAATACAGGCAGGAAGCGCAAATCCCATGGTGCCTAAGCCGCCACTTGTAATATTATTATTACTAGTATTAAAACCATAGTACCTAGCCGTAATCATTTGATGCTGACCTACATCTGTAACAATAACAGCTTGACCGCTAGTTTTATCAGATAAGTACTTCACCACTTGATTCATCTTTATTTGTTGGGGATCGTACCCTTGATAATTTTGATTTAAACAAGCAACTTCATATTGTTTTTCATTTTTAAACTCCTGTAACCAATCTAGATGACTATTGGGTTTTACTAATGGCAAAAGCGCGGTTAAGGCCTGTTGGGCATCTGCATGAATTCCTAGGTGAGTCTTGACATTTTTATCTATTTCTGCTTTATCAATATCAATATGAATCACCTTTGCTTGCTTGGCATAAGTTTGTAGGTTTCCTGTTACTCGGTCATCAAATCGCATTCCAATGGCAAGTAAAACATCACATTGATTGGTTTTGATATTTGGGGCATAATGACCATGCATACCTAAGAGTCCGACATATTGCGGATGAGTACTAGCTAAAGCACCTAAACCCAAAAGTGTACTTGCCACAGGTATTCCTGTTTTCTCAATAAAATTTTTTAATTGATCTTCAGCCTTAGAGAGTATAACCCCCTGACCTATAATTATAAAAGGTTTCTTTGCATTATTTAATAAATCACTAGCTAGTGCTATTGATTCCATATTAATTTGGGGAATTGGCTTATAACTACGAATAAAATCACATTTTCCTGTCAAATAATCTACCTTTTCAAACTGAGCATCCTTTGTAATATCTATTAATACTGGACCTGGTCTACCTGAGCTGGCAATATAAAAGGCTTTGGCTAACACAAATGGAATTTCACTGGCCTTGGTTATTTGGTAGTTCCATTTAGTTACCGGCAGGGAAATACCAATAATATCGGTCTCTTGGAAGGCATCTGTCCCTAATAGGGCGGAAGATACTTGCCCGGTGATACATACCAGTGGGGTAGAATCAATAAAAGCATCGGCTAAACCCGTAATTAAGTTAGTCGCCCCTGGTCCACTAGTGGCAAAGACAACTCCAGGTTTTCTACTTGTCCTTGCGTAGCCCTGAGCTGCATGAATAGCACCTTGCTCATGGCGCACTAAAATATGCTCTAAAGAGTTTTGATAATCATAAAGGGCGTCATAAATAGGCATAATAGCTCCTCCTGGATACCCAAAAATAGTTTTAACTTTCTGTTCTACAAGTGTTTTAACTACTGCTTGGGCTCCACTAATTCTAGTTGGTTCCATATTTTTTTGGTTATTAGGGTTGGTAATCAGTTATACATCCTAAAGAGGCATCGGCAACACTCTGCATATATTTATACAATACGCCTTTGGTTGCTTTTGCATCGGGTTTAATCCATTTTTGCCTTCTTTTTTCCAGCTCCTCCTGGCTCACTTGTAATTCCAGTGAATTTGTAACGGCATCTATTCGAATAATATCGCCATTCTCTACAAGTGCAATAACACCACCCTGATAAGCCTCGGGAGCTATATGGCCCACTACAAAACCATGACTACCTCCCGAAAATCGCCCATCGGTAATTAGAGCTACGCTATTGCCGAGTCCTGCTCCAATGATGGCCGAAGTTGGCTTTAACATCTCTGGCATTCCTGGACCTCCTTTTGGACCGCAGTAGCGAATAACAATTACTTCACCTTTTTTAATTTCCCCATTTTTAACGCTTGCAATAACAGCGTGTTCATCATCAAAAACACGTGCTGGTCCTTGAAAAAAATCTCCCTCCTTACCACTAATTTTTGCCACACTACCCCTTGGGGCTAAGTTGCCAAATAAAATTTGTAAATGTCCGGTTTGTTTAACGGGATTCTCTAAGGTTTTTATTACTTTTTGACCTGGACTCAGATCATCTAAATGCGCTAAATTCTCTTTAAGGGTTTGTCCTGTAACGGTTAATACATCGGGATGCAATAACCCTTTTTCTAAAAGATATTTCATCACCCCTGGAACACCACCTACTTTATGTAAGTCTTCCATTAAGTATTTCCCAGAAGGTTTCAAATCCGCTAAAACTGGAATACGATCGCTAATTTCTTGAAAATCCGAAAGATTAAGGGTGATATCCACTGAGTGGGCCATCGCAATTAAATGTAAAACAGCATTGGTTGACCCCCCTAATACACTAACAATTACCATAGCGTTTTCAAAGGCCTTTCTTGTCATAATATCTTTGGGTTTGATATCCTTAACAAGTAAATTTTTTATGGCCTTACCAACTTGAAAACACTCCTGTTGTTTTTGCGGACTTAAAGCTGGGTTGGAAGAACTATAAGGCAAGGACATACCTAATGCCTCGATGGCTGCGGCCATCGTGTTTGCCGTATACATTCCTCCACATGCTCCTGCTCCAGGACAAGCATTTTTAATAATCCCTTTAAAGTCTTGTTCAGAAATACATCCTTTTAGCTTCTTACCAAGAGCCTCAAAGGCCGATACAATATTTAAATCTTCACCTTTGTATTTACCCGGGTGAATGGTACCTCCGTAAAGCATTATCGAGGGACGATTAATTCTACCCATAGCCATAATAGAACCCGGCATGTTTTTATCACAACCAGGTACGGCAATAATAGCATCATACCATTGTGCACCTGCGACAGTTTCGATAGAATCTGCAATAACATCCCTTGAAACAAGGGAATAACGCATGCCGTTAGTTCCGTTAGATATACCATCACTCACTCCTATGGTATTGAAGATAAGACCAACAAGATCTTGGTCAACAACGCCTTGCTTGACAGATTTTGCAAGGTCGTTTAAATGCATATTGCAGGTGTTTCCTTCATAACCCATACTTACAATACCTACTTGTGCCTTATCAAGGTCACTTTCACTAAGACCTATTCCATAGAACATGGCCTGGGCGGCAGGTTGGGACTTGTCTTGGGTAACAGTTTTACTGTACTTATTTAAGTTTTCCATTATCAAACCGAATGTTTAATTATTTACTCTTTATTTAGTTATTTTATAGGGATCTCCATATAGTAAAAGGCTTTATTTGGGGAATAAAGTGGTATTACTACATGTTATTGTTCTACAACAAAACTTACTTATCTTACTTTTTATTGGCAACTAAAAAGTTTCTTGTTTTATAATATCATTCTAAAAAATTGATTTTAATAACAAAGTAAGTCTTGGGTTTGCTTGCTTAAAGAATCTTTCAAAGCAAAGCACTAGCTCATCTATGGAGCGTTAACTCGGTGGTACAAATCGGCATAAACTTGTAATGTATATATATTCATGGTTCTAAAAATGGGGTTTAAAAAAAGCCTTACTCACATAATTTGAGAAAGGCTGCTAAAAATTTTTCAATATATAACCTAACTCAATATGGTGAGCAAATAATAATAAGGACAATCATAATGATGTTAGATAATACTTTCATAGTTTAATTAACAGTAATATTTTATTTAAAAAAAAGCCTCCTTAAACAAGGAAGCTAGATATTTATTTATTTAAAAAATAGTAACAAGCTTACCTTATTGGTTAATGAATAATCACCAGCACAATAATAATAGCAGCAAGAAGGTTAACTATATTTTTCATTTCTTTTCGTTGTTTATACTGGAACAAATATAGGCATTCATTTAACAAAACAAACCAAAATTGAAAGAAATTTTTAAAATGCATTAAAAAAATAAATAATCGCAATACCTATTTTAACATAAATTTCACACAATAATATTACCTATTTATTTACCCCTAATTTTTAAAATAAATCATAAAATACTCATTAACAATTCTTTATATATCACAACCAAATACTAAGCCACAATCCTTAAAAAAAAAGATTTGCTAGATTAAAAAAAAGAAGATTTTTTTAAAAAAAATAGTATTAACTAACCAAAAACAAGCTACTTTCTTGTATTAAATAATAAAAAAACACTATTAACAAGTCAATTACACCATACAAAACACCATTAATTGTCTTATACTAGGGCTAGGTAAAAGATAAACTTTAACCCTGGTTTAAAAACATACTGTTTTATCAGATACTTTTTTAAGAAAAGATTGACTCTTAAATACGCCATAGTTAGATTTCTAACTGCTTTGCTTTTTTAAATAACTACTTTTTGATTATCTTTTTACTATCTGATTAATACAGAGTTAAAATGCAGTTTACACCCTATTACAATATGATTAATTAAAACAAATAAGCATAAAAAAAGGGCCGTTTAGCATATGCTTCACGACCCCTTAGATAATAAATAAATTGTATAATATAAAGCTCTATTACATTAGATTTCTAATATAATGAATTCGCTACGTCTGTTTTGTTGGTGCTGCTGAATTGAGCATGGAACATTGTTCTTGCAATCATTCACAAGCTCCGTTTCTCCATATCCCTTACCTGAAACACGACTTGCATCAATACCATTGTCAATAATCCACTTCATGGTTGCTTTTGCCCTACGATCTGATAGTTTTAAATTATAGGCATCACTACCACGGCTATCTGTATGAGAGCGTACATCAATCTTAATTTGTGGATACATATTAAGAACCTCCACTACTTTGGCTAATTCCACTGCAGCATCGCTACGAATATTGGATTTATCAAAGTCGAAATAAATTGGATCTAAATTTAATTTTTTAAATAAATCATCCTCTTTCTCAATAATTTCCAGAACCGGATCTAGTCCAATATTTAATTCTTGAATATCATTAAATACTCGACCTAAAACTATAGATTCTTCACTTGTGTGGTAATCTGGCGCCTCCACCTTTAAACGGAATTTTTGATCACAGTCCAAAGCCATTGTTTGATAGTTCCCTTGTTGGTCTGTAGATAGGGTTTGTAGAACATTATACGAATTATCATATAAAGTAACCACGGCATTTGCAATTGGTTGATTTGTGCTTTTATCAAAAACATATCCCTTAATTACCTGTTTGCAATCCACAACTTGGAAGAAATAAATATCATCCCCGCCAACTCCAGGTTCTCTGTTAGAGGATATAAAACCTTTACGGTTTTTTTGATCGATATAAAACGCGAAATCATCTTCCGGACTATTTAAAGGAGCCCCAACGTTAACCACTGCGCCAAGCGAACCGTCGAAATTTAATTTAGCCATAAACACATCTAAACCACCTAGTCCAGGGCGGCCATCACTTGAGAAATATAAATAACCATCATTAGATACAAAAGGAAATGTTTCTCTACCTTCTGTATTAATTCTAGCCCCCAAGTTTTCAGGCTCGGAATAAGTTCCGTCCTCATAGATAGCAACTCTAAAAATATCAGAGTTACCTATAGTTCCTTGTCTATCGGACGAGAAATATAGCCATTTCTGATCTGGTGAAAGTGCCGGATGAGCTGTATTAAAATTATCTGAATTAAATGGTAGTTCCTCTACATTACCCCAAGAATCATCATTTTGATTTTTAGTTGCTTTATACAACTTTAATAAAATAGAATAGTCTTGGTTATGCCTTTTTTTACCATTAACCACATTATTACGAGTAAAGTACATTGTCTGTCCGTCTTTTGTAAACACAGCCGAAGCCTGATTAACCTTCGATACAGATTCAATAGGTAAAATAACTGGCTCACTAAAGGTACCATCACTTAAAATGGTAGAGCTATACAAACTCGTGTAAGCCTCGTTAGTCCATTTATGTAGCTTTGCGTTTCTTGTATTTTCAGTTTCCCTAGCAGAGGTAAAAATTAAATTATCTCCTAAAATACTTGAACCATAATCAGAATACTCACTGTTTATAGATAAAGGTTGTAGTTCATAACGTTGAACACGATCTGTGATATCTTTCAAATAAGTGGTCTTATTATCTTGAAACAACCTTGCACGATGATCCTCTTCTTCCATTTTTGAAAACAAATCCATATAATGATCTGCCAATTGGTAATCCTGCATGGATTTTAGAGTCTGCGAATATCTGTAATAGTATTCCGAGGCTAACTTATCACCGCTTTGCTGAGCATAATCAAAAAGCTCCGCATACCATTTATTTGCATCGGCAAATTTGGCATTAAAGTAATAAGCATCACCAAGTTTTGAAAGGGTATTCACACTTTTAAATCCCTTTTCTGCTATTTTTTCGTAAATCTCAATAGCATTAACGTATTCGTATAATTCAAATCTACTATCTCCTTGTCTTTCTTTACCACTTTGTGCTAAACTTGCACTAGAAATAAAAAACAGAGAAGTTATTGCAAAAATACCTTTTACTATTTTCTTCATCATTTTTCATTTTTTTTTTAGAAGAACCTTGGTGTATTAGTCTTCTTTTGGTGGTTAAATAAATCAAATCTCAATAAAAACTCATGAGATCCTGAATTGTAGTTTCTTAACTTAGTGGTCTCTGCGTCATAGGAATATCCGATAAATAGATTCTCATTGATTTGAAAACCTGCTAATCCACTCACAGATCCATTCCAGCGATAAGCCGCACCTAGGGTAAACTTATTCATAAACAAGGCATTTGCCGTTAGGTCCATTTGTAAGGGCGCACCTGCAACTGCCTTAGCTAAAAAGGCTGGCTTTAATTTCACATTATAACTCAAGTCAAACACATAGCCTCCCATTAGATAAAAATGTGCCTTTTGTTCTACCGTTAAAAACTCATTATCATCGTATCTATCGGTAGATAGAATATGAGGTACAGATAACCCTAAATAACTTCTATCGTTATAAAGGTAAACCCCCGCTCCGATATTTGGGGTAAACTTACTCTTTATGTCAGGATAATTCTGTGGTCTCTCGAAAATATTTAATTCACTGTATTTTACATCTAACAAATCACCAGTTGCCTTAATACCAAAAGCTAATTTATATTCTCGATTTAAATCAATTGTATAGGATAGATCCACCTCTAGGGTATTATCGCTCATTGCACCTATTTTCTCATTTCTAAAAGAAGCTCCTAATCCCAATCCTGAATATCCCAATGGTGTATTCATAGAAACCGTAGCCGTTTTTGGAGCTCCATCTAATCCAACCCATTGCGTTCTATACTGCCCAAAGAAACTCATATGACCTTTACTACCAGCATATGCAGGGTTTATCACCGTGGTATTATACATATACTGGGTAAACTGAGGATCTTGCTGTGCTAGGGCATTTAATCCGCCTATTGTAAATAAGCAGATTGTTACTTTGTTTATAATTCTATTAAAATTCATTTACTTCTTGTTCTAATTGTTTTCTAAATGCAAGTAACCTGCCTTTTTCACATTTTTCATTACACCATCCTTTTGATACTGATAGGTAATAACATAGTAATAAGTTCCCGTTGGAAGCTTAGCATCTTTATCCACTGTAATTTTTCCATCTGAATATCCTCTAAATACATTGCCATTAGAGTTATAATTAGATGTTTCATACACTTTAGATCCCCAACGGTTAAAGATCTCAACTCTATTATTAGGGTAATGCTCCAAGTGCTCGATTCTAAAGTAATCGTTGTTACTTCCGTCATTAGGAGAAACTAAGTTATAAATCACCACGCCACCCTCAATAATATCTTCAACCTCTACCACACCAAGGGTAAAATAACCATATCCCCTTACTTTGGTTGGTGTTGTAATTGTTTTATTGGCCAGGTCAACAATACCTCCCTCATTAAGCCATATTTGTAAATTAGGGTCCCATCTTAGAATTGCAAATTCACGGTCATCATTGGATTTTGGAATAAACTCTGCTGGGGTGATTCGATCATCCCATGTCAAACTTAAGATGATATTGGTTTGGGTATCTTTAGAACTCTCGATAATCCAGTACTCTTTATTATCAATATCTTTAATAATTCCCTCTGTATTATCTTTGGTTGCAAAGACCTCTTTTGCATCAGCTGCCCCGTAGTATCCACTAAACAAATCCGTATACTTCCCTTGGGTTTCTGCTGCTATCATAGCAGGACGATGAAAGTTATTTTGCTCGCCGGTAACTTCATTCAAAAAAACATCTCCAAAAGGATACGTAAAAGTATTACTACCTTGTTTATCTACCCTTCCTTTAACATGTCCTTCATCGTGAACATAATTCACTTTTGAACCATGTAAAAAAGTAATCGATCCGGTTTCTTGTTTAACAACAACAATTCCATCTTTAAACTCTGCTGCTCCTTGAATATCTATATCAGAAAGAATTTTAAAGGCTTCTTTATCAGTTGTATTATCAAACACAATATCGTTAAACTTCATATAATCACCCGAGATATGCTGTAGTTTATTACCTTTAAAAATAGTAACCCCTTGAGGCAGTTCTCCTTTATAATCAAAGAATTCTCCTTGATTTTCTAAATTTTGATATACGTGAAATTCACCATTGTTACGAAAATCTCCTCCTTGTTTATTAACAAAATCGTATTTTGTAGAAAGCACCCCATTAGGGCTTATATATAATTGCCCCTTATTATTGGCCAAGGGAGCTGAAGTACTCCCAGTATCCTGCCCAAAGGCAGTAAAACCAGATATACCAGCTAGCAATAAAAGTGTTTTATAATTTATCATATCAATACACTTTTAAAGGTTATGGTTTAACCACAAACACAATATTGATGATTGACGCGTCTGTAGCTGCTGCTTTAACATTATAAGTCATTACTCCTTGTTCACTAAGAGATACTATTTCAAAAACTTCTGGATCTAAATCCGTTACATAGTAATAAAGATCTGTAGGGTTTTCAAAATAAGGAATAAAATTAGGTGCACCTTCACTTGCAAAATAGGTTTTAGGTTCACCAATAACAGACATTCTACTTTGTAGGTCAAATTGTCTTTTATATTCTGCAAATAAATCAATCACTACATTTTCTTTATCCTCCGAGGTATCAAAGACAATACTAGGCATGTAGAAGAATTTAACAGCCTTATTATCATTGGTTACCATTTGAGACCACTTTTGTCCATCATTGTAATAAAACCCTGGAACTATATCCCCGTTAGTTGCCGTGTTGTAAACAGTCATACCAGCCACGTGCTCCTTTAAAGGGGCGTGATCATCTAAGGCTACTAATTCTACACGAGGTAATAAAAGTCCTTTATTTGTTTCTGAATCAATCTCTAGCATAGCCGAAGGATTAATATCAGGACTATTTCCACCGATTTTACTTTGAGCAAAACCAAGGCTAGTAATTAAACCAAATGCTAATGTTAAATAAATCTTTTTCATTGTTGAGTTTGTTTTTTAAATAAAAGTACGGGCCTAAAGTTAGACCTTACAACGACCCGTACTAGTGAGTTTGAAAATATGTTGTTTGTTGTTGCTCTTAATTATGGTTGTTGTGTTACAGGAGTTGAAGGCCCTAAAATAGTAGCAGGCACATTAGAACTTGTAAATTCAACAATCACATTATATTCACCCTGTGGTAAAGCTGTATAATGATTACCTGTACCAATATTAAAGGCGATGTTATTACCGGTAACCACAACATTAGTAGCATTTGTTGCTACAACGTTTTTATTAGAATCCAGTAAGGTAATACTAACAAGACCTGTAGCATTAGAATCTGCTGGTAAACCAACACCCGATGTAGCTGCAGATGGAACCCCAACTTGACTTCCTACTTGTGTTTTACCCATATATTTAAATACCCATTCTCCATTGATTGTATCACCGGTATTTATAATAGTATCACCATCTACTTGAATTTTATCTCCCAACATATTTTTAATGCGTTGGATATTTTTTTCAATTAGTTTTAAAATAAATGAATCTGGGAAAACGATTTCCGTTTTATTTCCATTATCATCAATTGTATATAAAACATCCCCTGAGCTTGGGTTATTATCATGGTCGCCATAGTAAACATTACCACCCTCACTTAAGAACTTAGTAAATGAATTTCTTAATTCTTCATTGTTCTCAATGGCAAAAATAATATCATCTGTCATGTTGATATAATCTTTACGGTTAGAATCTTCACTAGTGTATTCATAGAAAATCTCCCCTTTTTTCACTGCACTTGGATCTGGGGCAACACTTGTTTGTTCAAAATCTACCCAAACACCATCGGCCTGTATTTCACTGCGCTTTAACTGAGTGATTGTTTCTAAAGAATTGAAATCTATTTCTTCTGATTCGTATACATTGGTAACCGAATTATAAGTAACTGTTTCAAATTTCTTAGTAGTTGTATTATACACTACAGTTGTATGCGGAGGTTTTTGCTGGTCATCCTTATCGTTATCAGGATTTGATGGCAAAATAAAGTCAATTATGTTTTGAATATTTGTAATATCTCCTCCTATTTCCTCTACAATAATGTTAAGTTCATTTTTGTTCACCACACGGTTCCACATATTATCCTCCCAATAGTAAAATCCTGGGGCAATATCTGTGTCCTTAACCTGTGTGATATTATAGATTAATAAACTTTGTTGGGCATCTCCAACAATTGGTTTATAAGAGGTTAAATCAGTTAAAGCTACTCGAGGAATTAAAATACCTTTTGAATCACTTTTAACCTCTAATTCCGCTGACAAAGCAGGATCGGGAGTACCGATACCTACTTGCGCATTAGCGAAATAAACTGATCCTAATAAGGCTGCTACGATTGTTAATTTTTTCATGTCTTAATATATTTATTATTGTTGTTTACTTAATTTGTTGAGTCACATTTAAATTCGATTTTACATTCGAACGTTTTGCTATTTCTACTTGAATAATATCACCGTAAGTTGAACACTGGAAATTTTTTCCTTCTTCTTTAGAAATTAATAATGCTCGAACCTTTACGATTTTACCACTATAATCTACCCCATCTATGCGACCGTTTCTAGGGATATTCATCGTTAATTTTCCTTGTTGGTCTACATCTGCAAAAGCAACCGGTACCCAAATCGTATTGTTTTGATCTTGCGGATCTACTGTTTCCATTTCCCAAGCAACACTTGTTGTCTGACTTGGAACAGGCATTACATCAAGAGTTGATTTTTTATCGCCTCGGTGTACCTTAATGGCATATTCTTCATTAACATCTTTTGTTAACTCTTCACCGTTGAATAAGTAATGATTAAACTCTGGACTCTCATTGATATAAATATTGAAAGCAACTCGAGGTCCAACCTCACATCCATTACGAATACTTTGTACCCATAGGGTGTGATTACCTAATGCTAAAGCTGATATATCAAATCTATTTCCTGAATCATCACTCTCTGGCAATAAATCCGTACCATCTTGTGTTGTATAAACTTGGAAAGTAGTACATCCATCAAATGGTGTTAGATGTAAAACACCTCCATCACAAAGCTCATAAACGTCCTCTGGTTCTTCATTACCTTCATGGAATCTAGGTACCAATCTCACATCATAGACCTTGGTGAAATCTCCTAGAACACCCACCACACTTCCGTAAGAAATCTCAACACGATCGTATGGTTTATCAAATGGTGCTACAACAATCTTCATACGATTATTATAACCTCCAAGTAATCCTAATAACTTTAAATTTAATATGCCACTATTGTGATCCAATGCAGGGCCAACTTTTGTGTCTCCCAAATAACGCTGGATTGTAAAACCTTTTATCAGTTCTAAACTAAGTACTGGGTTAAGTGGTTTTTCAATAACAATCTCTAACTGGTCACCCGGAGTTGCTTGTTGTTTAAAAACAACATTTAAAAAAGCTTGATTTAACACCGCTACCCCACGTGATATCATAGCGTAAGATTCCATATCATTATCAACGGCATTCCATGGATTAGACACAGAGGCCGTGGCACTAGCCACACCTAAACCTATATCTTTTACCCCGTGTAAGACATCTAGCACATTGGATGCCGTATTTTCAGTTACAGGCTCACAATTAATTGGTCCTTCTTTGGTAACATAAGCTCCATAAACTTTTGCATTTTGAGCAACACCTAATAACGAACCTTGAGAAATACGAACTCCTTTGTATGGTTTTGGTCCGCTAGAATTGGAAGGTACAAAAGTAAACTCCACTACGTTATCAGCTGCTAGTAAATCTAATAAGCCTCCTTTTACTGGTTTAATTACCCCTATATCTAAGTTATTCTCACCAATACCTACCACAGACAATCCTCCGGCTAAAACCAAACCACTATATTCTTTTCCAAGTTTAATAGTTACTGGAGTTCCTGCAGGCATAGTCTCAGGAAAATATAAATTCAACCAAGTTGTTCCTATTCCTAATAGCCCTACACCTGTTGTAATTGTCGCGTACGTATCAGGTCTCCCATCTACAGCACGATCTTTGTTGGAAACACCTCCAGTTAGAATTGATCCCGAACCATAAGTAGTTGCATATTCCCTTACCATTGTCGGTGGACAACTAGCAGGATCAAAAACAGTTACATTAATCTGTTCGATTGTTTGACATCCACCATTAGTGGCAGTAGCGATAACATAGAAAATAAATGTTCCTGGTTCATTAAATTCCAAGGTACGATTACCAGCGCCGTCGCTTGGAATCTCTTCATATTCACCACTACCGTCTTGCTTTGCTCTTAAGTATTGAATAGTAGAGTTACTTGCAGAGGCTTTAGGTAGAGAAATTTTACTACCCACATTAGTTAAGATATTTTTCTCATTATCAAAGGTTATAACAGGAGCAGGAAGCTCACTAATCACTATTTCGTTTGAAAACTCACTTAAACATAAATCTCCTGATTTAGCACGAACCTTGTAAGTTCCAGCAATTGATGTGGTTACTTTTGATTGGGTTGCAACCTTAGTAACATTTCCATCTTCATCTAAATCATTAAACATATTTGTTTCTTCCCCATTAAAATACCACTGGTAAGAGTCTGCACCTGGAGTAACTTCAAATTCTAGGCTACTACCAGAACATAGCTCTAAAGAACTAGATGTTAATGTAGGTTTACTTGTTGTAGTAGTTGAATCAAAGCTTATATCTACCTGCTTGGGCTCACCTACAAAACAATATCCATCTGCTTCCATAGTAACATAATAAGAAACACCCGAGAAAGCAACTGCTTTGAATTCATTTGCTGTTTCTAATAAATCAGTCATTTCTTTATCACTATACCATCTGTAAATTGCATTGGCATACTTGGAGTCTGCACTGGCGGTAAAAATAAATTCTTCACCTGGACAAACACCCTCAGAGGTTTTACTTACCGTAAAACTCTCGTTTGTTATAAGCTCACAAGAAGTTTGGAATCTATATTGATCAGTTGCCTGAGTTAACTCCCCATTTATTGGCGAGTAGTATTCTACTTTTGCGAAATTCAAAATTTCTCCCTCTCCGCTAGAAGGAACATTTATCACTTTTGCTGAAAGAGTTACCTCTTTGGATTCTCCAGCTTTTAATTCTCCAATGAAATAAGTTACAACATCACCGGCAATTACCCCTTGATCTGCTTCAATAATCGCTACACTTACCTGATCTGTATTTTGAATTTCATCTTCTATCTTAAAATTACGAATAGTCTTATTACTTTGATTTGTAACAGTAATGGTATAGGTTAAAATATCATCTAACCCTGCAAGACTATTTGCAGTTGAATTATTACTAACACCAAGTTTTTTAATACTAACCTTATCAGTTGCTTTAACAGCAATACTTGTTCCAGGCACTTTTGAAGTATCGGGCTGGGTTAAATCCGCTGTATTGTCCACAGGTGGGTAACTATTTGTTACAGATCCCAAATCCCCCTGAACCTGGGCTATGTTTACAATTTGATCAATACCATCTAAATCTTGATTAACTGTTGCTTTAAAAGTAAATGTTTGCGTCTGACCTGCTGCCAAAATAGCTGGGTTAGTGAAAGTAACAATGCCATTTTCAAAAGATGGGCCTGTTTGTCCTGAAACAAAAGTTAACCCCGCAGGTAATACATCTTGAATTGTATACTGCTCTATATCAGAATCTCCTGTGTTTTTAACATGGATTGAGTAGGCTATTTCTTCACCTCCTGTAACAGAATCAACTTGCTTATCTCCATTTATAGTATAAGATTTCCAAGAAACAAACTGCTCGTCTAAATTTTGACACGTGCGACTTACATCATATATCTGTAATGCAGCTCCAACATTCACCCCTACTAAGGATTCCAATGAAATTGAAATACGGTCATAACTTGCCATTGGAGAAAAAGGTAAATCAACTACCTGACCATTTTGAATTAGATCTAAAACATTAACTCCATTAACTATTCCATCTCCACCAAATACAACCTGATCTACTTGGGTATCTCCTTTATAAGCAACTATCTTTAATTTACCTAATAAATCTAGATTAGCAGTCCCACCATTGGTTTTAAACCTAATATTTACAATTTCGTTAGGTGCAGAGTCCGTGTTAAAATAAAACCATTGGGTAACTTTACTTCCCACACCTAAAGTACCAACACTCAATTGCGAGAAATTAGTAGAATTATCATCTATAGCTCTCTCTGGGTTTGTAACACCTGCATTTCCAATACCTTCTAAGCCAAGATCAACACCTTCCAATTCATAAGAAGTTGCAAAAACATCTTGACAAGTATTGTTAACAGATTCATAGCACATTCCATATACATTCATACTATTAGATGTCCCTAAACCTATAGCTGCATTTGTCTTTGTCACAATACGTACAGACTTATAATCTTGACTAGGGGTAACAGCCAAATAGCTACGACCTAATTTATCAATCATAATTCGTACAATTCCTTCTTTTATCTGACTATTAGGATTAAGACTATTACCATCTAAAATAACTGCACCACTTGGATCCTTTACTTCTAAAGTAAAATAGTGATTTCCTATAATTAAAGAACCTAAGACTCCTTTTACAATGTTACCTAAACTTCCAGATACTAACTTTTCTAGTAACTCATCCTCTAGATCAAAACGAATATATGAGGTAACACCTGCGGGAACTGTATGGTCGTATCCCAATTCTAAAATTCCTTCTTCACTGCCAATACCTACAATAAAACCTGCACCAGAATGAAGTGTAGCAAACGCATCGAAATCATCACTAACAAGGTTACTTACCTCACTTACGTTGTTAAATTCACTAATTTCCGTAGCGCACACTGGCTCTTCAAAGGGATGTGCTGTAATTAATTCAGGGCAATTAGGTCCCACACGTTTAACATCATATAATCTTAACTCAGAAGAAGTATTAACCGAAGCAACATTGGTTACTACCACCTCCACGCGATCATAAGCCTGGGTTGTTTCATAACTAAGGGTTTGTATACCTCCAGCTTTAAATAAAGCCAATAAGTCAAATCCATTAAGAATTCCTTGTTGGAAAGTAAATTCTTCTTTTTTATTGTTACCTAAATAAGTAATTACTTTATATCCTCCCAAAAGCTCTAGGTTAAGAACCCCACTGTTTCCAGATTGAATTCTAACTTTTAACTCATCACCAACTAAAGACGGCTGACTAAAATAAATCATTTGTCTTACAGAAGCACCAACTCCTAAAGTACCAGCTGTAATTTGAGAATAATTGGAAGAATTCCCATCAATAGCATAATAAGCATTGGTAACACCTGCACCTTCTAACACGCCAACACCACTACCTAAACCTAAGTTTAAACCAGATTGCGTGTATGAAGTAAACTGAGCAGGAAAACAAATATCCATACCTGTTTCATAACACATATTAAAAACCTTTAAAGTTTTCACTCCTCCAGCTCCTAATAATCCGCTTACTTTGGTTGAAATTTTCACACTATTATATTGCGTGTTTGGAGACACCGCTAAATAGTATCTACCTATATTATCTTGTACTAAAGTAACCCCGCCATTTGTAGAGGATTCAAATCCATCACCACTTGTAGCCTTTAATACTTCATCTTGATCATTATATGCCTGAACTGTAATAACATGACTCCCTAATAAAGCCTCTCCTACACCTGCAACAACTTTACCTAAACTACCTGATAATAAGGCATCTAATAAATCTTTATCAGAATCTATACGTATATAAGATGTTGTATTTGCAGCCAGAGTTTTACCATATCCCATATGAATCATAGCCTGGGTACCACCAACATTTAAAATAGGGCCATTGGAGGCTACTAAAGTTGCATAACTCTCGTTATTTTGATCAACAGCTAAGTTTCCAAAATCAACATTACTATCCTCTAATAAGATACTCGAACAAGATGGATTCTCAAAAGGACTATCAGAAGGTGCCTTAATGTCCAATAATGGATTTGGACACGCATTTCCATAACGTTGCACGTTATAAATTCGCAATCCTTCACCTAATAAATTAAGACCAACTCCTTGATTCACTTTAACTTCTATACGATCATAAGGTTGACTTGGTCCAAATGCTACTGTAAATTTTTCGCCTCTTTCCAATAGACCTAAAAGGTCTGTCCTGCCTATTAAACCATTAGATAGTGGCATAGTGTAGACAAGATTTGTACCATTATATGCCAAAATCTCCACTCCACCTAATAAATCCAATCCTACAATTGATTTATTAAACTGCAAAGTTAAATTAAAACTTGAGCCAATTTCTGAAGCTGTTGCAAAGTCAAAGCTTTGAGAAACGCTTCCTAAAAGATTCACTCCTAATATACCACTATCTGCTTGCAAAGAGGAGTAATCGGTCTCTACCTCATTAATAGCGTAGTGGAAGTTATTATTCATTAATCCTCCTAATAAAGAAATATTAATTCCAGTTGCATCAAAAGAAGTAGATATTGGGCGTCCACACATAGCAGATGTTAAGTCATTCTCGCGACACATATCATAGACCTTCATGGTAAAAGCTCCTTTTTCTAAACTTACTAGTCCTGAATCAACTTTATTAGTAATTTTAATACTATTATATTCCGTGTTAGGTGCCACTTTTAAATAAAAGCGTCCTAAATTATCTTGTACCACCGTAATACTTCCTTTTGAATTATCCCCAAAAGAATTCTTACTATTTCCCGACAAAATACTTTGTGAGTTACCTACTTGAAAGACATCTACTTCGAAAAAATATTGTCCTAACAAAAGATTTCCTACACCTTCAACTAGGTTACCTAAAGCTCCACCTAATAATGCATTTAACACTTTTTCATTGGTATCTATGCGAATATAGGTTGGCGTATTTGCAGGTATATTACTATCCCCCCAAGACATGTGAATCATACCACTTACATCTTGATTGCCAACAATACCTAGAAGTTTACTATTAGCTGCAGTTAAAACGGCAAAACTTTCATTATTACCATCTACAGCATAATATGGAAAATCTACATTTTCAAAACTTACAAGCCCACTTTCTTGTACACATGCAGCATCATAAAAAGGACTTTGAGTTTGATCTGGCTTTTCCAACAATGGATTCTCACATCCAAATTGTTCTCCACCGAATCGTTGTACATCGTAAATGCGCAATCCTGAGCTTAACAAACTAAGGTCTAGTCCGCCATTAGCCTTAACCTCAATACGATCAAAACTAGTCCCTGGCATAAAAACAATAGTTGCTTTTTGATTGCTTTGTAAAAGACCTAAAAGATCTATTCCATTAACCAAACCAGTACCTAAAGATTTAGTATAAACTTTTTGGTGACCGTTATAAGCACTGATTTCCACGCCTCCAAGTAATTCTAAATTCAATGCAGAACTACCAAACCCTAGGGTAACGTTAAAAGTAGCATCAGCGTTAGAAACATTAGGGAAATAGAAAATTTGAGATAAACTCACTCCTACATCCAGACTTAATAATCCACTAGATTTTAAATTTGAGTAAGTATCTGAAAAGTCAGTACCACTGTCTATTGCAGCTCCTAGATTTTGGTTATTTACATCAAGTAATGTTAACCCTAAACCACCCGTACCATCAAAACTTGTACCTATTGGTTTACCACACTGATTGTCTATGGCTCCTTCTAGAGTGTAAATTTTACTAACAGAAACCTTAAATTCATTTAATAAACCTACTACAGAACTAGCTTTATTTTCGATTTTTATTTTTTGATAAGCTTGTGTTGGTTTAATTGCTAACACATTTTTACCCTCTCCATTTACAAATAATCTTGACTCATTACTAGAGAATCGCTCGTTACTTGAAGTTGTAAAAACGGCATTACCTTGTGCATCCAAAGCGCTTACAACAATATTCTGACTTCCAAAAAGTACATTATCTAAAAGCGCACCTAAAGCATTTCCAAGACTACCTCCAAGAATCATGTCAAAAAGTCCTTGATCTCCATCAAGTTCAATATAACTCCACTGATCAGGTCCAACTGGCTGTTCGTAGCTGGCAATTATATGACTATTATACTTAGAAATCACCAATGCTAGACCAGGAGAAGCATATAGAGTAGCTACTTGATCATTGTCTTGGTTTATATTTGTACCACCTACCACGGCAGGACCACCTATCCCCAATAATCCACGCTTACTATCACTTTGACTTTCAAATTTAGCCAGAACTTTTGCTTGACCATAAGAATGGAGCATTGGAGTTATAAGCACAAAAAGCATTAATACCCACTTAAAGAGGGTAAAAGTATTTTTTTGTTTCATTTGTTGTTTGTTTATATTGTTTGTTTGAGTTTGTGTAGTTATAACCTTTATATATAGAATATAAAAAATGCCTATAACTGTTTTTCTATAACACTTTATCTTTATAGATTTACTTTTTATGTGAGTTAAAAAATAATCCATCACAAATGTCCTTTCTTGCAATTACTTCATTTCTGAGATAACTTTTAAGTACATAAAAGTGTTATCATGTAACTTTAAATACCTAGAGTTAAAGTTCACATAACTTATTTTCTAATTAAGTTTTCTTTGAGTTTAGTAGTTTTCTTATCATATCAATTATTTATAAATTATTCTTTTTAAAATCGGTTTTAATATTCTTTAAAAAAAATCTTTACAACTCTTAATATTTGGTTCTTTCTAATAATTTGCAAAATTACATTGTCTTGGGGTGAGTTTTTCCCAAGCTTATATTAAAGAAATCCCAAATTGTCTGTTTTTAAAATTTTAACTCAAAAATACTGCTTAAAGGTATCTAAGTTCCTATCCTAATGCCTAGGTGAGTTATTAAATTATGGGCAAAATGTGCACTTAACTAACCCGACCATTGGTATGGTTATCTCTTAAAATGCAACAAATTAAAAAACACAAATACCTAATAAACAGTAAGTTGCAGTTTTTAACAACGTACTGTACCCAATATTTTAGATTGATTCTAAAAATTGGCTATTTATGCCATAATGCACAAATAGTCATAAATAAAAATTTGCTCCTGATTTCTAAATGAAACTTTAATTTCTCCCAAAAAAACAGGTATTTATATTAATTTCCCATCCGACAAACCAGCATTTATGGTAAAAAGTAAAGGTGCTTTTTACATGTTATAGTTTATAAAAAAGACAAAAAAATTAAGAAAATCATTTTGCTAATTCCGACTATTTCATCCAATAAACTCTTGTTGTAATTGCTATTAGTTTTGTAAAAATTAGGTAAAAATCAATTATTAATTATCCTAATTTGAAATACGACCCTCTCTAAAAAACACAAAACCTTGATTATTTAACACTTAATAAAATTCACTAACATTTTATTAAGGCTATTGTAAAATAAGATTCAAAAACATCTAAACTTATTCTTATATGATTTTGTACGGAATTTTTCCCCCAGCCAAGTAGGTAAAGCAAACACATATCATTATTTGCTATGTATTTGACACTTAAGTAAAAACCGATTTAAAATAAAGTCCATTTTATTTAAATAAAACTTAAACTTTTGCTAACTTGCACCCAAACAACAAAAACAACAACAAAATGTCTCACAAAACTCAAAAATCTAAAAACCATATACTTACAAGCTACTCACTTGTAAATTGGTTGTTAATTTCACTAGCATTGCGGATAGTTTCTAGAATAAATTGGAGCTCTAAGAGATTAAGGCTTGATTTTAATGTTCAATATCTTATTGGCGCGTCATAAAATCTTCCCTACTTTTTTGAAATAGTCTACTATCTTATAGTTCTATTGTTTTTTCATGGTCTATATAAGCCAACTGCGTTTTATATAAAACCAGTAGCATGCCTATTTTTAAAAAGTAGTGTCTAATTTTTGGAGAGAACCTAATGAATATAACTAGGTTCAATTTTTTACGTATTGTAATTAATTTATTTCTGTTAAGATGGCATCTAGAAACAACAAAAACAGCAAATTCCTACCGGTATTATTAATATGTTTGGTAATGGGACTACTACCCTATTTCACTTGGTTTACAACACAATATAATAGCCAAAACAAATTAGTGGATAACCATACCACACAAATACAATTAGAAAAAAATAGCACAACTCAACCCAAATCACAAACCTTATCAGGTAGTATTTCTCCGGAAATTTCTACATATAATGATTTTAAAACTGGTAATCCAAATCCAGACTTGATTCGGATAAGTCCAACAGATTTTGTCTCAGGAATTTTCTATGGGGTAATGATTCTATCACTTATTTCTACATTGAGCCTTTACTTGGTTTATAAACATCGGAAATGGGCCGTATTTTTAACTTTTCAAGGTATTTTACTTGCTGGATTTTCTTATGCAGATATAGGTCAATGTATTGCAAGAAATGACATTTACTACTTACTGCCTTACTTTCAGCACTTAATTGTTATCTCGGGTGTGATGTATAGTATTTATTTGTTAAGCTACTTTTATAGCTTTAAAATTAAGCGAATCGCCTACAATTACCAATTCAAGTTATATACGCTAATAACGCTTCTTGGCCTTTGTGTTTTAGGGTATAACTCTATTTATCACAGCATGTTCCCTTTACTACTTTACTTATCGGTAATTGTACTTGTAGGAGTAACACAAGTAGCTCTTTACAGAATTTCTCTGGCTAAAAGAAAGGTAATGCCTATCTCTTTGCTAACAATTCTAATTATATTATATACCTTAATCTATACCGATCTACACCCTATATCTAGTATACTTGATTATCAAAATACAATAACAATTTATAAATTAATTATTATCCTTGCCATATCGGCAAATCTTTATTTAAATTACTTGTTATTAATCAAGCACTACATCAATAACAAACAAAATGAAATATTTGTAACCCAGTATATTTCGTTAATCAAGAATTATCATAAACTTTTAATTCAAGAGAAAAGTAATCAAAACGATAACACCCCTTTTATTTCACAGTTTAAAGATAATTCACAGGCTTTGGAGGAGTATTTAAAAAACAACTACAAGTTAACTGACCGTGAATATGATGTTCTATTATTAGTCTGGGAGGGTTGTAGTAACAAACAAATCTCACAAGAGTTAAGCATTACCCTTAGTACGGCAAAATACCATATAGGTAATATTTACATTAAACTTAATGTAAACTCCCGAGCCCAAATATTTGCTCTAAAAGCATAACCTGACTTATTGGTCGAAGAAACTTTCGTTATAAACAAGATTTTTCAATTATGCTCAGAATCGCATATTTGCCTTGAAGAAAAAAAAAATCGAAAATATGCGAAATTTACCCTAGCTCACTTTTTTGCCTTGTTGAACTAATCAAGGAATCTACACATGTTAAAAAAACAGCTGGGAAAATAATTAAAAATAAGGGGTTGGGTATAAAAAAAGCAACAAGGTATTTTTATTACATTTACCTTGTTGCTTACTATATTACTTTTGCTAATGTAATTTTCTTGTTAAGTTTTAGGTTGTTCTTGGCTTGTGTTATTGGATAGTGTTTCTGGATTTTGCAAATCCACGGTATTGGTACCAAACTCTAGATTATAAAGCTTCACAAGCCAAATAAATAAAGAAATTAAAATTGGTCCAAATATAATTCCTATAAAACCAAATAAGTTAAGCCCTATAATAACCCCAAATATGGTAATTAACGGATGGACATTGGCCATTTTCTTTTGCAATAAAAAACGTATTAAATTATCGGCCGATCCTACAATAATAATACAATAAGCTAATAACCCTATGGCATTACTAGTGTGATTTTGCGCAAATAAAATAGCACATACCGGTAGGTAGATTAAAGATGCTCCCACCACTGGCAACATAGCGGCAAAAACAGTTAATACAAACAATAGAAAAGCATCCTGAACCCCAAAAATTAAATACCCTATGTAGGCGATCACCGCTTGTAGAAATGCAGTTAAAGGCACCCCTACAGCATTAGAAATTACTAATTTTTTCATTTCCTCTCCCAAAGCCTGTAAATTGGTACGCTTAAAAGGTACTACACGATATATCCAACTTTGTAACTCCCTGTACTGCAGAAAAATAAAAAACAGTAACAAATAGGCAATTCCCAATTGCATAACACTATTTACCGACGCGTTTAAAATCGATTCAGCTGCTTTACCTCCAATATCAACAAATCTCCCAAGGTTAGATTCATTAAACACATCCACATGGTATCTATCATTCATAATTTGAATTAAACGATCCACAGATGCCTTTACTTGCGCTTTATCTTGAACTAAAGCCAAAACTTTATTAGTCAATACATTTACTAATAAAAAAAGTGGTCCAATTATGAAGATTATGCTACTTAAAAACAGTAAAATAATACTGACTATTTTATTTATCTTTTTATTTAACGTTAGCCAATTAAATGGTTTTAATAACAATACAAACAGACATATAGCCCCTAAAGCTCCTGGTATAAAAATAACAAGGTTATAGCCCAAGACCATAAAAATAAAAAGAATAACGGCAAGGAAGATAATCTGCCATAAAATGGTATTGGAAATTTGTGTCCCTGAATTTTTCATATGTAATTAAAAATTATTTTTTAATTTAATTTGCCTTGCCCTTATTACAGGCTTGATTTTCAATGCTAAAATACATCGTATATTAATAAGAACTAAATTTAGTTAAAATAACCTATATATACGGAACTAATCCCTATAATTTTTTGTGTTTTACACCAGTATTACTTAAAAAAGGTATAGATAACATCCTTGTTGGTGGATTTGCGAAAGTTACTAGTTGTATTCCATGATTTAAAGCCAAAAGTTTTACGTACTTTTGCATGCTGCAAATTAATTTTTTAAAAGCATCTCTTAAGAAAAATCAAATGCATACTGATAAATAAGTTGTCTGAATTTTACAATCAGGCGCCTTACTTTTTTGAACAAAAACAGACTTATCACATTAAATATGTCACAAAATACAAATAGTAATTTTACAGGTTATCAAAAATTTGTAATATTCATCCTAGCAATAACCCAATTCACTGTAATATTAGACTTCATGGTCATGGCTCCTTTAGGAGATTTACTTTTAAAAACAATAGAGGATATGAGTACCCAGGACTTTGGAATAGCTGTTTCAGCCTACGCCTTTAGTGCTGGAGGATCGGGATTATTAACAGCTGGATTTGCCGATCGTTTTGACCGTAAGAAATTATTATTGTTTTTCTATTGTGGCTTTATTCTAGGCACTTTATTTTGTGGTTTAGCATACTCGTATCCCACATTATTGGCCGCTAGAATATTCACAGGTTTATTCGGAGGGGTAATTGGTTCTATTTCCATGGCTATTATTACCGATATTTTTACCCTACAGCAAAGAGGAAGAGTAATGGGGTTTGTACAAATGGGCTTTGGAGCTAGCCAGGTTTTAGGTATTCCAATTGGTCTTTATGTAGCTAATTTATGGAACTGGGAGGCTCCTTTTTTAATGATTGTGGCCCTTTCTGTTTTTATTGCAATTGCAATTGCTTGGGGACTTAAGCCAGTTAAAGATCACTTATCTCTTGAGAAACCCAAAAATGCAATTGGCCATTTACTAAATACCTTAAAACACAAAGATTACCGCGTAGGCTTTGCCAGTACCGCCATTATGTCTATTGGAGGGTTTATGATGATGCCTTTCGGTACCGTTTTTGCGGTAAATAATCTAGGAGTTACACCCGAGCAATTACCAATTATGTTTATGATATCCGGGGTTTTCTCCCTTACATTAATGCCTTTTGTAGGTCGATTAAGTGATAGGGTAAATAAGTTTCACCTCTTTAGCATTGCATCGGTATGGTTAATGATTGTTTGTGTGGTTTACACCCATATGTTCGAGATTCCTTTTTGGCTTGTAATTACCATTAATATATTGATGATGACAGGTATAATGAGTAGAATGGTACCCGCCACAGCTCTTGGAAGTGCTGTTCCACAGGCCAAAGACAGGGGAGCATATATGAGCATTAGCTCTTCCTTACAATCTATTTCTGGAGGAGTTGCAGCCGCACTTGCCGGAACGCTAGTATATCAACAAACCAAAGATAGTCCTCTTATGAACTACGATGTGGTTGGATATGTGGTTGTGATTGCCTCTTGTTTAAGTATCTATTTAATGAGCCGAGTAAATAAAATTGTAGTGAAAAATACAACTCATAAAACACAACAGACAGATACATCAACCATAGAATCTATATAATCAAGGAGAAATTAACTTGACCTTTTTATTATTATCTACTATAAAGTGAAAACTATAATAATTGTAAGTTCCTATCGAGAGATGAGAAGTTTTTGCTTGGTTTTGGGTAACAGCATTTAAAATAAACTCTTGTTTTATACCTTTTTGTGTATCCACCACAAAATCATATCGGTATAAACTTATTTGAGCATATTTTTTATCTAACAGCTTTTTGGCCTGATCCACATAAAAAGGAATCGAATCTAATGGAAATTTATCTATGTTTTGTCCTATTTGTGCATCGGGTGTGAAAAATGGGTCAATTTGTTTAAAAACTTGAATATCTTTTGTTGTAAAGCTCCCGGCTTCTAATTCATAAAAGTGGTTTGTTGCCTGATTGTTTTCAATATAGGATACACAAAACCCCCCCAGTTCACCATCGAGAATATCTTTGGAGAAAAGACGTAGGTTACCTACTTTTCTACCGTCTTTTAATTGCTGTGTTATACTAGATACCAACTCTTTATTACTACTGGATTTTTGCGGATAAATTCCTTGGGTTTGACAAGAAATTAAAACCATTGCAATAAGACTTATACCCAAACCAATTAAAAACCTAATCATAATTAAATCCAATTTATTTTTAGTGTGTGTTGTGTGTGTTTTAAAAAAAAATTCTAACTCTTGCCTTGAATTTAGTAAAATTACTACCTTTAAAAAAGCAATAGGGTAAACCGGTGGTTTAACTTATAATTTTTAAAAAAAGCAAAGGTAGTTGAATCACTAAATAAAAAAAGCTTTTAAAGATGATTATTTTGACAATTAATGACTTTACAGAAAAAGACACCCCAGGACTTATTGAAATCTATCATAACAAACTAAATACCGAGTTTATTCCGCAAGATTTATCTAAAGTATCAGCTTGTCAAGTAAAGCAAATGTTTGAAAAAACAAATCAAAAGAGGCTTTGGGTTATTAAAGATCAGTTTGAGAATTTAATTGGACAAGCTGGTATATACACCTATGAGCAAACAAGCCATATTTACGAAGTTGGCTATATAATTGATTATAAATATTCTAATCAGGGTTTAGCCACGCGTATTTGTAAAATGCTACTGGATATAATTTTCTGTGAATATAAAGCTACAAAAGCCATTGCAAGAATGTATCAAGATAATAAAGCGAGTGAAAAAGTATGCTTGAAAAACAACATGACTTTATTAAAAAAGGATACCCTTAAAGACCAAAGGGTACGTCTTACCTATATAAAAAAAAATCCCCTATTAGTTAAAAACTAAAAAAGGGATTTTCACTTTTATAATTAATCAGACAAATTCGCAATTCGATTATGCTTTGTTTTCCACAAATTGAACCTCTGCATGAACACCAATCTCTTCTGCAATTAAAAGACCTCCTTTTTCTAAAACAGCATTGTAAGATAAGCCAAAATCTTTTCTATTGATTTTTCCATTTAAGCTTATTGCTATTTTATTATTTCCCCAAGGATCTACCATAACAGAACTTACTTGAGCCTGTAGGGTTATAGAGATGCTCTTATCCAACATGGTTAATTGTCCTGAAACTTGGTAGTGACCATCTTGCGTTTTACTAATATGTGTGGATTGAAAATCAATAGTAGGATACTTTTGAGCATCAAAGAAGTCCTGACTTAAAAGGTGATTATCTCTATCTTTATTATTGGTATTAATAGAGGACACTTGCGCGGTAAAACCTAATTTTGCGGTTGTAAAATCTTGCGTATTATTTTGCATCTGCGCTGTAAATTGGTCAAATCTTCCAGTGATAGTAGTAAAAACCATGTGTTTTACCGTGAAGATTACTTGAGAATGAGTGGGATCAAAATCCCAAATTAAATTAGATTCCATATGTTTTTATTTTTTTTAATTAATAGAAGTAAATCTAGTTATCTACAACCTTATTTTTGCCTTTATGATAATTATTAAATTACTTATTTATAACCTATTATCAAGATTGCTAGATAGCTTTGAATTATTACTTATACAAAAGTACATTTAAAAAACCTGTACTACACTTAACCTAGTTTAAGTAATTTCCATTTGATAGATTATTAAAAATCATCCCTTGAATTTAATTGAAAATACCCAGAAACTTAGGTTTAAATAAAAACCATGCATAAGAAAATTGTTAGAGCTTTTTAAAACTTTTAGTATTTTAGCAGCATCGTCTAATTTTAAAAATTAAAGTCTTTTTTAAAATGGACAAAACAGCTAAAAAAACACACACATGCAAAACACAAGTAAGCAAATCTTAAGAGTCGGGATAGTCGGCTATGGAAATTTAGGAAAAGGAGTGCAAATGGCAATAAGTCAAAATCCAGATATGGAGCTAGTTGGGATTTTTACCCGACGAAAGCCACAAGATTTAGACACCAAGGCCAAGGTTATTAGCTTAGATGATATTGCACTGTATAAAGGCAAAATAGATGTAATGATACTTTGTGGAGGATCGGCAAAAGATTTACCTAGTCAAGTTACCAATATCAACAAGATGTTTCATACAGTGGATAGTTTTGATACCCACGCTAAAATACCAGAATATTTTGACATGGTAGATCAATCCGCAAAGCAAAATGGTACTTTGAGTCTTATTTCAACTGGCTGGGATCCTGGATTGTTTTCTATGGCTAGATTAATAGGTCAGAGTATCTTACCACAAGGTCATGATTATACTTTTTGGGGTGAAGGCTTAAGCCAAGGACATTCTGATGCGATAAGACGCGTAGAAGGTGTAAAAGATGCTGTGCAATATACCATTCCTAAACAAGAAGCTATTGACTTAGTTAGATCAGGTGAAAACCCACAACTTTCCACGGCAGATAAACATCACAGAGTATGTTATGTGGTAGCGCAAAACGATGCAAACACGAGCTTAATTGAAAAAACGATCGTTGAAATGCCTCATTATTTTAGTGATTACCAAACCACAGTACATTTTATTGATCAAGAGGAATTAAATAAAAACCATAGTAAGATGCCTCACGGTGGTATTGTCTTTAGATCAGGACAAACCGCTAGTGGTAATAAACACCGTATTGAATTTAGTTTAGCCTTAGAGAGTAATCCAGAGTTCACCGCAAGTGTTTTAGTTGCCTTTGCAAGAGCCGTTGGAAAACTTGCCAAACAAGGTCAAACTGGTGCCTTAAGTGTATTTGATATTCCACTAGGCTACCTATCTAGTCAAACACCACAGGAATTACGCAAAAGTATTTTGTAGTACTGCTTGTTTGTAAATAAAGCCTTTATTAAAAAATATAAAAACCTCATAATTCACTTATTATGAGGTTTTTATATTTTTTAAAGCAAAGTGTAAAGTTATATACCACAAAGCCATGCCTACTTTTTAGGATTTATAAAAACTTTCTGAAGCTATTTTTACTTTTAAACGCCACACCCTGCCCCCTTTTTAGTTTATAGAGCCTTTATCTGATTAGTAAAAAAACGGCAAACATTATATTTAAAGAACAACAAATATGGATTGAAGCTTTTAGTTAATCCTATTTTTACCATTTTAATATATTTTTAACACATTAACCCCTGTTAATTAAAACAAAAGGCCAAATTAACAAAGGTAATCACCAAGGATTAGATCGATAAATTTCGTTTTTTAAAATACTGAAAATCAATACTATAAATAAAAGTGCTTATCTTGCTCCATTAAAGGTTGATAAATGAAGGTTTATTTATCTTTTTAGCGCGCAAAAAAGTTCAGTAAAATAAAGCTGTTCAAACTAAATTACTTCTTTATCTAGGTTGAAAAAACCAGATGTCCTTATTGACTATAAAAGAGATTGTAGTCAATTCATTATCACACTCATTTTTTGAGTTCTATGGGCTAATTATATGCTGCCTTTTTCAATTAAATAACCAGATGACCGGTAAAGGGTTTATCTAAAGGATTTTAATTTTAATTATTTTAAAAGAATTTAACTGTGGAGAGTAAAAATACAAATCACAAAAAAATATTGGGTTTAACGGTAAACCCTCCGGTATTTATACCAACAATTTTAATACTAGTAACCAGTATTCTACTGGCCTTGATATACAATCAACAAGCTCAAGTCCTACTGGATAATTTACAAGATTTAGTCTCGCAAAAAGCAGGATGGGTATATACCATATCGGTTAATTTTTTCATTGTCTTTTGTTTGTATATTTCATTAAGTAAATATGGAAATATACGCATCGGAGGTGAATCAGCCGAACCAGAATTTAAGGGAATTGCATGGTTTGCCATGCTTTTTAGTGCTGGGATAGGTAACGGATTAGTACTCTTTAGTATTGCCGATCCGGTTAGAGACTTTGTTACCCCTCCTCGTTTAGCCATTGGCAGTGACCCTAGTTTAATTGGACAAGAGGCCATCAATTTTGCGTTCTTACACCATGGTATACACGGTTGGGCAATTTACTCGGTAATAGGCTTATCCTTGGCCTACTTTACCTACAACCGCAAAATGCCCCTTACCATTCGATCTGCTTTTTTTCCAATTCTAGGCAATAAAATTTACGGCTGGAGAGGTCATGTTATTGACATTGTGGCTGTGGTGGCTACTTTGTTTGGTCTAGCAACTACATTGGGGTTTGGAACCGGACAAATAAACGCGGGATTAAATCATGTATTTGGCATACCACAAAGCTTACTGTTACAGTATTTAATTATTTTCGGTATTACAGGTATTGCCACCATTTCAGTTGTCTCAGGAGTAGATAAAGGAGTTAAGTTCCTTAGTGAATTAAACATAGGAGCTGCCCTGGTGCTATTTTTACTTATTCTAATTTTAGGCCCTACTGCTTATATATTAAATGGATATTTTCAGAATATTGGAAGTTATCTGACTAATTTTATTGATTTATCAACCTGGTCAGGGAATCTCACCAATAGCACCTGGCATAATAATGTGACTTTAATGTACTGGGGATGGTGGGCATCTTGGTCACCTTTTGTAGGAACATTTATTGCTAGGATTTCAAGAGGAAGGACCATCAAAGAATTTATTTTAACGGTTTTAATACTTCCCGCAGCGGTAACTTTTTTATGGTTCTCAGCCTTTAGTGGCACAACCATTCAAGGCTTACTTGCCGGTGATCTAGCTCTTGTTCACGCGGTGGATGACAACATATCTACAGCATTATTTGTGTTTTTTGAGAAATTTCCATTCTCTATGGTTTTAAAAATTCTAGGTATGGTATTAATATGTAGCTTTATTATAACCTCGGCAGACTCGGGGGCCTTAGTAGTTGATGGAATTACCTCGGGTGGAAGTGCTAAAACAAAAGCTTTCCAAAGAATACTTTGGGCTTCTTTATCGGGAATAATAGCTGCTACGCTTTTAACCGGAGGTGGTCTAGATACCCTACAAGCTGCGGTTACTATCTCGGGATTACCTTTTGCTATTTTACTGGTTGTTATGGCCATTTCTCTTTTAATAGGTATAAGAGAGGACTATAAAACACAAATTAAAAAAACTAAAATCAAACAAGATAAGACCAATCAACAACTACTAAAGAATTTACTTGAACAACAGACCAATAAAAATCCAGATCATGAATAAAATTGCCATTACCTTAGATTTATCGCAAATCGATGCTAGTTTAATAAAATATGCTTTTGATTACCAAAAGGTTAATTCGGTTTGTGAAATACACTTTATTCATAATTTAATTCCTTCGGACCTACAACATATATGGGAAGATTATATGGAAGAGTTGGACATCGAAGCCTTACTGATAAACAAAATAAAGCAGAGCATCGAACCATACTTTAAAGATTCCAAAAAAGTTTATATTCACCTAACCCAAGAAGAACAAAGTGAAGCGGCAATTCAACAGGTTTGTTTATCCAATAACATATCTATCGTATTTTGTGGATGGAAAACTCTGGAGAATGGCTCTGGTGCCATGGCCCAAAAATTATTGCGTATTTTTAAAGCAACGTACTTTTTTGTCCCAATTAACTTTAAATACAATAACTCAAATATATTAATCGCCTCGGACTTATCGTGGCCCTTAAAGGGGCTTGTTACAACTCTTAAAGACACGAATATTATTTCGGTAAATTCCACTACAACCCTAATTAGAGCCTTTAATATTCCAGCTTTATTCTTTCCTATGGTTAAAGATGATAAATTAGAACAAAAAACAGCTAAACATTTAAATAAACTATTTTCCGATTTGGTAAAAAAGAACCCTGTTTTAGAGAAAATTGACTTTCAACCAATCTTTCAAGACAGCAAAAAGATTGTAGAGATACTACAAAATCAGTGCAAAATAAAAAAAGCAGATATGCTTTGTTTAGCCGCAAAGGGAGACAGTAAATTACGTTCGATACTAATTGGAAGTCTGACCAATAAGATACTAAACGCTCAGCCTTTTACCAGTCTGGTGATTGTACAAAAAACACTATAAACTATATTATTAAATACAGAAAAAGCCGTGAATATTAATAATTAATTCTCACGGCTTTTACTTTATTTTATCTAAGTATTATGCAATACTTGTTTGTATATTAATCTGAGAACTTAATATTTTATGTACCGGACATTTACCAGCAACACTCTCTAATCGTAATAACTGTTTGTCTAATAAATCTTTGTTTTCAAAACTAAGAGTTCGTATAAAAGTCACCAAAGAGGTCTCAGGATCCTTCTCCATGGTTATATCAATGGAAATTTGACCTAAATCCCACTGTTTCTGAGCGCTATACATGCGAAGTGTAATAGCGGTACAACTAGCCAATGAGCTAGCCAAAAGCTCGTAGGGTGTAAATCCTAAATCTTTACCTCCTAAACTCACCGGTTCATCGGCCAATATCTGTTTTTCTCCAGCTGTAATAGTTGTCTGGTAATTATCTTGTTTTAAATGTGCAATAACTCTAGCTTCCATAGTTGTTGTTTTTTAATCGGTTTTTATTTTAAAATTCTCCATCTCCTTAGGAAAAGGTACATAGGAATCACAATCAGTCTTAATTAACGGAAACTTACTGTAATCTTGATCAATCCAGGCTTGTTTTGCACGTTGCAACTCTAAGGGATCACTAGATAAAAAGTTCCACAGCAAATGCCTTGGCTGCTCAAATGGAGTCCCACCAAAAATATAAACCACAGAATCTGGAGCCATCTGAAATTCACAGAGTTTACTATCTTTAGCTATTAGAATATTTTTTTCAAAATAGGTATGCCCCTCACTAACCACAGAGCCCTTTAAAATATATAAAGCCGACTCACCATAAAGCCCGTCTCCAATGGAAATGGTAGCTTGCTTACTTGATTTAATTTCTAAGAAATATAAATCACTAAAAACAGGTACCGGAGATTCTTTTCCCAGGGCTTTACCTGCTATTAGTTTATAGGTTACTTGATCTTGAGTCCACTGCGGGAGTTCAGCCTTATCAATATGCACAAAAGAAGGTTCCATATTCTCTAACTCCTTTGGCAGGGCTACCCAGATTTGAAGCCCGTGAAGCATACCATCGGGATTTTTTTCACGAAAATTGTTACAAATTCGCTCCGAGTGCACCACTCCTTTACCAGCATTCATCCAATTTACATCCCCTGGGGTAATAACCTGATCACTACCAATACTATCTTTGTGATGAATCTGACCATCAAACAAATAAGTAAGAGTGGATAACCCGATGTGAGGATGAGGATCTACATCTAAATTATCATGATCTTTAAAACCAATTGGTCCCATATGATCGATAAAAGCAAATGGACCTACCATTCTTTTTTGTCGAAATGGAAGTAGCCTTCCAACAAGAAAATTTCCAATACTTGCCGCCCTCTCCTCTATAACTAATTCTACATTACTCATACCTTTAATTTATTAATTATATACCTTTTAAAGGTAAGAAAATATTAAACAAAATAAGTTAATCTAGGTTAATAAAACAGCCTTAAAAAACCCAGTATCAATACGAAATGCTTTGCACCACGCCCATTAAAGGTATTATATGTACTGTTTTTTGATCATATAAAAATAACATATCACTTGTTTTACCAATAAGTAT
The DNA here is from genome assembly GCF_054871605.1 of Myroides sp. LJL119. Lineage (NCBI taxonomy): Bacteria > Pseudomonadati > Bacteroidota > Flavobacteriia > Flavobacteriales > Flavobacteriaceae > Myroides > Myroides sp. LJL119. The sequence goes on from NZ_JBTXLO010000005.1 coordinate 60,840, forward strand.
TCCGCTTTGCCTTTGTCCTGGTGTAAACTGGACTCTTACCGGATTTTGCTTTAAGGTTTGTTTATAGGTAATCTTCCCATAAAACCCAGCAGCGAGTATCAAATAGACAACAAAGCATAAAACACTAAAAATACCTTTTATTTTTTTGTAAAACCAAAAGCGGTCTACATGCAATATACTTTTTGAATATTGCGTAGGAAAATTTTGCTGCCAAAAGTGATCTAAAACAAATAACCCATAAGTAAGTAAAAGGGTAATTAAGGTAAATAGCAGAATTCGAAAATCAGCAAAAGGGGCTATTAAAAAATCAAATACACTTGCGTATTCAAAAATATTAATCCCAAAAGCTTTATACTTATAATCGCTAAAAAGCATTCCAATACCAATTGCAAAAAGGTAAAAACCACTTATAAGAAATTGAAAATTCTTTACAATTTTAGCCGAAAAAAATTTAAAAAAATCAGAAGATTTCATAGCCAACACTTCTACTTATTATTAGTTATTCTTTTATCAAATATAAGCTTTTGGTGTGTATTTACTAACCACGATCTTTTTTATAATCAAATAAAAAACTAACAATTACCCTACCTATCTATAAAGGTATCAAGTATAAAGACTCAAATCTGTATTTTTACGTTAACTCTGGCCCATAGAATCTTTGTTTTATCTTTTATTGAATAAATCTTCTTTAACTATCTAAGCATACAAAAAAGGCAATCAACTTTTTAACAAGTTAATTGCCTTTAAAATTTATAAGAAAAACAAAAAAAATTACATATGCTTAAACCACTCTTTTAAACGAGAGAACTGCTCGGTAAAGAAATTCTCAGGTTCTTTATGTGGATCTATTTCATTAGGATCTGGTTTTTCCATTTTATCAATTGGTAAGATATGTTCATAGTAGGTACCTTTTAATAATCGTTTTAAAATTCCCTCACCCACAAAGCTCTTTCCATCATTTAATGCTTTAACAGCTTTTAATAATTGTCTGATATCGTATTGGAAAGGGGCAATATCGGGAACCTGTTTATTAGAGTTTGTCAACCCATATACTGCTAAACGAGCTGTTCGTACCGAACTCTCCATGGTAAATACCACATCGTTATTGGTCTCCACAAACTGCCCAACTAAACCTAAGTTAGAACAAGATTTTGGTACAATATCAGGTCTATCTCCCTTGGCTCTAGGCATAAACATGGAAGTAATATAAGGCATATAAGATGTTCTTACAATTGTATTTGCCGTTACATCATCTAATTGATCCTCGATTCCTAGGTGATAACATAATTCGGCTAAAATTTCATTACCTGTACACTCAGGCATTGCTTTTTGCACATAATTACCTTTTTTATCCATAAATAAAGCATAAACCCACAATACCAATACATCTTTTGGTTGGTCAGGGAAATGTGGTTGTCTATTACATGTAAAACTCATCAGCCAATTTGAATCGGTAATGGTAATAATACCTCCTGTTACGGTTTTCCCTGAAAAAGGATCATTGGTTGAGTGTTGCTTTAGTTTATCCACAAAAGCAGACTGACGACATGTTAAAGTAGCACTCATCCATCCACTTTTATCTATATCCGAGCAGAATTTCTCTGGATTACCAAATTCTTTACTCTTAGAGGCTAAGTTTTTCCATAATCTCCACCCTGGACTCTTACCACTAGTTGAGTTATCAATGGCTAAAACTGGTGCTTTTTGGTTATCTCCATAAAAAGTATCCTCGGTCATAGAACCTGTTGTGATAATCACATAATCCTCTGGTCTTACTTGAATAACCTGTTTCTCCCCTTTTTTTACAGTATGAATGGCACTTACCGACTTTTTACCTTCTATTTCGGTAAAGTCTAAATCTTCCACTAAAATTCCAAGCTCTAATTGAACACCTTTTTTACTTAAAAAACCACCTAGAGGCTTAACAAAAGTATCATGTTGGTTGTATTTAGGGAAAACTAAAGCAGAAAGATCATGTAAACCATCAATATCGTGTAAAAAACGGTGCATGTAGAGTTTAAATTCCAATAAACTATGCCAGTTTTGGAAAGCGAACATCGTTCTCCAAAAGATCCAAAAATTACTTGCTAGAAAAGTATCTGAAAAATACTGCTCGATTGTGACATTATCACATTCTTCTTTTTTCTTTAAAAGTACCTTTACAAGGGCATACTGGTCTTTTTTAGTTAAACCAAAATTATCAAAGTTTTTTACTATTCCTTTGTTATGGATCAAACGAGATACAGAATAATTCGGATCATTATCATTAATTAATCTATATTCATCTAAAACACTATAAGGCTCAGGAAGCTCCAAGGCTGGAATATCTTGGTACATATCCCATACGTTCTCATAGGTCATATCCATTTCACGTCCACCTCTAATTAAATAACCATCAGTTGGGTTACCTGATCCATCTAAAGACCCTCCTTCTACTTCTAATTGGTCTAAAAAAACAATATTACTAGGGGTGGCCCCTGTATCTCGAATAAAATAATAAGCAGCAGCAAGTCCTGCGATTCCCGAACCTACTATATAGATCTTACTATCTTTGATACATTTATTGGGGATTCCAATATTTCTTTGGTAATTTCCTAGTTCATCTGCCCAAGGCATGGTACGCTGGGTAGAGTTAACAGGAGCTGTTGTACTAGCATCTGGCTGGTGATCCACAGGTTTAATTGTATATGAATCACTAAGCACTTTTCTCAAATTTGGGTTTTCTTGGTTCATGTAATAGATTTTATTTTTTTACAATATCCTAAATTTAGCAAATTATTTAGCAATTAGCATATTTTTTAAATAATAATATTGAAAAAAAGTATTTTTTTAGCATATACAGTTCAACCAAATCAATCTAAAACCCTTGTAAATCCAAGAAAAACACCCAAAAAACAGTAAAAAAAATAAACCTTAATTTTATTAACATTTATTTTACAAACAAACCCTACCTTTACCTTTTTAACACCTAAAAGCATAAAAACAGCCTTTAAAGATGAAACCAAGAAAACCAAACCGCAATCTATTATCTATTGTCTTTAGTATAATTGCTGTACTAGGAATCTTATATATGCTATATACCCAAAATTTACTTTAAGTACCTTCAAAAGTAACTTACCAATAAATACTAAAAAAACACCCCAAAAAGTGTCTAACTTTTTGGGGCATGTCTATAACTTTAATCGGGGTACTACTAGTAAATTCTCCTATTATAATTATTTTTTTTGGCAACAGGGTATCCCCTACCTTTTTTAAATGATTTCTTGTATTTCAAAAGTTACCTTTTCGATGGGATAATCCTTCGAATCGGTCTTTACTTTACTTATCTTTTGCAAAACATCTAAACCTTCATACACCTCACCAAACACCGTATAATCACCATCTAAGCGCGGAGCACCTCCTTTGTGTAAGTAATCCATTGTTTGTTCGTCATTATAAGACCAGTTTCTATCTGACTTGGCGTTTAAAGCCGCCAAATCCTCTTGCGTAACTTTATCTCCTACTACAAAGTAAATCTGATTTAAAAACGAGCCTTTTTCTGGATTATCATCCCTACCGGCTCCAAGAGCTCCTACTTTATGATATGCTTGGGAATTAAATTCCGGGGCTAATCTCTTTTTCTTTTTTAAGGGAAGATCTTTCTCTCTTTGGGCTATATCAATATCATGCTCACCACCTTGAACAACAAAATTCTCCACCACCCTGTTAAACAAAGCATCGTTATACTCACCTTGTTCTATGGCTTGTAAAATAAGGGCTTGATGCTTAGGTGTAAAATCATATAACACCACTTTAAAATCACCATAATTTGTTTTAAATAGCAATTTATGACTCTGTGCCAAGGCACCACTTATACACAAAAAAGTAGCAAGGAATAATATTGTTTTTTTCATAGTAATTACATTTTGGAGTTAATAACAATAATTTAAAGATTCAATAAAGCATTTTATAAATGTAAGGAATCTTAAGTTTTAAAACTATAAAAAAAATTAATCACTAAGTAATAGATTTACCGATACACTAAAATTTATCTTTTTACCCTTTGCCTTAATTAGGTAGATTTAAAAAAACACACTGTAAAACATAACTACTTATTAATAATAGCTTTTTACTTTTTGTTTTTTTTAAATTTAGCTTTTAAAGTTTTCAAACTCAACAGTAGCCGAGAATTAAATTAAACTTAACCAAATAAAAAATCATTGCTTATATAAATGAAAATTCGTAACTTTTAACAAATAAAAATTTAATGTTATGACAAAAATGAAAGCTGCCCGTTGGCATGGAGCAAAAGATATTCGAGTAGAACAAATTGATATTCCTACCCCAGGTGATAACCAAGTAAAAGTGGCCGTTAAATTTGCGGGGATTTGTGGGTCAGACCTTCATGAATATAATCATGGTCCTCAATTAATCCCCTTTGATGCGCCATATCCCTTAAATGGTCATCAAGGAGTCACCACCCTTGGACATGAATTCTCAGGAATTGTAGAACAAATAGGAGCCAATGTGAAAGGCATTAAAAAAGGAGATCGAGTAGTTATCGAGCCAATCTACAAAAATCCTCAGAGTCCCTTTTATGCAACCGGACAATACAATCTTGGAGAACACCTTGGCTTTATTGGATTAACCGGAGATGGAGGTTTTGCAAACTATGTTGTTGTCGAGGATTATATGATCCATAAAATGCCAGAGAATATGACCTTCGAGCAAGGAGCAATGGTTGAACCAGCCGCCGTGGCAGTATATGCCGTTATGCAAAGTAACTTACAATTAGGACAAAGCGTACTGATCAGTGGAGCAGGTCCAATTGGTCTTTTATGCGCCCAAGCGGCTATAGCTGCAGGAGCAAGCCAAGTGATAGTAACCGATGTGGCACAAGCACGATTAGATAAAGCCAAACAAATCGGAGCCAGCCACGTTTTTAACGCAACCGACAAAGATCTAGACCAAAAAGTAAAAGCGTTAACCAATGGTCTAGGGGCTCATGTTTTCTTAGATTGCGCTGGTGTACAAAGCTCCTTTGATACGGGTTTACGTTTAATAAGAAATGGAGCAACGGCAGTCCTAGTAGCTTTATTTGGTAAGCCAGTACAACATAATGCCCTTGATCAAGTCTTACGTGAGATCACTATAAAGGGTGTGATAGCTTATCGAAATATTTTTGGTCAAACTATGGATTTAATAAGTAGTGGGAGAATGCCAGTTGAGAAGTTAATTACCAATAAAATTTCTTTAGACAATGTGGTTAAAGATGGTTTTGAAGTACTAGTATCTAATCCCTCACAGGTTAAAATCCTGATAGATATCAACAAATAGAACCTTGTTTAGCTTATCTTAAAGATATCTTTATACAGCTTAAAAAGATTGAAATTTTTTCGTTTCAATCTTTTTTTTTGCCTTTACCAAAAAAAATAGCCAAAATCTGGTAGGCTTTACTTTGAAAATAAAGCCTCAAACAAAAAGTGCCTGCTTGTTTGTTGTCATACAAATCACCAAATTTTAGAATTAATAAGTATATTTTGACTTCATTTTTTTAAAAAAAACAGAAAAAGAGAAAAGATTTATAGAAAAAAAAATATTTTTTTTCTGTGAAATTACCCACTTAAATACCGTTTTTTAGGTCAAAATCCCTATTATCTCTTGCCTGTAATTGACATTACCCCTGTTTTGATGGCCAATAACTGCGGCGAATATTTTTTTAAAAAAACAAAACAACAAACACCATATCAGCCACTTACAATCCAAACTAGCGATTACTCATTTTTTTTAAAAACGTCCTTTATAAAGTTAATAAAAAGTTTGATTATCTAAAAAATGATAAATATCATAAAATCTGTTTTTTCACAATTTTATCAAATTTACATCAACAAAACACTTTCTAATCAAATTTTAATTTGGATAATATTCAAAAATTTACATATTTTTGTATCAACACAAAACCAAAATATCGGTAGTTGTTAAACAAAGAAACAGTTTGTTTATTCACTTATTGATTTTTTTGATTGGGTGTAAAAATTGAAAAAGAAAAAGAAAATAAAAAAAAGTTAAGAAAATGAACAATCCACTGTTACAACCAATTAACCGTATCTCTTTGCAGGATTATGCTGCAATAACTTTAAAAATGACCAATGGATGTCCTTTAAGTGATATTCTAGAGGTATTGAATATTGATCCATTACAATATCAACAAGCCTCTGAATTATGGAATCAGCGAATGGTAAATGATAGTTCTTTACAACTATCTGCCATGTATGGCCAGATGTTTACAACTGCAACACATCATCCCATTTTATGTCAGTTGCAGCCAAATTTACATTTGTCTACCTTCTTACAATAAAACAAGCTGTAACACTTAAAAAATCAGGTTATTTGTAAGGTCTAGATTTACAACAAAATGGCCTAATAAGCAAACAACCAAAAACAACTTCACTTGGCTCTAGGCTATCCAAAAAGAGTAAGTGAGGTTGTTTTTATTTAAAATCAACAGTATTGTTTCTCACCCCATGACAATTAACTAATAGAAAAACAGAAAACTTAGCAATAATCTTTTTAATACTTGTTCTTTTTTTAGTACTTTGGGCATCTTAAATCACAAAAATAAAGACATCCCATTATGAAAAAAACATTATTAGCTTGCCTTTTGACAGTTTGTACCTTTAGCCTTTTTAGCTGTAAGCAACAAAATCCAACCCAAGATAATCTAGTTCAAGATGCTAGTGAAGTTCAGGATACAAAAACGCCAGAAGAATTGGAAAAGGAGCGTTTGGCAAGAGAAAAAGCAGATCAAGAAAAACAGCAGTTATCAAAGCCTTACAATGAGACTGAGAATGCACAAGAAAAGTTAGATCAATTAATTGATTTAGCTAAAGAAAATGGACAATATGTGTTTGTACAAGCTGGAGGAAATTGGTGTATTTGGTGTCTAAGATTTAACGATTTTGTACAAGATAATCCACAATTAAAAGCTATTGTAGATAAAAACTATCAATATTACCACCTTAATTACTCTCCTAAGAATAAAAACCAAGAGGTATTTGATAAATACGTACCTCAGGCCAAAGGTTTAGGGTATCCGTTCTTTTTTATCATTAATCCACAGAATTCCCAGGTAAAAGTTTTTACCTCTGGAGATTTAGAACAAGGTAAGAGTTACAGTTTAGAGAAAGTAACACAATTATTTGTAGAAAACGCCCCTAGTAAATAAGTTAGATCTATTTACAACAAACCTATATTATCAAATCCCTTGCCTTTAAAAAGCAAGGGATTTATAGTATTACCTAGTTGCTTAAAATTTATTATGTTTTTGTTTAGTTATTTTTATAACATCTAAATAAATAATATTAAATTTTACTATATTTACTTAAATACAAAACAGATTAAACAAAAAACATATATTATCCTTAAAAAAAAACACTATGACTAAAGACAACTCTAACAATCCTTATGAGCAGGGTCCAATTTACATACAGCAAGTTAAAAGCCAAACAAACGCTTTAGGCTTGGCTGGTTTTATCCTATCTATTTTATCGTTATTCACTGGATGGATACCGGTTCTTGGATGGGGAGTATGGTTTTTAGGCGCTTTATTCTCGGTAATTGGGGTCTTTAAAAAACCAAGAGGATTTGCAATCGCAGGTATTATTATTTCTTTTATAGGAATATTGTTTTTATTAATATTCTTTACTGCCTTACTTGCCTTGTAGAATTACAAGTTTTATAAAAACTGCTTTTTTAAAGTAATATAAAATACATTTAAAAAAGCATCGTTTTTATAAGTTTACTCTTAATGGCAATTTTTTAATTCTCATCAACCTCAAATCCTTTTTAAAGAGATGAAAGCTTACAGATTAAAAGTTCCGTTATTTCCGGCCATTTTACTACTTATCCCGGTTATCAATATACTATTTGTACAAGAGAAAACCCATAGCTTAAGTACTTTTTCTATTATTTTACTTTTTTCAAGTGGCTGTTTACTGCTTTTGTATATAAATAGTTTTTTTAAATCTCGCTGTGTGATAAACAACAATGAGCTACACATTTTTGAGGGCTTTTTTAACTACAATAAAACCATTGATATAGCAAATATTACAAGAATTGAAAAAATAAAAAGTAAAAAACTATTTAAATCTAAAGACTTCGCCCCTGTCAAAATTTACTTTAACAAATTTGATTCTGTTATTCTAACAATAACAAACCAAGAAGATTTTATTTCAATACTTAGACAATTAAACTCCAAAATCACCCTAACTAATTAGAGTTAATCATTAAAAAATACATTTTTTAATAGCCATACCTGCATTTTTAAATAGCTACTTTCTTATGGTAATAGGAAAAAAGATTTTAGAGTCACTCGGTTGATTATTTAAATCCATTAAAACATCAAAGTCCGCAATATTTAAATCATCCAAAACACTTATATAAGCAAGCTCGATAGCTTGCTTTTTCTTATCCGAAAGCTCGGTATTATAGCCCTGAAAGTAATATTCTTTTTCCTGGGTGTTTACATCCAAATTTACAGTTAGCAAAAAAGATAAATCATTTTTTAGATCAAGGGTGGAATAAAGCATTTTTGAAATGTTCTGTATTTGTTTGACAGCTTTAACAAACTGTGGTTGTTTATCATAAGCTAAGAAACAAGAGGAGTTTTTAATCACATTTCCTAACGAATCCACACAAGTGATCGTTTCTTTAGAATTTATCTTTACGCTTTTTTGTTGTAATCCGCTATTTAAAAACAAGGTAGTTTTTTCTGTGTTTTTTTGTCTTTTAGACTTGTTGAAGTAATATAACTTGTTTAACGATTTACTAAGCTGCGAGTCATCTTGATTACTAAGTTTTATATAAGAGGTTAAATTCACTGTGTAACCATCACTTGTATTAATACCTTGATAGGTTCTTTTCTCACTATACACACTGTCTTTATTAGTTGGTAAGAGTCCAAAATAATAAACATCTACAATTGTATCTTTTTTTAAGCTCTCTAACTTTTTAGCCTCATGTTCTTCCTTATAGTTTTTCATGATTTGCGACACAGTTATAGGTTGTTCTTTTTTTTGAGCATAGCTAATATTAACCAACATAAAGCAACCCGCTAAAACACTAGTAATTCTTTTCATATCTGTAGTTTATAAGTATAATACCGTTACATTTTTTTAATATCGTAGACTTAATTAATAGATTTTTCCTTGGCTTATTTTTAAACCCATCTAGAAAAGAAATCACAAGTAAACTAAGTTACGTTTTTATTTATGCGGTCTTAAAAAAAAACGTGTTATAAATATTTCATTAAATTAATCCGCAAAGCATTAATATAGTAGTAAATTACATAATAATAACAAATATGTGAAAAAGAATATTTTCAAAACTAAACTTCATCTAAGAGTAATCTTCTTATCTCCGTGTCCACTATACTAGGGAGCTGCCACTTTTCAATAAAAGCTAAAACCATTTTCTTTCCTCTTTGCTCTATGGATTGCTTATCCCAGGTAGAATAATTAAGTAATTCCAATTCCATTTTTGTAAGCCTTGCCTTATTTTGCTGAGCCTTAATAATCCTTTTTTGTAAATTTTCAAAACTCTGTACTGGCATTCTTTGGTAAGATAAATACATGTTTCCAATACTATAGCAATATCTATCACGATTAACCTTTTGCATGGTGTTTATATCCCTAAAACTACCTCTTATTTCATGCTGATCATCCTGCGGGTAGATTAAGCAAACCTTTGGCTCACCTTGACCAATATACCCCCCGAGTAGTTGTTCGATTTCCTTTAAAAAATATTCCAAACCAGCCCATGATTTAAATCGGCTTGCCTTGTGAATGTGTCCAATTACATCTCGCCATCGAAAGTGCTCTACTCGCCTTTGGGCAATGGTGTCTAATAAATACTCATTACTATGTGCCCTTGCTCTTTTATAATAATAATTGATATCACGAAAAGTATCCTCTTGGTTTAAATTTGAATTATTGCCCTGTAATAAAAAGCACATAATATTATGCCTTTCAATATAAAACAATAATTCTTGAATCTTAGCTAGGTTCTTGGCTTTTTCCCCGGACTCCAAAGTGGAGGATTTACTTGGTAGATCTCGCATAAAAATGGCTAATATAAGACCTAACATGTACTTACCGTATCCCCTTGGAAAGCTACCTATACGATATAAACTATACTGAATCTCACTTGTATAATAGTAATCAAAATCTTTATCGGTATCTACCAAATAAGGATTGTTGATAAAAAACCATAACATAACAGACTTTTTCATGGAGTCCAACCAAAGATTCAGTTCTTGATACCCCGCATAATTCACATGGTTATCTGCTTTTAACTCATCGAGTTTAAAATCAATTGTAAATAGGTGTTTTTGATAAGATTTAAAATCTGCAGACACCATATTGGCCCTTGAGAAATACAATAGCCAAAATGCTTTTAGAAAACCATCGTCATCCAAGGGTTCCTGTGGATGTCTTCCTAGCCACTTATAGACCTGTAACCAACTTTGATTTATGCGTTTTCTACTTTTATCAATTATTCCAGAAGCGGCCAATTGTTTGGATGTAATATAAAGCACTCTGTTTTTTAATCGCTCTAAACTAGAGAGCTGTTTCCCTCTAAAATTTAACGTCTCAAAAACCATGGAAACATCTAAATTCTTGGTTTTCCCCTGATGTAAATTTAAAATAGAAAACAAAAGAGATTTTGTAATTTTATCAATCCAAAACTCAAGGTCCTTCTGGGTAAAGTCAGCTACCTTTTGATAAAAATACGACTTGGCAAAACTTAAATTATGGGTATAAAGCGTTTCGGTTTCTTCTAAATCATAACTTGAGTCACTATAGATTTCACGAATTAAATAATTATGAGACGGTACATCTACGTGATAGCCAAAACGGTAAAGACTATTGCCATTAAACTGAATTTTCAAATAAGCTTCAATAAGAGAATCTTTAAAATCTGAGTCTTGCAAAGCAAAAATAAGCTGAGAAAGTAAAATTAAAATACTGGTTAAACGCTGTTGACCATCCACTATATTATATCCCGAAAAAACTTTATTGTTTACCAGTAAATTACCCGAGCCAACAATAAAACCTTCTTTTTTTATACTTTGAAGATCAAAAGAATTAAAGTCTGTTAAAGTTAAAATACCTGTAAAATGATAATCCCCTCTTAAATGATGGGTATTTTCTAAATCAATCCACAATTCCTCTAGTTCTTTTTTACTCCAAGAGTAACCACGTTGGTAATCTGGAATTCTAAAGATACGACTGGCAAATACCTGTTCAAATGAGATTATATTCATAGTTATATAGCTACTATTGATTTCTATGGCAACCATAAAAGGTTGGCGGGTATACAAACCATGCAAAATTAGTCAATTCTACCCAATGACTTGGGTAAAGTACCTTAAGCTACCTAGAATTTCTTTTTTTTTAGTCAAATCATTTCCGAGTTACTTATACTTTAGAGTAACTTGGATACAAAATTGCACTTTAAAAAAGTAGTATCTGTTATATCTACCAAAATAAACAACCCTAAAAACACTTGTCTAAATGTAAAGGGCTTACTTAATTACTCTTTTAAAAAAATAAAAATCCCAGTTTGCTCGCAAACTGGGATTCTCTATTTTTTTAAGTCCGGCTCCCCTATGGTAACTCTTGTAGGTTAACTTGTGGTTTTTCCAAAGGATAGTTTACTTCAAAATCTTGTCCTATGGGCGTATAATTATCGAAAAAACCTCCATTTTTTAAATAGAACTTTCCGTTTTCCACGCCACCTTGATAATCCATTCGAAATCCAATTCTAGCGGTGTTATCCGCAGAGAACTTCGCCTTTGTAACTGGAATCCACTGCCCGGTGGTATCTCTTACCCACTGATTTGTAAAATAAACCTCTCTGGATTTATCACCCTGTAAAGGAATAAAATTCTCTAAAAAGCTATGGAATCGTTTCAAGTAAGAATTAGTTTTTGGTCTAGAAAAACTAGCTATTAATTGCCACTGTGCTAACTCGGGAGCAAAAAACCAGGCTGTATATTGGGTATAGGAGTCTTGTAAGGGTTCCGCCTTTAATAAAAACTTATAGGTAAGGCCAGCCTTCCAATTATAAACTAAATAACTTTGTCCCCCAGATCCTTCATTTCCAAATTCACCTGTTTGTACATTTGGTCCTTTTCTTTGCAATAAAATCCTATCTTGGGCTGGAATCTCACCTGGATTATCGGTAACATACGGACTCCAAACTGAAAATAGTACGCGTCTTTGATCTTGTGAATTAACCTGTATACCGAAATATCCTACGTCAAAACCATTTGCCATGTAATAAGATCCAATAACATCTTGCCCTTTATCAACTGTAATTTCATTATAATAATATTCAATATCATTTGGTGTATCTACCTGGTAATTAAGATGTACAGAAGGTCCTCTTTGTCCCCAATAAAACATATTACCTTGATTGTCTTTCACCCAGTTATAACCATCTTCAAGTTTATCCGAGCCCACATAGTAGGCCACAACCTGGGCATAAGGACTTTTTTGAGAATCCAGAGCGGTTAAAGTAATCTCACAATACCCCGGTTTTTCAATGTTGAATTTACCAACAAACTGTTTTTTGGTAACTCCTTTATCTAGAGTAATAATCTTTTTTTGGTCTAATATCTGTATTTCATAACGTCCTTGTTCCATGTTTTTAGCAACACTTATCCAAAGGCTTATTTCTTGGGGTACACTTAATCTAAAATAGGTTTTAAAACTAACTTGTTTTTGTGTCCAATTCATGGTCCCTGAATCGTTATCCAAAGCTTGCATGTCTATACCAGGTGGAATAGCCCATGTATTACCACCAATTGGCAATAATGCTTCTTTGTCTGTAGAGCTGGCTTGCTGAGCAAAACCAAAATAAAAAAAACATAGAAAACTAATCCACAAATACAGTGTTCTCATATTAGGTAAAATTATCATAATTAACAGCCTGCTAAAATAAAACTATAATTACTATTTCACTTAAAAAACACAATTTAATTTAAAATTAAAACTTGACTAACCCAATCCATATCATCTTTTAAAATAACATCTGGTTTTATTCCTACTCCCTCATAGGGTAAAAACATCTTCCAATTATCCTTTAAATCGGTAAAACTCAACTTAAAATTAAGTGAAGGGCTGAAAATATAACTTCCATAATTCCTACCATAGGTAATAGTTCCCTTGGTGAAATTTCCGGCAATAGTAATTTGTCTATGCCTTTGAAGCCTTAAAACAAACTGCTCGGCATTACTTACAGTATTGAAATTTACTAACACAATTATTTTCCCGGAATACTTCCGCAAAAACTTCTCATATTTTCTTGAGTTCTTTTGACCTCCCCCAGTATTGTTTCTAAGATCAACTATAAGTACTGGATTTATTTTGGACTGTTTGAGTTGATTATAAAATTCTTTACTTTTTTTTAAGGTATTTGGATTCACAGCAAAACTACCTAGCTTTAAATAAGAAACAGAACTATCTATATCTACTAAGTCATAGACTTTGGCAGATCTTGTTTTATTGGCATAATTTTTTTTATCGCCTTTATCCACCTTAGTCCATTTACTTGCTTGAAATTCACCATCTTTAAATAAATCTAAACCACTAAAAAAAATTGATTTATCTTTTAAATCCTTAGTTACTAAGCGAAAACGATTATTACCCTTATCCAATAAATAAAATATAATCTCTGCTTTTTGCCAATTATCTAGCTTAGAATCTAATACCACAGCTTGATAAATCAAAGGAGATTCTTGAAATACCCCTACTGTAATTTTATGATCATAGTGATATATTCCCATGTAGTTATCAAAAGCAACATCCCTTAAAACACGGTTTAAACTATCTAAATTCAAATCACTTACGCTAAATGATTTACTCACGGAATCTGGGGTTGTCTTACTTAAAGGTTTTGGGACAATATGACCTATTAAATCATTATGGTAATCGGTAATATGATCAACTAATTCATATAAATATAAATAAGCACGAAGTTGTGATATGGATTCATGTGTAAATGTGTTTTTCAACTCCTGGTAGTATTGATCCGTTAAAGCTTGTTTGTTTTTTTGGGTCAAATACGAACTGCTTTGTTGTAAATTTTGATAGACAAAATCCAAGTCACTCAGCAAGGTAGCACTGGATATTTGGCAAAGACAGACCTGAAAAGATAGCAGACAAAAAACCAGTAACTTTTTTCTCATAAAACAACACTTGCTTAACTTAATTACAACTGCTACTAAAGTTATAAAATATTAATCAATAAGCTGTTAAATAAAATTTAATTCCTAAAACTATCTATTTAATAAAAGGTTTTTTATCATAGGGTAAATGACGTAAATCCCTAAAAAATAATTTTTATTGCTATTTTTTTTTTCTGCGCTCTTTAAAGTAGCCCAAAGACACAATCATCGATAAAATAAGAAGAGAAGCAGATATAATACCGTAAAAATCTCGGTACTGCAAAAAGCCCTTTTCCTGAAAAATTTCAACAAGTCCATAGCCATTTAAAAAAAACCAAATACATGCTATTACAAGCAAAGTAATTCTAAATCTTCTCATGCACAACGTTATTTATAGCACATCCTGTTTTAGTAAAATTATAATTTTTGATAACTCTCTAGAGTTAAGTCTTGTAAAAACTTAATCAATTCTTGGGGATTTTCACTAGTTAATAGATGAAACTTCCCTAAATTAATATGGACAATTACCTTGTTATCAGAATTTTTTTTCGCCCGACATTTTAAGGTCTGTCCCCCAATAATCACACCATGCTTTGCTTGATCAGAATCTGATATTGCCTTAGATATGCAATTAGCTAAATTTTTAGCGTCATTTTGATCTAGCTCTAAAGTTTTTGAATTAGAACAAATCACTACTTGCTTAGATTCTGATTCAAAATTAATTAATGGATGGTTTGCCATATTTTTTTTATGATTTTAGTATATAAAGAATCCTTTTAAAAACGCAATATTTGGTTTTTTTAAGATTCCTGCCAAGATACAAAAAAGGAGCTACTAAAAGAGTAACTCCTTAAACTAATCGCAATTTTATATCCACTTGGGGTATCAAAACAACGAGAATCAATTACCTTATAATAAAACCCATTTAAAAAACGGGACAATTACTAAAACCATTACGTTCCATAAAAGGATACTGTTTTTATTTTGAGCTCCAAAAACAGTAAAAACAAATTTCTTACCACCGATAAACCCAAGAAAACAGCATTTTTTATTTAATAAACTATTTCCCTATGCTTTCTCTGTTGTATTTCACACACTGTTTGATAGCTACTTTTTTGTCTTGATAGGTTTATTTTCTCTATTTTAAAAACAATTGCATCATCTAGAAAAAAAAGCCCCTTAGATGAATAAAATTCAACAGGGGCTTATTTATATTATTTCACAATGGCTTACTTAAAAATAAATCCACAGCACCAAAAACATAGGATACACCAAGTAAACTCTTATCTATAAAAGGGTTAAACAACACGACTAATTGTTTGCTTGTTGTTTTTTTTAAAACCGCTATCTCTGTTTTGTTTATTTGGTACTTGTTTTTTTTTATTTATTTTTAACTAAGAGCATTAAACTTTCCTGTCTTTTTAGTATTAGTATAAGATTAATCCAAAATGTTACACAAAAAGCGAAATATTTATTTAGAAACTAATATTTCGTTAAATTTACTTATTTAAATAACTTCCAATCTCAACCTCAGGGTATAACTCATCGTAACACAAGGTTTTATTATCGAGTTTTTTATAGATAAATCCGCGAGATAATTCTTGGGTACTATTACAACCAGCTGCGGCTAATAAATCTAAGAAATCCGATAGAATTCGCTGGTGGTAATTGGTAACTCGTTGGTGCTTTTGTTCTATTACCAGACCATTAACTAGTCTTGGGTTATTAGTTGCCACTCCAGTTGGACACTCATTTGTATGGCACTTTAGAGCTTGAATACACCCTATGGCAAGCATCATTCCTCGAGCTGAATTAGTTAAATCTGCTCCTATACAAAGCGCTTTAAAAATATCAAAAGCTGTAAAAATACGAGTAGCTGTAATAACGGTAATATCTTTTTTCAAATCATACCCTCTTAATGTGTCTACCACAAAAACCAATGCTTGTTCCCAAGGCATCCCAACATGATCGGTAAAATCCAGTGGAGCCGCACCGGTACCACCTTCCGCGCCGTCCACAATAATAAAGTCCGGCTTGATTCCAGTTGTTAACATAGCCTGGCAGATTTGATCAAATTCCACTTTACTCCCTATTGCTAATTTAAAGCCAACTGGTTTTCCGTTTGATAATTCGCGAAGCTCTGCGATGAATTGCATCATTTCAATAGGATTGGAGAAAGCCGAGTGACTAGGTGGGGAAAATATGGTTGTATGGGGTACAACACCACGAATTGCAGCAATCTCTTGATTGTTCTTTGAAGCTGGTAATATTCCTCCGTGTCCTGGTTTAGCGCCTTGTGATAATTTCACACTAATCATCTTCACATTTTCGATATTTGCACTTTTAGCAAAGTTTTCTCTAGAAAATTTACCATCAGTGGTTCGACAACCAAAATAACCTGTACCCACTTGATAAACTAAATCTCCTCCTAGTAAATGATAAGGTGAAATACCGCCCTCCCCTGTGTCATGCATGAATTTACCATTTTTAGCTCCGATGTTTAAAGCCGAAATTGCATTTTTAGATAAAGATCCAAAACTCATGGCCGAGATATTAAACAAACTTGCCTGATAGGGAGCCTTACATTGTGAATTACCTACAACAACTCTTGGAAAATCAGATAACCGTTTACCGGCATAAATACTATGACGCATCCAAGTGTAATTATCTTGGTAAACATCTAATTCGGTACCAAAAGGGTGATTTTCATTCTCTAGTTTAGCCCTAGCGTACACATAGGTTCGAACATTTCTACTTATTGGCTTACCTTTGGTGTTACCTTCTATAAAATATTGGTGCAATTCCGGAGAGATACTCTCAAGTAAAAACCGCATATGACCAATAATGGGAAAGTTTCTTAAAATAGTTCGTTTGGTCTGAAATATATCGTAAAGACCAACACCTAGAAGTCCCAATACAATAGCAGCAATACCAATGCTAGTTTTGACAAAAGTCAAAAATATCAAAACTACAACAACAAAGAAAAATACAGTAAAACGAATAGCAATTCTCATATCTAAAAAATTAATATCCTAAATTTAATTAATTTTAATCGACAATCCTATAAATTATTGGTAAAAAAAATAAACAATATAAAATTTTACGCAAAAATCACGTTATGCCCTTTGTGATGTTTTTTTTAATCCACACCAACAAAAACACGCGTTAATATAAAGGCAAAGGACCTATCAAACTGTATTATGATAGATCCTTTTTCTTGTCTTTAATACCTGTACCGCTATTAAAAACAAACCAATTTGAAAATTACTAATTATTATATCTCTATTTTTTACCAAGGGTTTTTTACCCAAGGACTTTGTGAATCATTCAATAGGCTTTCAACCAATTTTAAAGTATGACTCAAATTAGCATCACTTCCACCCCACATAGCTCTACCAAGGATATAACTATATGCAAAATCTTTCCAATTACTAAATTTTGAATTAGCCTTATCACTTACCTGGGTTATATACTGCCAAGCCTGTTGTTGGGTTAAATAATTCGCATCAAGGCATAAACGAGCGATAAAGATAACTCGACCTACATCCCAAGCCTCTACACCTAATTTTTGGATTTCCTGTACATTAGAAACAACATGTAACTTTTCAAGCTCTTTGAAGGTTGCTAAGAGGTTTTCCCACAAAGAAAAAGATTTATTTAATCCGGTTTGATCCTGATGATATGCCTTGCGCAACAAATGCTCACCTTCATCTTGATCTCCTAATAAAAAAGCCTTGTACACGGTATCAAAATAATAAGAAGAACCTGTGTTTGCAATGGTATCTAAAGTCTGTAAAGCTTCATCAGTATCGTGAATCCCCCACCACTCTACCAACAATGTAGTCACTTTATTACTGGTCAGGCCGGTTTGTAGAGAATTCAAATTAGCTCCTTGCTCTAAAGCATTAATTGACCCTTTTAATAGGGCTTGGTATTTATCTTGTGGCAAACTCACATCTTTATCCATATCTAAATAAATTAAGGTTTTACATTTGAATATCTATAAAAAAACACCTTTGAATTACAAGGTATTGCTTTACTAAAAAAAGCATTTATCAAAAAACATTTACTACATAGGGATAAAAACAAATTACAAGAACTAATTCCTTGATGACCTGTAGCGGCTATTTTTGAACTAAATGATATTCTAAATGTACGCCATTAGTATAATAAAACCTAAAATTAATTATGTTTTTTTATTTTAAAATACTAAAAATACAATATTAGAGCATTTATTTAACATAGAAAAAAACTAAATCACTATACAGGACAAGGCTTTGGTTAACTTAGAAATAAAAAAAGCTACTAGGATTCACTAGTAGCTTAAAACAATAAAATTATTTGTATACTATCAAACAAGTACTTCTTCCGCGCTTTTTCTAAAAACAAAATTTCCATAAATATGTCTTTTTGCAAAGCGAGTTGGCGAATCGGCATTTACCATCTTGATGTAGGTATTTCTAGGTACGCCTAAATATTCAAAACTAACACCATTGAAATGGGTAATCTTTAATGTTTGCTTTTCATAAAAAAAGTCATGAATGGCAAAACCGGTAATTATTTGCTCGTATTCTAGGTTGTTTTTCTGGTGCGTTTCCGGATGAATACTCACCAAAAAATGATACGCTTCAATAACAGTTTTACTGGTCTGCTCAGCTTGAGTTAAGCCAATGGGATCATTGGCAAACTTATCGGGATGGGATGCCTTCATAGCATTTCTATAAATATTCTTTAATTCTTGCAATGTAGCAGTTTTATCCACACCTAGAACTTTTCTAAACTCAATTACTCTTTTCATGTATTTTGACCTTTATTTCGGGGTGCAAAAGTATAAAAAAAAACAACCCAAATAACATAACTATCTCATTATTAATTTATTTAACTCTTTTTAGCATTTACCTCTTACTTGGTTTTAAATGCTATACATTACAGAATTATAAACTTGTTGTGTATTGTTTTTTTACTACCTGCTATTTTTAAAAGCTAAAAAAACAAGCTAACTTACTTTGGTTTGCATAGCAGTTTGCTTTGCCATTATAGCTTTCCATTTCACATATCCCACTATAGCCATTACAAATAAAAACGCGCTTAACAAGGCATAAAGATACAAGCCCTTATGAATCATAAGGGGAATACAAATGATGTTACTAATATTTAGATACAACCAATTTTCAATCTTTCTTTTTGCCATTAACCACATACCCGCCCAAGCAAATCCGCTAACCAATGAATCCCAGATTGGAACATCAGAGTCGGTATAATTGCTTAAAAACAAATAAAATATGGTGAAACTTACCAAAATAATACCCCATACTATAAAAACTTCACGCAAGTTGAGTTTGGTTATTTCCGCTTGTTTTTTCTGCCCACCAAACTTCCAATACAACCAGCCGTAAATACTCATTACCAAATAATAAATATTTAAGATAAACTCACCGTAAAGCTTGTGGATAAACATCACATAAAGGCCCAACACAATACCGGCTATACCAAATAGGTAAG
Organism: Myroides sp. LJL119; assembly: GCF_054871605.1. NCBI lineage: Bacteria > Pseudomonadati > Bacteroidota > Flavobacteriia > Flavobacteriales > Flavobacteriaceae > Myroides > Myroides sp. LJL119. The sequence goes on from NZ_JBTXLO010000005.1 coordinate 80,551, forward strand.
TGTGCACATTATTTTTTGTGGCTAAAGTAACTTGTAAAACAGAAAAAAGTACCGCAAATGATTCGGTCCATGAAAACTGAAGAATAATGTCCTGCATCATAATATCTTTGATTAAATACATGATGAGATGATAAAGTAAATTAATCCCTTTCTAGCATTATCTAAAAGGTGTGGAAATAAATTCCAGGGTATCATCTCAGCCAAGGATCGTTAATCCTAAGCACCCCTTATTTAAAGGCCCAAAGGTAAACTTTTTTACAACACTAACTAACAGATTAAAAACAATATTATCTACCGAAAGACTATATAAGAAGTAGTCCATTAAATACAAAAACATTTTTTAACTTTAAAAAAAGCTTTGGCACTAACCAAATAAACAAAAAGCTTGGTAATCTCATAAGCTTGGCTGGGGAGATTAAACAGCCTAAAAAAAACACCTAAAATAACGCTTCCCCTTTAGCTCCCTTACTCTAATAAGAGCCAATAAAGCCGTATTAGGTTAAAAAGAACCTTTAAAAAAAAGTCATTTTTTCTTTTAAAAATTACCTTTTATTAGCAACTGGCAATTACATACTTTGTTTGTAAAGAGCAACCTAGAAATCAATTACTATTTAGTTTAAAAATTTCGTATTAAACAAATTCCCTCAGATTTACCTTTTTGCAAATAAAACTAAAAAACACCATAACTTGTTATATATAACAATCCATAAAACCCAAAGTAAATTGGAAACATATTGGGGCTATTATTTACATATAAATTTCTAAAAATCAAATATTTAATTACAATAATTCTCACTTTAGAAACCTTTATTAATCTATAAAAGCAAAAATTTACGTTAAAAAAATAACAAGTAACTAAACCTACATCTAGTCAGTTATAAAAAACAAATCTTTTTTAGAAAATAAGTTACAAAAACACACGATAGTTGAATAAATAATCATTTATACACAATATTTAGTGACATATTTTATACTTCATAAACTTTACATCTAATTATGTATATTTGCTTTACATCCCTAATTACTCAAATATCATGAGAGCATTAAAACTTGCTTTTACATATATTATCTTTTTTACCTCTACGTTATTACTAACCACTAGTTGTCAATTATTTAAAAAAGACACCCAATTAGATAATAAACCAATAGTTGAGTTTTTATCCAGTTATAAACGTCAACAAGCAACTCCACAGGAAAAACAAAAAGCCGACTCGATAGGTCAGTTAGTCTTACAAAGAGAAAACACCTTAAAGAACAGAGAGTTACTTGCCACTTACATCCAACATGTAAGTCCTGATTTACCTTATATTGATGAATTAGAAACAAGGTCCAAAAAACACAATGACCTTACTCATTTAGGACTTTCTCATTTTTATCGAGCAAAGCATTTTGAAAAAACATTTTCAAAGGATAGTTCTCTTTATAATTACACAAAAGCCGAGATGCTTTTCCGCCACACCAATGACACACTTAACTTAAGTCAAACCCTTACCTTTAAAGGAATAGTACTTGTAAACAATCGTATTTTTGAGGAAGCTGAAACTACCATTATTCAGGCAATGTCTTTGACAAATCACGTAAAAAACAGCAACCTTTTATATACGCAAAACCTAATGCTAGGGGCTACATTTTCAGGTCTTGGACAATATGACAAAGCCGAGCAGCAAATACAAAAGGCCATTGCGTATCTTAATAGTCCTGAATCCGATGCAGCTTATCCCCCGTATTTAAAGCAGTTAAACTTACTATCTGCTCAAAATAGTTTAACAAGAAATTACTTGGAATCCAAAGAGTTCAATAAGGCCTATGACTTAATAGAACAAGTGCAAAGCAATGCTGCAATTCAAGATCAAAAAAACTATTACGAACAAATCATATATGCAATTTCCCTGCAATCCTTAGCCAATATTAACCTACAGGTCAATAAATTAAAGAATATTGAAAAAGATATCAAACAAAGTATTTTTCTTTTGAATAAAAACAATGCTCAGGATGAAGAACAATTCTCTCAAATTATACTGGCCAAATACTTTTTAAAAACAAATCAAAAGCAAAAAGCTATTGATTTACTACAAAATATAATAAGTCACGCCAAACAAGAAAAATTACTTTTCCAAGAAAAACAGGCTCTAGCAGTTCTTTTACAAGCAACCTCGGATAATACCAGTGAGATTTTTAATCGATTTCAGCAAATAACCGATTTAATCAGTCAGGATGCCAATTCAATGCATAATACCTTTGCACGTATAAAACTAGAGACAGATGATTTATTAAAAGAAAACCGAACATTAGCCAAACAAAAAAGATGGATTACCACCACTTCCTTGTTCGTGCTTTTGATGACTAGTTTGCTTTTCTCTTTCTTTTTTGTTAGACAAAAAAACAAGCAGTTAAAAACTGTTGAACTTCTTCAAAAAGATACCGAAAAGTATTATGATTCGATTCTACAAATTCAAAGTGAGCTTAGTCAAGCTCGTAATTTGGAACGTAAAAAAATTGGGCAGGATCTTCACGATGGAATTATGAATAAAATCTTTATCACCCGCTTTTTATTAGAACAAATGAGCAACGAGGATTTTCAAACAAAAAAACAAGATTTAGTAAAAGAATTCCAAGAGATTGAAAAAAATATTCGTAACGTATCTCATGTTTTAGCTAAAGACAATGTATTTAGCACCAATTCGTTTTGTTCACTTTTAAGTGACTTGGTAGATTTGCAAAACAGAAACAATAAAACGCAATTTACATTCGAGATCCAAAATGGGGTTGATTTAGAAAAACTAGATACCAAAGCAAAAATTCATATCTATCGCATTGTACAAGAAGCTCTTCAAAATGTTCAAAAATACGCCAAAGCAACAAAGTCCGAGGTTTGTTTTAAAGAATCTGACAATAAAATTGCTTTGTCTATTACAGATAATGGCATCGGCTTTGAAGTTGGCCAAAACACCACTGGGATAGGTCTATCTAATATCAGAGCAAGGGCTAGTTTTATTAAAGCGCAATGCGAGATACAAAGTGCACCAGGTAAAGGCACCAGAATTCAAATACTATTTGGAGATTTAACTTAAAATCTTTCCAATTATAATGATTTCATTACAAGCCAGGTAGTGGAAGAAAATCTATAACAAGTACCATTTTTTAATTAAAGTAGTTAACCTACCATTTTTTAACTCACCTTTATTGTCAACGAATTATTGTTCAGCTCAAGGTGAGTTAAAAAAAGATATAGTGTGGTAGGGTTTTATTATGCTTTTTATACCCAAATCTTAATTATTTGCTATACCCGAGTTACAACAAAATTAATTTTGATCTACAGGTTCTTTAATTAAAAAGCACAACAGATATAAAATATGGCAAAATACAAAGGCTATTGCAGTTAGCATTAGTATGTTAATTGGTATTAAATTGGTAATGGCAGAGATTAAAAAAGTGACAAAAAGCTGCATAGATCCAAGTAATGCCGATGCCGATCCGCTATTTTGTAAAAAAGGTTCTAAAGCTATTTTTGTAGTAGTGGGAAACAATACCCCTAGGGTTAATATTAAAAAGAAAAGAGGTATTAATAAAAACTCTATTGGTTGTTTATTAATGCACATAACACATAAAATAATACTTATAACAAGGCCAAAAAAGATGGTATATTTAATAACCTGACGTATGGTTAACCATCTAGAGAGTATCCCACTACTAAGCCAAGCACCAAGAACTAAACCAATGGCATTAAAGGCAAATATGTAACTAAACAAAGTAGATGACAACCCGCCGTATTCCATAATTAAATAGGGTGCATTGGCCAAATAAATCATTAAAATACTATAGGTGATACTGCCAATTAAAGTATATTTCAAAAATGTATTTACCTGCAATACCTTTTTAAACTCAGCCACCATACTTGTTTTAACCTCTATGGTTTTATCTTTTGTCTCAGGTAGTAATAAAACTACACTAACCAAACAAATTATCCCTAGAACTACTAAACTAACAAAAGTGGCTTGCCAAGAAAAACTAGTGACTAAATAATTTCCCGCCACCGGACCTATAATTGGAGCTATACCGGCTATAATAGCCAGCAAAGAAAATACTCCCATGGTTTGAGACAACTTAAAATACTCATTGACAATCGCTCTTGCAATCACCACACCGGCACATCCGGCAAAGGCCTGAAAGAATCTAGCAATCCAAAACTGCTCTATGTTTTGGGAGTAAATACATCCTAGACTAGCTAAAATAAACAACAATAAAGAGATAACAATTGGCCATTTACGACCATAGCGATCAGAGATAGTTCCCCAAAATAACTGCCCTATAGCAAAGCCAGCCAAAAAGGTAGATATAGAGAATTGTACACTACTTAAATCAGTGTGGAAATACTGGGCCATTTGTAAAAATCCTGGCAAGTATAAATCGATACTAAAAGGCTCTAAGGCCGAAAGTAAAGATAAGATGACAACCACAAGTAGTTGTTTTTTGTTTAATTTACCCATATTTATTTTTTAGGGGCAAATCTACTGCCAACAATAATTTAAAAACTTATCTAAAAGGGACAAATCATTAGACTTTTTTGACTTTTGCTCGAAACTCCAATGGGGTTAAACCAGTAGCTTTTTTAAAGAAACGATTAAAGTAAGAAACTTCGGAAAAATTTAAACTATGTGATATACTTTGAATATTATCTTGACTGTAACCAACCAAACGCTTTGCCTCTAAAAGTAATCTTTCTTGCAACTGAGCCTTTAAACTTACCCCTATCCCTTTTATTAAAATCTGATTCATACGCTTTGGAGAAAGCCCAACTTTATCGGCATAAAAACAGGCATTTCGTTGGGTTAAAAAATACCTCTCAATTAAATCCAAAAGTGTGTGTAAACGCGAATCAATACGAATGTCCACCATATTTAAAACCGGCAAATCCTGTAGATGTATAATTAGAAGCTGCAAATATTTCTCTAATACATGAAAGCGCTTTTTCCCCTGGTATTCCAGGGAGATTAAATCCATTATATGGGTAAATAAATCAATTTTATCCGGAGTCAGACCCAATTGTAAATGGGTGTTTTTTGTAAAACTTTGCCATTTTGCCTCTAGGTGTAAAACCCGATGAAAACAATCCTTATCTACCGTAATACAGTACCCTTGCATACCAGTTGAATCCAAATAATGAACCTGTCCGGGGTAGGTAATCCACAATTGGTTTGCACCGAGTTTGTAACTCGTAAAATCTATTTCATGGCTTTGGTCTTGAACATGAGTAAACCAAAATATCTGATAGAAATTATATTGAAAATGTCCTTTAAAATTAAAAAAATCACCTAAGTCTTGAATTTTAAAAAACTCAATAGGGGTAGTTTTATCTAATTGCTCTAAACATACTATCTTTTTACTGTGATCCATCCAAGAAATTTTACCAAGATAAATAAATCCTATAACCCATTTGATTACCTAAAAAAAAACAAATTCTTATTTACCATATCTTGGCACAAAGGTAAATCTTATTGTTCTTCTTTGGTTTATATAACCCGATAATCTTCTTGTATTATTTTTTAAAAATTAGACTCTTTTCAAAAAGCTTCGCTATGGCAATTACTTTAAAAAACAAAGTACCCAAGCAAAGTCATTCCAAGTAGCTTTTGCTTATAAAAACAAATCCTAATTCACATTACATGGTTAATTGCCAGATTAAAAACGATTGATTTTTAAAAAACTTACTTTTAACCAATTACAAGTGAAATTTAATAAGCTCTGTAACACATACAAGCCTGTAGAGAAGAACCAGAAAAAAAAGTAATTTTTAATATTTTTTGACAATTTTGACAGAAAATGACAAGAAATTAACCTAAAAAAGTCGTGGTAACAGCCCTTTTGGGTACAGATTATTTAAAACACTCCATTTTAGATAAAAAAAATTTATATTTGCCAGAATAACCTTACTACACTTATTTTTATGGACAATCTAGTAATTGTGATTATAGATGACGAACCTAATAATCGCGAGCTACTTAAAAGATATATAGAACTTTTATATCCGCTAAGCAACCACACTTTTCACCTATGTAATTCTGTTAAAGCTGGTGTTGAAATAATTAAATCTAACCCGATAGATTTAGTTTTCTTAGATATTGTAATGCCTGAACAAGATGGTTTTGAGCTTTTTAAACATGTCAACCACTACAAATTTGAGGTAGTGTTCACCACGGCTTACCAACAATATATGCAGCGATCCATTAATGACTTTCAGTGTTTTGGTTATCTAACAAAACCAATTATAAAGGATGATCTTAAAAATATTTTTAATCGCTTTTATGATAAAATAAATAACACTAAAAAATACCGTTTAATCTCTCACAACAATAACAAACGTGAATTAATCAATTTAGATGATATCATTTATTGTAAAGGTGAGGGAAGTTATTGTGCTATTTATACCAGTGAAGATAAGTACGTACAAAGTAAAACCCTAGGAGAAGTAGAACAGGTCCTGCCCAGTGATAATTTTATGCGCGTTCATAAGTCCTTTGTTGTTAATTTGAATCATGTGAAAAACTACAGTAGAGAGTTCAAACAATTGCAACTTAAAATATCTTGTGTGGAAGAGCAAAACCTAATTCCAGTTTCTAAATCTTATAAAGATAAAATAGAGAGTTTAAATCTTTTAAAATCAAGCTCCAAATTAGTGGATAAAGTTTAATTTTCAAATTAGAGAATAATATTCAATTTTAAAATTGAGATATTACCTAAAAATAAACAGGCAAATTTATGCGAGTAATTCTGTTTGTTCTACTGCTATTTTTATCCCTATCTAGTAGTGCACAACATACAATAACCCAACGCTACACGGTTAATCAAGGACTAATATCCAATAAGGTAAATAAAGTTTTTATAGACTCACAAAACAATCTATGGCTTGGAAGTCCAGCAGGGTTAGTAAAAAAGCAATTGAATAAATTTGTCCAAGATCCACAGAGTATAAAATGGAAGTTCAATAATATTTTTGATATTACCCAAGATAGTTCAAAGGCAATGTATGTTGCTAGTTACGGACAAGGGGTACTTTTCATTTCGGATTCACAGTCCAAGGTTTACAGCACAAAAAACGGGCTTGTTAGCGATATGGCTAGAAGCCTGTTTTACTATAACGATCAAATTTTTGTAGGTACAAACAATGGCGTATCCATTATAAATACCAAAGATTTTTCCATTACAAATCCAGGATTTACCCAAAGTTATTGGCATCCGTTTGAGGTAAGTAGTTTTTTTCAAAGTAACGGTAAAGTATACGCCACTACCATTAACGATGGAGTTTTCCAAATAACGGATCAAAAATTAATTCCCGATGTAGATATCAAACGTATTTTTTCTAGCTTCGTGTATAAGGATTGGGTCTTTTTAGGTACTGCAAATGGGTTGATCCAACTACAAGCCAATACGTTAAAAACAATTGCTACCTATCCGATTAACAATGTTATGGATTATTTTGTTTTAGCAGACAAACTTCACGTTGTTTCCTCGGGAATCTATCAAAATTCAGGAGGTATTTATGTACAAAGTGATAAGGCATTTTTACCCATTGCAGATTCCTTAAACGTAAATGTAAATTCGATAGTTAGCGTAAGACTAGACAAAGAAAATCAATTCCTTTACTTGGCCAGCAAAGACCAAGGTTTGTACCGAATTGATCTAAACACTCCTATTTTTCATCAAAGTAGTTTTCAACTAGTTTACACCTTGAGCGTGAAAGACAAAGAGCACTATGTTTTTCATGACAAAGGTTTTACCTATTTATCCAATCATAGACCTTTAAAAGAGTTATCTCTACAGGACTTTAAAGATTACCAAGTTCAGCATGACTCTGCTTTAAAACATATCACTACCTTAGAAAACGACTTTTTTCCTTTAGATTATAATACCAAAGCACAAGACATTATCTTTTATAAGTCCATGTTAAATAAAGACCATGTTTGGGTTTGTAGCAATATTGGTATGTTTGAACTTGATTCCACAGGAGAAATTATAGGTTATTTACCAATCCATGTTTATCAATTTACCTTTTTTAACAACCAATTAGTCACACCGGTACCCTATGCAGGGGTTAGAATCTTTCAAGATATCTATAACTTAAAGTATAATTACTACCATAACTGGCAAGACAATACGATTCCTACCGATGTGGTATCTGTGGCAACCAGTAAAGATGCTGTCTATTTTGCAAGTGCTTTACAAGGGATATTTGAGTACAAACAAGGTAAATTTACCTCTTGGAAAGCAACAAACAAATTCGATGAATTAAAAATAAGGCATTTACTGGTGACTCCACAAAACATACTAATGGCCATTACCGATTTTAATGATATCTATAGTTTTGATTTAAACCAACCAGGCAAGCAAGAAGAACAACTCTTAATCCCGCATTCTAAAATAAAGGGACATGAACCAGCATTATTACAACATATTGATGGTGTTTTATATGTAGGAACAAACCTAGGAATTAATGTATTTTACCAGGATAGACAATTTTTCATTGACAAAGAACAAGGCATTATTGACAATACAATTTCTATGGGAGTTGGCCTTGATAACCAGCTTTATATCGCTACTAAAAAAGGATATTTTATTTTAAAAAACACAGTTTTTAAAAATAGACAACTGGTTAACTTAAAAGTTAAGCTAACTGGGATAACGGTAAACAACTCTGCTTATCCCCTACCTATTGACAGCCAAAAAGAGCCTTGGATAACCTTAGGGGCAAAACAAAATAATCTTAAGCTTAGTTTTGAGATTCAACAACCAAGTTACCCTGGAAAAATTGAATTCAAATATCGCCTAAAACAAGCAGAACCCTGGAACGTGGTTAAAGATGAGAAAAATATCCAACTTTATCACCTAAATGAAGATACCTACCATATCGAACTATTAACCACCGATTTACATACCGGTTCTAAGAGCATTTCCACGGTATTAAAACTAACGATAAAGCCGGCGTTTTATAAATCATCTTGGTTTTTAGTATCGTGTTTCATTATTGTTTTAGCTGCGGGAATTATAGGTTTTAAAATCCGAGTTTCACTACTAACAAAAAAACAAAATGAAAAGCTTCAGGCCATAAAAGAAAAAAACGAGCAACATAAAAAACAATTAACCTTTGAGAAAAAATTAGCCGATGTAAAACTACAGGCCTTAAAGAGTCAAATGAATTCTCATTTTTTATTCAATGTATTAACCTCTATTCAATTTTATATAATAACCAACAATATAGATCAGGCTCTATATTACATTGAAAAATTCGCTTCTTTAATTAGACTTACGTTAAACTACTCGGATTTAACAAAAGTTACACTTGCCCAAGAGATAGACTATCTCCAAAAATATTTAGAGATTGAAAATGTAAGAATGGAAACCCCTGTGAAGTTTAAAGTAAAAGTCCAAGGCGATTTTGACCTAAACCAAATCTTTATCAACCCTTTGTTATTACAGCCATTTATGGAGAACTCACTCTTGCATGCCTTTAACAACACCATAGAAAACCCTACCATTACCTTAAAGGTCCGAAAACAGAACCAGCGCTATGTTTTAACCCTAAGTGATAATGGAATAGGTTTTGACAAAGCATCAAATTCCAACCATATCTCCAAGGGGATTTCTATTGTTAAAAAACGACTAGCACTAACAAAAGAACATATTGGAGAATCTCTGGAGATTAAATCCAGTAAAAATGGTACAACAGTACATATTACTTTATAGAAAATAGACCTGTAATTCATAAAACAGAATTAATCTTTCTTAAAAGTCACTAAATTATCGCAAAACAATCTGCAAGGTAAATCCTAGGGTTCTTAGTAGAGTTCCTTCACAATAGGTTCGTACACTAAAAAAAATCAAGCATTGACTAGTTTTTACCCTTTGATTATAAGCTTAACTACTAATTTAGCATTCGCAATTTTTTAGTTATAGATCTGGAAAAGGGATTAATTTACTACCAATTTATAATCAATAACTTAGATGGCTTAAAGTGGTAATAATTACATTCTTTAGCTGTAAAAGGTTAGTCAGTATGAATTAAACTTGGAAATAACTAATAAATAAAAATGAAGTATTAAATTAAAAAACACCTGTTTTTTAATCTAAACAAGGCCTAAAATAACTGGCCTATGTTATATAGTTTTATAAGTCCCCACAAGATAATGGAATCTATAAAACCCAGTTGAGCATGAAATAAAATAGTTTGTTTTAAGGATCTTTGTCTGCAAACCACTTTATTTTAATAAGGAAGTTCTTTAGACTGGTTTAGATTCCATTTTCTTTTTTAAAGTTTACTATTGGCAGCTTCTTTATAGATTAATTTTTTAAAGACTAGTTCGTGCTTTAAGCTTTACAGGATTAAGTCCTTAGGCTATTTCTTCTTGGTTTACTGATTTTAATTCCATTTGCTTTCAAGGTAGTATTTACTTTGTAAAATCTTTCAAAAAAAACATTGACTTACTAGGTGCTATAACCTTTAAAACGAATATTGTTAACTATAAAATTCTTTGAATTTTAAAGTTATAACTAAACCCTTTAGATTTATTTTTTTACTCTTTTAGCCTCGGCTATTTTTATTGCCGCGTTGTATATATATAAGTTCTTTTTTGTCTTTTAATTCAAAAGTTAAGTCCCTTTATTTACCATCAATACCAAATAACTTTACAACAAAACAAATCCAATTTAAACTTTAATTACCTTATTGCTTTACATGCCAAAAAATATCATGATCACCCAGCTCACTTCCCTTACTATAAAAATCCTTTGGATTGTGATTTGTTAAATCTTTATATACCTTATTAAAGTGAGATTGATCTGAAAAAAAAGAATTAGCAATACGGGTAAAAGAATCTTTATCCTGTCCTTGGAGCCTATATTCCAAGGTTTTTCTAAATAAACATATTAACTGAAACCGCTTGGCTGAAACACCTAAATTAGTTTTAAATAGTCGATTTAAATGTTGGCGGCTCACTAAGAGCTGCTGGGCTAATTCAGCAATAGATTCGGGTGGACAAGGTCCTAAGATTCTTTGAACTCCTTGGGATAAAACCCCAAAATCGACTTCTATAAATCGCTTGGAAAGAAAACTATCCAACAATTCTCTTATATCATCTTGTTGGCAATTTTTAAATAAGATTTCTAGCTCTTTGTTTGTAAAAAACTCACCTACTTCTGCTATTTCATTAAATCGACCTTTTTTAAAGAATTGTTGAACCCCAAGTGGATAAAAAACAATCACAATTCGAAACACTCTACCAAACTGTCTAACCTTTAAAACCGAATCTCTTACGGTGGTATAAATCTGTAAAAAACCAGCCTTGGGATCAAACACTACTTCTTTGTCTTTATTTTGCAAATGAGACCTATATAATGATAAAGTAGATTTGTAGTGGGGAAAACAGTCAATCTGCCTGAGTGTACTATCATGTTTGTAATCCAAATAATAATACTCAACGTATTTTTTTACAAGCTCACATTTAGGAGTGAACGTTTCGAATCGATCCTTGGTTTGCATAGAATTCACAAAAAATATTAAACTTTTAAAAAACAAAAAAAACCTGTAATCTTATAATGCAAAATACAAATAATTATTAATAACTAATCACTTACAACTAATCACTTACAACTAATCACTTACAACTAACCATGTACAGATAATTAGCCGGTTTAACACAGTAAATAAATTTGCCATTATTTATTTAAGTGCCTACAAATAAAAATAAAATTGCGTTGAATTTTGTTTTAACCGTCTTTAATATCTATAAAAACCTACTAGATCTCCCAAGAAATGCTCTTGCCTTATTTCTACCTATATGTATTATTCTTATCTTTTAAAACAAAACCACTTGTTATTGGTAAATACATTTTTTTATATTTCAAATTCCCTTTATAACCTATAGCTACTAAGTAAATATTGACTCAATTACTTAGAGAAAAGCTAAAGAATAGTTTTTTTTAACCAGATCAATAAAAATTTTAATCCCAGCTAAATTTTGTTATATTTAAATAATTAAAACCTTTTTCAATATCCTTGTAATTGCTTTTTTAATCCAATATGTTTTTTTTGTATAATATAAGTTCTATATGAGAGTTCTATTTTTATTACTTTTAAGTTCCTATGTAGGTTTTTCACAAAACTTAGTAGTTCATTATGATCATCAAAGCCTTCATGCTAAACCAGAGGATATAGCTCAAAAGCACATTCTTAGCTATAAAGATGGTATATCTTACTTTGAAAAACAAGGAGATAAAAGCGCAGATTCACCAGATATAGATAATATTCCAAAGCAAATACAAAAACAGCTGCTAGAAGATATTAATACACTAGATAAAAAAAATTACTATTACAAAGATTTTAACAACGATGAATTACTTACCATTATAGCCAGGGAACAAGTGGTAGATAAGCTAATAGATTGGGACTGGCAAATCACGCAAGAGGTTAAAGAAATTCAGGGGCTTGTTTGTACAAAAGCTGTTTCAAATTTTATGGGATATCACTTTGAGGCCTGGTATACTCTTGAAATACCAGTAGGCATTGGTCCGGAATATTATCATGGCCTACCAGGGTTAATACTACATGCCTACAATTTAGGTTCTGAATATAAAGCTACCTTAATTGAATTTCCGCAAGATCTACCACAAATAAAAAAACCAGAGATTCCACTTGGACCTACCTATAGTTTTATACAAGCCCAAGAAATGATTCTTAAACCATCGGATAGTAAACCTATTAGAAAATACTCCATAGATGACAATACAACTATTCAAATAAGTATAAAAACTAGAATTAAAAAATAAAGCGATTGTTTTTTATTATGCGAGTACTATTCTTTTTTGGGTTATTAATCTTTAGTATAAAAACCTATGGGCAAACTATCCCCATACAAATCCTAGATTCACAAAACAACCCAATAGCGTTAACAACAGTGCAGCTATTAAAAGATAACAAGCCTATTTCTTATGGTCAGAGTGATAAAAATGGCAAATTATCTCTACAAACTAAAGGCAGCGCTTTTCCTTTGCAAATCTTCACTACCCATTTATCCTACCAACAAAAAAGCCTAACGCTCTACAGCACGGACTCCATTGTGATCCACCTTGAGCCTAAATACACTCAAATGCAGGAAATCACAATAACAAGTGATAATTACGATGTAACCCGCACAAAAGACACCATATCCTACACACTTGCTAAAATACTTAACGGTAGTGAAGTCTTATTAAAAGATGCTTTGGAAAAACTACCTGGTATAAGTATAGATGATAATAAAAAAATACTTTTTCAAGGTAGAGTAATTGATCATTTATTAATTGACGGATCTCCCTTTTATGGAGATAATCATCAACTAGCCACCGAACATTTAAAAGCAGATATTCTAGAAGCAGTACAGGTACTAACCAATTACAAAGAAAAAGGGGAACAAAATGATTTTTCCACAGGAAAAACAGCTGTCAACCTGCAAATAAAACAAGAGTATAAAAACAAAAACAATATAGAATTACTTGGGCAAGGTGACTTTTCTAAGCACTATCAAGGCAAAGGAAATCTCTATGGTTTTCATAAAAAAAGTAAACTTAGTTTTTTAGCGGACATCAATAATATTAACCAAAGTTTGTTTACCCCTAAGGATTATAAAGCCATATTAAATAAATCAGGTAAAGCACTTTTAAACCAAAGCAGAGCTTCTTTTTTTAATAATGTAAAAACTCCAGATTTTTTAAATAATGATAAAGATGCTAAACAAAAAACACACAAGGCAATAGCTTTAAACTACACCATAGATTACAGTGAAGATCGCTCACTGGAAATTCAAGGTTTTATGAGCTACCTAAATCAGCAATACCATCAACAGATCTTGCAAAGCTTTTATTTACCACAAAGTCCGCAAACCAGCCAGGATCAAAAATCAAACCAAAAAGCGAGTTTTACTTCCTTTTATATGAATTATAAAAACGCAAAAGAACAGGACTTTTATTGGAATCTTGGGGCTTATTATTTAGGCACAAATCCGCGTGATTTAAGTTTTTTCAATCAGCTTGATTTTGATTTAAAAACAAACTCCTTTATTGAACAAAACAACACTAATAAAGAGCATAGCTTTGGAGTAAACGCTCTTTTAAAATATAATTTTTCAAAAAAATCACAAGCACAAATTTTATTATTTACCGACTTTTCTTCTGTAAATTCTGACCTTTCTCTTTTATCAGAAAAACCCTTGTTCATCCACGAATCAAATGCGCTTTATTTAAATCAAACAAACAAGAAACAGTTATATTCCTATGGGAGTAAAGCTAGTTTTACCCACTTATTTGAAAATGCTTCCCTTAGCTTTGAGCTCACGGCATTACAAGACTTACAAAAAGGTGAAAACGCCAACAACCTACCCTCAGCTAGTTTGGATAAATTACATAAAAACTACTATATTTTAGGGGCGTATTACAATCAAAAATTATTTAAAAACAAAATCACGTTTAACATTGGAACGGATTATCTAACAAACCACAATACGCTTAGTCAAAGGTCAAATACCCGTTACAGTGTTTTTTTACCTTATTTAAAAGCTAGCTTTAAACACCAAGATATCGCTTTAAATATCGAGATGAAAAAGAATCTAAAATCCCCAGATATCGATGCGTTTTTCCAAAGTGATATTCTCCAGGACTACCAAAGCATTTTTCTAGGTAGTACTTTAAATTATAAAAATATTTTTACTCGTAGCCTTCAAGGTAATCTTTCTTATGGGAACCCTTTAAAAAACACCTTTGCATTATTGGCCATAACGTATTCCAAAGTAAAAGATCCACTTGGATTAAAGAGTCAAATAAATAATGATGTTTCTACAAGTTACTATGGCTATTTCGATTTTGAGAAGTCCTCTACCTTACTGCTTTTTTTACAAAAAAAGAGCCGTGTACTTCCCTTAGGAGCTAACCTACAGGTTTTCTATGCCCAAACACAAAATACCTCTAGTATAAACTCCTTAGATGCTATAACTAAAACAACCTTTAGTAAATACGATCTTTTTATGCAAAGCTATTTTAAACAAAGTTACTTTAATATAAAAGCAGGAATAGTTTTACAAGGTGTTAAGTCCCACAACCAAACTAAAACAGCTTCCATGTTAACCAACTATACACACCTTAAACCAAATGTAAAAATATTTGGAGAGTTACTTGCCGATAAGCTTGTGTGGGAAGTTAAATATGAGTATAATTATTACAAGACAACAAACCTCAAACAAGATCACTTTAGTGATATAGGATTTGAATTCAGCTACAAAATAAAGCCTGAATTTCATATGTTTATCCAAGCCAACAACTTACTTAGTTTAAACAAAAACAAGGTAATGCAAAGTCTTAATACAACAGAAAATTACATCCAGCAAAGAAGTATTCTCATGCTACAGGGTTATTTAAATCTAGGAGCTAAACTCACGTTTTAAAAACAATGGTCTGTTATTTAAAGACACCGTTTCACACACACAAGGTTCTATTTTTTTGTCTACTTTAAAATCAAGGGAGATATGGTCATAATTTAGTAATCACCGTCTCTTTCTAACATGTATTCGATAACTTGATTTAAACTAGCATATCCAGCAGGAAATTTCTCTAGTCCCTTTACCACTTCTTCTTTGGGGTAATTATCTACTATAAATTTAGCTAAATCTCCATTGATATTTATTCTATAATTATGGTGCTGTCCCAACTTGAGTATTTTCTTTAAAAACAATTCACTGTTAAACACCATCAGATCTGAGGCTATCTCCAAAATAACTTCATGAGGAACTGTGTTGTCTAAAACTTGAAGCATTTTTGCATAATTACCCTCACTTTGTAGTATTTGAAAATAAAGTAAACTAGTTGAAATCTCAACAAAGCTACTTGTGCGAAGTCTTGTGAGTAACCTAGTTCTGAAGTTTTTAAACTCTGGGGTAGATTCAAGCTGTTCTTTTATATACAAATAATCCTCTATATCACAATTTGAATCAAAAGTTTGTATTTGCAATCTAGCCAGTTGCTTTAAATCACCCCTATCCATATAAATATCTGCTAAGATACCAAAGTAAGGTAAATTGTACTGAGCACGCACATTTAAAGATATAATCTGATTGGCATATTGCTCTGTTAAATCCACATCGATAGGTAAAAGGTTCTCTAATAGAAAAATATTATAGGTGTTTTCGTAGCGAATTGGAGTAAATAAATGATAATACTCCTTAAATAAATCATACTCTACAAAAGTTGTTAAAGCATATTGATGTAGGGTAATATCGTTAAAATCAGTATTTTCTTTACCCTGTAGAAGTCTTATAATTAAAGGAACAACCACTGATTTATATTCCATTTTTGATAAGGTAATAAAAGTAAAGAACATCTTTAAATAAACCGGTTCATACTGGCTATTTACACGATTGCTCTCAATGTATTTTACCATATCATTTAAGATTCGTTCAACCGTGGAGCTGTCTTTTAAATTATAAACATAACCCAAAAATGTATTTAAAAACTGATCTATAAAATTACTTAGACGTTTTGAGGAGTAATCTACTTTATATCTAAAGTGTGAGATTTGTAAAACAATTCTAGCTACTATCTGTAAGCTTATAGACTGATTAACGCTCATCATTAAATACTTATCTACTGGTTTTAAAGACAATTCTAGCATTTCAACTAGATTTTTAATCAAAGCTGCATCTGCTTTTTTCTTCTTACCAATAACAACATTATAGGCCTGCTCAATAATTTGTTCAACTTGTTGCGGGGTATATTCCACTTGTTTTTCACTTTGGAAAGTAAGAACAAAATTCTTCTCTAACTCTTTATCCTTTTTAAAGTGCTGCTGCAACCACTGGTAAACTAAAGCTGGATCGGTCTGATTAAGTAACTGCTCACTAATGGTTAATTTAGCAGTCTTTACATTTTTTAAGACAGGTTTTTTTTCTTGACTTTGGCTCCCCTCTAAAACTTCATTTAACTCCATGACCATGCGAAACTTATGTACACATAAGTCTGATTCACTTTGACAATCACAGCTTATCGTGTGTATCTTCTTACCCTGTAAAACGAGCTGTACATCGTAGCTTGCTAGCTTTTGATCAACAAAACATACCCAATGACCTGGTGACTCACTCTCTAGCTCGCGAATAGGTAATTTACCAATACTACGCAGCTCTGTATTACTTGCCTGTTTTAAATATTGAAGTAAAGTCATAACCTAAAAATATTGCTTTAAAGACAAATATATATTTTAAAAAACACATCTACACTAATCCCAGGTGAAAATAACTGAAATACACCTACTTACAACAATACTCTTGCCATTGAAAAATATACTTGTCATTGAAAAAACCGCTATCCAGAATTAGATTTTACCGGTAGCAAACAACAAAAAACATAAATAACAAGGCAGCCCAAGCTACTGTAACCTTTAAATAAACAACAAGCATCCTTTGGAGTTTTTAAATAAAAAATAACTTCTCTACAATATGTATTTGAAATAAAGATTTAAGTATATTTAAGATAATACTAATGTTTAATGCTTTTACCTTTAATTCAATGTTAGATTTTTCTCCTACTAAAAATGGAATTGGTATTGAAATATCAGCAGATTGTTCTGATTTTGAAAACTATATGCTTGGATCTATAAATTTGATATAAATGACTATGCCAATTCTACTAAACCATGGATTCAACAGCAACAAAGATCTAAAGTACTTATGTCCTTTGCCTATGAAATACGAAAAGCTATGCAAGGCATGCGAATAATTAAAACAACACAATGCCCAATCCTCCAAAGAGACAAAACAGTGGTTGGTACTTCAATAAGTTATGTAGAATTCTTATTTTTTTATCAACGCCATAAGGGCCAATATGTTATATACGCCTACCACTAAAAAAGACCTTGCTCATCTTTTTATCCTAGAAGACAGATTTTTAGAATTCTCTTAAGCAGTATGACCCTTTAGGAGCCATCAAAAATAAAGACTTAACAAATAATATTCTTAAGCTTAACAAATAATATTCTTAAGACAGAATCCCCTATATATTTTTCATATTGTGTACCGCTTAGCTTAATTTTTTCAAATTACAAAGTGGGAAAAAGTCCTTTCGCCAAATTCCTAAACTTCTTAAAATAGCAATACCCTATAGCGCAGAGAACCAATATTATGAGAAGAACTTGAAAATCCAGCAAAAAAAATTCAACTGTGATCTAGATAGTCTTTCTATTGAAGATGATAACCTTGATTACCAGTCTTTTATATGGTGACTTTTAATAAGACAATGTTTTGACCTGGTAAATCTCAAAACCAAGACATGCTATAATTGCTAATTATCGTTTTATAATAATTTTCTTTGCCATAACTAAATCAATTACTGCAAACATAAAACCGGAGACTGGTTACTACGACCATAATAGACATACTGCGTTAAGTTATATACTACCTCACCGTGAAATGGTAACTACTTTTTCCGTTAATAACATTACTCAAGATGTGTTGAAATTCTTATCAAAACATGCAAGAGGAGTTATTCAAAACTGTACAATCTGTCAAAGCTTACAAAATTTCTTTATTCAAAGGATAACCAACTAGAGTTTGGATTAGATCTAATTAAACAAAACCCATAATAAACTCTTCTAAAACCAAATTGATGGTCAAGCTCTTAAACGACTTTTTTATCCCCCTATTTCAATTGCTCATTATTACCAAAATACAATTCAAATAACTCACCTGGCTTTTTACCTATGGCTTTTTCGATAAGAATTAGCTCATAAGCTTGTAAAGAAGCATCTGAATAATATAAATTATCCAACCTAATAACATCAATACCTGTAAGTTCACTTAGATTACGAGTCTTAGTTTTTGTAGATTCAAACTTCATCATAAATTTCCCAAAATCATTTCGTTTGCGCTCAACCATCACAGGGATCTTTCCTGGATAATCATCACTTAAAATACCGGGATATATAACCTCCGCAAGACTTACAAAATTTACATTGAATGATTTATATAGATTATAAAAAAAACTAGCCTTAACCCCCTGCTTTTTCCCTTGTAAAATTTTCGTAATAGAACTCGCATTAACTCCTAATAAGTCACTTAACCTAACATTAGATAAACTATTGTCCTGTTTTTGTTTTAAAATATAAATAGAAACATTCTTAGCTCCTTCTTTCTTAAACCTATCAATCATGGCAAAAACTTTAACAATTTTCTTTTTCTTTAAAATTTGCAGATAAAGAAAAAATTACTATATTTGAATTAATTATTAGAGACAGTAATAGTCTTAGACTTTTACAACGATGTTTTCTTGACCCGAAACTGACCATTTCATTCACCAAGAAAAATCGTGATGTCGCTCCATGTAAAAAAGTTTTATACTTTTGTAATTACATGTGAGCGGTACTCACGTATACTTTAGGTGAAACATTGGTTGGTCAGGCCAGGGTCTAGAGTGTGAGCCGCTCCTTGTATTATACACAAGTCCGGTTTATTATAACTCAAGAAATCATCGTTCATATAAAATATGTGAGCGATTTTTTATTTTATATCACTTGGTGATGACAACTCAAAAAGTTGTCTTTAATCTGTTTTAAATAAAATTCACTCTCATTTGGGTTAAGTGCATAAAAAATGATGTATCCTTTTTTAATACACTTTCTCCTTTGCTCTGATTATTAATGATTTTCATTACATCTTGTAAAAGGTATTTATTATTATCTCGAACCATAAAAGTAATTCCTTTACACGTGTTTTCCTAATAGGATATTATTTGAAAATTATTTTTATAAAGAACATAAAAATCATCAAGGACAGTCTGGTTACTCTATCAGATTGTTCTATGAAAATCATAGTCTTTAAAGAAGAGAATCTTTAAAGCTTAAAATACGACAAACTATAATTATAGTTTGGAAAAAGGGCTTACCTGAAGTCCTTATAGAACCATTCGTAAGTAGTGCTTATTACTAGCCACTTATGCCTTGCTGTGTGCAAGAACATAATACGTACATCGAAGTTTTCGAAATTTTTCAATTATTATTTTATTACAACCATAAAACTTGTTTAACCATTAAATCAAGGAAAACAATTATGAATTAAACACTTGTTGGTATGCAAGGCTTTAGTTAAAGGCTTTGTTAGGAAAGCTCTTTACATTAACTCTTGCTTACACTGTAGTTCCAATAATGAAATAATGTACTGTACTGATTTCATAAAGGTTTTTAATAGTTAGGTGAAATTACTACAACAACAAGTACTTAACACAACTCATGCGTCAAGTTCAAAGGGATTTTGAACAGCGCACATGCTAGACTATACCTTCTCTCTACTTCATATTATAAAATAGTAGAGAGGGGTTTTTAAAATTAAATTGCTGGAAATTTATATATATTATCGGGATGGATTGGTGTTGCAAGGATTGTTATAATCTATCGACATGTCCTAATATAACAAGCATTTGCTCATTAACCATCCCCAATTATAAAATTCCAATCCAAAGGTTTAAAAGTAAAATGCCTATGATTCCAAAACTACTTTACATAATTCGCAATCCTAGCATATAGGATATCTCTTTACTAACGTGAAAATGTTAATAAAAAATTGAAGAAATGAGCTAATCGAGTAAAAAGTCTTCCTAAGACTATAACTATAGCTTCGTTTAATAAATAACATTAGGATAACCAGTTATTAAATATAAAAAGTCTATTTTTTTGTATTTTTTATATCCGATATAGCTTAGAAAAGCAACCCTCCTTTTAAATAAAAGTCTTTACATACCTCAAAAGAACTCTTCCTGCTTTTATAAGGTTTGATAGCTAAACCAAACTTTAACTGTAGTTAAATACAGTTTTAGAAATAAAATTAAAAAGACTAAACCAACCAAAATTAAAAGAATATTATGAAATCAAAATCAATTCCATTTTATGGATATAGGATAGCTATGGTCTTATTAAGCCTATGTTTTTATCCAAATTTACTCCAAGCTAAGAGTCAGGAAGAAGATTCAAAAATAATTTATCAAAATAAAATTACAATCACCGGTGTTGTATCGGACGAATCAGGAGTTTTACCAGGTGTTATTGTACAAGATAAAGCAAGTAGCAATTCAACTTTAACCGACGCAGATGGTAATTACTCTATACAAATAAAACCAGGAGACATCCTTGAGTTTTCATATATAGGATATATAAGTAAAAAGATCATCATTACAAATCAAAAAACACTAAATATCACCTTAGATCAAGATACTCAACAACTAGATGAGATTGTTGTAAATGCAGGATATTATACAGTTAAAGACAGAGAAAGAACAGGAAGTATAGCAAGAGTGACTGCTAAGGATATAGAACATCAACCAGTATTAAATCCACTGCAAGCAATACAAGGAAGAATGGCAGGTGTAGATATCACTCAAAACTCCGGTGTGCCAGGGTCAGGATTTAATATTGAAATAAGAGGAAGAAATAGTTTGAGAAAATATCAAAATAATTCCCTGAATGGGAATGCTCCATTATATATAATTGACGGACTGGCTATTCCCAATACAAACCTTCTTAACTCAACCTTATCAAACTCGATCTTGCCTTTAAGTGATACTAATATTTTAAACACTTTAAATCCAAATGATATCGAAAGCATTGAGATCTTAAAAGATGCGGATGCTACAGCCATTTATGGTTCAAGAGGTGCTAATGGAGTAGTACTTATTACAACTAAAAAAAACAAATCAAATGATCTTAAAATTTCACTTTCGTCTGCCTCCTCTTTTAGTACCGTAGCAAATAAAATGAAACTTTTGAACACATATCAATTTAATCAGATAAGAGAGGAAGCTTTTAAAAATGACAATATAACTACTTTTCCAAATTCTGCCTTAGACTTAAACGGTGAATGGGACAAAGATAGTTACACAGATTGGCAAAAGTTACTTATAGGAAATACTGCAAGAAGTCAAAACTATCAATTATCTATAAGAGGCGGAAATAATAATACCACTTTCTTCACTTCATATAACAATGATAACCAAACTACAGTTTTTCCAACAGACAATGGCTATAAAAGACATACTTTTTTACTTAATCTTATACATAATAGCTTAGATAATAAATTTTCCCTAAACACTATAACAAACTACTCTATACAATCTAACAACCTTATTGCAAATGATTTAACAAAGACAGCCTTAACTATGCCGCCTAATGCTCCATCTTTATATAATCAAAATGGAGCATTAAATTGGAACTTTCCTGCTAACAATAATCCAATTGCAAATATGTTTGAAACTTATAGAAATAATAGTAGCATGTTATTACTTAAGGCTGACTTTAGTTTCAAAGTAAATAAAAACTTAACTCTTAAAATGATAACTGGATATACAAGTACAAATACGGAAGAGAACAGGATTACACCACATACAATTTACAATCCTGACTTAAATTATACATCAGCACAATCCAAATCACAAAACACAGTAAGAACTAATAAAAATTATATATTAGAACCGCAAATATTGTTTTCTCCACAAATAAGTAAAAGTCTAAATATAAATGCATTAGTTGGTTTCACATACCAGAATAATGAAACAGATGCACTCCATTTACTAGGTGAAGGATTTCAGAGTAATGATTTCATATGGAATATAGCGGCTTCAAAAAATAAAACCATTTCTCAAAGTGCTAATCTTCAATACAAGTACACTGCTATATTTTCTAGAATTAATCTTGACTACAATAGCAAATATTTACTAAATATTACGGGAAGACGAGATGGTTCATCACGGTTTGGTTCTAATCAAAAGTTTGGGAATTTCGGTGCAATTGGTATGGCTTGGATTATTTCAAATGAAAATTTTTTAAAAGATAATTCCTTTCTCAACTTTGCAAAACTTAGAAGTAGTTGGGGTACTTCTGGAAGTGACAACATTGGAGACTATCAATATCTAGATTCATATAGTGTAAAAACAGCAACCTATGATGATATTCCCGGTTTAGCACCATCCAGATTACATAATCCAACTTTTAGTTGGGAAAAAACAACTAAAAGTGAGGTTGCTTTAGAACTAGAATTTATAAACCGCAACATGTTTCTTGAATTAGCATGGTACAGAAATATATCTACAAATCAATTAGTAGGTGTTCCTCTACCAGGAACTACGGGGTTTTTATCTATGCAGGATAATCTTCCAGCTAAAGTTGAAAACAAAGGATGGGAAATTAACATTTCTTCAAAAGTTATAAATACAAAAAACTTCAAATGGACTACTGCATTTAATATATCATTTCCAAAAAACACCTTGATTTCTTTTCCAGATTTAGAAAGCTCTACATATGCAAATACCTATATAGTGGGTAAAAGTACAAACTTGGTAAAACGATTCTATTTTGAAGGTATAGATAAAGTTAATGGCAACTATTCATTTACTGATTATAATAACGATTCAAAAATAACGTCACCAATTGATGCACAAAGTCTTCATGAAATTGAGAAAAAGTATTATGGTGGCTTCTCTAATTCCATAAATTATAAAAAATTCCATTTTGACTTCTTACTTCAGTTTGTAAAGCAAGTCAACTATAATTACAATGCATACATTCCACTTTTAGGTTCTTTAAATAACATGCCAGTTGAAGTTCTGTCATATTGGAATGATACTTCCGAAAATTATAACTATGGCAAGCCTACCTCTGGAACAAACAGTAGTCTATTAACTAGTTTTTCTTCATTTATAAGTAGTTCAGCTACCATTTCAGATGCATCTTATATCCGACTGAAAAATATTTCGATAAGCTATCAAACACAATTATCAAAAAAAGATGTAAAACTATATATTCAAGGACAAAACCTCTTAACAATTACAAATTATTTTGGATTAGATCCTGAATTTACTGCTATAGGTTACCTACCCCCATTAAAAACATTCTCTTTTGGAATTCAAATCACATTTTAAACTACTAGTAATATGAAAAATATAATAACACACATTTTCTTTTTTATTTTAATTACCACTTCCATTTCATGTGAAAGTTTAATAGAAATAGATCTACCTACAGATCAAACCAATACAGAAAATATTTTCAAGACAGAAGAAACAATAACATCAGCCCTATCCTCACTTTATTCAGATATTCGCGAGACTTCCCCGTTTACGGGTGGAGCGTCGGGATTAAGTACAACTCTTGGGCTATATACAGATGAATTAGAGTCTTTATCTACCTCTGTTACCTCATCAAACTACTTACTATACACTAATAACATAGCAGAAAACACGGCAATCATTGCAACATTATGGAATAACTCTTACTCTAATATTTATTCAATTAACTCATTTATAGAGGGACTTGAAAAATCCGAAGCTTTACCTGATAACAAAAAAAATATCTTTCTTGCAGAGGCGTATTTACTTAGAGCACTATATTATCAAACATTGATACAACTATTTGGAAGTATTCCATACACAACTTCCACAGATCATAAAACAAATACAGTCTTAAAAAAAACTGACTATATGGATTGTTTATTATTAATAGAGAAGGATCTATTAATAGCAAATGAAGGGTTGACTTATACAAGCAGATCTATAAATAAATTTTATCCAACCAAAATAGTAGCAGAAATACTACTATCCACTAATTACTTACTGCAAAAAAAATACGAGCAAGCAGAGCTGTATGCTTCTAAAGCTGTAAACAATCCTGAATACAAACTCGAAACAGAACTAAATTTAGTTTTTAAAAATAACTCCAGAAGTACGATATGGCAAATTAGTAATAGTAACAGTACTGCTGCCACCTGGGAGGCGAGAACATTCATTATTCGCACCTCCTCACCTCAGTTTTGCTTATCCTCATCATTATATAATTCTTTTTCAAATTCAGATCTAAGAAAAGAAGCCTGGACTAATGTCTACCCTCTCAAAAATCTTCCATATAGCAACAAATATAAAAATGCACTTTCTCCAAATACAGATGAGTTTTCAATAATGTTTCGAATTGAAGAAGCTTACTTCTTACTAATAGAATCTCTAATATATCAAGAAAAAGAAAAACAGGCAATACCTATCTTAAATCAATTAAGGCAAAAAGCAGGGATTACTAAGGCACTACCAAACTCATTAACCAAAGAGCAGGTCATTCAAGAAATGTTAGATGAAAGCAGAAAAGAGTTTTTTTTAGAAAGAGGAAAAAGATTCTTCGACCTCAAACGTAACAATAAACTCAACACACTAAAAAATACAAAACCTAACTGGCAAGATGATCACTCCTTATTCCCTTATCCAGAACGAGAGACTTCACTTAATCCTAATCTAAATTCTATCAATGAGTAAATATTTCTATATCTTATGTTATACTTTCTTTTTTGTAACATATGATTTTTATCCACAAAACCTGCCTACTGATTCTATTTTTAACAACGTGTTTAATGTACAAATGAACGCATTAAGCTCCGATGGTGAATGGCTTTTTATTCATAAAAAAGATCAATTTAATATTACGAAAGATAGTACCTACTTAGTAAACACTAATAATTCCAATCAAAAAATAACTAAATTAGGAAAGAAAAATGCTTTTTTTGAAAATCATTCCATTTCGTATGATAAATCAAGTAAAATTTTAAATATCTTCAACTTAAAAACAAGGTTAAATATTAATTTAGAAAACATATC
Organism: Myroides sp. LJL119; assembly: GCF_054871605.1. Lineage (NCBI taxonomy): Bacteria > Pseudomonadati > Bacteroidota > Flavobacteriia > Flavobacteriales > Flavobacteriaceae > Myroides > Myroides sp. LJL119. The sequence continues at coordinate 106,231 of NZ_JBTXLO010000005.1, forward strand.
ATCTAAAAATCTATATTTTATAACTAACGAATCACTAATACTGTTACAAGATGACACATTTAATTCTTTTAAATTATTAAAAATAACGAAAGATAATACCATATATACAGTTTGGGAAAAACCAATCAATCAAACCTCACTACTTGATCTAAATGAGGAAATGTCTATATTAATATATCAGAGTAAAAATCCCCAGAAAAATTTAGAAATTATCGATTTAAAGTCTTTGAATATCAATAAAAAAAATAAGATTAACTACATAATATCAAGTGTACTATGGGATAAAAACTTTCCTGTAGCATTTTTAAATCCAACTGGGAAAAATAACCGAAAAATTCCTTTCCTTACTTTTCTAAACTATGAAAAAAACACACAAGCCCTAATAAAACTAGATAGTATCTACTCGTATAACAATATAGAAGCAATATCTCCAACATCATTTAAATTAACAAAAACATATATTTCTACTCAAAAAGACTATAATGTTAACGAACTTGGGATATGGAGTACAAATAATCGCAAAGTAAGTCAGATTAATTTTGAATCTGACTCTTCTAACATATACAACTCATTAACAAACATCTATGAAACAAATCCATTAAAAATTTACGAAATTGATATTTTAAAGGATCAATCCTCGCTGGCACTAGGTAATGGCTTAATTATATTTTATGATAATCATCAATACTATGATTACACTAATTTATATTCGGCTAGAAAACGAGATATCAGTATTTATAACCCATCTACCAATAAAGTTAATACAATAGTAAAAGCCCAACCCGATCCATTAAATACAACTAGTTTGTCGACATTTGGCAACTACTTTGTATATTATACTTCTAATAAAGTAATTATATATAACGTAATCAAAGAGAAAATTGAAGCTGAATACGCATATAAAAAAATAAATTTTGATCCCTACAAAATTTTCAAAGATCAAATTAGATATTGGACAATAGATGAACGTTTTTTTATCTTCTCGGTAAATTCAAAACTTATTAAATATGATACATTACTACAGACTTTCATAACAATAAAAGAAAGTAAAAAAGATAATTTACGCTTTAAGATTGAAAACAAAACTATACGGCATATTGGTTTTCACCAACTACATTCTAGAGTTTTAAAGAATGCAGAAACATTAATTGTACATGAATTTAATATGACTAATAATACTTTTTCGCTTTATAAACTGCAATCTAATGAACAAGAGAATATTTTATTCAATACAAAAGATCGAATCTACGACATATATCATAGTGAGGACTATAATACAATAATATATACCTCAGAGAACTTTAATATTCCGCCGTCAATTTACAAAAACAAAAACGGGGCAAACAAAAAAGTGGGTTCATCCTATTTTCCGGAAGAAATATATAATTGGAAAAAACAAAAAGATATAAATTTTAAAGATAAATACTCTAACAATCTAAAAGGAACTTTATTCTATCCTGAAAACTTTAATAGTGATGAGAAATATCCTTTAATTGTACATATTTACCAATTTCAACAACATTTAGCAAATACTTTTACTTACCCTAAGTTTCAAGATGGAGGTTTCAACGTCGACACTTTTTTAAAAAACGGTTATTTTGTTTTTTTTCCGGATATTTTAGATAGTAAAGACGGTACAGGACTATCAGCTTTAAACTGTGTTGAAGAAAGCTTAAAAACGGTACTAAAGCAAGAGAAATCAATTGACAAGTTAAGTCTAGGAATTTACGGTATTTCTCATGGTGGATATGAAGTCAATTTTATAATTACTCAGACTAATTTATTTAAAGCTGCTGTTAGTGGTAATGCAAATGTTGATCTAGTAAGATCATATTTTTCCTTTAACAATGATTTCTCATCTCCCTTCTTATTCCAATTCGAGAATGGACAATATAACATGGGCGCTTTTTTTTCTAATAAAGAAAAGTTTTTAAGCAACTCACCTATTCTTTATCTGGATAAAATTGATACGCCTCTCCTCTCATTCACAGGAAAAAGGGATCAAAATATAGACTGGGAACAAACTAAAGAACTTTTTATTGGCATGTTACGTTATAAGAAGCCCCATATTTCATTAGTATACAAAAATGAAGGACATGGGATACAAAATATAGAAAACAGAAAAGATTTAACTAAAAGGATATTAAATTGGTATGATCATTTTTTAAAAGGGAAACATCACGACTGGATAATACAATTTACGGAGTTTGATAAAAATAGAATGACGCCCAATTAAGGGCGTCATATATAATTACATATCTATTCTAGGTTCATACAAAGGTAATGAACACTTAATTTCTTGCGTAATCGGATCTTCGTGTAAGCCATATACACTTTCATTCCCTACATCAGTAACATATGTACATGGTAAATTCCCATCAGTATCACAAGTAAACTCTAAAACAACACAATCAAATCCTTGAGAGTCAATTCGTTGATAGGCATCCACTTGCGATAAAGAGTTACCAGACATTGCATTTGTTGCAAATGCTCCTCCAATTGCAAGAACAAATACTGCGATTTGTAACCTTGCTTTTTTAATTAATTTAAACATAATAATTAAATTTTAATAATTAACCTCTTTTTACTAAGGCGAGGGTAAATCCTTAACAAACTTATCGGTTAAATTTCGCGCGAGTCTAAACCGCACAAGTTTGGAGCCAAACAAACCATATGCATACTGGTTTGTAAAAATTATGTCTGAAAGCTTTTGATCATCATTGTGGTAGATTAAAAAGCTTGCGACATAAATTCCCTTTCTAAAATCATAGATATCGATAATACTGGCTTGTTTCATTACATTTTTGGAATCATTCTGTCCAAGTGAATTAGATACTATAAACAAGAGATTATCTTTAACAGTGATTTTTCTATTAATCGCACTCATAGGAGTGATCTTTTTATCTGTCCCATTGCTCAGTCTTGAAGAAGATACATTTGCAATAGATGTTGTGTCTATGGTCTTTAATAAATCTATTTCCTGTAAGTTTTTATTAGCAGTCAAATACCGGTTACTGTAGTAGTAAGTGTATATAACATCGTTATAATTATCACTATAAGCCAGTAACCCATCTGTGGCGAAAGAGCCTGTGGAAAAGGAACTTAGTATATCTACATTTATCTCCACCCTAGGTGAACTCTGCTGTAATATCCCTAAGACATGGGTAAGGTCGTTTCCGATCTGCGCCTTAAACACTATCTTTGAGCTATCCATGGGTATAAAGTCCGTGAAATAAGTATCCTTAAAACTAAATACAGAACTTTGTTTAACTTGCATAGTATTATCTAATCGTCCATTAAACACAATAGGAATACTACCATCGCCTAAAAAGAAATACGGATATACAGTCTTTAATTTTAAATATCGATATCCAAAATCTGTTGAGTCAATACTTATTTGAAAATCTTGTCTTTTTAAAAGACTATCTACTAAAATAAATCGAAGTGGTGATAAGGTGTTTCCTAAATAAACGGAATTATTATGAGTTCCCGAAAAATAAAAAGTATTTACCTGTAAGTCTATTTCTTTGTCCTCTACCATGCCATGAGGAAGGTATCTTCTAATAAATGGATTCTCTTTTTTAATAATATATTCCGAAGATAAAAATACACATATAATAAAAAAGCTGCTAAGTAGTGTAATTGCAGTAAATGCCCACCAAAACCTTTTATCTTTATTTTCTAACAAATATGCCGCTACTATAGTCAAGCAACTCACTATAATATTAAACCACAAGTGCTCATTCCACCCCAAATTCTCCAGCACACCACCACAGGAACATGGTACAAAATCACTATAGTTTAAAATCAGATAAATATATAGACTAAAAGCTAGCATCAAGCCGTAACTTAAGTATAACCCAAGTAATCTAGTTTTTTTACTTGCAAGTATTACAGCCAGTATAAGTTCTGTTATAATAACTAAGTAAGAAATTAATTTTGCATACGCGCTCAGCAAAGGACTTTGGGTTAACTGTATTTGAAACTCAGAAAAAACAATTAACTTACTCACCGATGCGTAGACAAACAACACGACAAGAAAATAACTCACAAACTGTATATACCTAGCTCTCATAATAATTGATTTTTCATGTCGTATAAAACTACAACTATTTAATAATCAACTCAATGAGTGTTTTTACGCCTTTATTACCTGTTTTAAGAATTATTTAACAAACTAGACCTAAATAGGATGTCCTAATCCGTATTTTCTGACTGATCAGATGGCAAAGAGAAAAAGTACTTATTTTGCCACATATAGTAAATAACAGCAGAAAAAGTAGGCTGATTGGTCTTTTTTAAGATTACAGATTTCGATTTTTCTATGCCTTTAACTTTACCATGAAAATAATCGGCTATAGCTGCTGTTGTGTAGCCTAAACCGGTTAATTTTATAATCTCCATTTCCTTAAGTGATAACTGAACTGTTGATTTTTTTAGGTCTTGTAATTGCTTTTTCTTCTGCTGGTCCAATACTTTTTTATTTCGACCAATACAATCTGTTATTTTTTGTAAGGACTCTATACCTGCTGATTTACTAATAACATCCATTATCCTATAATTGGCCAGTTTTCCTAATATCCCTTGTGTTAACTCTCCCGATAGTATTGCCACTGGAATGTGGGAGTTTAGCTGCTTTAGTCTTTCTAAGGTCTGAAAACCATTTAATACAGGCATATTCAAATCTAAAAATATCATATTTATTGGTAGATTGGTTAGTCCCTGTAAGAGATCCTCTCCGTTTTTAAAAAGATGAACTTTTTTACATAAATTCTCACTGATTAAATACCAGCTTAAAAGTTGGCTATAAGAGCCCTGATCCTCTGTAATTGCTACTTCCATAATAATTAATTTTTTACGTTAAATCACCATATCATAGTGTGATAAAACAACGAACATAATTTTTTTCACGCTTAGTCTATAACTAACTAAGAACTATTGTAATGCATAATTTATTTACTGTGTGTACACTTTTATACTGATAGTCAGCACCTAATTGCGTTAATCTATATCGAATATTACCGATGCCTTTACCTTTTTTTGATTTAATGGTTGTTGTAAAAGGATTAAATAACATACCGTCATTAATAATTCGAATCACCAATGAGTAACCTCTGCTTATTACGTATACCCTTACCCAACTTGCGCCGCTGTGTTTTAAAATATTAGTTACCAGCTCATTTGTTAAATAATATATATGATGGAGCTGCTCCCTATTTACATTTTCCAATAAATTATGCCCCTTATAAAAATAGTTTACACCACCTATCTCAAATTGCCTGGCAAGACTCTCCCCTAACAAGCTATTTAACTCATAGCAAGCATTCTGAGTAAAAGAATTATTTAAAACAACCGACTTAATTTTGTTTGGCAGCTCTTTTAGAATTTGTAAAGCTTCGAATAACATAAATCGCTGGTCTGAGTCCTTATTCCTAATAAGATACATACTCACAAAAGTGCTAGCCTTATAAATATCGGAATTAACCTCATCGTGAAAATCAGGTAAAAGAGAATCAACTAATTTTGAAGTTTGTAATTTATAAAAGTCATTATCGGGATTATCTATAAGATAATTATATAGAATAACCCGATATTTTTGAACTACACAACTAGTAAGTAATAGACCTAATCCAAAAAATGCCAAAAGCGAATTAATTATCCCTATAAGAGTTATTACTTGAGTTTCCATACACCAAAGGATATTAAGGTTCCACAAACAATGGCATCAATTTGTCCTAGGTGACAAGCCAAATTAACCCGTTTATAACAAAGAAAAGCAGGAGCAATAAAAGTAGAAGGAAAAAGACAAGCAAGACTGAAAACAAAGCTTGCTAAAATAAAAAAAGCTCCTGGAGCTTTCAACAGTGGTATGGGAGCAATGGTTGTTAACCACTGCTTTAACCAATAATAAGTCGCAATCATTACAAACAAACCCATTACGAAGTTTTGCATCACATTGTAATTCAACCCTTTATTAGTACGCTGATAAAATATAGCTACTACAAAGCAGGTAAAAAACAGAATTGTTACAAAAGGGAAAAAGTATTTAGGTTTTTTAAAAGTCGTCTTTTTATACAGGGTATAAACCGATAAAAAACTAAGTAGATAAAATACCATTTGAAACTTAAAGCTACCCATTGGGTTAATTTTTAAGATAAACGGAAAAATGTAATTATAAAGTCCAACTATAGCGCATAAAAAAATCACACCAAAATAAGACTTGTAGAGCCGGTAATCTACTTTATTTATAAGTAAAAGTAACACAGGACTTATACCGCTAAGAAAACTCAAATGTACCAATAAAACATAAACCATATCTTTTGTATTAGGTTAACCAAAATCGTGTCATGCCCCACTGAAATTGCGATAATAGTCCACTTAGAGCATGAAGGTAAAGGTGTATATAAAAACACTTTAATTACCTACACGGCCCCACCTTTTATTTATTGAACCTAACGCAGTTTAGTAAACCACTTCGAACTAGACTGATAAATGTTTTTTTCTTTGCTTATTTTTATTTTATCTAGTTGTATTTCTTTTGAGTTTGAGTTTTATTGTAACAAAATAAAAGTCTTCTTGCAGTTTTTAAGTTAAGATAAAAACATATTTAAAGAGTTTATTCTGATATTCTTGAATTTATTAATATTTACATTAATACTTTTCTGATCTTATGGGCTAATACCATACCAATTTAAATTAATGCTTTTCTTATCTTACAGGCAAGTGCTATACCACTGTAGCTGTACATCATAACTTATATAAATAGGTAAATAACACTGGTATTTTAAATTTGTTTGGGCTCTTTTGTCATGTACTTAGCAAGTACTTCGTTTTTGTTGAATTTTAAGTGATCTTCCTAAACAAATGCTTCTTTAAACCCCTGTTTCGTGTTTTATTAACGGAGCTTTGAATCTGTTTTTTATACTACCTTTTATTTTTGTGTCATACGATTTTTAGATATGTTGTAACCATATGCCTACTTAATAGGCACCTATGTAAAAAATACTATGTCAAAGTTCAACAACTTTATCTTAAAAAACAACACCTTGATTTACAAATACTTAATTTAAAACTAGAATCTAAAAACTTTTAACACTATTTCGTTTTAAAATTGAAAAATACCCAAAATAGAATACTTTATCACAAATAATTAACTATAATTTCATATTATTAATTTTTATATCTTAATTTTAAAAAACAATACGCATTAATACTATTTTCATTAATTTTAGACCAATCAAATACTCACTTATCTGTATTTTCAACTAAGAGAAATGATTTTAGTTACCCTAGTTTATATGTCCTAATACAAAAAAAAATCTAATCTTTATGTAATTAAAGACTAGCGTGGATATTCCACTTCAAACTGCACCACTCTGATGGACTGCACCCTAAAAGTTAGACACTTTTGCCAGAATGTCCACTAGGGTAAAAGCAAATTTAGATAACCTGTTTTTTAAATATTTTGAATACTTCAAACAAATAATAATACGAACTAACAGATAATAAACAACAGCTTATAAAGCATAACTATTGATCTGTTATGCAAGATTTTTTAGTTGAATCTACTATATAAAAGCTTACTGTAATTTGTTACACCAAATTACCTTAGTGATTGGTTAATCTTTTGAATTTTATAAAGGTTATTTAAAAATCTAAAAATTCCGTAAAAAAAATTTGCTCCAATAATTAAAGCAAATGCAAATTTTAAGAATATATAAATTAACCAGCCTATTAATGGTAAAACAACGAAATACCTAGCAGTGAATCCATGCAATAATTTCCAGCCGGCTATAAATGAAAAGCCAAAGTAAAATGCCACACCATAAATAGTAAGTAAACTATTCCAATTAAGTAAACCCTCTTTTGGAAAACTAGGACTCGATAGCATAAAATAAGCTAATAAAACACCTATAATACCCGATAGAACCATTACTTGGTTATCTTTTATATACCTATTTTTTTCATAAAGTAAATGTGCGTAATTTGATCCCATTATTGCTTGACTAAATCTGTTTTTAATATATATCCTATTTGTTTTTCTTGCCCCTGTTCTACCTGTACTTTAAAGAAATAATTGGTAGATGTTATACTATCCACCTGAATGTTTTGGTCTAATAAGGTAATTTCTAAACTTTTAATATCTGGTTTACTATACAGTTTAGCGGTGTGTTTAGTGGTCCATTTACTTAAAGGGATTACTTGACTTGTTTGGTTTATAACTCCATCTATTTTACTGTAAAAAGGATTAAAAAACACGAAAATAAAAAATGCTATTCCTATTAGTTTAAAAATGGTAAAAACCGACAAATACTTCTTTGTCTGTGCCCTTTGAATTTCAACAACTTGTTTGTTTAACTCCTCAAGTTTACTTTTACTTTGATGGTAGTTAGAGATTAATGCATCAAATGCAGAGTTATCCCAATAAGAGCCTGTTTGCCCAGAATTAACATTTCGATCTTTTTCCCTATTGGTAAAACCTTTTAAATTTTCATCCTCTTTTTGCTGGTTGTGGGTTATTAAAACAGAATAAGCAATGTTTATCTTTCTAAAAATTCCCAATAAAAATGCATCATCCTTTACCTGATCAGGATGATATTGCTTAGATAGTTTACTGTAAGCCATTTTTACTTGCTCTAAAGAAGCATTAGGCTCTAATCCTAAAATTGTATATGCTTGATTTAAATCCATAACCTAGTTAATTACCTGCCAATTTCTTACTTTATCTTGCCAAATATGGACAACAAGTTTTCCCTTATGGTAATTACTATATTCCCATTTTTGGGTATCTGCTCCTTGATAGCTAATATCGCTAGGTAAGCCAAAACCAACCTTTAATAAATCAATTGGCATGTCTTTATACATTTCTTGATTAAAACAAGACTTTACCTCTGAGAAACTATAACGAGTTTCAAGTTGTTTCTCTAGGTCCGTTTTAGTAGTTTGGATTTGTTTTTGAGTGATTTTAATCTGGTCTTTCAGATGACTCAAGTAGGATTTTTTCTGTGCCTTTTGTCTATTTTGCATGATAACTAGGTAGACAAAATACAACAGAACACTTAAAAGCCCTATATAAAAAAGAGGCTCCTGTGGTTGTACTTCTGATTGCATTTTTTAGTGTGTTGTTGTCTTAGTAAGCAAATATAAAACAACCCTATGTGTTGTTGCAAACTGTTTTTAAGTAAATTTTAATAATTCCCATTTCGTTGCACAATCATTCTCACTTAAAAGTCTGTAAAAAAGTAACTTATTTATCATAAATAGATACAATCCAACACATAACAAATCACCAACTCAATAGATGATTAACAAGCTGAAATATTTAATTTTTTATGGTATTTAAACAATCCAAGGAACTAACACCACTCTTGCGTTCAAAAAAGTTTACTAAACACCAATACTTTTTTCTTAACTTAGGTATGCCAGTGCTTTATCTATTAAATAATTTAATCCAACTTCTTTGAGTACGGGGTAAATTTCTGCCTTTTTTATTAATTAATTTAATCAGTATAATTATTTATCCATTAAGCCAATTGCTGCAGTACTTTATCTATTTCAGTTTTAACGGAGTCCCCACTATACACCAAGGAATGTTCCGTATTTGTATAAGGTCCACCCCTGTGAGCACTAAACCAATTAAAAGACCCAACACAAATACAATCCTCGTCTTTAATAACAATCTTACTATGTACATTCTGGGTCACTATAACCTCTACTCCTAACCCCTGTAACTTACTAACAGCTTGCTGGAATTCACTTTGCTTGGCTTTACTTGGTTTATTATTACTAAAGGTATTAAACCTTCTATCGGTATAAATGGTAATTTTTAAAGAAGAATTGGTCAACAAATCCATATAATCATTTGATTCTATAGTGCGGTAAATAAGCCATGGAGACACAATAATTACTCTTTTATTAGCGCTTTTTAAAATTTCCTTTAAAAAAACATCATGCGCTTGGTAATCCGTTAGGGTTTGCACGGGATTAGAATCTACTACTAAATCTTCCCGGATAAACTTAGTATGATATTGGTGTTTATAAATAAGTTTGTTATTTGAATGTGCATACAGATACTTTGCTAAAATTCCACATGGTGTACTTTGATTTGCATTAAATAAAGACATATCGCCAAAAACAAGGAAACTATCCTTGGCTCTAGATACCGCTACATTTAACATGCTAGGGTCATTGTTTATAAAACTTCCACTTTGATGAATGGAATAAGTAGGAGAAAAAATAACAACATTTCTTTCTGCCCCTTGCAAAGAGTGTACGGTTCCCACAGTGATTTTCTTTAATTCTGGAACTAAGGATTGATCTTTTGCCTGTCTCAAATAATGAGATACAGCGTTTGATTGCTGTTTAAATGGTGTAACAACGCCAATAATATCTTTGATTTGTTTTGTGGGATACTGATCTAATAATTGCTGATAATTATTTATAATCCAACCAGCAATTAACTTAGCTTCCAGATTATTTACCCTACTACCTTTAAAAGTTTCACATTTACCATCAATGTGTAAATAGCCCATTGCAGGTAAAAAATCTGATTTTGGCGCATCTGCTCTGCAAGGTTGTAATACACCTTGGTAACACAGCTCGTTGCAAAAAGCTATAATTTGATTATAACACCTTCTATGTTCATATAGATACATACCGCGTTGTAAGTCTTTTTGTGGTATATAAGCCGTTTTGTGTTGAGAAACACGCATCACACTACCTTTATTTGTAGTTATGCCTTTATCTTGAAGCTGTTCATAGTCATTTTCTAGTTGCTCAATACTCCCTTTGTCACTTAAAAGCCCTACATCTTGTAAATTTCCTATATCTATACTTTTAGTAAGACTATTTATTGGCGGGATTTGTTGTATATCACCAATAACCAATGACTTTTTAGCAAAAGCAAAACTTGCCCCAGCAACCTCGGGTGAAACCTGCCCGGCTTCATCCACAATCAATAAATCTATAAAGTCATATAAGTAATCTGTTTTGGTAACATTGTTTTGTAATTTTCTACTATAATTTACATATAAGGGTAGCATAAAACTAGTCATAACACAACAAGGTGTTATCTTCATTTGTCGGTACCAAGCTGCCTTTTTATATTTCTCAAAACTATATCCAGTGCTGGCTAACTCCGAATTACTGACAAGTTCTTGCATATCTAAAAGCCACCTAGCTTCCCAGTAATGAGTTGCTATCCAAAACATTTCAAAGCGAACAGTGGTATCCATCTTTTGATCGATAGATTCAAAGCTATCGGTGATGTTAAGACCCAGATCTAAAGATTCAAGAAAATCCTCTAACTGCTGAGTAACTTTTTTAAATGCGGTGATCTGCTGCATTTTATAGGCTATAAGATTTTTATAAGACTCTATAACCTTGTCAAATGTAGCTACGTCAAAATCAGTGAAATTAAAAAACTTTCCAAAATTATTTTTTTTGGCATATAAAACAGCCTTCGCATTTCTTTTTTTTGCCAAAGCACTTACAAAACTTAATGAAGTATCTAATAGACTTTCTTTAGCCAGATACTCTTGCCAAAGATCCTCCATGTGATTTACCTCAAATAAATCTCTACCCAGGCTATCTTCTATCACTGTAAGCTCTTGGGGGCAATAACTGGGATCTAATTCTAACAGATCATAAACACGCTGCTTACTTTGGTTGTATTTTTTATAAAATTTTTCTAAATCCTGTAAAATCTTATACTTGCTCTGCAATAAATCATGTAAAGATTCCTTAGCTTTTTTTAAGGATATTTGTGACACTTGAAAAAACTCACTAGCCTTTTGTATAAAACACATTAGTGCTTTATTAAAATAGCTTTCGCTCTCCAGGGATTTGAAATCCTCAAACACCATGTACCCTTTACTTTTAGCTTTACCAGCATTTTTAGAAGATGCAAAATAACTACCAAAACTATTCACCTCAGGTAGCCATCTGGAGTATAGTAATCCAACACCAGTGGAGAAATCTTTAAAAAAAGCATCAATAATATTAGTCACTGCTTGATTGTTTGTACTAGTGGCAATAATTACAGCGGGCTGAGTTTGCTCTAATGCTTTGGAAACCCAAAGTGAGGCTACAACAGATAATACCATGGTTGTTTTACCTGTACCCGGGGGACCATTAACAGGTAAAACCTCCCCATTTGAAATGGCCAATAAACTAGATATCGAATCGCGCTGAGCTTTAGCCAAAGGAAATTGATTATTATTATGTCCTACCCTTTTTACAAAGAAATTAGTTGAGTCTTCTAATGTTTTTTCTTCTTTAGTTTTTAAATTAGCAAAATTCTTGTAGAGCAATAATTCATTTTTGTTGGTCTTTCTCTTATATAAATCATCATACACACCAACAATTGACCCCGAGACATCTAAAAATTCCCGCACAAATCCACCAAACTCAATTTCAAGGTAATTTTCCAAGACACTGTGGTCTTTGATTACAGATTGTAAAAGATTATCAATGTATAATAAATACTGTTTCCATTTGTTATCATATTCTTGAAAAACTTGTAAAAAACCCTCTTTACTGCTTAATAATTCACCTACTTGTAAGTCCCACTGTTTATTGTAATTGGCAAGTACTTCTTTAAAATTTGGGTTTGCGGTAATATACAAATCTTGTATTAAGGATAGCTTATCGTTATTAAATTGAGTATTGGTAATAACTTTTTGATTCAATAATTCTTGAGCTAAACCTTGTAAGTAAATAGGTTCAATTTCCTTTTTATAGTACTTTTCCCAACTATAATCACTTTGATAATTAAAACAAGGAGCCTGATTTTTAGAAATATATAAATCATAATCCTTTAAATTCCCAATATTGTAATCTTCTTGATCCAAAGGAGATAGTAAGTCTCTAGGAATAATAGGACTTTGGCCTGGGTAAATAAATCCACAAGAGGACACTTCTACTTTTATGGAAATAGGAAAGAATAACTCCGGAGAAATGTCTAACTCATTTTGTAAATGAGAAGCCATTTTTTTAAATCCTTTAGGAATATAACACGAGGTTATAAAAGGAGTTTGAAAACCAAGTAAAAGTTTTTGTAATACACTTTGGCTTTGTACATAATTGGTAAAAAAACTAGTGTTATTAATAAAGTTATCTTTTATTTGTTTTTTAGTGAATTTACCTTGGCCAAAACGCTTATCCACTAGAGAATTTCTCCAATACTTAGTTACTTTCTTAAAATCTTCCATTGTGTAGTTTACAGAGTTGTTTAAAAGCCTAAAATAAGCAAGAGCTTAGGCTTTTAAACAAAATTACAACAAAAAATCAAAGTGCTGTTAATACGCCTTTATATAAGATGGCTATATGCCGCTAATTTTATAATATAACCCACCAATTAGTTTAATAAGCCACCTAGGTTATCCATTAAAATTATCGCCAAGATTAAGTTTATAATTCATCAGAAAGCGCCATAATTTACATGTTTTAAAAACACAAATTTCCAAAATAGTTTTATTTAATTAATGTACTGTCTCCTAATATTTTACAATAAAGTAGATAAAGCCTTAATCAAATAGATTTAAAAATAAATCAAGCATAACTTTCTAACACATGCCATGACCTTACTAACTACACTTAGTCAAAGTACAAAAAAGATTAAACCTTAAAAGTTAAAAGACTGCTTGTAGTAAAACCTTAAAAGACAAAAAATAATCTTTTACTCTTTTATGTTTTTTTTTTAAAAGTAAGAATACAAAATAAAAAAAGCTACTTTTCAAATCCTCGAGGTAATTTTGAAATATCTAAGTTCGTTGGGTCAGCTCCTTTAATTAAAGCTTGAATAACCTCTTGTTCTTTAAATTTCTCAAACTCATCGTAACTTAAATCAAACATAATCTGCAGATTTACCTGGGTTATAGCTTCCTTACTATCTATATACTTATCGCTGTACATTCTAAAGAATTGTTGCTTTAAAATTTCACGTACTTGAAAGGATTTATACTTAAGAAAATCTCCTTCTTTGATTAAAAAAATTCTCTTTAAAGCAATAAAGTCATTTAACTCACTGGTTGTTATCCAGTCATCTTTTAAAGTATAATAGCAGTATTGCAATAAATACTCCAGCACATCTTTTTTGCTTTGTTGTAAATTGTAACTATGAGCCTTTATATAAGCCATAAGTGTTTCCATCTTTATTTCGGGCTCTAAAATTAATTGCAATATATCCGAAATACATTTGTTTTCAGTAATACTTGCATTAGTAAAAGCCTTAAAATTATCTGATAAATTGTACATACTAAAAAGTTTTAAAAAGTAATAGCTAAAGGGTTTATTAGCGTGGTTTACAACTTTTAAAAAAAGCATAAACCCTTTTTGATATAATTCATAAACCTATAAATAAGGCTTTATTGTGCTAATCCTACTCTAGATGCATAACAATAGCTGGTGAAAATTAATTTTGCTCAAGAATTAAAAATTTTTTCCTTCCCAAAGAAAATAAATACACTAAATACAATATCGCCGGGATTAAGAGCAATAAAAAAAATGACTTTTTTAAGACAAACACACCTAAGAGACTTACCAGAACACAAGCTACTATAACTGGAACAATCCATAGGGCTAAAATAAAAGGTTTTACCACCATATGGGTTAACTCCTGTTGATTTGTATCAATGTATATCGGATTGCTTGAACACCAATCTATGTGCGCAGTGACTTTAAAGACACCTTTGGGTAAAGTAAATTCCTTGGTTTGTCCATCGGAAATACTACCTACGGTCTTACCATCAATCTTTATTCTATATTTTCTATACCCATATACAAAGTTACTAGGACGATTAACTGTAAATACTGCCATAAATAGTGTTAGATAATTTATTAATAATTATTTGTGAATCAAGTTACAAATAATCACGTAATTATAGTCTGTTTTTTAAAGCTAAATTAAAATCTGGATATCCAATCAACAATACAGATAAAATCCGAAAATACAGTAGAATGTTACCTATCAGATTTTAGACAAAAAGATAGTATGGGGATTTTAAACCATTGGGTAAAAACGGACCTAAGTTTACTAGGCAAAGTAAATAAAATTGCTTTTCAGATGCAAAGTAGCGACGGTTCTGGATATTGGATGAATACCCCTGCGTACTTTTGTATGGACGATATAACTATTATCCACTAATCAATACGTTTAAAAAAAATTAGCTTAAGAGTCATTTAAATATTCAAGTGATTTTACTTTATTTATTAATAACCTCTAGAATTTTTAAAGATAAAATCCTAGAGGTTATTTTATTGATAGCTTAACAGTTATGATAAGGCATTGGAATATCTACCTGTAATTCAAATGCTTCTATTTGTTTTATGTAACTATCAAAGCCGTTTTGTTCAGCGTAGAATATCACTTGTTGCTTCTCGTGGATAAACTCCACCACTAGATAACTATATCCTGCACCTTTAGCGGGTAATACATTTTGAATAATAATTCGATTAATATCTGCAAGGTTATAAACAATGGCTAACTCTTTGGATCTAAAACCTAGGGTTTGCTGCTGCTTATCCAACCAAATCGAGCTCTTGTCTGGATTTCGATCCATGATAGCTTTAGGTGCTAAACAAACAAGGGGATTGGTTTTATAATCCGGGTGGAACTCACACAGATAGTCTAAATCAATAACCTGAATTGCCTGTGTATTTAAATCTTCCAAAGGTTTTAATAACTTATCCCTATAATCCCTTTGATTATTTATATACATATTTGTAGCCCCATCATCATAACCACTACCCTTATCAAAGGTGTATAATAAAGTAATATCTATTCCTTTAAAATCAAAAGTCCAGTAATTCTGATCTTCTCTTTCATACACGCCAGTTTTATCCACTATTGGATTTAGGAACTCTAAAGACTTTTTTAATTCATAGTAACTTTGCTGGTTATTTTGCTTATTATAAAATTTACAATAATAGGATTGCACTGCTATATCTTGTTGTTTATTGTCTAAAGAAGTATGTAGATTATCCACTAAAATATTACCTATTAAAACTGGATAATTAAATTTATAATAAACCGTTTTGTAATCACTAACATAACTCTGACCTAGATTCAATGCAACTAATTCCTTATAAGTAGTATCCCACAACACAAAAACCTCTGGTTTACTTAAAACTGTAAAACCACTATAAATATCACTTGTCCCTACTTTTAAAACTTGATAATTCTCAGGCTCCTCTTTAAGCCATATGCGCTTTTTCAAGTCTTTTTGTGAGTCTAAAACCTGATAAAATACCGAATCATCAAAACCGAATTTTTTGGATAAAACAGGATAAATCTCCTGTAATATCATAGGGGTAACTTCTATATAATTTTGGTGATAATCAAACAAAAGTAAACGCAAAGAGTCTTGATACTTATCACAATAGGCATATTGTAATTTAGATAAATCTACTCGTAACAACTCTCCTTTATTAAAATAATATAGGTAATGACCCTCAAAATAGGCTTGTTTCTTACTGGAAAAGGAAACAACTCGTTGCTTTGCTTTTTGGTCAGCAACAGCTTTCTTTTTAAAAAATCCAAACATATCTACAATTTTAAAAAAGTAATACCAGGCACTTTTACTCCTTGAAAAGGATACCTTTTTCAAATTCATATTAATACTTTATAAAGATAATTAATACAACTATTAAAACATCTGCCTTGTTTAAAAATTCTGTGTTAATTTTTTATTATTCTAGCTAAAGGGGTTAGATTAATTTACTGTTTTATAATATACTCTCACTTATCTATCACTTTTATTCCCCATATACGCCGCGTATAGCAAAGAAAAGCAAGGATATCACATCTGAAAATTTGAACACATAGTCCCTTTAAAAAAGGTAAAAATTGAAACTTACTAAATAAATCTATATTAAGACAAAGAGTCTTACTGTATTACTAATGTGGTAAAGGACTCTGAGGCTTAAAAAAAGATCTAAAACCACAAGTCTTATATTATAGCAAGAATAACAAAAAGCAAAAAAACTTAATTACGTAACTTTTTTAAAAATTTTTAGGATATACTATTTTATATTGTATATTTGCTCAAGAAATTAAAAAACGGGGATGTAGCTCACTTGGTAGAGCGTTTGGCTGGCAGCCAAAAGGTAGTGGGTTCGAATCCCATCTTCTCCACTTAATAAAAAGCAATCTCTTATAAATAGAGATTGCTTTTTTTAGTTTAATATCCAAAAGACCAGTAACACCCCAGTTACTTTTGGCAAGTACACTGTAATTATTTTTTTTATAGTGTTTCTTTTTTTTTGCGTAGTTTCCAATTTTTGTACTTAACCTATTATCTATTATCTTAAGTTGATCTGGTTAGCGGTTTTTGTATTTGTCATATTTTATTGTTATCTTGGTGAGATACCAAGGGATAGAATATCTCTATTTTTTTTAGAAAGACAAAGAAAAGTTGAACCCTTAAAATTCGTGCTATGTTTACTAAAAACTCAATTGCTCCCTTTAATATTCTATTAATAGCAATATCTTGTTTTATCTTGATTTTCTTTAGCTATAGTTTTGGCAAACAAGTTGCTTTAAAAGCAAATAACATGGAACAAACAGTTCCATAGACTGGTTAATGAAATCCTTGTTGTTAGGCTAAAACCACTTTAAATAATAAATCTAACTAATAAATTATAGACATTAAGCTAATTAAAAAACAGCTTATACCCTTTGAGTTTTTCGTCTCTACATGGGAGAGGTTAACAAATATATACCACCGTTATTTCACTACAACCTAAAAGTAGACTGGGCCATTTGTATTTTTTTTCTATTTCCCTTTAATACGATCCAAAGAAGAATGTATAGACAAAGTAATTGATTATTTAAAAAATTCCACACAAGCAATACTAGAAACCTGGAAAAATTCACTCACTAGAGTTAAACCACCACTTTGGTTATTAAAAGTAAAGACCTGCAAGGAATCACTTAACTGATTACCTACAAAAACAAATTCCCCCAATGGACTAATTAAAAAGTTTCTAGGCCCCTTAAGAGTACTTTGTTCTCCTATTTGTTTTAAGGTTCCTTTCAGGGAATCCACCTGATAGGATAAAAGCCAATTCTTTTGTCCCCTTACACTAGCAAGTAAAAACTTTCCATTAGGGTGGATGTGAATATCTGCACTGGCCTGTTGTTTATCCTTATCACAAGGTATCTCTTGTATTAGTTCTAACTCCTTACCCATTTCAAATTTAAAGGTCATAATGGTGTCACTTAATTCATTGATAACATACACCATCTTTGCATCTTGACTAAAACATAGATGCCTAGGTCCACTACCTAAGGCTACCTTTGTGGTAGATTGCAGGGTTAGATAGTTTAATTGTTTATCATCTACTGTAAAACAATAAATGGCGTCTGCTCCCAAATCGCATGCTAAAACATACTTCTGACATGGGCTATATATTGCGCAATGTAAATGCGATTGTTTTTGTCTTATTGGGTGAACACTACTTCCTTTAAAATCTATTTGCTGAATTACTTGATTTAAAGCTCCATTTGCATCTATACTTACCACAGTGATGCTTCCAGATAAATAATTAGCCACAACGGCCTTGGTTGCATCTTTATTAATTGATACATAACAAGGGCCAGATCTTTGTAAACATACCTTATTTACCATGGTGATTTCCTTGTTTTTTTTTTCTACATGTAAAGCAGTTAAAAAACAAGCTTCAGGATCTTTGTTTTCACTAACCGCGTAAATAAAATCCTTATTTACCGCCACAAAAGAAGCATTACTAACCCCATAGGATGACCTAATTTTAAATGACTTTGTCAGGGTATTAAACTCGGTGAGGTAAACCCCATGGTCAATAGATTGATTAGTATAAGTTCCTAAAATTAAATACATATTATTCTTTTTGTTAAAATTACAAATTAAAACACTAACTTTAAGATATTTATAAAAATTAAACCCATGATATACGAAGAACTTTTAGGCAGAACGGTTGTAGTAACAGGAGCCTCTAGCGGGATTGGTAAAGATATTGCTTTGCGATTGGCCCAACAGGGAATGAATGTGGTAGTAAATTACTATAAAAATGAAAAACAGGCCCAAGAGGTAGTAACTCAAATTCTAAATAACAAAGGAAAGGCTATTGCTGTATATGGTGATGTCTCTAAACAAAAAGACTTACAAGAATTACTTAATCAAACACTAAAGGAATTTAAAAACCTAGATCTATGGATTAATAATGCAGGTCTACAAATACAATCCGCCTCCCATTTGGTTGAATTAAGCGATTGGCAAAAAGTAATCGATACTAACTTAACAGGAGTATTTGTGGGCTGCCAATTAGCAATCGATTACTTTTTAAAACAAAAAAAAGTCGGTAATATAATTAACATATCCAGTGTGCATCAACAAATACCAAGGTCACAGTTTGCAAGCTATGCCACAAGTAAAGCGGCCGTTGAAATGTTAAGTAAAACACTTGCTTTAGAATACGCACCCAACAACATCCGCATTAATTGTGTGGCTCCTGGGGCGATTCAAACACCTATAAATACAGATTTTAACGATAAAAAAATAGTAGAAGCAGTACTTGCTAAAATTCCCATGCGAAGAATCGGCCAAGTCCAAGATGTTTCCAACTTGGTTAGCTTTCTGGCAAGTGATCAATCTTTGTATATAACAGGGACAACTATGTATGTAGATGGTGGAATGACCTTATATCCATCTTTTACCAGTGATAAAACCTCCTGAGAATTCTATACTATATAAGAGCAATCCCTTAGTTTATTTACTAAGTACTACTAATCATGTGTAATTTCGTACAATAAGAGTTGGTTTTATATTCTTGTTTTAATTGTGATAACCCAATTAGAAAAGGTAAAATTTGTTTTGTTTTTCACCACAATAAACAAAGCTGTTCATACAGAAATTTTTATTTTTTTTAATGTGTAAACTAAGCAGATTTACACCATTATTAACGCTTTTAAATAGTATAAGTACACAAAAAATAATAAAATTATTAGTTCTGTGTCTAACTTG
The DNA here is from genome assembly GCF_054871605.1 of Myroides sp. LJL119. NCBI lineage: Bacteria > Pseudomonadati > Bacteroidota > Flavobacteriia > Flavobacteriales > Flavobacteriaceae > Myroides > Myroides sp. LJL119. The sequence goes on from NZ_JBTXLO010000005.1 coordinate 126,234, forward strand.
TGTATCTATGACATCTTGTTATACAAGTAGATTAGCCGTAGGACAAACAACTGTAAATAAACTAGTAATTGAAATCAGCAAAGTAACAAAACCACGCTGTAATAATTGGTTTAGTTCCTTTAAATAAGCGTTATAAGGCAAGTGAGTTTCTCAATTAGAATCCAAACTACCCTTAAAACGCCAACAAAGTTTTACAGCAAGATTATAAGAGTGTATCGCATTGAGAATCTACACACCAACAACAACTTTTTATATTTCAGTTCCAAAACAAGGCGAAAGAAAATAAACAAATACCCCAAAAAGATAGTAATAGAAATACCCCAAAAAGTGTCTAACTTTTTGGGGCATGTCTAGTTAGATACTTTTGGGGCATTTTTTTTTTGGCCAACAACCAGCTCGGTTGTTTTATAAAAAGAATCACCCAAGCCTATCATTATTTTTTTTAATCTATCAAATATCTGATAACAAGAAAATAACTGTACATAATACGATTATTTAACATGTTAAAATTTCGCAAGTTTACAAACCTTTTAAAGATTAATGCAATTAATGCAAATGTTTATTGGTGTTTTTAATTGCCATCTCATTTTTTTGATCAATCCAAGCCTGTCCTTTTAATTTACGCATTAAAGTATCATATCCTCTCATAATAGTTACATTATAAGCCGCTTTAGCTAGGTTACTTATTTTTGAAGGGAAAGCGCGAAGACTCATGGAAAAACCTGGCGTTAAATATTTCATATAATGCCAATATCCCTCAGGCATATAAAGCATCTGGCCATGTTTTAAATTACATACATATCCCTGTAAGTGTTTTAATGCTGGAAATTTATCGAAATCTGGATTATCAAAATCGATATCCTCACGTGATATCAAAGCATGAGGTACTTTGTACATATACTTACTTTGATCAGGAGCAAATAAAATACACTGTTTATCTCCATGGAAATGAAAATGTAAAATATTTGAATAATCAATATCAAAGTGCATAAACACTTTTGAACCTGCCCCTCCAAAGAAAAGCATTGGTAGAGATTTTACTAAATTAAGACCAATATCTGGCCATTTAAAATCCTTTTTTAAAGAAGGAACCTCTTTTATAATGTTATAAAGAAAAATACGATAGTTAGTAGGCTTGCTTTCTAATAAATCGATGTACTCTCCCATTTTCATGGTAGCATGTGCCTCATTAAATCCATCTTTATGACTAACTGGTCTATCATCATATAAAGGAACCTGTTTATCACCGGCTAATTCTTTGATGTACGATAAATGCCATTTTTCATAAGCAGGCCAGTCCTGGGTTAATCTTTCAATAACCACGGGCTTTTGCTTCTTAAAATAGTTTTCTATGAAATCTTGCTTACTTAAAGTAGTGTGTCTATCTATTTCGTGAAGTCTAAGTTTTCCCATATCTTAATTAATAATAGATCAAAGTGAATATTAAATTTATGTAATTACAAAATTAATAAACCATTACCAAAATATAAAAATTATCTTTAAAAATATAGCTAGATTTAAGTAACAACACCAGTAAAGCTAATAATTTTGCATTAGTATAAAAAAATAAACTTTAATTTAAATAAAAACAAAAAGATTTTACTCTAATACTCGAAAGATGTAATAATTCTACTACACTAGTAGTTTAAAAACACCTGTAAATCTACCATAGAGGATCCTTTACAAAAATACCTGAGTCTTTTTTGCATTTAAACTTGTTATTAAAAGCTATTGTAAAATAGTTATTTTACTTGTTTTTTTTAATTTGCGTCTAATTAAAGAGCTCATTAAACTTGTTTACCTTTCAGCATTTTATTCCAATATAAATAAGGCAACAAATACTTTTTCAAAGCCCACAAACGCCAGTGCTCCTTATCGCTATTAAACACTAAGATTTGCTTTAATTTAGGGTCTGGAATAAATTCGTTTTGATAATTAAACTCAGCCAAAACCATTTTGCCATACCCTGTAACTAATGGACAAGAAGAATAACCATTATAATTGGCATTATCGGCCGGTTTGTTTTGCAGGAGTTTACAAATATTATCCACCACCACAGGAACTTGTTTTCGAATCGCTGCCCCTGTTTTTGCCGTTGGTAAACCAGCCACATCTCCAAGACCAAATATATTTGAATATTTATTACTTTGTAAGGTATTTAAATTAACATCCATCCAGCCTTGATTATTAGCTAAATCAGACTCTTTAATAAACAAGGGAGCTACCGAAGGAGGAGCTAGATGTAAAAAATCAAAGGACATTTCTACGATGCCTTGTTGCAAATTATTAACTATCGAATCATCGGAGATTACCACACAATGATTTACATCGCTAACTTTAAAATAAACTTTTTTATTCTCTGGGTCAATTTTTATAGGATTGTGAAACGGCATAAAGTTAATACCATATCTGGCCACTACCTCCATTAAAGTATTTGCAATAGGCTTTACTCCAAATATGACACTACCGGGCATTGGGAAGTATACTTTTGTCTTATCTAAGATTCCTTTGCGTTTAAAGTAATCACAGGCCAGATACATAATCTTTTGTGGGGCCCCACCACACTTAATTGGGGTGCTGGGCTGGGTAAAAATAGCTGTCCCTCCCTTAAATTTTTGTAACATTTCCCACGTTTTCTCCGGGTCTATATAATTGCTACACACAACCCCTTTATCTAATGCTTGCTTTAACCCTTCAATTAATGAAAAGTCATACACAAGTCCGGGACACACCACCAGGTAATCATAGGTAAAAACATCGCCGGTTTTTGTTGTTACTGAATTGGATTCTCCCTGAATCGCACTAACCATATCTTTTATCCAAACAACTCCAGGGGGAATTAAATCTTTTGTATACTTTATGGTCTTTTGCATTTTATAGGCCCCCGCCCCAACTAGGGTCCAAGCTGGCTGGTAATAGTGTTTTTCAGCCGAGTCTATTATTGCAATGTCCAAATGACTATCTTTTTTCTTTAACTGAGCCCCTGTCATAATTCCAGCAGTCCCAGCTCCTATAATGATAATTGAATAATGGGTTTTCATAGATGTAAATATTATTATTACACAATATAATAATATATTTATTTAATTATAATCCTATACTTTTTTTTAATTAAAATTAAAAACATTAACACTTTTAAAGTCATCACAAAAAAAGTATCCATCTGATTTACATAACTATATTTTTTTTCTTTTTTTACTTTACTTTTTTATGTTTTATAGATAGAAATTCCCCCCTTTAGTAGACCTTAGCTTTTACAAAGTGCCCGTTTTTTATAAAAGGTAACCAGGTAAATAAAATCATTAAAAAAAATTAGTCCTTTAAAACACTCCAAAAAAACACCTAGAATAAATCCTATATACCTATATTTTAGCTTACTAAAATGAAATTAATTAAGTTAAACTAATCTTTATTTTCATTCCAATAGTAACTATCAGGATAAGATCTTTGTCCAAAAACAGCCGTACCTATCCTTAGAATAGTTGCTCCTTTTTCAATAGCTATTTCCAGATCATTACTCATACCCATTGATAATTCGGTGAGTTGTACATTGTCTATATTTAAACTGGTAATTTCCTGTTGCAAACTTTTTAGTAAATCAAAACATTTACCTACTTTTTCAAAATCATTACTAAACACACCAATTGTCATTAGCCCCTTTATTTTAAGGGTTGGTAGTTTTGAAACCTGTTCTACAAGCCAGGCAGCTCTTTGGGGTTCTATTCCAAATTTACTTTGCTCAAAGGAAGTGTTTACCTGTATAAGTACATCCATGGTTTTGTTTTCATAAACTAAGCGTTTATGCAGTTTTTCTGCAAGCTCTAAGCGGTCAATAGAATGAATACAAGATACACTGTACTTTATTAGATCTTTTATCTTATTGGTTTGAAGATAACCTATAAAATGATTACTGTGAAAAGTATGCTTTAAATCTTCAAACTTCGCTTTAAGCTCTTGTACTTTATTCTCGGCAATACAAGTATAACCGTTTTTAAGGGCTAGTTGTATATTTTGAGCAGAAACAGTTTTTGTTGCCAACAAAACCTTTATTTGCTTTGGATCTCTGTTATATAATTTACAGGCGTTATGAATTCTTTTTTCAAGCGCTTCAAGGTTCTTTAAAATTTGTTTTTCCATTGGTTATTTTTAATTTAAATTACAAAATCATCCCAGATTAAAAAGGCTTTTTTTTATCAAACTAGCACTTTTTTAGCTTAATTAAGTACTACTAATCACGGTAAAAAGCCTTTTAACTATAAACAGTCCCGGGAGATATCCCCCGGGACTGTTTTTTAAAGATTTAAACTTTCATTTTTTTATCTTACACAAGCAAGTATTTGTTTTAGCTTATCTATTTCTAAGTCACTAAGTGACTTTAAAGGTTTTTTTAAATAACCCGCTTCTATACCTAGTAATTCTAAGCCTGCTTGAATAGAGCGTGGTAATCCTTTATCTACTATAAAATCAAGTAAATCAACCTGTTTGTAAAAAAGTTCTCGCGCATGAAACAAATCACCTTTTTCAATGGCCTTATAAAGACCGATACTTAACTCAGGGATTAAGTTTGGTGCTGCGCTACACCAGCCGGTTGCTCCTATAGAAAAAGCAGCTAATGCCAGGGGATTAGAACCATTAAATATGGCAGCTTTGTCCCCTAGATTATTAATCAAATGCTGCATTCGCTTTATATCCCCACTACTCTCTTTTATCATAGTAACATTGGGGATTTGTACTAAACGCTGTAATAAGTCCACAGACATATCCACCCCGGAGGTAGCCGGATTATTATAGACCATAATTGGGATGGAAATCTGCATAGCCACTGCTTGATAGTGTTCAAATATCTCATCCTGGGTTAGTTTCCAATAACTCATAGGTATAATCATAACAGCATCAGCTCCTGCTTTTTCAGCAAATTTTGCGTGATAAATGGTCTTTTGTGTTGTTAAATTAGACACCCCTACTAGAACTGGAACGCGTCCAGATACTTGTTCAATGGTAGCTTGAACGATGGCCTTTTTTTGCGAATCGCTTAAATAGGGTAACACCCCTGTACTACCTAAAGGCGCAATACCATCACATTGGTTTTTAACCAAATTTTCCACATGCTTTTTAAAGACCGGAATATCAATATCTTGATCGGGAGTAAAAGGGGTAATCGGATATGCGATAACCCCCTTAAAAGGTACATTTTCTATCATTTTATTACAGTTAAAAATCTCTACCTTCTTCCTCGCGAAGAGCTACTCCTAAATTTTGTAATTGAGGAGCATTCTCACAGGCTATATATTTGGCATACTCTGTATCGCTTTTATTCTCATGTTGATGCCAAGCCCAAGAAGGAATATAAATTGCATCTCCTTGCTTCCATTCAACTATCTGATCCTCTACTCTTGTCCACCCCTGACCTTGAACAACATAGAGTATGGTTTCATAGGTATGGCGGTGCAAATGGGTTTTTTGTCCTGGAAGTAATCCCCCTATAGTCATACTAATATTTTTACTGGGTAGGTCAACGAAAAATACAGGATGTTTTCTTTCTTGCGAAAATTGATCATGCTCAGGTGCACTCTCCACACTTTTATGAATAATACAAGGGGGTTTTACATAAACTGGTCTTGCATAGGTCTGGTGAAAATCCTTTGAGCTAAATTGCTTTTCTTGCACGGTAGACTCCACTGATGTTTTAATAGTCTGTTTAAATTCTGACATAATTAATTTTGTATTAGTTATTTGCATTATTGCATGACAAAACTATTGTATATTTGGACCATGTATCTGATACAGTTTTATTAATTATTAATAGTCCAGATGTTAAGAAAGTGGAATTTTGAAATTCATATTGAAAAAGAGTCGAATCAACCTATTTATTTGCAAATAGCAGATGCTATTATAAAAGATATTCAATCCGGAAGACTAAAGCCAGCAGATCCACTGCCTGGTAGTAGAAGTCTTGCTGAAATTTTAAAGGTAAATAGAAACACCGTTGTGCAAGCCCTAGATGTACTTATTATAGAACAGTGGCTTGTTTCCAAGCCAAGGAAAGGTACTTTTGTTGCCGAATCGTTACCTGATTTAAGTAACTTAAATAAGTTTTCCTCAACGCAAATTGCTACAGAACAAGCTCCAAAGCAACAATTTTATTTAAAAATTGATGATGGAATTCCCGATAGTAAAATAGCTCCCATTGCACAGCTTGCCAGGGCATATAGAAAGGTATTTAACATCAAGGGGAAATGGCAAATGATGGGATATGCCAATGAATTAGGAAGTGTCCACTTTAGAGAATCCATTGCCAAGATGCTCAATCATCAAAGAGCAATGCAGGTTAACAAACAAAACATATGCATTACCAGAGGAAGTCAGATGGCCATGTATTTAACGGCACATTGTTTACTAGAAAAAGGCGATTTCGTACTTGTTGAAGATCCTGGTTACAAACCTGCTTGGAAAGCATTTCAAAGCGCGGGTGCAAATCTTCAAGCCATACAGGTTGACAAAAATGGATTAATAATCCAGCAAGTTGTACACTGTCTAGAAAACAATAAAAAAATAAAAGCTGTTTATATTACACCTCATCGTCAATACCCTACCACCGTTACCCTTAGTCTGGAAAGGCGTCTTGAATTAATACAACTATCCAATGAATATGGCTTTACAATCATTGAGGATGATTATGATAATGAATTTCACTTTGGCCACAGGCCAGTGGTTCCTGTTTCAAGTTTTTCAAAACTTAAAAATTATATATACATAGGCACTATGAGTAAAGTGGTAGCCCCTGCACTTCGCATTGGATACCTGGTTAGTAATAACTTAGATTTTATAGAAAAAGTAGCTGATTTACGTAAGATAATAGATGTTCAAAGTGATAGTATTATGGAAAAAGCTATTTTACAACTAATTGAAGACGGAACAATTAAAAGACATTTAAAAAAAGCAACTCTATATTATAAACACAAAAGAGATTTAATGCTTGGTTTAGTTGACATTCATTTAAAAGACAAAGTATCTTATGTAGCTCCTCAAGGTGGTCTTGCATTATGGATAGTACCGAAAAAGGCAGTAAACTGGATCGAAATAGCCAAAAAATTACAAGAAAAAGGTATTACAATTACCACACCTGATCATTATAGTTTTGATAAAACCGTAAATGGACTACGAATAGGTTATGGTGCAATTAGTGAATCGGAAATGCAAATTGCCATTGACTCTATAGCCAAAGAATTGGAATAAATAAACAAGGGTAAGACAAAAACAAAATTGTAAAGCGCTTATTTTTAAACCTTTATTTTAATTAAGTAATATAAATCCGGTATATACCCCCACAGGGTGTCCTGTGAATTGTGTCACAAAATGAAATATCAACAAATAAAGCGTGTTTTTTTAAATTATTAAAAAATCTATCTAAGTATAAAAGAAAATTTTTAAAAATATACTTTGCTTATGTATTACTTTTTTTTTGACAAGCTAAGCATTAAACAAAAAAATCCACTTAGTTACCCCAAGTAGATTTTTATATGCCTTAATTTTTTGTTTAACAAAAGTCCCTAACCGTTTTACAAATAACTATAATTAACCAAAAACAGTTTAGCCATAGTAAACTCTTTTACTTTTATTTATGGGTTTATTACTCCAGCTCTCTCCAACCGCTGGTCATAATAGCGAAACTCTTAAATGCCCAATTTAGATCATCGTAATTGTAACTAGGCGTAGCTGTTTTACTAACTAAATTCTCCTTGGCAACTGCATGGGGTTTAATTTCTTTAGGCTTCATTACTAAAGTTGGTGTATTACTATCTTGGTAATAGATATCTAGGGCTAAAATCCCACCCTTCTCCTGTAAATAAAACGGGTGTGTAAAATTAATAACAGGACTAAACAAATCACTGGTATACACCACTATCTTATACAATTGCATAGGTAAAGAGGAATCGATAACCTTTGGTTTGTAAACAACCACATTACACTGGTATCCCAAAATAGTTTGTTTTTCTCTTTGCGGCTCTCGATTAAACTCACTTAAGTCTAAAGTATTTACGGCATTTGCGCCTTGATTACTACTTGGTTTATATTCCACAAAAATACTTGTATCCTCCTTGGCAATATGCGGAGTATTAACTAGGGTTTTAAAATACATACTACCTTTATCCTGTAAAACATTATGATAATGATTCATATTCCAACCAAATCCTTTAACATCAGCTAAAACCTCCTGATCCTTAATATAATAAGTGCTTTGTGATATATTGGAAGTCATTGCAAAGCCCACAAGTGGGTTTTGTTTTGCATTGGCTTGTATAACCTGAAATATGGTTTTTACTTCTGGATCGTTTTTAAGTAAATTTTCATATTGCTTTTTTACATCTCCAGTTAAAAAATCTACCTTCTCAATGAGTTTTCCTAACTCTATATCGTTACTAAAAATTCCCATTGAAATAGTCCCTTCTTTAAATGGTGTTTGCTGAATTTTGTCTTCCTGTTTAACATCTGGCTTATCTTCGGCAGAAGTACAATTACAAAAAAGTAATGCTCCTAGTACTAGAACACTTGTTAATATCTTTGTCATATATTGAATATTTTTAATTAAACTTATTTGGGTTTAACTTGGGCTTAATTTAGGCTTGCCTATTAGATGAGTTATTGAAAAAATAGCTCTTTTCAAGATAATTACAATCCCCCCTAACCCAAGATTCGCAAGCGCGCTTGCTAATAAACTTTTTAAGGAGTTTTTCTGTTTTTCTATTGGATAAAAAACAAAAAAGAACTCTAATTATATAATGATTAATGGCTTGGTTATTATAAAAAAGTTTAAGTGGATTAATAACATAACACCTTTTGTACACTATTATATAGAGTTCTTAGATTACCTTTTTCTTTTAAAAACAATAGAACTATTGTTTAACTCCTTCAAAATAAAATTCTATATCAGACTCAGATTGTGCTCGGGTTTGAATTTCAATGGTCTTATTATCTTGATAATAAAATAAATAACCTTCTACACTTGCTGGTAAAGAATTAACATAGTAACTCTTAGAATTGCCATCATAAACTACCTCGCCTTTTACGGTAAAGGTTTTAGGGGTCACTGTTGAATAGGGTTCATTTAATTTAGGAGTTACCTTTAATTTATTATCTGCTTGTTTGGTAACGGTAATTACAGCATCATAATAATTGTACTGATCCAACCCCCCTGAGCTAATCGTTCCTTTATAAGTACCAACAGCCAAATCTATAGATACTTTTTCTTCTTGGGGTTCTTGATACGAATTGTCATCTTTACTACAACTAGTAGCGCCAAGCCCAATTACTAATGCAAAGACAATTGCACTGGCTTTAATTTTAGTGGTTAATTTTATCATAATTTTATTATTTAATCAATAAGTCACAAATTTCAATAAAACATAAAATCACCACAATAATCAAAAACATTGATTTATTATCTAATGGTTTACCATTATTTTCAACATATAAACAACAATGGATTTGTTTTTTTTAGATATTTGCCTTTTTATAAATAAGTGATGTTTAGAAATATATTAATTGTTTTTTTTATCCTATGGTTTCAAGCAAAAACCCAGGCCCAAGATTTAATTGCTCTAGATCAGCAAAAGTATTTTGATCAAATTCAAAAAAACATACAAACCAATACAAACGATAGTATACGACTTTTAAATTATTTATTATTATCCGAGTACTTGGCCCCTTTGGATAGCATAAAAAGCAAAGAAGCACTACATAAAGTTTTACACACCGGTAAAAAGGATATTCTTGTTAAAGGGACAATACAATACTATCAAGGGGTCTATTATCAAAATCAAAACAATATAAAAAAAGCAATTAATAACTACACTAAAGCCATTGAATTGTTTAGCAGCAGTCAAGTAAAAAGTCCTTTATTAATTAAAGCCCATTACAACAATGCCTATATACAAGTACAAGATAAAGGCTATGACTTTATGGTCCAAACCCTCACAAACTACTGTATTCCACTTAGCATAGAACTCAAGAATTCTGAACTCTTAGCCTATAGTTACACCCAATTGGGACTTACCTTTATGTCGGTTGGACAATTTAAAACAGCCCAAGAGTATCACAATAAAGCCTTAGAGGAATTAGAAAAATTACCACGCTTAAATTCAGTTCATTTACTCACCTTTTTAAATTTGGTGAGTAATTATTGTTATATGCCAGATAGTAAAACAGCTAAAGTTTATTTAGATAAAGCCAAAGAGCTAATCAAAGACTATCCCGATTCACCACATTATACCAATTACCACTACCAAGAAGCTATGTATTACACCACTATACAAGACTTTGATAATGCTCTAAGAACCTTGGAAAAAGGTGTTAGATTGGCAAAACAAAAAAAACAGCCCAAGCAATTAAATCTGCTTTACTTTCGTATGTATAACGTGTTTTTAATGCAAAAAAACTATGTAAAAGCCAAAGAATTATTAGAACACATTTTACAAGAAAACATATTAAGTAAAGAGGCTTTTAATCGAAGAGTCACCTATACCCAACTCGCTGGGGTGAATAATATACTTGGTAATAGTCAACAGGCCTATGAGTGGATGAAAAAATCGGCGGCTCTAGGAGATAGCTTACAACAAAGCAAGATCCTAGAAAAAATGAATGAACTCGATGTGCTACTTCAAAGCACAACCAAGCAAAGAAAAATAGATCAGTTGGAGCTTCAAACCAAGGAAAACGAACTAATTAACCAGAGTAAAAACATGCGAATTACTTTATTAACAACAGCCTTATTGCTATGTTTTATCATCATGTTTTTAGTCTACAGAAACTACAAAAAACAAATCCAACTCAATCAACAAATCCACATTAACCATCAACAAGAACTTGTGTCTATTGAAAATCAGCGTAAATTTCAAGCCAGTCAAGCTATTTTACAAGGCGAAGAACAAGAAAGACAACGAATTGCCCAAGACTTGCACGATAGCATGGGGGGAATGCTAGCAAACATACGAATGACTCTTTCGGCTAAAAACAACATCGATGATTTCCCGATTCTGGAAAAGATTGATAAATCCATTGCTGAAATGAGAAGAATCTCACGAAATTTAATGCCGGAAACCCTAAAAAACCTAGGTCTAGAAGTAACCCTTAAGGAGCTATGCCAGAGCATGTCTCAAAAAGATTTTCATATACAATTTGAAGCATTCAACCTGTTTAATGACATAGACTTTAAAGTGCAATTAACCCTTTATCGCATCACCCAAGAAAGCATCAGTAATATTATAAAGTATGCCAGGGCCAAAAATGTTATCGTACAAATTAGTCAGACCAATAACATTGTTAATTTAACCATCGAAGATGATGGAATTGGCTTTAATAAAGACAAAGTGAAATACGGATTAGGACTTATTAATATTAAAAACCGAACAGCGCTGATTAACGGGAAAGTAGATATAATTTCCCAGCCTGGTCAAGGTACAACAATAAATATAGAATGTAATGTCTGAAAAACAGCTAAAACTAGTAATCATAGATGACCATCCTATGGTATTAGAAGGACTCAAATCTTTACTGAATATCGAAAAAAAGTTCAAAGTATTTTGTTTTACAAAAGGAGCTGCTGCTTTGGATTTTATTCAAGAAAACAAAACCGATGTGGTGCTTTTAGATATTGTTTTAAATGATGGTAGTGGATTAGACTTTTGTCAATTAATCAAAAAAAGCTCACCACAAACAATTGTAATTGGGATAAGCAATCAAGAGGAGAGAAGTATTATATTTCGCTTTTTAGAAAATGGAGGTAACGGTTATATTCTAAAAAATGCAGACGCTTGTGAAATATTAAAATCTATAGATAAGGCCATTCAAGGCGAATTAAGCTTAAGTAAACAAGTCCAAGAAATCATTCTACAACCTACATCAAATAACTTTGAGTTACCCAGACTAACAAAACGTGAACAACAGATCTTAAAATCCATTTCTCAAGGAAACACCTCAGCCCAGATTGCAGAAGTTTTATTTATATCTATTATTACCGTAGAAACACATCGAAGAAATCTACTACAGAAGTTTAAAGCAAAAAATATGATTGAACTTGTAAAAATAGCCACCGAAAATAATTTGATATAAAAACTTTTGTCTGTTTTACCCTAAAAAAGCTTTTAAGCCATATTTTTTTCAACCAACTATCTTTAAAAACTCCGCTTGCCTATTTTACAATATTCTTATAAGAATAAGAAAATTTTGGTTTTATAATCGCTATTAGTAATAGATCTAAAACTAGAGAAACTTTTTAAAATAGCTTTTTTTTATCATTTTTAAAGTTATTTGAGCATTTTATATAACTAGAGAAAAGTCTTTATCTGGTAGCTTGTTTACTTGTTTATCGATAAAACAGACCCAATATACCCTTTCGATTTATACTTTAAACTCTAGCATAATTAACCAGCGATCAAGACGTTTTTCCACTTTGTTTACTGTTGAGAAATTCAAAAAAAAGTCGTCTTGTAGTCTTTGGAATCGAAATTCAAAATACCACTTGCAGTTATTTTAATCCTCTGAAAATCAAACACAAAACTACTATGTATTTAACGTTACACATATAGGAGGTTTTACAATAAAACACCAGTAATTTATATCTCACCTAAGCCTACCTTTTAAAATCATAAGAACTTTCTACCAAAAAGCCCCCTTATGGTAAATCTACCCTTAGATGGCAACTAAATGGTATGTAAAAAAAATAGAACTAGGCATTCCTTAAAAAGTTTCTAACTTTTTAGAAGCAGTCCAAACAGCCTTTGTATAACACGGATATAATATAAAAAAACTCTAGATAGATATTACTTGTGTTATCTACCTAGAGTTTAATACTTATTTTATTTGCCTTTTTTGATCTTTAAATGATAAAAATCTAATACTTTACCATAAAATACTTGATATGATTTATAAGTTAAAACTATAGATTAATTTAATACCCAATGAGGTAGTTTTTAGTTTTTTACTACTACTTTGATAACTACTATTTAAATCTAACGCTTCATTTACAATTCCTTTATAACCAATTACCTGCGAATCATCCTTGTGTTTAAAACCTTGATTAGTTAAACCAAGATCCATAAACAAAGAGGCCTTTAAGCTATTATCATAAAACAAATCCAGCTCGGTTCCTACCTCCAGAACATAAGAAAACCTAAAGTTAGCATCGCCTTTTTTGGTTTGACTAAGGTTCTGAAAATTTCCAAAACCTAAATATTCGGGTTCAAAGAATTCCACATTATACTCTGGAAAATAGCCACTGGTCTTTACTTGCTTGGCCTGCAAGTCTACTTTATTTGATAAACCTATTCCAAATTTAACTCCTGTTCTTACATATAAGGTGTTGTTATCTAAAAACTGATACCCCACAAGTAAAGGAATAGATAAATGAGTAGTTTTCCAGGTTTCTTGAAAACTAGAGGCTAAAAATCTGAAATTAAATTCCTCAGATTCTATATCAATATAATCTTTATTTCCCTTAATATTTGACCCTTTTACTTTACTATGAGCAAGGGAAAATTCCAAACCAGAGAGAACACTCCATCTTTGATCTATTTCATATTTGTAATTCGCTCCAAAGGTGAAATTCATTCCGCCCTTCCCTTTAAAATCTGCCACAGTCCCTTGCGTTAGATTCACTCCACCTGCCAAATAAAATTCTACTTGACTCAAGGAATAAAAAAAACTTCTAGGAATTACTAAATCCTCTTCTAAATCACTTAGCTCCTTATTAAAATTATTGCTAAGCGCCGTTTTATCTAAAACAAAATCATTGGTACTTACCAAAGGATCCCTTAATGCTTGTTTGGGTAAAAAAGCTAAATCTTTTATAACTTTATCTGAATTCCCTGGAACCTTCACCGGGGTTATAGCCCGTACTTTTAAAGGACTAATAAAAAAACAACCAAGGCATAATAAGCCCCAAAAAAAGGGCTTAATATGACTTTTTCTAACCACTGTGTTACAAGTGGCATTATTAGGTTTTATTCTATAGGATATCATTCTACGCATCTTGTTTTATCTTTTTATTTAATTACCATAATTGTAAACGAATTTTGTTTGCCATTATGAGTTACCACTAGGTAATACACGCCATAGCTTAAATTCTCTTTAATAGGTATTGCTGATTCATTTAAAGGCAATTGACCATAATCCACTAACTGTCCTTGTCCGGAAAACAATCGGTAACTTGCTCCATGAAAATCATTAGAATCTATATCATATCGCACTGTTAGGTTCTCTCCAACTCTAACTGGGTTAGGAGCCACTGTTACAGCATTTGTAACCATTTGCTTAAAGTTAATTTCACAAGTTTGTATAACTCTACCATCTTTGGTGGTTAAAACAGCACTATAAGAGGCCGTGAAATCAATTTTGTCATCTGATACTGGCCCAGCACTATATACCTGCCCACTTGAGATTAACTCTCCTTCTTTAAATATTTCAAAAGTATCAAACACGTAGCCTCCATTTGTCTTGGGATTATTATTAATGAACAATAAGTTATTATACTTTGTCATTAATATCTTAGATGTATCCACATTAGACTCAAGCTTAATTTCATAGATAGATGTAAATCCGTCTTGATCTGAGACTGTAATTAGTACATAATCCGATGTAGGTTTTCCATTTACCACAGGAATAATAATATTTCGAGATGGCTTAACACTATAATTTTCATTAGCCACTACCTCTATAACAACAGGCGAATCACCTTGTAAGCAACCCAGATCAACTACTTGATATGTATTAACTGGATCATAAACTGCTCCATTTACAAGTAACTTATCAATCTTTAAAGAAGTATTTTCCTTGGTTTCCACAATGAAATCTTGGCTAGCAACTACCGTATTGTAATTCTGATCCCCTTCTTGCATAGCGGTAACTATCATTACTCCAGGACCTGTAACACTCACAAATCCATTTGAAGTTCCCTTAGCGAAATTAGCCGGACTCATATTAGAATAAGAATAAGTTAGAGGTAAACCACTAGAAGAACTAGCATTTAACTGTACCGATTTTTCTTTAGGGTAATCCAGCGTTATAGCACTATCAAATCCTATTATCTTTTGATCTGCTTTTAAAATGGTAAAGTTGGCCGAAACAAAATTTAAATAATAGTTTTTATTAGTTTGCAAAGAGCCTTGCTCTATTTGATATACACCAGCATTCTCCCCTTGTTGTCTTTGCACCTGTCCAGATAAAACCTGTTCTTGGGTATCTTGATTTACAAGCCCTAAGACTTTTATAGTTAAACTAGGGTCAATCTGATTATAGACTTTGCTATTCGCTTGAGCCTCTACCACTAAGGTAGCTCTGGTGATTTGTAATTCAGAACCAGTAAAAACCACACTATAATTACTTCCTGCATTTAAAGTTCCAATTCCAATTGGATAAGAGCCTACATCTTGACCTATAGCACGTGATAATGTTCCTTGAAAAACTTTATCTGCATCCACATCTTGTGGTAAACCAATAACCTGATAACTCAGATTTGGATCAGTAGTCCCATAAACTTTGCTTTGCCTATCTGCCTTTACTTCCAAAGGTAAAGCAGTGATGGTTAAATTCGATCCCTGAAAAGAAATTTTATAGTTAGCATTGGATTGTAAACTTCCAATATTAATTGGGTATACGCCAACATTTTCTCCTAGATCTCGAGATAAACTTCCTTTTAAAACACTTTGAATTTGGTCCGATCCTTTTAATCCTGTAACACGATAAGTAAACACTGGGTCCTCTTGTAAGTACATCTTTTCATTAGCCATGGCAATCACCTGTAAATTAGAAGGTAAAATGGTTAATTTAGCTTGGTTAAAAACAAGCTCATAATTATTAGATGCCCTTAAACTACCAGGGGTAATGGCATAATCGCCTACATTTTCCCCCGCAATACGGTAAAGCTCGCCTTGTAAAGCGTCATTGTTTAATAATCCAGTCACAGAGTACTTAAATGGTGGATCTATTTGACCATAATCCTTGGTTAGATTTTCAATCTCTACCGTGGCTTTTGCCTTTAAGATAGTAAATACCCCATTTTGGAAATCCATCTGATAATTTGAATTAGGACTTAAATTTCCTTTTTCAATAAGGTAAGTACCCACGTTTTCTCCACTTTGACGCTTTAAACTACCGCTAAATATATCTTGTGGAGTTGAGCTTTCTACTAAGCCATCAACACTGTATGTTAAACCAGGATCTTGATCTGCATAAATCTTTTGTGCAGAGATAGCCTTCACCTTTAGCATTTTTGGTGTAATATCTAAATTAGAGCCATAAAAAGAAATTAAACTACCATCATTTATTTTTAAACTACCTTGCATGATTTCATAACTCCCCACATCCTGACCAGGCTCTCTTGTAAGCGTACCGGTTATACTTTGTCCCTGACCGAGTCCGCTAAAGGAATAAGTCAACTCCGGATCGTTACTTCCATAAGTTTTAGCTAAATAATTGGCCGTAACTACAATTTGATCTCTAGCAATAATCAATGTCCCTGGAGTAAAGTCAATAGTATAGTTTGGTGTGATACTGTGTAAAGTTCCTTGATCAATTCTATAAACACCGACATTCTCACCTGGCTCTCTTGTTAAATCACCTATAATTAAATCTTCAGTAGCCTCTGAGGCTATTGCTCCATGTACCAAGTATGTAAACAAAGGATCTTTATCACCTTCTACTTTACTAAGGTAATTGGCCTTTACTTGAAGTGTTTTAGGTGTGATTATAAGCTCATTTCTTTCAAAAAATATCATATAATTTAAAGAAGACTCTAAACTACCTTGCTCAATTAAGTAGGTGCCCACATCTTCTCCGGGTTGTCTTTGTAATTCCCCTATAAATACATCTCCTACTAGATCTCCATTGGTAAGACCTTGAGTGGTAAAACTCAAAGCAGGATCACTTTGTCCATAAACTTTACTTTTTTGCTCAGCCGTAACTGTTAAAACAGTAGGAGTAATAAAGAAATGACCTGGAGTGTAGTTAATTTGATAGTTTGTATTAGCCTGTAAAGATCCTTGATCAATAGAATACGTACCTACGTTCTGCCCTGGTTCTCGTTTTAAGCTTCCTGTTAATACATTTACTTGCACATCATTATTAACCAGTCCAGTAACTCGATAGGTTAAAATAGGATCAGCACTTCCATAGACTTTGCCATTGTCATCTGCCTGGATAATTAACTCAGCTGGTAATATACTAAATTCCGCACCTTTAAAACCAACCTCATAATTATCCCCTACATCCAATGTCCCTAAGACAATGCTATAAGTTCCTACATTCTGCCCTGGATCTCGTTGTAAACTTCCCGTAACAACATCCTTATCTAGTAGGCCTTGTATCTCATAACTCAATAATGGATCTTGTTGTCCATATACTTTTTCATTGGAAATAGCCTTTATAGTTACATTTGCCTTGGTGATTTTAAATTCACTAGCAATTAGATTTACCTTATAATTTCTATTAGCTTTTAAACTACCTAATTTTATAGGATAACTCCCCACATTTTCACCAAAATCTCTGGATAATGAACCACTTAGAATAAATTCCGGCGATTCATCATACATTAACCCTAGTATATCATAACTAAGAATTGGATCTACAGATCCATAAACTTTAGTATTTTCTAATTCCTGAGGTTTAATAGTTAATTCAGCAGGAGTAATAGTTAATTCACTAGAAATAAAATTAATAGGTCTACCTGAGGAAACTTGCAAGTCTCCTTGTTCTATTACATAAGTACCTACTTGATTACTTCCTGTTCGGATCAAATTACCACTTAATGTTTCTCCTTGGGCAAGTCCCGATACCACATAGGTTAACTTAGGGTCTTGTTGTCCGTAGGTTTTAAATTTACTTTGAGCAGTTACAGTAACCGAACTAAGCTCAGTTATACGAAATTCGTTTTCCTTGAATTCTATATTATAATTGGCATTAGCCACAAGATCTCCCTGTAATATTGGATAAACACCGATATCTTCGCCTTTAACACGAGAAAGACTTCCTGTTAAAACATCAATAGCCTGATCCTGATATGCAAATCCTGTTACTGAATAAGTAAACTCAGGATCAATATCTCCATGTACTTTACTATCGGGATTGGCCTTAACATTTAAGTTTGCGGCAGAAATCTGTAGAGCTGCCCCTTGATAAATCAATTGATAATTAGCCGAAGCCTCTAAATCTTGCCCAACTATATCATAAATACCAACATTTTCTCCCTTTTCACGAGAAAGTTTCCCCTTTAATATAGCATCGCTTTGCAAATCTTTATTTTTAAGTCCCTTTACACTATAGGTTAATAAAGGATCAGCCTGGCCATAGGTTTTGATTTGTCCATGAGCAGTTACTGTTAAATTGCTCTTTGTAATGGCAAGCTCACCCGGGGTAAATTCCAAGTTATAATTCCCATTACTTAACAAGCTACCCTGAACAATAGGATATTTCCCAACGTTTTCTCCTGAAATACGCAATAAACTTCCGGATAACACCTGATAAGCAGCATCGTTATTTACAAGACCTTTAAGGCTATAATCTAAAGTTGGATCAACCCCGCCATACACTTTCTCTTTATCATTAACCACTACTTGTAAAGTAGCTTTTTCAATACTTAAGATTCCCTGTTGATAATCTATCTGATAATTCTCACCAGCGCTTAATGACCCTAAAAGAATTGGATAATTTCCTACAAGATTTCCTTCTTTACGGTGTAAAGAGCCTGTTAACTTATCTCCTTGAAGCAATCCAGTTGCCTTATAGGTAAGATCTGGGTCACTTTGTCCATAAATCTTCGATAAATTATCGGCCTGTAGAGTTAAAACAGCTTTGGAGATCGTAAAGCTTGCTGGTTGAAAAAACAACTGGTAATTATCACTAACATTTAAAGTTCCTTGACTTATAACATAAGAACCAACATCTTCAGAGTCCATTCTAACTAATTCACCCTGGATTACATCCCCAGGTGTATCGTTATTTACTATACCTTTTACCTGATAAGATAAAACTGGGTCTGGAGTACCATAAATTTTGGTTGTATCCACAGCATCAATATACAAATCAGCCTTGGTAATATGTAAATCTGCCGCTACAAAAACTACTTCATAATTACTATCTATCGTTAAACTACCTTGTAAAATTTTATAAACTCCAACATCCTGAGGTTGTTTCCCATCCACTTTTTCTATTTGCAAATCTCCACTTACCTTATCCCCAGCAGCCAAGCCAATAACCGTATAGGTAAGAGGCTGATCTGGCTCTCCGTAGACTTTAGTTTGGTTATCGGCAATAATCCTAACCTGGGACTGTATAATAGAAAATAAATTACTATCAAATTTTATAAAGTAATTTTCATTGGATTTTAAACTACCTATCATTATATCATAGTCACCCACATCACTTCCAGGTTCGCGGGTTAAGCTACCGGTTAGAACCTCACTTTGCTTATCTTGATAAGCATAACCACTAGAGATATAAGTCAATTCAGGATCTTCTATTTGTGTATAACTCTTGGAAGACGCATTTGCCTTTACTTGTAACTCTTTTGGATTTATAGTTAAGGTTCCTTCGATAAAAGTCACATCAAAATTGGCTGGCGCAGTTAAAGACCCCATTTTTATCTTATACTCTCCTACATTTTGTCCTTTTTCTCTTATAGGGGTACCTGTTAAAACTAATTCCTCAGATCCGGTTTCACCTACAACTTGGTAATCAAAATATGGATCTGCTTGTCCATAAGTCTTTTGTTTATTGTTTAAAACAACGGTTATAGGAGCTTTTTTTATCTCAAAAATCGCTTCTTGAAAATCTATCAGATAATTACCACCAGCATTTAAACTACCTTGCTCAATGTCATAAGAGCCAATACTTTCTCCCGCCGCTCTATTTAAAGCACCTTTTACAACAAGATCTTTTTCATCGGAATTAACAAGTCCTTGAACTGTGTATTTCAACACCGGATCTACTTGTCCGTAAAGCTTACTGTTATTTTCAGCTATTATACGTAAAGGAGCTTTTGAAATTGTAAACAGGGCTTTTTTATAAGATACAGTATAATTTTCAGATGCTTTTAAAGTACCTTGTTTTATTTCATACTCCCCTACACTTTCTCCTTCTTCTCGGCTTAAGCTTCCTGTTAAAACATCCCCTTGTAATAATCCATCTGTGTGATATACTAAAACAGGATCTTTTGCCCCGTAAACTTTACCTGTAGGCTCAACTTGTATGATTAGTTGCTTTGGTGTAATTACAAACTGAGAACCAATAAAGTCAATTTCGTAATTTTTCCCTGCCGATAAATCGCCCTGATTTATATTATATTGACCAATTCCCTGGCCCTGATCTCTTTGTAATTCTCCAACGAAGATTGCCATAGTATCAGGATGCTTTAACCCAGAAACTGTATAAGAGAAAACCGGATCTTCGCTTCCGTACTCTTTGTGCGCACCCTTAGAGGCTTGAACTGTAAGTTTTGCAGGTGTAATTTTTAAAACCGAGCTTGTAAAATTTATTTTATACTGAGAATTGCCTTGTTTGTTTACTACCTTTAAAGTACCTTGATTAATGTCATAGCTTCCAACATCCTCACCAGGGACTCTAGTTAAATTACCCACTACCTGTTCTCCTTCTTTTAATCCTATTACTTGGTAAGTTAAAAAAGGTTCCTCCGATCCATAAACTTTAGTAGCAGGCTCTGCAATAACGCTAATTTCACCTGCAACAATAGAGAAGCTACCCGGGGTAAACTCCATGGTATAATTATCATTGGTTTTCAAAGTACCTTGTTCTATGGCATATGTACCCACGCTCTCCCCTTGGGTTCTAGAAAGCGCCCCGGTTAAAACGCTCTGAGGTGTATCATTAAAACCATAACCACTACTTATAAATGTAAACTCTTCTGGATCACTTGATCCATAATCTTTACCTGTATTATTTGCCCTTACATTTAAAACAGCCGCAGTAATGGTAAAATCTGTATTAATAAAGTCATAGGAATAATTATCCGATACAACAAGTTCTGTGTCTAACACTTTATATTTTCCAACATTCTCTCCTTGTTCTCTAATTAACTTACCTTTTACTACATTACTTTCTTGGTCTGGATTAGCCACACCATTAAGGCTATAACTTAATATAGGGTCGTTTTGTCCGTAAAATTTACTTTGTCCATTTACCTTGATAGTCAAAGGAGCTTTGGTAATTTCTAAATCACTTGGTGTATATACTAAGTGATAATTCTCATTAATAATTAACTGATCAGCTAAAATTTTATAAGTACCAACATTCTCTCCTTGTTCTCTGGTTAAACTACCCTGTAGTACATCTTTAATCTTATCTTGAAAACTTAATCCATTTATATCGTAAGTAAAAACAGGATCAGGCGCGCCATATACTTTGGTTTGCTTTTTAGCCTGGATTTCTAACATAGCGGCAGTGATATCAAGGGTGTTGGAAATAAAGTTTAATTCATAATTTGGACTCGCAAACAAATTACCCTTTCGTATTTGATAATTCCCAACATCCTCTCCACTTTCCCTAGAAAGAGCTCCGAATAATACCGTATCTACTGTGTCATTGTTCTTTAGACCAACTAAATTGTAGCTCAAAAATGGATCTACATCTCCATATACCTTTGCTTGTTTATTAGCTGTTACCATTAATGGCGCTGGTATAATTTTAAACACACCACTAGAGAAATAAATTTGATAGTTTCCGCTGATATCCTTTAAAGAACCCTGTTCTATTTTATAGTTATCATAAACTCTGGTACCTGTCTCACGACTTAATTCGCCTTGCAAAACACTCTGAGGTGTATCTCCATAGACAAAACCATTCACGGTATAGGTAAGAGTTGGATCTACATCACCATACTCTTTAAAATGGTCAATAGCTTGAACAATTAGAGTACCAGGATGAATTACAAATTGAGAACTAGTATAAGATATTTCATAATTATTATTAGTAATTAAACTACCTTGATTTATAGAATAAGACCCTACTTTATTTACAGTAGGAGTTTCTCTTTGTAAACTTCCCGAAAGTACAGTAGGATTATTCTGATCCTCTAATTTATATCCACTTACTTTATAGGAGAAATCCGGGTCACTCTCTCCATAAGTTTTATTGCTTGGCAAAGCTGCAACAAATAAAGTTGCAGGAGTGATTGTAAAAGTACTTTCTACAAAACTAAAAAAATAGTTATCGTTTCTTGGACTTAAATCCCCTTGAAGAATCTTATAAACTCCTTTGTCTTCACCTTGTTGTCTTGCCAAACTACCTTGTAAAGCACCGCTACTATTATCCCCATAAGCCAAGCCCTGTACTTTATAACTTAACACAGGGTCTTTATCGCCGTAAACTTTTGTATTAGCCTGGGCTGTTACTAGCAATTCTTTGGCTAGAATTTGTAAATTCGCACCCTTATATTGAATCGTATAATTCTCTCCGGCAGATAAACGATCTCCTAAAATAGGATATGTCCCAACATTAAGGTTATTATCCTCTCTATACAAACCTCCTATAAACAAATCATCCGTATCATCAAAGGCAAAATTGACAGCCTCCCATTTAAAATCAGGAATCTCTTGACCATAAGACACGCTTACCGGGCTTGCTATAACAATCAACTCTCTTGGGATAATGGTATAATTGGTAGGTTGTAATTCTATATTATAATTTCCCGAAATATCTTTTAGTGTTCCCAAAGAAACAGCATAGCGACCTACCTTAATTCCTTCTGATCTAGATAATTCACCTTGCAATACATTGGCTATATTATCAGAAGAAATAAGTCCTTGATAAGTGTATTCAATAGGAGATATATCCGAGTTCCCATAAACTTGCAAAACAACATCGGGCTGTATCTTTAAATTCGCCTTGGTAATCTCTAAATTAGCCGATACGTAAGATTTAATAATATAATTTTCATTGGAAGGACGTAGAGTTCCTTGTAAAATATCGTAGGTATTAACATCTTTAGGACTTGCAATCTGTTTATCTGCTAAATAATAAGCTAAGCTACCGGTTAACTGCTGCTCTTTATCTTGTCCTTGAACTAACCCTTCAACTTGATAGGTAGGCGCAGCGATGGTCTGACCATACACTGTTTTTTGTCCATTAGCCTTTATATACAGTTCTTTTGCTACTATGGTTAAAGTAGCCTGCAATTCTTTTTGAGTATAATTATCTCCATAATTTACAGTAGCCGTGACATTATATTCTCCTACTTGGGTCTTTTGATTATTATTGTATTGCACCTTACCTGCCTCTACTACTTCTCCGGTTTGATTATCAATTACTACTAGTGATTTAGGTGTTCCATCATAAGAAAAATTAGCACTATTAAAACTCAGATCCAAAGTAGCTTTTGTTATTATAAAAGTACCTGTTCTAAAAGTAGTTTTGTAATTTCTTTTACTATCATCACTAGAACCTTCAAGAGTAATCTCAACATCATATTGACCAACATCTATTGGTCCGTCTGAAATAACATTATCACCTTGTTTATATATTATTGACGATGTGAATGTTGCCCCGTCAACAGAAGGCTCTAACTCTACAGGGAAATCCAGTTTCTTACCCTCATACATCTCGGAAACACTAGTGATTTTTAAAAAAGGCGCTTCTATCTGGGTAATGGTTAACGTAGATTCAAGAGTTTTAGCATCAATTGAAGGTCCATTAGGTACGTTATATGCGGGAATCTGCGCAACAACATTATATACTCCCGCTTTTACAGGAGGATTTGCTTGGGTATAAACCTCACTTGGAATAGCGTTATTAGTATATGTATAAACTATTTGATCTTGTGGAGGTAAATTAGTACCTTCTACTACCAAAAAGTGTGGTTTCCCATTATAATCTACTTCTTGTGAATTCATATTCCCATCGGCTTGAATTGCTACAATAGTTAAATCAATAACCTTTTCCCATGAATTATAATTAGAATTATAATTTGGAGATTCAGAATCACCATTAGCTACTGCTTTAACCTTATATGTACCGGGTAGACTTGGATATTGATTCGGATCAAAAGGTGTATTGTCTTGCTTAAAATAGGTGTATTGTATATCAAAATTGTCGGCCTGGTCTCCGGTAACTTCTACTTGAATAGGACTACCTGTAGCTGTTACATTCTTACTATCAAAAGTAAGTCCTGTTATTTCAGCTGGATTTATGCTTAAAAAAGCCTCACTTTGCCACTGCACATAATTAGGACTACGATTTAAAGTAGCAATAACCTTATATACACCAACGTTAATTACATCTTCTGGTTGTACAACTTGTGAATCGTTGGTATAGGAGTATATAAACTCATCGGTATCTAAAATTCCCTCTCCACTTGCTTCTATGCTCTTTATAGAGCCATCATAAACAAAGCTTTTGTTTTTTAATTCGATAATACCAAAGTCATTACTTGGTGTAATAACCAAATTTGCCCATAAGTTCAATTCCTCATAATTAGGATTAGTTAAACTAGCCTGTACTTCATATTCTCCTGCATCAACAGGGTTAGTTAACAAAGGATTATCTCTATCTCCCTTGTTATAATAGGTATAAACTACATCACCTAAAAATGGTTGACCTTCTGCACCTTGTACGGAAACTGAAACCTCTTTACCATCATATTCATAGGTTACGGACTCTAAGGTAATTCCTTCAAAACGAGCCTTACTAATAGTAAAAACCCCGTCTTTGCGAGTAATATTGTAATTCTTAACATTAGGTATAACAGTAAGCTCACTAGTTGAAATATCATAATTTCCTACATCGTTTCCAGGCTCTCTAGTTAAACTTCCTGATATTTCATCCTGGTAGAAAAGTTCTCCTTGGCTAATGTGATATGATAAATCAGGTTGATTTTCATTAAAAGTTATGTTTATATCATCAGCTGTAATAGTAATATCAGCCGGTAAAATTGTATAGGTAACTTCTGGTATTACTATAAAATTATAGTTCTCACTTCTGCTTTCCTGTGTAAGGCTATTGTTTATCTCTAAATTCTCCCCATTAATAAAATAAGTATCCACATCATTACAAGTAGGACACGAGCGATTTAAACTCCCCTGAAGTTCATCTCCTGGGGCTAAAGAACCACTTGTTATCTCATAGGGAATATCAACAGAATCACTTCCGTAAACTGTGCTTACCGGGGTAGGAGTTAGTGTTAAATCTCTTTTTGTAATATTAAAAAAAACACCGGAGTTAAACTCTACGTCAATATTGGTGTTAGTCTCATAATCGTCGGCTAATTTGATAAGGTACTTTTCTACATTCTCACCCTGTTCCCTAGTTAATTGTATATTTAATTCTTGGATGTCTAATTTTCCTTTTATAAGATTTGTATCAAACTCTAAATATGGATCCTTCTCTCCATATACCTTACTTTGCCCTTGTTTTGGAATAATTTGCAGTTCCGCTGGAAGAATCTGAAAACGATCATCTTGACTAATTTTAATAGTATAGAAATCTTTGTCATTTTTTCCCTTAGCACTTTGTAAACTCGTAGTTAAAAAAAGATACTTTTCAACATCCTCTCCAGGCTCACGGGTTAATTCTCCGGTAATTCCCCCATCTTTATATACCCCCTCAAGAGTATTGACCGTATAATTTAAAACAGGTTCATCCTGTCCAAAATACTTAGACAAGGTGGTTGGCACAATCTGAACTATTGCAGGGTTAATAGTCAATGTACCAGGAATAACTATCAAATCGTATTTATCGGCATCCTTGCTAAAACTAAGGGTCCCTTTATTTATATTATAAGTACCTATTTCTTCCGAATCTTCCCTAGCTAATGCTCCAATGAAGGTAATCCCATTAGGAAGTTTACTACCTTCTGCTAAGTTGTAAGTGAATTCCGGATCCTCTTCACCATAAAATTTATCAAAACTATCTACCTCAACTTTAATGGCTTGTTGTACTACTTTTACTTTAATTTCCACAATTTCACTTATGCAGTAATTCTCAGCTTGGCTATATACATAATAAGTAAAAGTACCCACTTTACTTATATCAGGTGTAATAGGATTTTGAGAAATTTTATCTACATCAATATCTCCGTCTTTATCACTTGGGGCCCAATAAAGGTTATCTCCAGTAGCCTCTAAAGCTTTAGGAGTATCCCCAATGGCATAAATCACCTCGGTTTGAGTAACAGGGGCCGGCACAAAATCACATTGCATTTCATAAGCACCTTGTGTTACACTTATATTCCCATTTCTAGGTTTTGCGTTAAAATCTCGGGAATCCAAACCAAATTTGTTAATTACTTTTTCATATTCAGCTTTATTCCCACCGTATATTTTTTTGTTCTTACCTATAGGGTTTATTGAAAAATAAGGATGCTCGTTAATATTAGTATTTTTATAAAACACTAAGTCAGTACGGGAGTTTCCCCCTACGTTATTTGCCGTTGGAATAGGGTCAATACTATTATTGTCGTTTCTCCCAATCACACTACTACCAACGGTATCCCTTAGAACTGCGGCGATATTTGTGACATATTGAATTTCGTTAAAATTTTTCACTCCTCTATTTTCATAAATAATAGAATTCCAAATCGCTGTACTGGAAGAAAGTGGTTTACTAGCGTAACCATAAAATTCAAATTTAGGTCCCCCTGCAAATAAGCTTGCATAATTATTTGCTATGGTCGAATTTAAAAGCACTAAATGGCTACTATCTTCAATCATAATAGATCCGGCTGAATTAGCGCTATAATTTCGCTCTAATAAACAGTTAACAAAATAAATAGAATTATTACTATTATTATTAACCCCTATACTATATTTATCGTTTCCAGTAGAGGAATATACCGCACCATTACCTACAGAATAATTACCATAAAAATGAACATGTGAGAAAACTATATCAATATTTTTAGCATCTGTACTTTGTGTAATAACCCCTAAAGCTGCACTATTATTGCTAGCAAAACTACTAGTCCCTTGAAAAATAGTAAGGCCCCCATCTTTGGCATAACCTCCATAAATAATTACTCCATCCACTATAATCTTTGCGTTTTCTTTAGCCGCGATATACAAAACCCTTGCTGTATTTTTTGTATTATCTTTTATTGTAACAGGTAATTCTCCCTGATTACTTACTTTAGTAGATCCTGCTAAATCTCCACTTAAATAGGTCTTATTAGCCGCCCAATCTCTTTGATTCAAGCTCGTTTCATCGCCTTTAAATCCACCATAAATCTCAATACTAGAAGTTATAACAAAACCACCTTTCTGTGGGTCTTTAGTAGCAGAAATCTCCTGAGTATCGTAATTATATCGAACATCGTATTTGGGCAGGTAAGTCCCTTCTTTAATCCAAATTTTGTATCCATCTTTACCTTTTACCCACCGCAAAGCTTCGGCTAAATCCACCGAATTTGCCCAAGATGATCCATCACCTGTTCCATTTGGAGAAACATAAATTACATTGTCTTTTGTAGGTGCTAACTCAATTCCACCACTTTGAGCTAGAGTGGTTGTAACAAAAAAAAGAGCTATACAACATTGTAGTAGTCTAAACATATGCTTGCTTATTAATTTACATTCTATTACTAAAAAAAACTATAATTGTTAATTTTAGTAAAATTAATAAAATAACACAATATTAAAACAAAAAGAAAATAATAAAATTAACAATTATCAAAAAAAGAAAAGAAAAACATAAAAAACACCATAATGTTTTTTGTTAACTTCTTTAGATCATTGCCCGGTAAACCTTATAAAGAATTATATCCAATTTATAATAAGCTAATTATTAACTTATTGTAACTTTTTTTGTTAAAAACAATAAAAAAACAGCCAATTACTATTTTACTTATTTGTTTATAATCCTATCCTATCTGATTTTTATTAAAAAAATAATTGGATGAGAATCGTTAAATAAATAGGTGTTAAATTTTACAGAATCAGAAAAAGTCCATCTTTGCTTTGATTTTAGACATACTGCAAAAAGACAGACACTTTTTGGGGTTATATCTAGAGTGTTTTTTCTCGTGATTTTAATTCTTAAAGAATTTTATAAATCTAACTCGCTTTAAAAGTATACTAATCTCCCTACCCTTTTCTTTATTAGTCATTAATTGAGAAAATAAACTTGATATCTTAAAATAGCTTCATAGAATTTCTGCCAAAAACAATTAGTAACCATTTACCTCTTATTAATATTTGAAAAGATTGGGATTTATCTTGTTGATGTATATCTTTACGATAAATGTAAAAAAGTAGATAATGAAAACTATTGAGGTTGTAGCTGCAATCATAAAAAAAGATAATGAATTTTTTTGCGCTCAAAGAAATACTAATTCTAAGGAATATTTAGCCTATAAATATGAATTTCCAGGTGGAAAAGTTGAACCTAATGAAACCAAAGAAGAAGCACTTTTAAGAGAGATTAAAGAAGAGTTAAATTGGGAAATAACAATTAACAACTTTTTTATGACCGTTAATCACACCTATCCAGATTTTAATCTAATTATGCATTGTTATTTGTGTACAGCTGCAAATTTAGATTTTCAATTAAATGAGCACCTTTCCTATAAATGGTTAACCTTAAATAAACTGGATTCTTTAGACTGGGCAGCAGCAGATATTCCTATTATCGACAAACTACTTAAAGAGAAATAATCATGCAAAATCATTTTCTAGATAGCCTAAGAACTGGCTATGTCGATCATTTATACCCCTCAGTGGTTAAATATCGACCGGAAATACTTATTAATGATTTTAAAAAACAAAAGAAAGTTCTATCTAGTGTTCTATCTCTTTTACTAGAATGTCAAGAATTTACTTTTAGTGTTGCTTTTTTAACCAAAGGAGGACTTGCTGTTTTAATCACCACACTTGATCAACTCCAAGATAAAGGAGTTAAAGGGACTATAATTGTATCAAAGTACCTAAATTTCACTAGTCCTTATGCCCTAGAGATATTATTAAGGTATAAGAATATAGAGTTGCGAATTGATACAAAAAATGACTTTCATGCTAAATGTTATACCTTTAACATAGATAATACATTCACCTTTATTATTGGAAGTAGTAATCTAACAGACAAAGCATTAACTACAAATTACGAATTCAACATAAAAACTAATTCTCTTGTAGATTCCGAGTTAGCCAGACAAGTTATTGGTGAACAGAAACTAATAAGAGAAAATTCCATTTTAGTAACTCAAGAATTTATTGAGAAATACAAAGTAGAATACGAACAAATTAAAAAAGCGCGAGCTAATGTAGATAAATACCTCATATCTTTTGAACCCAATAAGATAACTCCAAACACAATGCAAAAACAAGCATTGGAGAATCTTAAAAAATTACGAGAAAATGGGGCCAAAAAAGCTTTACTTATTTCAGCTACTGGAACTGGTAAAACTTATCTATCGGCCTTTGACGTAAAGAATTTTAAAGCAAAAAAAGTACTCTTTATTGTACACCGAAGTAATATCGCTAGTAAATCCATGGCTTCTTTTGAAAAGATAATTGGATACAATATTGATTCGACTACTAAAATTCATTATGGACTTTTAGATAAAGATAATAAGGACTTTGATAAAGATTACATCTTTTCAACCGTGCAAACTATTAACCGGGACGATACCTTAAATAGATTTGCTAGAGATCATTTTGACTATATTATAATTGATGAGACTCACCGAGCAGCTGCAAAGTCTTATCAAAAGATCTTGGACTATTTCACTCCCAAATTCTTCCTTGGAATGACTGCAACGCCCGAGAGAACCGATGAGCAGGATATCTATGGTTTGTTTGATCATAATATTGCCTATGAAATAAGGTTAAATCAAGCCCTAGAGGCAGATTTACTTACAACCTTCCATTACTATGGGATTAGTGACTTTACCATTGATGGAGAATTAATTGATGAGAAATCAGACTTTAATAAGCTTGTCGATAAAGCAAGAGTAGAGCACATTTTAGAAAAAGTTAACCATTACTCTACCGACTGCGGGCAGTACAGAGCATTAGTGTTTTGTTCAAAAGTAGAAGAAGCAGAATCTCTGGCTAAAATCTTTAACCGCAAAGGCTATAAATCACTTGCCCTTTCAGGGAAAAATACAGAAGCTCAAAGAGAAAATGCCATTTTGAGTCTTGAATCAGATCAACCAGACCGTTTGGAGTTTATTTTTACAGTTGACATTTTTAATGAGGGGATTGATATACCTAAAGTAAATCTGATAGTGATGCTAAGGGCCACACAAAGTGCTATTATCTTTGTCCAGCAATTAGGAAGAGGCCTACGTAAGGCTAAAGATAAATCTTATGTAACGATCATTGATTTTATCGGTAATTATCAAAACAACTACCTAATTCCTATCGCTTTATTTGGAGACACTTCTTATAATAAAGACCACTTAAGAAAAACTATTAGCCAAGGGAGCTTACTTCTACCAGGAGCTTCGACTGTTGAGTTTGATTTGGTTTCTAAACAAAGGATATTTGATTCTATAAACTCCACCAATCTTAGTAAAAAGAAAGACTTACAACATGACTATACCCTATTAAAGTACAAATTAGGCCATACTCCTAGCATGGTTGATTTTATTGAATATGGTTCTAGAGATCCTTATCTGTATGTATCGGAGTTTGGTTCATATTACAATGCAGTAAGATATTTTGAAAAAACACAAACTGATCATATAGACTCTGATTTACAAAATATCTTACGCTATTTTGATTCTGAGATAAACAATGCCAAGCGCATACTGGAAACTTATATTATAAAACAGTTACTTAAAAATAACCAAGGTATTTCAATACAAGATTTAAAAGATGGTTTTAAAGCCACTTTTGAATTTGACATCACTAATCAAGATGTAGAGTCCGCCGTGAGAAATATTAATTTCGATTTCACTACAACAAAATATAATAAAAAAAATGTAACCCTAAGAAACTCGGACTTTTTAAAACAGAAGTCTTTATATAACGTAGTAGTACAAGAAAACCATATGCTTAATCTTTCCAAGGAATATAAAGCAATACTAAAGTATAACCCAGTTTTTAATGAATACATTTCAGATAGTGTAAAGTGTGCTTTATTAATCTACACACAAAAATTAATTAGGGAGAATTACCAAGTTGAAGCAGGTTTTATATTAAATGAGAAATACAGTAGAAAAGACGTCTATAGAATCTTAAACGAATCAATAAATCCTGTTGGTTTAAACATCGGTGGGTATAAAATAAATGACTCAAATACAGCTTTTCCTATTTTTGTGAATTACCATAAACAAGAAGGAATAAGTGAGACAACTAAATACGAAGATGGCTTTATAGACAATTCAACTTTTCAGTGGATGAGTAAAAGCAACCGATCTTTAAATAGTCCCGAAATTATCACCTTACAAGAACATGCCTTAAATAATATTGGCATCTATCTTTTTATTAAAAAAGATAATGATGAAGGAGCAGACTTTTACTTTATGGGATCCTTAAAACCCATTATGGATAGTTTTAAGCAAAGTTATATGCCAAGCACTACAGGAAATAAAACAAAAGTAGTAGAGGTTACCTTCTTGTTAGATTACCCAGTTAAAGAATCGCTGTATAATTATATTATCAATAAATAGTTCTGTTTATAATAAGCCACTATTAAGTATTTACATATTAATGCGCATTCCGGTCTAAAATGAAATGCCTATTTTCAATTCAGCTTAGACCAGAGTGCTTATAAAGTATTGTGATAAGTTTCTACATAAGTATTTTTGGTAAAGCACTACAAAGTAGTAGGTAGGGTGAAATTCCAAAATTAGACATTTCTATCCTTCACAAGGAAAGTAATACCCTCAAATTCTCATAGTTAAACCTCAAACTATTTAACAAGATTAAATATCTAGTAAGTATTCGGGTCGACTGATTGTCTACTTTCTTCAAAATATATACCTACACACCCTCTAGTTCAATATTTTAAACTTAAGTACTTATAAGATTTTACAAGGGATAAACGGCACCCCATACATGACACAAACTAAATGATTATAGAAAAACTAAGAAATAATTAAAAACATATTTCAATGTCTTAAAACTACGATGCAAGCGATTTTAATTAGTGTTACTTTTTTGCCATCATGCCTTTTTAATCAATTACACGTTGAACAGCATCGATAAAAGACTGTCTATGAGCAGTGAGCTCCTTAGAGCTAGCTTTTGGCCAAGCTGCCATTTGAGCAATTACAAGATTTTTGTGTGGATTGATATAAATCATTTGACCAAAAATTCCGAAAGCGCCATAACTTCCATCCTTAAAAACCCACCACAAATAACCATAACCATCGCCCTGGTCATTGGTTGGATAAAGTACTGACGTAGCATCTTTAAGCCACTGGTCTGAAAGAATTTTTTCATCTCCAATTTCACCCTTACCCAACATTAGCATTCCTAAACGTGCGAAATCTCTTAAACTAGCCGAAAGTCCACTACCACCTAAATTAAGATCACTGCATTCATCCGCTAACCAATAGGCAGAATACTCCATTCCAAATGGTTTCCAAATCTTTTCAGAAATATAATCCGCTAAGCTTTTTCCTGTGGCTTTCTGAACTAGAATTCCCACTAAATCAGTTTCACCAGTACTGTAGTTCCAATGCGTACCCGGTTTATATGCAAATTTTAAAGGCTTCATATAAGTCAAAATATGTGATTCACTGCCTTGACATTCTCCCTTGTACATTTGTGCGACATCTGATTTTGGATCTTCATAATCTTCATTCCAAGCAATACCCGAGGTCATGGTTAATAATTGTCGAACAGTTACTTCTCCGTAATCATGTCCGTTAAACTCATGGATATATTTTTTTAAAGGATCCTCTAAACTCTCAATATCGCCTTGTTGTAAAGCGACTCCAACCAACATCGAAGAAACAGATTTTGCTACAGAAAAAGAAGTCCAAAGCGTCTCTTTATTACTTTGCTCAGCATATTTTTCTAGGCGAATATAATTATCTTTTATTACGATAACACCCTGAACATGGTTGT
Source organism: Myroides sp. LJL119 (assembly GCF_054871605.1). Classification (NCBI taxonomy): domain Bacteria; kingdom Pseudomonadati; phylum Bacteroidota; class Flavobacteriia; order Flavobacteriales; family Flavobacteriaceae; genus Myroides; species Myroides sp. LJL119. The sequence continues at coordinate 159,242 of NZ_JBTXLO010000005.1, forward strand.
CATTCATGTAGGTATCCAAAATCGTGTCGTCTTCCCACTTTGGGGTTATATTATTATAGGTTTCAAGCGGCGTACTTTGAGCAGAAGAAGAAATAGAAATACTCGGAAAAATAGCATGCATGATTGGGAAGCGGCGTTCCCTTTGTTCTTGCGACCAAAAAAGTAAACTTTCAAGTTTCTGTCCCATGGTTTGTCCAGGTATTTCTGCAAGTTCATTATCGGGCGATTTTACTTGTAGAATTTTATTGTCTTGAGCTATAAGACTTAGTGAACTAAATAGGAAAAACAGAAATAGGAAAAATGGTTTTTTAGTGATCATAATTTTTTTAGAGATTGCTATTGTGAATTAGAAATAAATTATTGTTTTTTTTCGGAGGAATATAACCTAAAGGCTAATAAACTATGTAAATAAAACATGAAAAGAAATTTAAATAATACGCTCACTCTATTATAGTGAAATATTATACTCTGTAACTTATTCCATAAATAATATTTTTTCTAGCCCCTTCCAGTTAAGGATACCACAAAATTCGCTAAATAAATCTTATAATGCCCAGATTTGATAAAGAATTTAAATTCTTCATCAAACCTGGTTTTATATCCTTTAGAGAATTAAAAACAACATTACATTAAACTTGCTGTTCAAGGATAAAACAAATTACCTTCCGATACAATATGTTAAAATGATTGATTTTCAACAATATACCTATTATATAAGGTACAGATGTGATATTAAAACTTATAATACTATACCACATATTAATTTTCAAAAGTAATATGTGGTATTGCTGTTCTTAAAACATTAATTGTCACTATAGTAGTATTAGTTTCTTCTAGTTAACCGATTACTGAAATTTACGGACACTGTACCAAAATCTAACCACAAGGTTTTTTTTGAACTTCCATACTAAAAGATCCAAGATATGTAGTATCTAAGAAACAATTCTAGTTGATTAAAATAGTCTCTCTTTTTACCCTAAAAGTTTCTAATAAATCTGTTCCACGCAATTTTTTTAATTCTGTTAGATTAATTAAATCTGAAAATTTCATAAAATCTTCTTCACTAATCAAAGTATATTCTGTTATTTGTTTTTTTAGCCATGGATCAAAGATTTCAACCAACCTTTTATTACTTTTAGAAATATTTGAATCTTTTGGTAAGATGCAAAGATTATAAATGTTATGTTGTATTATATCTTTATTTTCTAATGTAGAACTCCTAAATAACGATTTAGGTATTATATGGTCTACTTCTAAAGAATAATTAGAAGTTGGACCTTGGATTTCTCGTAGCGCATAGTAATGATATAGAATTGGTTCTAAAATACTCTTGTTAATATTTTCGCCTAATATTTTATTTTCCTCCAGAACTTCTAAAATTAATGACTCCCATTTACTTAGTTCTACTGGTTGCAAAACTTCGGGTAAACTCTTGAAATTTGATATATTTCTTGCAATTAACCCATCGCTTGACCCCCGCCATTGACGTGTTACATATTCGTAAATTAAATTATCTAATAGGATAAATGCGTTTTTTTGAAATTGCCTAGCCGTTTCGTTACCAACAGGTTCTTCTTTCCGCTCCCAATCCAAATACATTAATATTAAAAAATTAAGCGAAATAGCATCACTTAAATTACTCATCATTGAGAAATTGTAGGATTTTAAAAATTTGAAATAAGGTGAGCTCATAATTAATTTCTGTACAGAATTAAGTTTTGTAACCAATTCTTCATAATGAATTTCCCAACTGAATTTTTTGTTGGTACCTAATGAATCTATATCTTCTTTTTTCACTCCTCCTTCAATTATTCCGGAGATAAGTTTGAAACCTAAAGTTAATTTTTTTTCGAAGTCTGTTTTATTATCTGAGAAACTTTTAAAAAAGAAATCTACATAATCTAGACGTCCTAAAATTGTACCAGCCAAGTCCCATTTAACTACATCATCATTTTTGACTCCAATAGAGTTATAAAGGTTAGTTATAGCCGTTTTCTGTTTTTCAGTAGGATTCTTTATTATTCTATTCCAACTTGGTTTAGCAGATAATATTTCAACGGCAGTTAGTGTAGTACCTTTAGAATTGATAATATTAAATATCTTCTGAGAATCAGTAGATTTTAAATCTTTAACTTCAATGAGACCAATTTTAGAATTTGTATATAGAGTAACTATTTTATCAAGAATATCAATTCTTTCGAATATACTATCCCAATTTCTTTCTAATGTTAACTTTAGCTTTGTTTTTGCTTCTTCTTTCACCTGTAATCTATAAAAGACAAAGTCTACAAAACTTTTTTGCTCTTTATAATTTTTCGATTCATCTGTACAGAAATTTTTATACTCTGTAATGAATGTTTTAACTCTCTTAGAATTTAGCTTCCTAGTTCCTGATTCTGAATCAACATAGGGTAGTGATATAACGAATTCAGAAAAATCAAAAGGACGAGTAAAACCATTAGAAAATTTATTTTTATTATGTGTTAACTTAATAATATGCAAAAGAAGATTCAATCCTGACAAGTTTTTATCATAATCATCCATCATTTCTTCATCTGTATTACTTTTTATATATAATAAGTCCTCTACTTCAACAGAACCATCAATATCTTCATTAGATATCTCAATTAATTCTTCATCTTCTAGATACTCAGAAATTTTGAACCAAAATTTTTCTTCTAATTCGTGTAGCTGATCATTGTTACTAAATCCGATATATTTTTTTGCCCAATCATATACATTTTCAGGATCATTATAAAACTGTGTAAGAGCATTTCTCCTTTGTCTCCCGTCTAAAAGCCATCTTGTTGTATTTGACTCACTTTTCTCAATATTCAATATTGTTACTCCAACTGGATATTCTTTAAAAATACTAATACATAATTCAAAATTTTTTCTACTATCCCAAGTTTGCTTTCTTTGAAATCTTGGTAATTTTATGTTGGAATCTTCCACAAAAGTCTTTAAAGGTTCAGGTCTAATTTCGTACATTTTCTAAAGTTTTTTTTTGCAAATAGTAATAATCAACTTTCTAGTCTGAATTTATCAAACATTTAAGTAGCATTAATTTATTATTCTTTTAGTTGTGTTTTAATATCTTTTAGTTATTTGAATTTTGCGTACTATAAATTAGCAGAGCATTTGTAAACGCCGATCTACAAGTATACAATTTAGCAATAAAAATATAATACAGATGTAGTAAAAAAACTTCTATATCAAATATAAATAGTAACTTCCTAGGCAACTTACCGAAGTTATTAAAGATTGACTTAAATACATCTTTATTTTTTAAAAAATCATTATCAAAAGCTTAACTAGAGTAGTAAGTTGGATTACCTAAATTACTTATCCCACTGCAGCCTTTTTAATTCTAAAATTCAACTTTGATTATTTAATCATTAATTTTTTCACGCCAATAAATTGGTTCTAAACTATCTATATTATTCGAAACAAATTCTATGCCTTTAGCTGAGAGTTTACCAACAAGAGAAAAAGGTCCCCACTCTTGTGGTTTTACTAGTTTACATGGTACCAATAAACTTGGTTTATAGGGGATCTTATAAACTTCTCCACTTAAACTATTTTTGATAAAATAATCAGCAGCCATCGGTATGTTTTCATCAAAAGATTTAGAGGTTGTTATGATACTTCCTATAAAGTTAGATTCGTCATGACCTTCCCAAAAAATTATATAGTGAAAACCTGCCTCTTTAGATCTATTTGTTGCTTCTAGAATATCACCTTTATTTCTCATTTTGTTTGAAGTTTTTAAAATTGTCATCTTTTCATTATTACTTACAGCAAACCACTTTACTTGATCTTAGGTATTGAATTACTTAAGATTATTGTTAAAAATACAAAACTAACAATAACTTGCAAAGTAGCTATGTTAAATCCTGTAGCATCCAAAGGTTTTATTAAATCATAACTAACTGTTAAAGAGTTAGCAAAACTATACCAAATAGAGTTAGTTATACCTAGTTCTCCGTTTGGCCCCCATTGAAAAGAAGAACTGTAAGGGTATTTATATAAATAAGCAAAACACACATTTGAAAAAGCTATTGAAAGCATTAAATTAATAAATCTACTTTTTATACGCTCCAAATCCATAGTATCAAGCATATTTTCATCTTTCCAAATGTGATAGTAAAAATAAGTATATAAATTATAAAACAAAAGATACCATATGAATACTGTTGTAAAACAATTTTCAAAATCTAATATTATTATAATTAAAAGGAACAGCCATTTAAGAATTACAAATACATCTATTGCAAAGCGTATAATACGTCGCCTATCATTTGAATCTAAACTTCCTTTATCTTCACCACAACATATATAAAACATTAACTCCTTGAAAGACTTTACCAAATTAAAATCATTTAGAATTTTTGTTATTTTATTAAAAAAAATAATAAAAAAACCATTTTCAGTTCTATAAATAAATTTCTTCATCTCTGTCCTTTTCAATTTTAATTTCTTTCTCTATTATTCTAAGATTATTTAAAGCCCAATTTTTCACACTACTCTTTTCGTGATTAGATAATTTCTCAAATATTTCTCTTCGTCCTTCAAGTAATGGAATTACTGACCCAGACCAAGTAAAACTCCCCATATTGATGCTAAAGCTCCTAAGTACTGTTTCATCTTCACCAAATTCAGATAATAATCTTTCAGCAATTGGATTTAGTTTATTATAAATATCATTCTGACCATCATAAATAGGAACTAATTCGGCTAATCTTGCTGGTGCAATTTCATTATTTTTATTTGCCCACTTAAAAATTGCATCAATATTATTTCCTTCAAAGAGAAGTCCTAGAGAACTATTTTGGATTCCCCTATTTTTTGCACCTAAAATTTGTTTAAAAGCACAAAAAATAAAATAATCCTCACCGATTCCTATCAAACAATTAGCTAATTCATCCCAAACTACATCAAAATATGTTGAAAGTAATACTTTATAAATATGTTTAGCTGTATTTTCAATGTTGAATACGTTCTCTAGAGTTATATTACTAATAATTATCTGGTTATATTTTACAGCTATTTCATTTGATCTCTCACTTTCTATATAATCGATCATAAACATACCGATTCTATAATCAGAAAGGATAAAATAATCCCCATATTTGAGAATGATTGTTTTAGTATAACTTTTAATAACGTTATCAGTGTTAAGTCCATTCTTTAAAATATAAAAAAGAACCTGACAAATAAAAGGTATAAACTGTTTAGTTATTTTTATTAATTCATTGAGAAAAGAAATTAAACTTTCGGATGGGCAGTCTACAAATGCATTAGAGTATGAAAATTTACTTAAGGTCATTATATGGTCTGGGTTTTCACGTACCAAATCAATTAATTCATCAAAATATATGTAACCTTTTTTATCTGATGTAATTAAATAAATATATAAATACTCTAAATCTTGAAATCTTACAATACTCTTATATAATACTTTTTTATTGCTTGACGATAAATTAGACGCAAAACCTTCTAATATTGAGTAATTTCTTTTATCCCTTGGTAATTCATTTAAAATCGTTAATGTTTGATCTATAAAAGGTTTAATCTCTTCTAGTTTAATAAATTTTGAAATCTCCGAACCAAAATATCTAGTATAAAGTGGATCCGAAGAAAGAACTACAGGTAAAGAATCTTTCCAGGAAATTTTTTCTTCGATAAACTCTTTCCCGAGATTTCGGTAAAAAGAATTACTTTCTTCATGTGAAATAAAGGAAGAGTTAAAATCATCCTTGACTTTTTTATATTCCAATAATTTAAGTCCGTGCACGAATTTAAAAGTAAAGCTATCGCAACTTAAACGTTCTACTAAGTGGTCTATTCTTTCTAAACAATCACCATATAAAAAATCATAGTTTATTTTTCTTACGTGGATTAAGCTCTCTAGTCCCTCAATACAACTCCATTTTTCCTGTTCAAACAACACTTCTAGCTTACTAAAAATAAATTCAGCTTCTTTATATCTTATGAAAGAAAAAAGTGAATCTAAAATAATTTTTATACGTATATTATTAAGTGTGTTATCTGTTAGTATGGGCTCTATAATTAAATTTATTATACTTTTCCAATAATTAGTAATTTCTTCTTCTGTTTGTGGCATATATTCTTTTAAAGTGACTACTCCATGCTCTTCTGCTCCAAGTATCCTACTAAAATGAGATGAGGATAGAGCAGATTCTATACATTTAAGAGCTAATCCTTTAGAAGAATTATCTACTCTTTTATATCCCCATTCTAATATATTAAAACGTTCAGCTAAATTAGCTTGAGTACCAGGTAAAAATATTTTAAACAATGACCTTAGCTCTCCAACAGAATTATTTGCCCAATGTTCATTTTCTGCTAAAGCAAACATAAAAAGCGTCTTAACACTAATACTAAAAGTAGATTCAATAAAACACAGCTTACTTAGAGACAAAATTATATTTCTTCTCCCAGCAACTATTCTTAATAAATCTTCTTGCGTCATCCCTCCATAAATAGCCCATAAAGCTTGCGAGGTTGACTTAGGATTCACTTCAACAAATGAGCGGAAGAGGCGTGAACCTAATTCTGTATTTAAAACTTCCGCGTTATGAAAAGCCCCACCTCTAGATGTTAAGTTTTCAACGATTTCAATTGCTTTTTTTTGAGTTCCAAAAAATCTCATTTGTTTTGCTAAAGACTCCATAAGAGCGTTTCGATTTTCAAAACTTTCTATCGCAGCAATATCATTTATTATACGTAATATTTTATCACTGTCACATGTACTCAACCATTCACTTGCTAAATATAATGCTAATGGTATTGGTCTCATTTGTATTTTCCTTCCCCTTTTTTCGAATATACCTCGTTTTAAATAAAAATTACATACCCCTCGAAATTGATTTATAATTATTTCGTGAGAAAAACTATTAACTGATGTAATATCTTTTTGTGTAGCAATAAACTCTAATTGTTTACTTAAATCATCTTCGAACCCAAAACTTGAAAATAATGAACTAGCACATAATATTGCTTTTTTTTCATCATTACTAGCTTCACTTCCTAATAATTTTTTTAAAAGTGTTTTGTCATCTAATAAGCCCAATTCCTCTACTCCCTCTTTCCAATTTTCACAAATTAATGTAGCCATTAAAGGATTGTTATCCGAGAAATCTTTAATTCTTTTCTTTATATAATCTTTATTACGATCTAAAACAAAATATTCCTCTATAATCTTATCAACTATTGAACCTAAATTCTGATTAGTAATTTTTAGGTAATCAATTTTAGGATTTTTGCTTTCCTCTATTTCTTCGGGATTAGAATCCACTGTAATTAAGGATAATTTATTAGTAGATTTACTAAAATAACGTAATAATTGTGTGTGCGTATCTTTGTCACAATTGTCTAATATTAATACCTTATTTTCCTCATTTTTTTGAAGATCCGTTACAATTTTTTTTAAATCTAGATGACTATTATCTTGAAAATCGTAATATAAAGCTTGAGCTGAAAAAGCTTTACTTTCAGCATCCCCTTTAGGTCTAAACATTTCTAGTAATAATCGTGACTTCCCTAGACCTGATAGCCCTAATATTCTAACAGTTCTATTCGCTATTATAGAGCACTTTATTTTTTCAATTGTTCCAGAAACAAACTCATTAATAACAAATGGTAGGGAGCTGTCAAATAACTCATTCCATTCCTCCCATCTATTAAACGGATAAAACTTAGTATTTTGTTCAGTTAATATTCTTTCAATACATAATCTTAACTCATCAGTTAAAGTAGTAGTTAAATTTAATTTAACAATTTCTTTATTAGAATTTTCATTATACTCATACTCAATTGGACGCCTTAAATGTTTTAAATCAAAAGGCATTAAATTTGGTTCAATTTTTAATGATCCAAAATCACTATTTATAATACCTATGATTTTAGATTCAGTTAAATTACTATAAGCAATACCATATTCTATAAGGACATTAGGATTTGGAGTAGGTTTATTATCTTTCCGATATTGTACTCTATTTATTTCGTTTATATACTCTGGAATTTTTCCATTTACAAAAGTTAAATCTGCTACAAAAATATTTGCTTGAGGAATTCGTTCATCCATAATTTTAGAAGCTAATTGTGGTGATCCAGAAACTTCTCTTGTAGATTCTTCAAGTATTAATGTGTTTTCATTAAATAGTGGATCTTTTTCTAAATTTTTTATAGCTTCTTCCAAACATTCTTGTATAAAATTTTTATTATATATTAAATCTGTGGATGATTGCCAAGAGTATACTATCTTAATTTTCATAATTTATTATTTTTGTATAGGTAAACTAGACCTATGAGCCTTATAAAATCTTTATTTACTAAGTCAATGCTGAAGCACTTAATTATACATATTATGTAAAAACATACGCAATATGCCATATCATACTGCTCTCTAGTTTCTAAATCTAAAACTCTTTGGCTGCTAAACATACTTATAAATAAAACCTTAGTTCCTTTTTAATTCTGATGGCACAGACATAACATGCGTTCAGATAGCTTTGCTAAGGTCAATTTTAATCCAGTTTTTTAGCCAAATACTTATATCATTTCTTTTTTATCGAGATTACAATTTAGTTCTAAATAATTAACTATTAAAGCATTGAGTATCACGTTTGCTATTGGTTTATTTTAGTTATTTATTTTTCACCTTATTTGAAAGACTATCTAATATCTTTAAATATTCTTTTTGTTCTTCTCCTTGCTTCTTCTTGATAAATTTAATCTCATCTTTTAAAAAGTCTATTTCTTTGGCATTATTAGTAGAGAAAGTGTATAAAAGTGACGATAAAGCTACAAGAGCAGAAATTGCTGAAATCCAAAGTGCTCTAATAGCTATTTCATTAGTTTTTGTTGAAATATTATTTGCATCTATAGCAATAACATTAGCCTCAACTGAAGCTAATAAACTCTCTCTTTTTAATTGCTCTTGTTCTTCTTCATTTTTAAGTTTTTGTTCATATTTATCTAAACCGCCATATCTTTTTGCTTGCAATCCTTTTTCTGTTAGTTTAATAATTATATCTTCATTCTCCCATCTAATTATTTCAAAATAGCCATTACTAGTAAAATAAAGTCTTACAGGATTAATTATACTAGGAATCTCTTCTTTTTTCTGTTTTTGATAATTACTCCCATCAATAGGTAAATTCCATTCTAAAAACTCATCGATCAAAATATTTAAATCAAAACCATTTTCTATATCGACCTTATTTTTAATGTTGTCTAAATAATAAAATACAGCGATAGCTAATTCTCTAGGATCATTTCCAAATATACTATTCATAAGAGGTTTATTATCTCGAAAACCCGCTAATAAATGTATTCACAAAATCATAGATTTTATATGTAACACGTTCTATTTTGGTGCTGCGTTCTTTTAAACTTGGTTTTTTCATCATTAATCCGACTATTTCTTCACGTAGAGGCTTTTTATTTGTGAATAAATACTCGCCAATCACATGCTCTAATTTATCCTGGTCTAAGGCTTCTGCTTTACTGATTTGCTCAATTGCTTCTTTGCGTTCTATTTCTACAAAATCTTCAAAGGTATTGATTACATCCTCATTTTCTGTAATCAAAGGAAGGTTCCTTTGAATAAACTTCTCAATCAATTCCTTCTTACTTCTCAATTGAATATCAGAATTTAACAAGTCTTGAATCATTTTTTCTTGGCTAGCTTTTTCCTGTACTGGAGCTGCTTGTAAACGAACTAATAGATTTAAAATATAGGTTACATTAATTTCATCTCGGTGAATTAACTCCAATTCAAAATCTAGATCCTCTAATATAGAGTGCCCTTTATCAGGATTAGCGTGTACTCCCTTTGTTTGTTCATATAAATCCAAATACTTGCTTTTATAATCCTCAAACTCTTGGCTTGTTATTGGTAACTCGTCAAAAGAAAAGTCAGCATATTGCTTCATTTTATTGACTAAACGCATTAAGTCTCTAAACGCCTTAATAAATTCAGCTTGCTCTTCTTCATCCTGTAGCTCATTTACGCTATCTACTGTAGGAACAAGGCTAATTAGTTCTTGATATTTTTCATTTAGTTTTTCATCTAGAATCTCATAAGAAGGCTCTATGATCTCTCCAGCTGCATCCGCATTAGCAAACAGCTCAATAGCTTTATCTGTAGCTTCTTTTAAATTTCGGTAGCAAACAATATTACCATGTGATTTTACTTCATCCAAGATACGATTGGTACGTGAATAGGCTTGGATTAAACCATGATAGCGTAAATTCTTATCTACATATAAAGTATTTAAATGCTTACTGTCAAATCCCGTTAAAAACATATTGACTACTATCAAAATATCAATCTGCTGGTTTCTCACTCTATTTGCAATGTCATTATAATACTGATAGAATAAAGCAGAGTCCTTGGTCGAATAATTGGTGGTAAACATTTTATTGTAATCAACAATGAAGTCGTCCAACTCCTCGCGTTTAAACTTCGCAAAATAGTTATCCTTATCTTCAGCCTCCATTCCTAACTCATCGTCTAAATCGTAAGTAGCATTTCTTTTTTGTTCTTCATTAGCTGCATAGGTAAAAATAGTAGCCACCTTTAAATTGTGTTCACTACGCTCTTTCGCCTCTCTAAATAACTTATAATAAGCTACGGCTGCATCTGTATCACTTACACAAAACAAACTCGTAAAAGCTCTATTATGCGTTTTACGATCGTGGTTTTGTATGATATGCTTAACGATAGCTCTTTGCCTTTTGGGAGAACTCATTACTTCAGCTTCATCAATCTTATCGATGTCAATATCTTCAATATAGTCTTTCTGTTTAAACGTGCGAATGTATTCAATCGCAAAGCGCAATACATTCCCATCGCGAATAGCATCTGTAATTACATATTTATGTAGTGGTTTTCCAAATAAGGTTTCGGTCGTACGTGTACCATATTCATTAGTTCCTGCATTGTTAGGAAAGATAGGAGTACCTGTAAAACCAAACATTTGAGCACCTTTAAAAAAGGTCTTAATATTTTCGTGTGTTTCTCCAAATTGCGAACGGTGGCATTCATCAAAAATAAAAACAATGCGTTCGTTTTCTAAGGCTTTCATATCCTTTTGATAATATCCCTTAGAAATAGCATTATTCAGCTTTTGAATAGTCGTAACAATTAATTTATTACTACCTGCCATTTGTTTTACCAATGTCTTGGTATCGGTGGTAGAGTCAATACTTCCTTTGCTAAAACTATTAAATTCGCGAGCGGTTTGGGTATCAAGATCTTTTCTATCCACCACAAATATCACTTTGTGTACTTCAGGTAGGTTAGTTAATATCTGAGCAGCTTTAAAAGAAGTCAACGTTTTACCACTACCCGTTGTGTGCCAAATATATCCGCAATCCTTGGTCGTTTTTACCTGATTAATGATTGCTTCTACCGCATAATATTGATACGGACGCAATACCATTAAGGCTTTTTGGGTTTCGTTCAATACAATGTATTGGGTAATCATTTTTGATAAATGACACGGATTCATAAAATCAGCAGCAAACTCGGATAAGTTTGTGATTAGCTTATTTTCTTTATCAGTCCAATAAAAGGTTTGTTTAAACGAGCGATCTTTTACTCTTCCATTACAGTAGTACTTGGTGTTCACTCCATTGCTAATAACGAATAACTGAATAAATTGAAACAAGCCAAAACCAGCACCATAGGAATGTTTCTGATAGCGATTAATTTGATTAAACGCTTCTTTTAACTCCAACCCTCTACGCTTTAATTCTATCTGTACTAGCGGTAAACCGTTGATAAAAATTGTAACATCGTATCGGTTTTCATAACTTCCCTTCATGGTTATTTGATTGGCAACCTGAAATTCGTTTTTACACCAGTGCTTACTATCCAATAACTGGACGGTTTTATTCTCACCTAATTCATTTACATAAGGAATGCGAGAGCGAAGCGTTTTCGCACGCTCAAAGGTATTTCCCTTGTTGATGTAAATGAGTATTTGCTTTAACTCTGAATCGGTTAAAGTAACTTTATTGTGTTTCTCAATCTGTTGTTTAAAGTTAGCAATCACATCCTGCTCATCTTTAAGCGTAATGCGTTGATAACCTATACCAACTAACTGATCGAGTAAATTATTTTCTAATAGTTGTTCTGGTTGTGTATTCATTATCTCCTAGTAAAAAGATGTAATTCCATTTCAGCTAAAGTTGAATATTCAGTTCCTTGTAAATATTCTTTAGCAAATTCAATTACTATTTTATAATCGTTAATATCCTCAAACTGTGTCCAAGGTTTTAACGGACTGACTTTAAGCTTTTGTTGAATGATGCGATCTACAGGAAAATGGGGTGGAGTGGCAATCCAACCACTGCACCATTGGTATTTTAAATATAAATTCAACAACTTCTGGCTTACACCTATATTTAAAGAACCTTTTTCGAATAGATAGTCATAATTATCTTTCGAATAGTCGCACAGTTCCTTTATGTTTTGATAATGTTGTTCCTCATTCACTTGATTGTGATATTGAGTTACTAATTCGGTATCAATAAATATTTTCAATTCTTTTCTAAAAGCTATACGTTCTTTTTCAGAAGTTTGTTTTATATAAGCATTAGAGCGTTGAAAAGCACCTTGAATAGCTAATACCCAAAACTCGTATAGTAAAAATTCTTTGCTCATAATTTTTTGGTTGGTTTGATACTATACAAACATCTGCTGCAACATCGCTTTTTTAAAGTTCTGTGTTTGGCTTATTTGTTCGTTTACTTTATCTATACTATCGTCTATAAACGACAAGAAATCTGCTATTTTTTGTTGTTCTTTTTCAGAAGTTGGTAACATATATTTTTTACCATTTAAAAAATCTTCATTATTAATATTCATAGTGTTTTTAGCTCCTTTTTGAACTAATGGTACTAAATAATTAAATGTTTCTACTTCTGAAAGAAATAAATCATGCAATAGCATTCCTAAATAAATCGTCTTTGGCTTAAAAACAGCATAAAGCGGAGAAAGTACTGCTGAACGATTAAGTTTGTTTTGTTTTATAATTCCAAATGGAAAACCACTTGTTGGACTCTTTGTATAAACAATATCGTAAGGGTTTACAACTTTATAATGTTCTATATTTTCAGATGAATAAGATCTTCCTAAATGCTCAATCTGATTTATTACACCTTTTTCTTTAGCAACAGAAACTACTTCAGTGTACTTGTTGCCTTTGTTTTTTTCTTTATGCTCTAATAATATATCTTTTAGTTGAAAACTATTCCACTCCAGAAAAGCATTCCCCTTCTCATCTTTAAAACGAATCTCTTGAGAGAACAATTTTTGCATTAGACCTTTTTTGTATAGTGTAAGTTGTTCTTTCTTTTCCTCCAATAAATTTATTTTGTTATCTATCGTAAATAAATAATCGGCTATCTTTTGTTGTTCGGGAAGAGAAGGTAAATTTAAATACAGTGATTTTAGATGATCTGAATAAATATGAATAACTGAAATACCCTGTGACTTCTTAGCGATATCGTATTTCTTTTTATTATTAAAATAATATGCAAGAAATACACCATTTTCTTTTGTTTTGATAATATTTAAATCTCCTCCTAAAGCAATATTATCTTTAATAACACATGAAGCTGTTGCAATATCTAAAGCTGATTCGCCAGAAGCAGGAATAATTATATCATTTGCTTCACTGAAAACCAAATTGGTTTCATCTAAATTGGTTTTAGAAACTATTTTATTAATTACTTCATTATATGTAGTATATAATTCACCATAACGAATACATTCAAAGAGGCCATCTTCAACTATGTCAGCTTTTGAAATATTTTTCCCTTTTGAAAATTTAGCAATATCTTTTAAATAAACATTTTTAAGCATTCCTTTAAACTCAGGAAAACGTAATTTGGGATGTAATGTATGTTCTTGTTCCATTTTATTTCTTTTGTTTGCACTTCGCATTGTCAGTCTGAGCTTGTTGAAGGCTAGTGTTGTTTGCTTCGACAGGCTCAGCATGACATTTAATTAAATCATTACCTTGAGATGCTTGTCCGCTTCCACAAGCTCACCTTGACAAGTGAGTTTCACCGTAACAGATGATTAAAAAGGTGTAGGTATGTTTAATTCGTTACAAAATGAAGTTAGCTTTTTATCTACTTCTGTTAATTCTGTATTAATAGCTTTCAATCGTGTGGCTACTTGGTCTATGTCTATAGGTTCTTCTTCTTCAAATGTATCTACATAGCGTGGTATGTTTAGATTATAATCGTTCTCGGCAATTTCAGTTAAAGTAGCTATGTGGCAATATTTTTCTATTTCTTGTCGGCTGGCATACGCATCTACGATACGCTGAATGTCTTGCTCTCGCAATTTGTTCTGTGTACCCTCTTTTATAAAATTGCCTTCACCACTTGCATCTATAAACACAATATCGTCATCAGCTTTTCGGCATTTTTTTAATACCACAATACAAGTAGGAATACTGGTGCCGTAAAAAATATTGGATGGTAAGCCTATAATGGCATCAATAGCATTTAGCTCTTTTATAAAATATTTACGAATAACCCCTTCTGCTGCGCCACGAAACAACACCCCATGCGGAAATACTGAAGCTACAGTACCGTTATCGGCTAACTGATAATACATATGTTGTAAGAAAGCAAAATCGGCTTTGGTTTTAGGTGCTAACTTTCCGAATTGGTTGAAACGAGCATCAGATGCATTAAGCGGATTAGTATCTCCTTTCCAATTTGCCGAAAAAGGAGGATTGGCTACAATAGCTTCGTAGCGCTGGTCTAAATGACGTGGTTCTTCTAAGGTATCGTCTTGCTCAATGTTGAAACGAGAATAATGCACATTGTGTAAAATCATGTTCATTCGCGCCAAATTGTAAGTAGTTGGATTAAGTTCTTGTCCATAAAAATCGGCTACATTGGTTTCTTTAGCCACACGTAACAACAAAGATCCAGACCCACAGGTAGGGTCATAAACAGAACGTATTTTATCTTTTCCTAAAGTAACTAACTTAGCTAAAATAGTGGACACTTCTTGTGGCGTATAAAACTCCCCTGCTGATTTTCCAGCACCTGCTGCAAACTGTTTAATTAAATATTCATAAGCATCTCCTAAAACATCTGATTCAATATCTTCTAATTTGAAATCTATTTCATTTAGTTTAGATAGAATCTCTACAATAACCTCGTTTCGTTTATCTGGAGTTTTACCAAGTTTCGAAGAAGCTAAATCTATATCTTGAAATAGTCCGATGAAATCTTCTTCCGATTCGGTTCCCATAGTAGACTGCTCAATGTAGTTTAGTGTTTGTTCTAACTCTTCAATGATATAAGTATCAGCCCCTTTTTTAATAATTGCTTCTAATAACTGATCAGGAGCTAAGTAAAAACCAAGCTGAGCTAACGATTCTTCTTTAATAGCTTCCAAAGTTTCAGCATCCTTAACTGCTGTATATTCTTTTACAGCCTCATCTTCTAACAAAGAATTAGCGTAAAGATGTTGTTTTTCGGATAGGTATTTAAAGAAAATAAATCCAAGGATGTAGTTTCTATATTCATCTGCATTAATTCTACCGCGTAAGGTATTGGCAACATCCCAAAGTTTTTGCTCTAAGACATTTTTATTATTTTCTGACATTGTTTTCTTATTTAGGGTAAATATAGGAAATGTTCAATTGAGTTAAAAAGAAATCAAGTGAAAGCATTGGAAAACAAAGCAAACAGTAAAAAGCTTTGATATTGCTACTTTTTTTTATTTTCATTCAAACAGAATAAGGCACCTTTTTACATTCACTAAAGTATTATATATCAAATACACTAAAGATTACCAAGCCAAATAGTTTCTAATTCAAATCTAAAACTAGAAACTCTGCTAATATCTATAATTAAGTTTTGTATATATTGCTTTAAAATTCTTACTTTCATTTGCACATTAGATTCCCTTTTTTTTCTTTTGAAAAGAAAAATTCACCCACTAAATAGATAAACACTTCTCCCTTAGCAAGGATCTTTTTCATACCTTTGTGATTGAAAAATATTACAAACAAGCGTGAGCTGTCGTTTTGGTAACGGAAAACTAGGAATCTTCTACATACACCAAAAAGCGACAGACTTACGCCTGCGCCTTATATTGGCGTGGGCTAAGTCGTCGTGGTGTAAGGTATCCTAGTACCTCCGTTTCCGATTGATTTTAGTTTCACGCCTTTTTTTATAAGGTCTATGAATTACACTAGTATATATACAATATTAAATCGTCTTTTATTTAATCAAGATTCCTTTAACTTCAGAAATAGTTTAAATAAAAAAACTTCCATTGATCTTAGCTTATGTATAGAAGATCATGTTAATAATAAAATAAACTTAATTCTTTTTAAAAAACTTAAACAAGCTATCACTGGCTTTGATTTAGAAGAAAGGTCTGATTTATTTCAAATCCTTTTTTCAAATCATGAGCTCTGTCAACTCGCATCGATAAAACTTATGTTTGGTTTTTTTCCAAGTAACCAAAACCAAAGAGAATTTGATTTTAGTACTGATGCATTTGGATTTATTCACAAAAATAAAACACATCCTTATATTATTTGTCTGACTTATGATTTACTAATCTATTGCTTTTCCACTGTAGATTTATCACAAGATACCTCTATCAGTAAACAATCCTACATGGATATAAAATCTCAAATAAAAAACTCACATCTGTTTAAATACTTGCCTGACTCACTAGATTAAGACTACCTACTGAAATCAAAAAACTACAACTTATTTTGTGAGATTTGATCCCCAACTATAATTTAAATTATCAATTTTATAAATAGATAATAAAAAAAATCTATTCTTTTTTTTTATTCGTTTTTTGGCCAAATACTACAATTGTCTACTGCCAATGCACTAATAATCAATAGATTAGATTTATTTGTCTACTATTTCTGTTTTAATTCATTTTTAACAAACTCACAATTAACTGATTTACAACCAATTACCTCCCGAACGGGCAAGAAGTATCGTGATTTTGTCCGATACCGTCTTGCTATATCCTTTTCGGCTCTTTTTTCTGTTTTTCAAAAAATTTCTAATGAAAAGAAAAAAAAATATTCACCATTTTTACAAATCAGTTAGATCAAATTACGTTGTCAAAAAGTTTGATGCTTTTGATGTTTGATGCCAAATCAATATATCTTATTAATAATAAGCAAGTTACATCAGCATCAAACTGGCATCAAACATCAAACTAAAATAAAAACTCGCATCAAATTTAGTTTGATGCGAGTTTGATGCCACAGTTTGATGCCGCATAACTATATATAAATCAATTAATTATGTTAACCGGCATCATTTGCATCAAAAAAAGAGGCTATTTTCTCCTTTTCAACGGTATAAAATCTTCCTTTGCGTTCAATATTGTAGAATTCTCCGTGAATAGTATAATCAAGGCCATCGTATTTGAAAGAATTCTCAGAAGGAGAAAAACCA
This sequence comes from Myroides sp. LJL119, assembly GCF_054871605.1. Classification (NCBI taxonomy): domain Bacteria; kingdom Pseudomonadati; phylum Bacteroidota; class Flavobacteriia; order Flavobacteriales; family Flavobacteriaceae; genus Myroides; species Myroides sp. LJL119. The sequence continues at coordinate 176,747 of NZ_JBTXLO010000005.1, forward strand.
AGATGTTTTAAAACTTTTCTCACTTCATTTGGAGTTATACTACTTCTACGATTCATAGTTTTTATGATCGCACATATATCTTTTGGTGCAATAAAAATTTGCTCTAAATCCAATGATTCAAATATTTCTTGGAATAAATTTAAGACTTCGTCTTTAGTTTTATTATCACCCGAATTCATTAATCTTACTAAGGCATCTGTCCTAATTTGTTCTGGCGTGAACCACATTCGAGTCTTCTTTTCAGTGGAGTACTCAATGCTATATAAGTAATTTAAAAAATCAGGAATCTCACTAAATAGTAACTCTAAAAAATTAGGATCTTTTTCAATTTCTGGAATTTGTCTTACCCAAAAACGAATCTCTTCTTTATCTATTTTCATAAAAGAATCTTCAAAATTACTTGTCAAAATAAATTTATAAAAAGATTCTACCTCTTCTTTGTCTCGCCCCTTTCTCTCAATCTTATTTCTATCGGCGGTACTTAGAAACTTTATACGTTCTGTTATTTGTTGATTATCGGTCACAACTTCATCAACAAGAACTAGTAGCTTTCCATCCAAATCAGAATTGAAATTATTCACAAAAGACTCGGCATTGATATAAGTTGCATTAAAAGAAAAGATCTTACGAAGATATTTTAACATGGTAGACTTACCCGTTTCTCTTGCTTTAGAGACAAGAACTAGTACTGGGAGTACTTGGGTAGGTTCCTGTAGCAATATCTTTAAATAATCAAGCCCTAAGTTATATTGCTCCCCAAAGATGTGTCGAATAAAACGAAGTGTATTTGTTATCTTACTTTCTAAATATTTGATATTCTCTATTGGTTCTTTAGTCACTATATAGTCTATTGGGTGGTAGATGTTATAAAAGTCACTCACTTCCCTTATATAATCTATATGTCCAGGAATACAGCAGAAGCCATAGTATTTCTTTATACTAGAGATATACTCTTTCCCCTGGTCATTAACTATTGTTTCTTTATTCCAGGATAACATAACTTTTTCTGTTGCGTTATTTATAGTTGGTTTTTCGATTATGGCATAATACGCTGTGCCCACTCGAATAAATTCGGCAGAATCTAAGTTCATTATAATTGATTAATTATAATCCTTATATTTGCAATATAAAGATTTGATTATACACTTTTTAAAATCTTAAGCGTTTGCTTTGTTGGAAAAGCAAACGCTTTTATTTTTTTCTAACCTTAAAGGAGTAATCCAGGGCTTGTTTTTCGATCTGAGAAACAGATTGACTTTTGTTTTGAAGTAGCCAAGCATCTATTTCAGATTTAGAAAAGAAGAGAAATTTACCATTTGGCTTAGAGTAAGGTATAACGTTTTTATGCACTAATTTATAAATATATGAACGCGTGAAGCCTGTGTAGTTGATTAAATCATCTACATTAAATATTTGTTTAGTTGAATCAACTAATAATCGCTCTAATCGATTTAACTTTTCTAGGATCATTTGGTTTTCCATTACTTTATCTTGTTATGTTTAAGACAACAAACTAAAGCCAAAACAACCATGACATACAAGGCTAACTCCATACTTGTCACGGTTTTTCCTGAAAAGTCACGGTTTATTATACGAACATTTTCTCGAATAACTCTTTGTGTACTGGATAAGGCTGAGAGGAGCCATTTTTTACGGTCACATATTTAAAAGGACTACCATCTTTTCGGTTAAAATAGCCTATAAATTCTTTTAGAGTTATCTTAAAGTGGTTTTTCAGTTCTTTGTGAAAATAATATAGAGAAGGTCCTTGCATCTTTACTTTTAAATTTTTATTCTTTAATTCCGTAGTGAATTCTTCAAAAGACAAATATTTTTCTATTATTTCCTCTTGACGAAAACCTCTATATATTTTCTGTAATTCTTCTAGCTTTAGGTTTGCAAAAAAATCAGTATCTAAACTTTTATCCATATCATCTTTTAAATTCTCTACTTCCTGATTTATTTGTTTATTTCTCTGCTCATTAATAAAAGCAATAGTCTTTAAAATTCCTTCTTGGTATTTTACTATTTTTTCATCAAAAGAAGTCTCCTCTATCTTTAGCTTAATTTCTATATCATGATTTTTCTTTTCATTAGAATCTTTAATCTGGGCAAAGGTTTGGAACAACATTTTGTTTTTTGTGTAGATTACATAGAACAAAACATTAGAAACTAAAAGCAGAATGTAGTGAGCACCGTTTAAAACCTCCAAAGTATTTATAGCTATCCAAATACTACGAAATGCGAAAAAAGAGAGATAAACAGTGGCTATACCTATTAATAGCTTTAGACGATCGTTTTGTTTATCCCAAAGCATATTACCTCCTAGAAAAAAAGGAAATATTTTTTTGAAAAAGAAAAATCCAAAATTTAACACCAATGCGCTAAATAATATAAATGCTGATATTAATATAAATGTCGTCATATTCTTAAAATTTTAAAGTAGGAATTAAATTTGAGGCTTCTTTCATTTTATCATCTACTATCTTAGCATAGATAGCAGTAGTACGGATTTCACGATGTCCTAAACGCTTTGATACGGTATAAATATCCGCTCCGTTCTCTAGTAGGAGTACAGCATTAGTGTGCCTAGCACTATGGAAGGTAATGTGCTTTGAAATTCCAGCGCGATTGCACCAACGTACTATCTCATTATTATAAACAGCTGAGTACTTTAAACCAATAAAAACGCGGTCCATATTTCCCTTTCGCTCTCCTAAAAGCTCTCTTGCTTGCGGGGAAATATAAAGGTATTCAACACCATCGGTTTTTTCTTGGCGAAAGTTTACTCGGCTTGTATTATCCTCGTCACGCACCTCGGACCAGGTCATAGCATTGATATCGCTCCAACGAAGCCCTGTTAGGCAAGAAAATAGGAAAGCGCGTTTTAGTACCTCGTATTTACACTCAGTCTTGGCTAATTCTTGTAATTCGCTAAAAGTTAGGTATTCTCTTTGGCTTTCTGCCTGTTCAAATGATTTTACTTTCGAGGCATAATTTATCGATAAATAGCCATCGTCAAAAGCTGCCCTTAAACAAGCCTTGAATTTATTAAAATAAGAGTACTTGGAATTTAAAGATAAAGGAAGTTCACTCTTGGTTCTAGCCTTAGTATCAAAATAAGATCGAACTTGCTTTACAAAATTCTCATCTATATCATCGAAAACAGTATTAGTAGAAATGCACCTTTGTAAATGAACTAAAGTAGCTGTCCAGTTCCCATAATTTTTAGGACTTGCTGACTTCTCCTTGGCTTTCTCTAAAAAGTAGTCTAAAAAGCGTCTTTTGCCCTTATAGGTATTCTTTAAATTAAACTTACCTTGATTGAATTCGGTAACACGCATAGCAAGAACATTATTTGCAAAAGCTAGAGCTTCTTTATTCTCTTTCTTTTCATTAGCACTTTTAGCATTTGGATCTAGGTAAAGCTTTAGATTTTCAAATTCACGGATATGACGGCGTTTACCCTCTGGAGATATTTCCGAGCCTTTGTAATATTCAATGAGTAAACTAATTTTACCACTAGGTAGTTTTCTTTGTTTGAGAGTAATTTTCACGTTGTAGTACTTTTGTACGACACTTTGTTATTGAAAAATAAAATGCGGTACATATGAAGTAGTAAAAGTACTAAGAAAAGAACATAAAAGAAAAGACTATCAGCGTTAATTCACTGATAGTCAATAAAAGAAAATATATCCTAACAAAGGAAAGGTAATTTATTTCCCGATACAAAAATTAGCAAAAATATTCCCCAATAACTCATCATTGGTTACTTGACCTGTTATCTCTCCAAAATAATACAAGGCTTGACGAATATCTATTGCCATTAAATCGGCTGATAGATTTGTCTGTAATCCCCACTTAACTTTTTCAATTTCCTCTAAAGCTTTTAGTAATGAATCGTAGTGACGAGTATTAGTTACAATAGTCTCATTGTTTCTTAAAGCACCTGTGTTTACAAAACTAAGTAAGTGGTCTTTTAACTCCTCTACTCCATAGTTTTGTTTAGCAGACATAAAAAGTAAATTTTCAATATTGTTACTATACAGCTCTATTTGTGCTTGAGTTAATAAATCTTTTTTATTGCAAACTACAAGTAAAGGTTTTAAAGGATATTTGTTTTTTAATTTTTCAAGCTCCACTTTTATCGATAAAAGGGTCTGATCATTTAATGTACCACCATCTAAAAGGTATATAACCACTTGGGCGGCGTCGATCTTCTCAAAAGTCTTTTGAATTCCGATACTCTCCACCACATCTTTGGTTTCTCTAATACCAGCGGTATCAATAAAACGAAAACCTATTCCGTCAATAACAAGTTCATCTTCAATAGTATCTCTTGTGGTACCAGCAATATCCGATACAATAGCTCTTTCTTCGTTTAAAAGCGCATTTAAAAGTGTACTTTTTCCAACGTTTGGCTCTCCTACAATAGCCACGGGAATTCCATTTTTAATGACGTTTCCAACAGCAAAGGAGTCTATTAGTCTTTTTAATACAAATTCAATACGGTCTATCAATTCTTTAAATTGACTGCGGTCAGCAAATTCAACATCTTCCTCTGAAAAATCCAGCTCTAATTCTATTAAAGAAGCAAAGTTTAATAACTGTTCTCTTAAAAGAGCAATTTCATTGGAAAATCCACCTCGCATTTGCTGCATGGCTATCTGGTGACTTGCCTCATTATCAGAGGCAATTAAATCTGCAACAGCTTCGGCTTGTGAAAGATCCAACTTACCATTTAAAAATGCTCGCATGGTAAATTCACCAGCTTGAGCCATCTTTGCACCCTTACGAAGAATCAACTGAATGATTTGCTGTTGTATAAAAGTAGATCCATGGCAAGAAATTTCAATAGTATCTTCACCGGTATAAGAGTTGGGACCTTTAAATACAGATACTAAAACCTGATCCAGTACTCTTTCGGCGTCCACAATATGCCCTAGGTGAAGTGTATGGGTTTTTTGTTTGGTTAAATCTTTATCTTTTATCGATTTAAAAACACTATTTACCAGTGTAATAGCATCTTTACCCGATACACGTATAATTGAAATTGCTCCGGCTCCCGAGGGTGTAGCTAAAGCAACTATGGTATCTTGTAATATCATATCATCCTGTATTATGTACTGCAAAGATAATATTAATTGCTACAATTAATATGGTATTACTAGAAAACCAGAATCATAAAGAAAATCAGGAATTAGTGTTAATTTTATACTAATAAACAAGATAATTATTATCTTTATATAAATCAAAAAATAAACTTTAGCTATGAAAAAAATATTATTCCCCACGGATTTCTCAGATACAGCCAACAATGCCCTTGTGTATGCTCTTCGCATGGCCGAAAATCAAGAAGCAACTTTATATGTATTACATGCCTATGAAATGCCGGTAATATCTGCAACTGCAAATCCAGTCATGGTTCAAGATGTATACAAAACCATCGAACTAAGTAATTTTGAAAACTTTAAAGATCAAGTTCCTCAGATAAGAGAAATAGCAAGAAAACATAATTTAGATCACGTTCCAATGCAATTTATTTTAGAAGAAGGCTTTTTAAATACGATTTTAAAAAAGCGTGTAAAAGAAGAAGATATTGATTTAGTTGTAATGGGAACTAATGGTAACTCGGGATTAGATAAGAAAATTTTAGGATCCAACACGGCCAATGCTATTGGTTCATTAGATGTACCTGTATTAAGTGTACCTCATGATGCTATTTTTGACGGTATAAAATCCATTGCATTCTCCACTTTATTTAAGCCTCAAGATAAAGCAGTATTGGATAAACTTATCCCTATGGCAAAAAGATTTGGAGCTATTATAAAATGTATACATATTTCAGCCTTAAGAGATGATTTAGATTTAGCGGTTATGCAAAGCTGGGAAGATAATTACAAGCATGCTCCTATCAAATTTTACGTTCTTGAAAATAAAGATGTTGAAAAAGCTATTTTTGATTTTCTAGATATTGAAAACATAGATTTACTAGTTTCTATAACCAGAAACAGAGGTTTTTTTGAAAGACTATTTACATCAAGTATGACTAAAAAATTAAGCTATCATACCTATGTGCCTGTGCTGGCTTTCCATGAAGAATAAATTTAGAAAAAAGTCAGTATATTAAGGTAAATAACTAAACTTATATTTTCTTAAGTTATATTCAAAATTACACCTACAATTAATAAAACTTAACATTAAAAAAAGATCACCTAACACGCAATAACCTATTTTTGAAGTTAATTGTTTACTATCAAAACTTTACTAATTTTTTATGAGCAAGAAACTCTCCTTAACTTTATTACTATTTTGTTTTAGTTTGCTGGCCAAGGCCCAAAAACTAGAACTCTATACCAATGAGGATAATCCACAATACCTGGGTTGTCTTACATGCCCAGCAGCGGATAATAATTCAGTCTGGAATCATCATGGAACTTACGGTAATTTACATAATAAGAAATCTATTTGGAATAAATATGGAAATTATGGCGACGAGAAAAGTAATTTTTCACCTTGGAACCCCTATGGGGAAAGGCCACCTATAATAAAAAAAGATGGAGAAATTTATGGCTATTTAACTCTTAATAAATTTAAGGGTGAAAGAGTAGAAATTGGTTTAACTCAAATGTTATACGATTACTATTTAGATATCCGTGAAGATGTTCCAAAGTGGTCCGATTCAGCTGCGCAATTAAATACCATAGAAACCAAAGATAGTCTTTCTGGTAAATGATAATAAGCCTTTTAAAAGATTTATTGCTTTTAAAAGGCTTCTTTAATGAATCTGTCCTGTCCTAAAATAGATTTACACATAATCTCAATCGGGAATTCATGTGCATGATTTTATGTGAACAGGTAAATCATATGCTGGTCTTTGAGAAAATGCCGATTGCTTTTTTTAATATTTGGTGTGCTAAGGGAGAAACTGCTAACTGCGTTTCAAGTTCTTTTATACTTTCTTAATCTGGCGTTAATTTTAGATTTCTATTTCCAGGAAAACTAATCTCTTCAAATTCTTCTGATTCCTTACACCATTTATATAGAGTAAAGCTGCTGTAATTCCTAGCTCACTCTAACTTATTCTTCCTTTCTTTAGCAAGTACAATTGCTTGCTCCTTCTAAGTATCATCATAACTCTTTCTAATTCGTTTCGTATTTCAAGGGTAAGTTTTTATGCTTAACTTAATGTGCGAGCTAAGTTAAGAAGTCTAAAGCTTAGAGAAAAGAATCCTGTTTATGTGTGAAACTTTTAGAAGCGACCTTAAAAAATCTTACTCATTATTTGAAATATAAATTCTATGGAAAATTATTAGCATAAAACCCTAGTTTTTTTTATAAAATATAAAAAGTAGACCTATTTATAACAAACATATCACACCAGAAACTACAATAGCTATTCGTTTTTTATTATATAGAAACTTAATCTAGAAAAAATAACAGCCATTTCTATGATTTTCCAATCCGTGAAAACAAACAATAAAATACTAGTATTTCATCTGAAATAATAAGATTCATTTTACAACAATTTTTTTGTAGATAGTATTTTGGTAATATAACTCTTACCACCTAGGCAATACCTGAATTAAGAGAAATCAATTACCTTTGTCTTTACTAATTCAAATTAGAAAACTAATAAAGATGAAAAAACGATACGCCCTTTTGATAGGTATTTTATGTAGCACAACGGTGTTTTGGGCACAAACAAATCCACAGAAAGACAAAATTAACAACACTTCGAATCCCGATTGGGTAAAAAACATACCAGCAGATGATCTTATCAAATGGAGAAGACATATCCATGAAAACCCTGAACTTTCGTATCAAGAAGAAAAAACAAGTCAGTATGTTGAAAGCGTATTGAAAAATTTAGGTAATATTGAAACTATAAAGCCTACTAAAACAAGTGTAGTTGGTATACTAAAAGGAGCTAAACCAGGTAAAACAGTTGCTTTTAGAGCCGATATGGATGCCTTACCAATACAAGAAGAAACCAATTTGCCTTATACTTCTAAAAATGTAAACGTGAGCCATGCATGTGGTCATGATGCGCACACTGCCATGTTATTAGCTACTGCTACTGCCTTATCTAAAATGGAAGATCAAATTCAGGGTACAATTTACTTTATTTTCCAACATGCTGAAGAACAAGACCCAGGTGGTGCTTTAGAGATTATCGATTCTGGTGCTTTAAAAGGTGTTGAGGCTATTTTCGGAATGCATGTATTAAGCAATTACCCAGTTGGTGAAATAGGTATTTTGCCAAATGGTGCGGCCTCTACCACTGCAGATGGTTTTAATCTTAGTATCATTGGAAAAGGTTCGCATGGTTCTATGCCACAACTAGGTATTGATCCTATTGTAGTGGGCGCAGAAATTGTAAACTCATTACAAACCATTGTTTCACGTAATGTTACTCCTGGTGAAATGGCTGTTGTTACCATTGGTAAATTCCAATCAGGTAATGCCTCAAATGTTATTGCAGACAAAGCCGAATTAGGAGCAACTATTCGTACTACAACAGATGCTACTCGTGAGTTAATAGAGAACAGAGTTAAAATATTAATTGAACAAATTACTAAAGCCCATGGCGCTACCTACGACCTAGAATATATACTTGGTTGCCCGGCTATTGAAAATGACCAAACGTTAAATGCTATGGCAAAGAAAAGCGCTATAGAAATTGTTGGTCAAAACAATGTGTTTGATGCTGATATGATGACAGCAAGTGAAGACTTCTCATATTACAAACAAGTAGCGCCTACTTGTTTTTTAGTTCTAGGTGTAGGAAACGGAGTAGCCAACCATAACCCTGGGTTCAATATCGATGAACGCGCCTTACTAAATGGAGTTAAAACACAAATGCAGATTATTTTAGATTACTTACAGTAGTATAGAATCAATACAATATAAAACTACAAATCGCTATAACTTAAAAGGATAAGGGTGCTATCATTAACCAGTTAATGTTTATACAAGTGATTTGTAGTTATCAAAGACTCAAAAAGATATTTTATTTAGAGTTGCAGTAAAAGATGCACTAAAAGTATCTATGAGTTTACGGGACACCTTCTATTTTTTATGTAATTTTATAATATTAATCCTGTATCGTTATTTCAGGACTAGACAAACAAAAAAATATGAACGCACACATAATCGAATTACCTAAAAACTCTTAATCCACTTGATATACTTCTATTTAAAATATTACTTTTCATTACTGTCTTAACAAAGGCAAATTGATTTTAAATCTTATTAAATTTATTTTCGCTCTCTCTCAAACAATTCAGTAAATCAGTCCAGTTTAAACTATCACCAATAATCATATGCTCTTGCATTGTTTTATAGTCTTCTTCCCATTTTTCAAGTACTTCCTCCGGAGGTAAAATACTCAATTTACCTTTTTTATGATTTGAGTAATCTATTCCTCTTAAAGGCGTTACTTTTTTTCGATGATCAACAATACTAGTAAACAAATTATCATCACCTATTGCTAGTTCACCGAATTCTGAATCCATAATTTTACTTATGTCATAAAAATGTCTAGTTAGTCGATCAGTCCTAATATTGTCAATAGGCTTTGAGAATTCTTCATGCAATAACAATACTTTCTCAATTAAAGTACGAGTAGGAACAACAACTTCTACATTAAATTCAGGCATAGTAAAAGTCGATTTTGAAAATTCCGAATCAATATATGAAATAATAGGTTTTGACTCAGCTGGTTCAGTTAACGATCTAGCTCCCATTTCAAGTAAAACACGCTGCTGAATATATACATTAGTAGCAGGTACACATGATTGATAATAAACCTCTAATGTATTAGGATCACTTGTGTCGTCAACATGATCATTATACTTAATTTCATATAAACTCGGATCTACTCCCAACTCAGTTAATTGATGTATTAACTCTTCTCTAAATTCATTAATAATAAATCCTCCAGAAGCCTTTCTAAGTTTTTTAATTTGTGTTTTAGAATCAAGCTCACCAAACCCCAGTAAACTTCTGTCAATAATCAAATCAATATCTTCTGAAAATCGCTGTATTAAATTATAAGCCTTACTCAGAGAAGTTCCTCCTTTAAATATAATAGAACCTGCATACTTAGATTGAAAGATTGCCTTTAAAAGAATACAAACCCACCAATCTTTCTCTATTACAAAAGCTGGTAGTCCATAAACACCTTCAGCTTGTTTTAATACAGTAACTTTTTGTTCTTCAGATAAATTAACCCACATAATCCTGTTTATAATAAAGTTTTTTAATTTCTTTTTGAATCCAAACTGGAGCAAATTTCAATTGAGATTCTATCACTTGTTGATCTATTTTATCAATAGTTAATTTAATAGTATTTAAAAAAGAATCAGTAATTTCTTTTTGCCCCTTCTCTTTAAAAGCCTGTACTACTAAATGTAACAGATCATCTTTTATCATAAGGTTTTTAGGGACAGTTCTCTTAAAATTAATCTTCCTATTTCCAACCATAATTTCTCTTTGAGATCCTTCAGTCAAATAAACAGTCTTCAAGGGGATCTGGGTTGTTAATCCTAATAGATACAACGCTAATACACCAGTTGGCGCTATACGCACCTTATCTCTTTTTGCAATCTTATTTGCAATTTCCTCTATACTAGGATAAATTGTTCCTAATAAAGAATCTTGCTTTGGTTTTATATAAATACCATGGGTTAATCGTTCAATAAGGTTTTCTTTTTCTAAACGAGAGAGTATTTGTCGAATATTGTCAGCTGTACCATATTTAACAAAATCATTAGCGAAAAAAATTTCTCCACGCTTAGATTTAGAAATCTTATCTACTATCTGATTACTAATAGATTCATTCATAAAAAAAGATTTACATTTGTCACAAATTTAATCAATATTTGTGACAAATATCTCTTTTCAGCTAATCAAAATATTTGTGACTAATATCTCTTTTCAGTTAATCAAAACATTTGTGACTAATATCTCTTTTCAGTTAATCAAAATATTTGTTTATTGAGTGGAGGGTTTTTTTTTTTTTTTTTCTTCCGTAACACAAAAACAAAAAACCCCCCCCGCAAAAAAAAAACAAACAACACGC
>NZ_JBTXLO010000006.1:0-56891 GCF_054871605.1 Myroides sp. LJL119
GGGGGGAGGAAAAGGGGGGGGGGGGGGGGGGGGGGTTTTTGTGTTTGGGGGGAAAAAAAAAAAAAAAAAAAAAAAACCCCTCCACTGCAAAAACAAACCAATCAACATGCTTATTTACAGTGTGTTACATTCTATTTACTAAGCAAAAAATCAATAGTCAAATCCTTCCGAAAAACAACAAAAGCATCAAACTTTTTCTTAGCTTTGCAAACCAATTCTTTTAGAAGTTTGGTTGCCTTGTTGTATTAGATCAGTGATATTATCAATGGATATTTTAATCCCACATTCCTCCCTAAACAACACCCAACTACAATCAGTATCCAAACATTTCACTACCTCTTCTCTTAATTGAAGTGCATGTTGTTTACACTTTGAACAAGATAGACGATCAAATCGTGTCATAATACGCTCCATCCATAAAAGAAATTCTATGCAGTTTATATTCATAATGTTAGAACTTAATAGGTTAATTAAATTTGTTGGCTAACTATATAAATGTTTCTTTAGATAGTAAAAACATTAATTTTAACAATGATTCCTTTATTGCTGAATTAGAACAAAATAGAGAGATTCGTGTAAAAGTAAAAAACGAAATTATTAATAATTTCTTAGCTTATTTTTAAGACTATAAAAATGTTATTTTTGATTGGTATAGCCTAAATAAGAAATAATTATAATCAAACAGCCTTACTTTTTAAAACTCAATACTAAATCATATATTTAAGTTATAAACTATGACTAGAGGCAAACAAAACAACAATATAGCCCTAATTAAAAAAGCAATTAACAATGATAAACTAGTTGTTTTTGCTGGAGCTGGAGTCTCTAAAGACTCAGGACTTCCTCTTTGGGGAGAATTAATTCAAGAAATAAAAGGGTTCTTAAATGAAGATATTGAAGAAGATGATCCTTTAAAAATAGCTCAATTCTTATATAATGAAAAAGGAGAAAAAGAATACAATGATATTATAAAGGATGCTTTGTATAGAAACATAGAGACGTACACACCATTACATGAGTTGATATTTGAGCTAAATCCTCAACACATTATCACTACAAACTATGATTACTTTTTTGAAGATGTTATTAACAATAAAGGACTTCCTTTTTCTGTTGTATCTAAGGATATTGACTTGCCATATGCTGGACATAAAAATCTCTTAATAAAATATCATGGTGACTTTCAAAATCAGAATATAGTTTTTAAAGAAACTGACTATTTAGAATTCTCTAAAAACCATACATTAAAAGAAATTTTTGTTAAGTCACTGTTTAGCAATAAGGTCATACTTTTTATTGGATACAGCGTTGGAGACATCAATCTTAAACTATTAATAAGAGATATACAGTTTATTCTAAACAAGCACCATCAGAGGGCATATTTTCTTTCTCACAAAGAAAGTTTATCTAGTTCTCAGATTAAATATTTTGAAAATCTAGGTATCAATATAATTAGTTATGATCACGAGCAACTAAAAGATTTAAATGATAATGCAGAACTATCTCCAACAGGTCAAATAGTTCATAAGCAATTAGAATTTATTAAGGATTTTGACTTGTATGAATATGAAAGAAGAAAAGACAATGTATCTACACAAGCTAAAATAATAGACGATATGTATACCTCTTTATATCGTTTTGAATACTTCAGAGTATTACCTAAGAAATTCTTAGCGTCTTTATATCCTTTTAATAAAAATTCTAAAGATGACACATACTATAACGTGGAATCAAATACTCTAGTTTGTCATGATAATGAACTACATAGTTTACTAAAAAAATATAAAGGAGAAAATGATGATGATTTCACAAATGAAGAAAAATGTAAACTTAATTCTGTTTTTGCTCGTTTGATGTACTCTAATATCTATTATATAGGAAAGAAAACTGGACGTAAAGATTCTTTTGATAATAAACCTACAGGAGAAATAATAGACTTATCTACTAAGTATTACTCTGAACATGATAACTGTGATTGTATAAACTGCTCTATAGAAAATTTAAAATATTCTGATGCTATACTAAAAATAGAAGAGTACAAGATTACAAATGACTCTAGATTATGGGATGACTTAGTATTTGCATATGCACTTTATCAATTAGCTGAATATTATAACTCTTTTAAAGCATATGAACTAATAGAGATAAAATCAAATAGGCAAAAACGAATGGACGTTAGTTTTATTTGCGCCTATAATATGAAAAGATTGGGGCTTAGAATAACCAATTTATCTTTACATGATCATAGATACTCCTTTGAAAATCTAACAAATATAAAGATTCAAGCTACAAAAATAGATCTAGATAAATCTTTAGACAGAGTCAAATACTTTGTAGATAAAGATGTATTTAATCTACTCAAAGAAATTCATAACGGCATATATATCCAAGAGTTGTGCAATAACATAGAGAAAAATTATATTAGAGTACTACACGAAATAAAAATAATTAAAAATGGAGGATCAGCAACTAGCTCTTCATATTTTAATTTACATAATACTACTCGAGAACTAACTAGATTTTTAGAACAAAATTTCATTATAGGAAATGGTTTTTCTACAACACAAAAATCTATTAATAAATCTATTAAAGCTTTTATTCTTGGTTTCTATGTAGGCACATTAAAAATACCTGCTCATCAGTCTGAAATTTTTGGAATTTCGAAACTAGACAGTTTCGATCATTTTTTATTTGAACAAATAATTAACTACAATGAACCTAAAGAATTGGTTAATTTTATTAGAGAACATAACCTCTCTGATATAAAATTTGATAAGGAGAGTCAGGAATCTGTATTTATTCTCATTTGTGACTTTTTCAAATCTTCATACAAAGTACACAACCTTTTCAATGATATAAGTGAGAATACAGTTTTTATAAATTATTTAAGTTACAATAATAATTTTAAATATAGGATAATTCACCAATTTAATAATTTATGTATTGTTCTAACATACTTTAAATTCTCAGAAGATCAAATAAAACAGGTCTATTCAGATATAAATAAGTTTATTAAATATACAAAATTCAATGAACGTGATGTTTTTGAATTATTTGAAAATCTAATAGACACAAAATATTCAATAATTGGATATGATCTATTAATAGATACTTTAGATATATTTAATTCAAAACAAAGTTACAATCATTGTTATGTAACGATTTTACTTAAGTTAAAAGAACTAAATAATAATTTCATAAACAATAACATTCGTGTAGATCTAATCAATTTAGAAAATATAAAATATGAAAGTGTATTCATATATCATACTTTAGATGCTAATAGTAAGAAACAATTCTTGAAAAGAATAGAGCAAAACCTAGAAGAAAAGTTTGATACATCTACAGTTTTTATGCTATTAATAGAAAAAATACCTGTAAAAAAAGACATTAAAATTAGATACATTGAAGCTATCCATAACAAACTAAAAGACCTTAGAGAAATAACTAAAGAAGATTACACAAACCATTACCGTCTTGATCCATTTGTTCAATACTTCGAATTAGTTTATCTAAACAAATTAGATAACTCTAAATTATCATCTTTAAATATTAAAAATGAGATTTTCAAATTTACAATCAATCCTGAAAATTATGATAAAAGTAAATTCGATGTAACATGGTTAAAGGTTTTTCATTATGATATTTTCTTACAAAGATTCGCTAAAATTGACTATATTATTAAAGAATTAGAGCTCTATTTAATTAACAACAGTGACAAAAAATTAAATACTATCTACTTCAAGCTAAAAAAATACACTATAAAAGAGAAGAAACAATAACTTTCTTTATCTACAAAACATATTACTATACGTAACATCTTTCTAAAATGAGTAAGCTTCAAACAAAATATGACTGTTTTGATCAAAAAGGAGAAACAAATCTACCAGATAATCAATTTATAGAATCGCTAATTAAGAATGATATAGAGCCTATTATTTATATAGATAGTTGCGTTTGTTTACATATTATCAAAGTAATAGACCATAAAAAAAAAGCTAAAAACATCAATTTTGAAAGAATTATTTCTTTAAAAGAATATCTTATAAAACATCCAAGTATTCAAATAAACCCATTTTTTGCGCTTTTAGAATTATGCTATCTCAAAACAGGATATGATTCTAAAAAAATGTTTGAGTTGAAATTAAGGATTGATTTTTTTATTCAATTACCTTTGAAATCATTAAAAAGTTTCCAATATGACTTTCACCGTGATATAGTCATTAAAAAAGACCTATCAAAAGAAAAATTTAATTCACTTGAAGCAGTAGATCAAATTATTAAAAATACTTACTGTACATTACTTAAAATAAGATCTATAGCTTTAAAAAAGCTAACTAAACAAAAAGCAGAGAATAATATCAATGAATTATCCGATTGGATGATTAATGAATTAAACATTTTTAGAGGTGCAGAATATAAACTAGCACTAAATATTTTTGGAGGAAATACAGAATATAGAAAAATGATAGGTCTAGATAGTAAGAATTCAGAAGACATTAAAAAGAAAATTTTAGGATCTTCTTGGGATATGTACCATTCTAAATTATGCGCAAATAACTTGAGAATCTCTCAAATACTGCAAAAAAATATTCATCCGTTCTTTTTGACAAGTGATGCCAATTTATTTAAACTTTTTCATAATGTATCTATTGAGATTATAAAAGACGGAGGGGATGAATCTATATCTTCATACATTATGATGTCAGACTTTACATATCCACATTTTGAAGAATCTTTTATTGAAAAAAATAATCAAAAATTGCTTAATTTATGGCTCCAAAGATCTAATTATGACTATTCATATAATGATAATATGGTAAATAAATTAATCTGGAATTTAGAAATAGAGAATGGAATTATTCTATAATTATAACTTTTTAGACTAAAAATGGTGTAGTATAAACATATACAAAATCATTATTAGGACACTTAATCAAACATATTATTAAAATGGCACATCCCAAGAATCAACATTATGTTCCAAAGGTTTTACTAAAAAGCTTTTCAAGCAAAGACTCATTTATTTGGACTTACGATAAAGTTGCTAAAAACAAAAATTGGAACGTTATTAAAAAAAGGTCTATCAACAGGGTTGCAAGTGAAAATTATTTTTATGATCAAGTGCAAAATAACAAAGACTTTAGTTTTGAATATGAACTTGGAAAAATAGAAAGAGAAATCTCACCTTTAATCGAGAAACTTATTTTAAATCAAAACATAAGTTCACTAACAGAAATAGAAAAAGAAAAGATCTCGTATTTTATTGCAATACAATCAATAAGAACTAAATATCAATTAAATAAAGTAAAAGATTATTTAATTAATTTTGAAGAAACAATAAACAATTTTATTGGTGTAAAACAAGAATCAATTGACCCTAAAGCTTTATGGTTCTCCTTATTTGAAACTGCAAAAGAATTTTCAATGGCAATTAAAAACAAAGTATGGTTTCTAGGTCAAAGCGACAAATTATTCTATACTTCAGACAATCCAGTAGTTTTACAAAATATTATAAATAAAAGTACTATTCGTGGTACTATCGGTTTAGATTCTTATGGAATTGAAATTTATATGCCACTATCAGATTCAGTAATACTTTGTATGTTTTGCGAAAAACTACTTCAGAATAAACATGGTATTCTAAACTTAGAGAAATTTAACTCTGAAAATATTTTAAATGTAAACGCTCTGCAGTTCTACCAATCAGAAAGGTTCTTATTTTCATCTTCAAACAATTTTGAAATGATAGAAGAAATAATAAATAAACAAAATGCTATATAATATCACATTACTGAAATTGAAATATAAAACAAGCAACTAAAAAATTCGAAAAATCATCCCTCTTTTTCATTACCAATTATTCAACCAAAACAACAATATTTTATCTTTAATCTGTTAAATTAAATGAGTTGATTTTAGTGCGAATTATTTTGAAAAAAAGTGTTGTACAAAAGCAAGCAAAATCGGCGTAAACCCTTATGATTGCAAGGATGTAAATTATTGTATCTCTATTTCATTTCGATTTTTATCGGTACTTCCAACTTATTACTATCGAAAAATAGATTCAACTATTTAATTACAAAGACTTTTAGCTATAGACCGTTTTCCGACAAATTGTTAGTTTGTAAATCCGCATTACAAGGTGTCAATCTATAAAGCTAGCCAGACTATCTCTTTTTCCATCTTTTATGAGTCCATAACCAAATATGAGGGATATTTTGTATACTCTGTTCTAACTTAGAAAAGAAAGAGCTTGAAATAAAACCTTCATCTGTTTGTTTAGCCGAAGGACAAATTGTTTCCAATCTTAATTCCCAACTACGGCTATCTCTTGGACAAAGTTCCGCATAGAAAACATAAGCATCTAAAAGTTTAGAAATATGCTCCGCCCCCATTAATACCCCAGTGGGTTGACTTAAAAAGTCAACAACCAGTCCCTTACTACCTCCAGGAAACTGATCGGCTATAAAAAAAGTGATAGCAGGATCATCCTTTTGCTTAATCAAAGTACGCAAGGCATTTTGCGAGGCGATTAGTTCCACACCATGTTGTTGTCTTATAGACCTCATCAATCCGTTCCAAAACTTACTCTTTATTGGTTTATAAAGAGCCTGCACTCTCATATCTACACTTAATGGCAATTGAGATAATATTTCCCAATTACCATAATGTCCCAAAATAAGGATAATATGTTTGTTCTGCTGTTTAATTGATTGTAATTGTTTCAAGGAGTCACTTTGTACATACAAAGTAGGTCTTACAATACGTAAACCCTCCAGGAGCATTCTACTTAAATACTTATAAAAATCTTTATGGTATTTTGCTATTTGTTCATAGGAAGCTAAAGGGAAAGATCTTGTGATATTTTGAAGTGATACACTATAACGGTAACGTAGTAAGTTGGCTAATATAAAACCGAAACCAGAATATAATAATTGCATTGTCTAAATGGTATTTAATTGTGTAAAGTCTTAGATTATCTAATCTCTTACAAGTAGTCTTCTTAACCAAGGACTACTCTTTAACTAATAAATGCTATACACTTTCAAATGTCAATTTTTACAGCTATATTTCATTTTTGCGTTTCTTAGCCAAAAGTATCATTAGATGGCTGATAACAAAAATATCAAAGACCTAATTCATTTTACTTTATGGCAAAGCTTTAATAAGCTATTAAAAAATCAAACTACTTTAGCTCTTTTGTACTCTTTGTTCAACCAACTAGTATTAAGAGATACAAAATTACCACTCTAGTTTTATCTATACTAACTAAACTGATAAGTTTGCAAATAATTTAACGTTTAAACTACACATTTATTACACCCTTGGGCCATAAAAACTAAATACCCTTGTTTAAAGTTCAGATTACATCCTGGAATATTTTTTTACTTCTTGGAAATTACTAGTTGAAAAATAAAATAAAGTTCCTATATTCTTATATAAAAAAATTAGATTCATGCCTAAAAATAAATGATACCTTTACCACAGGTTTAAATTTTTATTATTCATAATCTTATGCTTCGAATACTAGATGAAAATATATTTTTTGAAAATGCACATCCCGGATCTGTTATTCGTTCTTCTAACTTCGCTTTTATAGTTATTTATCAAGGCGAATTGATTCTTGAAATAAATGGAGCTGAGAATAAATACGAATTCGGCAATATTATTATTATTCCCTCTCACAGGTTATATAAAATAATTAACTATAGCTCTAACTTAAAAATTTATATCTTTTCTTGCGATAGGGATTTAATTAAGCGTCACACGAACTTTAATTTTAATAAATACGATATATATCGGTTAACAAACGCTGAGAAAAAGAAAAGTTATTTAAAATTTGATGCCGAGGAGTTTTCAAATATAAAAAATCAACTTGAGCAACTTTCTTTTTATTTAGATGAATCAAAACAAGTTACATTCAAAAAAGAAATTACTTGGCTAATTGTCAACACAATCATATATGGCATTTTTGGCAAATTATTAAGTAGCGTAGAAAAGCCATCTTTGAGTAATTCTCGTAAAGAAGAAATAGTTATGGAATTTATATTACTACTTTCTGAGAATTTCACAAGCGAAAAGGAACTTAAATTCTATGCTGATCGCTTAAATATTTCGGTGAAGTATTTATCGAATTGTGTACGCGATATAACGGATATACCGCCTAAATCTATTATAGCTCAACAGCTTGTTAATGAGGCTAAAAACGAATTATTAAATAAAAAAAACCCGGTTAATATTATAGCCAGCAATTTGGGTTTTTCAGACCAATACTCTTTTGGAAAGTTCTTTAAAAAGCATACTGGATTAAGTCCTAAAAATTATAGATTAAAAAATTCTTTAGTAAAATCTTTTTAATTACATACCATTTGAACCTCTTTTTGTACAGTAATGACCTTTTCTGAATTAATCAGTTGAGCGAAATTTGCACTATCAAAATTAAAGTACAAAAAAATGATACACCAATGGATAAAATCTTTCCTTGTTATTTTTTGTTCACTTATTGCCACACAAGTCATAACTGCTCAACAAAGTCAAGAGAAAATCCTATCAATAGAAGAACTTTTTAACCTAGTACAACAAAATCATCCCGCATTAAAAGTTTCAAGATCCGATATTGAAATCTCCAATGAAAACCTTGAAATATCTAAAAATCAATTACTTCCAGAAATATCCCTATCCATACAGGCCTATTACAATGGAGATACTAATATTATAGACAAAGATTTTTCTAACTCAACTAATGTGCACATGCCGGATTTCGGCAATAAATACGCCATTCAAGCAAAGCAAATGATTTGGAAAGGTGGAGCTATTCGAAATGGAATTCAAATACAAAACCTAAAAAAAGAACTATCCGAATTAAATTATCAAACTAAT
Source organism: Myroides sp. LJL119 (assembly GCF_054871605.1). Taxonomy (NCBI): domain Bacteria; kingdom Pseudomonadati; phylum Bacteroidota; class Flavobacteriia; order Flavobacteriales; family Flavobacteriaceae; genus Myroides; species Myroides sp. LJL119. The sequence continues at coordinate 8,884 of NZ_JBTXLO010000006.1, forward strand.
CAACAAAGTATCAAACTATTAACCCTTAGTTACTTTTTAGACCTTTATAAATTATATAATCAAGAACTAGTTTATAATAAAAACATTGAGTTGGCTCAACAGCGTTTAGATAACATCCATAGGTTTTTTGATCAAGGTTTAGTTACCTCAAATGATGTAATTCGAGCAAAGCTTCAATTATCTAATCTACAACTAGCCTTGCAGGTAATTCAAAACAATCAACATATATTAAACAGACAACTAACTATGGCTTTAGGCTTACAGGAGGAAACGGTAATTAAACCTGATCCGAATATTAAACAAAATTTAATACATATCTCTGATCTACAGACTTATCTAAATCAAGCTAAACAACATCCTGGTTTAAAATCAACACAAACAGCTGTAGAAATAACAAAAGTAGCACAGAAAACTTCCAAATCAGAAATGCTACCCTCCCTATCAGCCTTTGCAGGAAACTCCCTTCAAAGACCAATTACAACCACAAGCCCTGCCTTGGATATGTATGCACATGGATGGAGCGCGGGTTTGTCCCTTAATTTTAGTATTGATGCTTTGTTTAAAGCACCTAAAAAAATACGTTTAAACAAGGCAGAACAAGAAAAAGCGATTAATCAAGAATCACAAGCCATGCAAATGATAGACACCTCTATTTATGCAGCTTATATCATGTATCAACAGGCCATTAGCCAAAACAGTACGCTAAAAGTAAATAAAGATTTATCGCAAGAAAATTACCGTATAATGCTAAGTAAATATGATAATCAACTGGCTATCTTATTGGATTTAATTGATGCCAGTAATACACAACTAGATTCCGAATTACAATATGCAAACTCGGAAATTGATATCGTTTTTTCTTACTACAAACTATTAAAAGAGGCTGGAACACTATAATAAAAAAGCCAAAGATTCATTCAAACAAATACAATCATGTCAGAGCAATCAAATAATATACAAGATAACGCCATTCAAAAAACAAAAAACAAGAATCATAGAATGACCAAAACAATAAACATCGTTGTTTTGATAATGGTACTAGCAGGGCTTTTTTGGATGATAAAAGCTTTCTTTAATTTTGGGAACGATAAATACACAAATGCCTCCCAAGTGGAATCGTTTATTAACCCTATTAATACAAGGGTTTCTGCCTATATTAAAGATATCCGTTTTGTGGAACACCAACCGGTTAAAAAAGGAGATACGTTAGTGATCTTAGACGATAGAGAACTACAAACACAATTAGGACAAGCTCAGGCCGCGTATATGGCTGCTATAGCCTCTAAAAAAGCAACTTCACAAGCTATTTTAACAGCCATTAATAATATTCAAACCTATTCGGCAAACATAAATATGACAAAGGCCAGTATACAAGTTACCAAAGCAAAATTATGGAATGCCGAGCAAAATTATAATCGTTATGAAAATCTATTAAAAGATCAAGCCGTTACCAGACAGCAATTTGATCAAATAAAAACGGACTTCCAAGCACAACAAGCACAATTGGAAATGCAATTATCTCAATTACAATCTGCTGTTAATTCTAAAGTCACAAGTGAGTTGTCAGTTGAAGAGATTCGCGCTAAAATTGGTTTAAATGATGCGGAGATCAAAAGAGCGGAAAATGCATTAGAAATGGCAAAATTAAATTTATCATATACTGTAATTACCGCACCTCATGATGGTATAATGGCCAGAAGAACTATCAACTTAGGCCAATTATTATCCGTGGGCCAACAAGTAGCCTCCATTGTGGATATTGATAATATTTGGGTTACGGCTAATTACCGTGAGAACCAAATGAAAAATATAAAGATCGGTCAAATAACAACCATTACAGTTGATGCATTAAATGACAAGAGTTACCAAGGAGTTATCACAGCTATATCCGGGGCAACAGGAGCTAGGTATGCATCTATTCCAGTGGACAACTCAACGGGGAACTTTGTAAAAGTTCAACAAAGAATACCTGTTCGAATTGAGTTTTCCAAGAATAATAAACCAGAGGATTTGAAATTACTACGCACAGGAATGAATGTTGAAGTAAACTTTTAAATAATCATGTATAGTAAAAATCCCTTTTCATCTTGGCTACCCAAACCCATGGTCTTGGTACTAATATTACTTATCTTATTCCCTTTAATGACAATATCGGGTGTATACATAAGTACCGCTACCAATACCTCTGGGGCCTTGGCGGTTTACAATGAATTTGTAACTCTGGGCAATAACGCCTCAACAATTGGTATGGGATTAAGTCTTCTAATTGTCTTTCGAATTAAGATGCGATTTAAATCCAAACAGATCATCACCTTTTGTTGTATTGTACTGGCTTTATTATCATTAATGATAGCAAATACCGATAACCCCTATCTCATGGTTACCGGAAGCTTATTAATCGGCTTTATCAAAATGTTTCCCATGTTTGAGGTCATGATGCCGTTGATGCTAATTTTGACACCTACGGGAGATAGAGGCCGTTTTTACGCTATATTTTATCCAATAAGCATTATCACAAGTCAAATAACAGGCTATTGGTTTGCCCAAGTTGTTTCTAATTCAAACTACCAAGCCCCATACTATATAATGGCCATATGTATGTTGCTAATTGCAGTAATTTCACTGCTTTTTCAGCATAATAACCGTTTTTGTTTTAAACTTCCACTATATCAAATAGACTGGTTATCCATGTTATTTTTATGTGCTTATGCCATGTCACTAAATACGGGGTTAACATTTTTGAAACAACAAGCCTGGTTTGGTTCTATATATATTATTAGTTGGTTTATTTTAAGTTTCATTTTTTTTGTTTTATTAATCTACAGACAACATTTTTTAAAACGAAAACTAATTGACTTTTCCATTTTTACTAAAAGTATAAATGTAAAGCATGGATTTATTCTATTTTTATTTATGGGCTTAAACATGGGCTCAGCAAGTATATTATCGCAATACACCAGCCTTGTATTACAGTACAATAATTTAATAAACGCAAGTCTTAACCTATGGATGATACCCGGTTTAATTACAGCGGGTGTTTTGGCTTTTTTAGGATTTAAAAACAAATGGAATATTAAATATTTTATCATGGCTGGATTTACTAGTTTTTTCCTTCATAATCTGGCCCTATATTTTTGTATTCAACCTCAAATTAATATCCAATACCTACAATATATCATGATTTTAAAAGGGATAGCAATGGGGATTTTATTTATTGGAATTTGGTTCTATACCTATGTAGGGGTACCAATGCAAAAACTCTTTGGTATAATGAGTATTTTAATAATGATTCGTTCTTGTTTTGCAGCCGCATTAGGAAGTGGTGTGATTACTTGGGCTACTTATTTTGGACAATGGCAAAGTTTAAATGACATGGCCATGTATGTGGATGTAAATGCTTTAGCTCAAAATCCAAACCTGTATCAAACCATTAGTTTAAATGCCCTAATGGCATCTTGCAAAATAGCTTTGGGCGCGTTATGTTGGATGATTGTTCCGGTTTCAATTCTTGTTTCTACCCATCATTATGGTCATTTTAATCCCAGACGAATAATCCTATTTCGCAAAGTAGTAAAAGGTAATTCCTTAAAGGGATATAGGTTTTTTTAACATAAGAAAATCTCCCTTTACCGGGGCCTTAAAACTTAAATACAACTTAGTATACAAGACAAAGATGAGATCCTAAAAAAAGATCTCCTAAAGGTAAAAAATCTAATAAATTAGCGGTATCTTTTTTACAAACACCTAATTGAAGTAAAGGAAAAAAGATACCGTATTTTACATCAAATATCTTTTAAAAAGATAAACCACATATATTGGAACTACTTTACCTTTAGGGTTTAATTAAGCCTTTTTAAACTTTGCCTTGATAAACTCATAGATAATAGGCAGTATAGAAATAAAAATTATAAGCAATGCTATTTTTGAAAAATTATCCTTGACAAATTGCAAGTTACCTAAAAAATAACCAGCAAGACTTAAGCTTGTAATCCATATAACCCCACCAATTACATTATAGGTCATAAATACACTGTATCTCATCTTACCTACCCCAGCTACAAAAGGGGCCAAAGTTCTTACAATGGGAATAAATCGAGCTATTACGATAGTTCGAGAGCCGTATTTATCATAAAAATCCTGCGTCTTATCAATGGCCTGTTGCTTTACAATTTGCTTGTTAAAAAGCTTGAATCTAGTAAGGCGCATACCCACTTTAGATCCTATATAGTAATTTAAGGAGTCTCCGGTTATAGCTGCAATAATTAGTAAACCAATAGCTAAAGAAATACTTAATTCACTACTCTGAGCAATAAGCATCCCCATGGCAAACAACAGCGAGTCTCCTGGTAAAAAAGGCATTATCACAAAGCCTGTTTCCACGAAAATTATAGCAAATAAAATAGCGTAAATCCACGCCCCATAATCAGCAATAAACACATGTAAGTACTGATCAATATGAAAAATAAAATCAAATAGTTCCATGGCTCAAATATAATAACTACTTGGTTAAATCCATCAACTTTCACAAAAGTTAAAGATTATTTTACCTATAGGGAAACTACATCACAAAATTCAAAGTAAATACAACTAGAAATAAACAAAATTCTGAGTCTTTAAACAGATCTTATTATAAAAATTATATGTATCTATTAGAATCCATGTAACTGGGAATATCCAAAACTATAAAAGCTTTTTGTATAACTTACTATATTTACTTTTTTAAATTAATGGTTTATTAGTATTTCTGTGAAAAAATCATTATATTTGCACCCTTAATTAGAATATAAATTATATTTATCTTTTACCAGGCTATTTTCTTTAGCATTTTTTTCTCTCTTAAAAAAAGAGTCTAGTACTACATTAAATTTCCGTAGCGATAAAAAGTATTCTTGTATATGCAAGAGTACCTAATAAAACCAATTCGACTTAAGTACCAAAAGGGTATAGTTATTTTATTGCACTGCAGAGTTTATAAAATCATTGTAATTAATAAAGCTAATTTTTAAAACTAAAACACGCTGTATTTTATTAATTACCTCTTAGCAATATAATTCTTATCTACCATTAAAAAAGGTAACCTAATTGTTATAGCTAACTATCTCACTAAAAAGTAAGTAAATAAATTATTTTGTGGTAAGTTAATGGATTTAAGCTAGCTTGTTTTCAAAAAACAGTTTGTTTTTAGAAACATTTAAAAAAGTATTAGAAACAGAATTTAAATACTTTTAAATCAAATCATTAAAATTATTTTATGCTGTGTTTTTTTATAAAAATCAATAGCATAAAGCAATCACTAGCTTGTAGTACCAATTAGAAAACACCCTTAGTAACACAGGTATTACAAGACAATAGTTATCTATTAAAAATAATTTAACTAGGTCTTTTATGGTTTTTTAAATTAATTGAGCCAAATTAATCTTTAGCACAATTAGCCAAACAAGCAACTGATGAGGCTACATTCATTAGACAAAAAATAATTTACGAATGTCGATAAACTTCTTGAAATAAATCTCAAAAGCAAAATCGACCCTAAAACAATAAAAAATGGCTGAATCATCAACTAAAAAGGAACGGTATAAAAAAAAGGCATTAAAAAAGAAAATCAAACAGGAAAAACGAGATTTAAAGAAAACAGTTAATAACAAAGGTAAATCCTTAGAGGAAATGTTTGTTTATGTAGATATTAATGGCCGTTTAACCGATATACCACCTCATCTACAAGATAGAACAGAGAAAGTAAGTACAAAGACTTTTTACAATGGTGTGGTAACGCACTTAAATGAAAAAGGATTTGGTTTTATAAAAGAAGATCAAACAAACGACAGTATTTTCTTTCACAATAGCACCACAAATAACCCAGTTAAGATTAATGATAGGGTTTTATTTACAAAAACAAAAACAGAAAGAGGATTTAAAGCTCTGCAAGTAAAAAAAGAAGAAATTTAAGAATTCAAATAAATAGAATATATAATGGAAAAAGGTACAGTAAAATTTTTCAATGAAGCAAAAGGTTTCGGATTTATAACAAATGGTAATGAAGATATCTTTGTACATGTAAGTGGACTACAAGATCAAATTAGTCAAGATGACCAAGTTACTTACGATATTGAATCAGGTAAAAAAGGACTTAATGCAGTTAATGTAAGACGAGTATATTAATACTAGCTCTTAGCTGAGTTAAAAAATATTGGAGCGTAGTTTTTTACTAGGCTCCTTTTTTTTATTTAAAAAAACAAGCCAAAAAGTTTGTTTAGTAAAAAGCTAAATATCATTATCGAGCAAAATCGATTGTTTTTTGTTTTTTAAAAAAAGTACAGACACTACAGAAAAAAACCACTTGTAAACTAAAATAGCCTAGAAGTGGTTTTTTTAAAACTAGAATTTTATGTGTATTAGGAATACATCTTGTCTCTTAATTCTTTTATTTTTGGATCACTCAAATAATCATCAAAAGTCATATATCTATCAATTACACCATGAGGAGTAAGTTCTAAGATACGAGTTCCAACTGTTTGCGCAAACTCATGGTCATGGGTTGTGAAAAGAACAGTTCCTTTGAAGTTTTTAAGTGAGTTATTAAAGGCTGTAATAGACTCTAAGTCTAAGTGATTGGTTGGTTCATCTAACATTAATACGTTAGCTCTTAACATCATCATACGAGATAACATACAACGCACCTTCTCTCCTCCTGATAATACTCGGCCGGTCTTAAGGGCTTCTTCTCCCGAGAAAATCATCTTACCTAAGAACCCACGAACGTAAACCTCATCTCTTTCTTCTTCTGTTTTTGCCCATTGACGCAACCAATCCACTAGCGTTAAATCGTTTTCGAAAAACTCATGGTTATCAGCCGGTAAGTAAGATTGAATGGTAGTTATTCCCCAGTCAAACTTCCCTGCATCAGGGTTTTGATTTCCATTTAATATTTGGTAGAAAGCCGTAGTTGCACGTGAATCTTTCGAGATAACAACTATTTTGTCACCTTTGGCTACATTTAAATCTACATCTTTAAATAAAACTTCACCATCTATAGAGGCTGCTAATCCTTCGATATTTAAAATCTGGTCACCGGCTTCGCGTTCTTGATCAAAAATAATTGCTGGATATCTTCTTGAAGATGGCTTAATATCTCCTAAGTTTAGCTTGTCAATCATCTTTTTACGAGAAGTCGCCTGTTTACTTTTTGCAACGTTTGCACTAAAACGACGAATAAATTCCTCTAACTCGGCTTTTTTCTCCTCAGCTTTTTTGTTTTGTTGCGCTTTTTGCTTAGCTGCTAATTGACTTGACTCATACCAAAAAGTATAGTTCCCCGAATAATGGTTAATTTTCCCAAAGTCAATATCCGATACATGTGTACAAACTGCATCTAAAAAGTGACGGTCGTGAGACACAACTAAAACTGTATTTTCATAATTTGCAAGGAAATTCTCTAACCAACCAATTGTCTCAAAGTCCAAATCGTTGGTAGGCTCATCCATAATAAGCAAATCAGGGTTACCAAACAAGGCTTGAGCTAAAAGTACACGTACTTTTAATTTAGCATCCATCTCGGCCATTGGCGTGTAATGAAAATCAGCCTGGATACCTAGGTTAGACAATAAAGTAGCTGCATCAGATTCGGCATTCCATCCATTCATCTCATCAAAACGCATTTGAAGCTCCCCTATTCTATCGGCATTCTCATCCGTATAGTTTAAGTAAAGCTCATCCATCTCTGTTTTAACCGCATATAAATCTTTGTTTCCCATCATTACAGTTTCTAAAACTGTAAATTCGTCGAACATATTGTGATTTTGGTTTAGAACAGACATACGCTTTCCAGGTTCTAAAGATACATGGCCAGAAGTAGGATCAATATCTCCGGAAAGTATTTTTAAGAAGGTAGATTTACCAGCACCATTAGCTCCGATAATACCGTAGCAGTTCCCTTGCGTAAAGGTTACATTAACTTCATCAAATAAAATTCGTTTACCGAATTGAACTGACAGATTTGAAACTGTTAACATTTTTTATATATTGATTTATAATGACTGCAAAATTACTAAATTTTAATTTAAAAACGGATTAAACTACAGCCTTGATTGCTCTATTTGTTTTTTAACAGCTTGTTAACGACTTAAACAGCTACTAAACTTTACATTTGCTAGTGGTAGTACAAACCCAACTTGTACCATTCTTAGGCTTTTAAAAAATGAATATTAAATTTATAGGAAATAACTTCTTATTGGCTTTAATACCTGTTATTATGCTTGTTTGCTCATGTCAGAAGAAATTCTCTGTCGATGACTACAGTGCATATATACAAGGGGAAGTGATGAATCCTAATTCCAATTACATTCTTTTTTGTAAAGATAATCAGGTATTGGATACCTTATTTTTAGATAAAGACAATAAATTCTCTAAAAAATTTGACTCTCTAACCCCTGGTATGTATATTTATAGACATACCCCAGAGTACCAATATGTTTACTTTGATAAAAATGACAGTCTTACTTTACGCTTAAATACGAGAGATTTTGATCATTCGATAATTTTCACAGGCCGAGGTGCAGAGAAAAATAACTTTTTAATGAATCTAACAGTTAGAAATCTAGTGGATGAAACAACTAGATACGAAAACTTTGATCTACCTGTAGATGCCTTTATACGAAAAATAGATTCTACCCACGCTGCTAGAACCACATATTATCTAAAAAGCAAAGCTATTATTGGTTGGCAAGCTGGTTTTGATCTTTATGCAAAAACAAAATTAGATCTGCATTTCTTTTCTCAAAAAGAAATATACCCAGTTGCACATTATATAAGAACGGGGCAAAATATTAAACCTGATTTACCTGTAGATTACTACGCCTTTAGAAAGAAAGTAGATTACAATAATGAGGATTTAATTCAATACTCCTCTTATACACGTTACTTATCCATTATGTTAAACTCTATTATCAATGAAAGTGAGATAGATTTTAATCCCGAGACAAAATTGGATAACAATATTGAAAAATTAAATATTGTTGATACTTTAATTCAAAACAAAAAGGTTAAAAACACCATATTAGATAATATCACTTATATCTACCTTTTAGAAGACCAAAACCTAAATAATAATGATAAGTTTTTAGAAAGATACTTTGAATTATCCACCGATAGTAGTGAACACAAAGAAATTATTTCCATTCAAAAGGCGGTTCAAAATCTGAAATATGAAAATAAACTACCAGAGGTAGCCCTTACCAATACCCAAGGGGAAGACGTGAATATAAATAAAATAATCACCAAACCTACCTTGATGTTTGTTTGGAGTAAAAACGCTCTTGCCCACGCAGAGGGAGCCCACAGACGAGCTTTACATATTTTACACCACAACCCTAACCTACAAGTCATATCGGTTTGTATAGATGGAGAACAGCAAGACTGGAAAAATTTTATCCAAGCCTACTCGGATCCTAATCTAATTAAACTCAGAAGTACGGACTTTAAAGAAATGAAAGAAAAATGGATTATCACTAAAATCCAAAGAACCATGATTTTAAATCAAGACGGCACTATAAAAGATGCTTTTGTCAATATCTTTGACAAAAACATTGAGGCCAAAATTGTGCAATAACCCATGGTATATTAAACTATCGTACTGTTGTTTAAAACTTAAAAACAGTAACAGAAAAACGATAATTGCAACTGTTTTTGCATGAAAAAATTATTCTGTTTTATATAAAAAACAATCCCCAATCCAGATATATTTATGAATTGGGGATTATTTTTTATTCTCATACCAAGCCATTTCTTTAGTTTGAGCTTAAATTTAAGTAAGTGGTTTTGTCCCAGCATCTTTAAAATATTGAATTTTACTTAAGAACATTTTTGCCATTTGCCCACCTCTCCACTTAGCCTGATCGGCTAACTCTCCTTGGAATAAGCCATCAACTGTTTCATTGAAAATTGAAGTCCATCTAGTGAAATGCTCCTGAGCCACTGGTAAAGAAGCATGTGGGGGAAATGGTCTGCCTTTATAAGTATAGTCCTCTAGTAGAACCGTTTGCCAAAACTGATACATTTTTTGAAGATGCTCTGGCCATCTACCCTGTAACTTTTGATTAAATATAGGTCCTATTAGATCATCCTTTTGAACCCTTCCATAGAATGTATCTACTAATTTGGTGATATCCTGTAAGTTTTCTATATCCTTTTTCATGATTTATTTTTTAATTTTATACATCTATAAATCGCAGTCAAATTTGTATCTTAGCCTTATGATTACAGTCAGTATTTTAGGAGCCGGTAAAGTTGCTCATCACTTGATTTCAACCATCTTAGAAAAAGATCATATTTGCATTAAGCAAATATACGCAAGAAATCCCAACCAGGTATCGCAACTAATTAGTAGCGATAAAATTATTAGTGATATAACAAAACTTGAACCCTGTGATATTATTGTGATCGCTGTAAGTGATCATGCCATTGAAAAGCTTAGTGAACAGATCCAATTGGATAACCCCTTTGTGGTTCATACCAGTGGTACGGTAAGTATGCAGGCTATTAAAAATACTACTCGTAAAGGAGTATTTTATATGCTTCAGTCTTTTTCTTTAGAAAAAGAAGTAGATTTTAAAAATATCCCCTTTTGCCTGGAGGCCAGTAATTTAGATGATTTTGCACTTTTGGAAAAATTAGCTTTAGAATTTAGTCAAAGAGTTTATGATATTGACTCAGAACAAAGAAAGGTGATTCACCTAAGCGCAGTTTTTGCCAATAATTTTAGTAATCATATGTATACACTGGCAAAACAAATATGTGATCAAAACAAAGTACCTTTCGAAATTCTAAAGCCTTTGATTTTAGAAACAGCCATAAAGGCACAAACCTTAGATCCCATATCGGCACAAACCGGACCGGCAATGCGAAAAGATCAACAAACAATCGACAAACACTTAGAGTTAATCAAAGACCCTTTAAGTAAACAGATTTATGAATTAATAACAAAATCAATTACAAAAAATAATGTCTAAACACTTTAAAGAACTAATGAACGACATTACTACATTTATCTTCGATGTAGATGGAGTTTTAACCGATAGCCGAGTACATGTAACACAAGATGGAGAGCTATTAAGAGATATGAATATTCGTGATGGGTATGCCATTAAAGCTGCAATAGAAAGTGGTTATACGGTTTGTATTATCTCCGGAGGTAGCAACCAAGGAGTAAAAATTAGACTACGTAATTTAGGTGTTACCGATATTTACATGGGAGTGGCAAATAAGGTAGATACCTTCAAAGAATTTATCGATATTTATAATATCAAACCTGAAAATATACTTTATATGGGAGATGATATCCCGGATTACCATGTTATGCAAGAGGTAGCACTTCCGGTTTGTCCGGTGGATGCAGTTCCAGAGGTTAAATCCGTTGCCAAATATGTCTCACATGTACAAGGTGGCCGTGGAGCAGCTAGAGATGTAATCGAACAGGTTATGAAAACTCAAAAAAAATGGTTTTCTCATTTTAATGCACAAGTAGATTAATTTTTATGTTACAAGAACTCTTTAAAGATTATCAAATCATACTAGGGTCTAATTCTCCTAGAAGACAAGGCTATTTAAAAGAACTAGGACTTGATTTTATTGTTGAATCAGCCGATATTGACGAATCTTTTCCAAGTGAATTAAAAGGTTTTCAGATAACAGATCATATTGCTTTAAATAAAAGCAAAGCCATTACCATTACGAAAGAAAATCAGATTTTAATTACCAGTGATACTACCGTATGGCACAAGGATCAGAGTCTAGGTAAACCCCAAAACAAACAACAAGCCTTTGAGATGTTAAAGAGTTTAAGTGATAATGAACACCAAGTATTTACCTCGGTGGTTCTTCGCAGCTTGAAAAAGACCAAAACATTTCACTGTGTTACCACGGTGCAATTTGCTGAGTTAACAGATCAACAAATCAACTTTTATATCGATAATTATAAACCATATGATAAAGCAGGCTCCTATGGGATTCAAGAGTGGATAGGTCTTGTGGGGATTAGTGAAATAAAAGGTTCGTATACCAATATAGTAGGTCTACCAACCTATGAACTAATAAAGGAATTGACAGATTTTATAAAATAATAAGCTATGGAATCCATTTTCACTTTTAAAGTAATAGTAACTATTATCACCTTACTGATTTATTATCCTTGTAAGCGATTAATTTCTATTTTAATCATGAAATTTTCCACGCAAGAGCAAAGAAAAGCAAGGAGGGTAAAAACGGTAATACGATTATTTAATTTACTACTGGCCGTTGTACTTATTATCATACTTCTTACCATATGGGGGGTTAATCCTGAATCAGTAATGATTGCATTAACTTCGGTTTTCACAGTCATAGGAGTTGCTATGTTTGCCCAGTGGTCTTTACTTAGTAACATAACAGCTGGAATTCTGCTGTTTTTCTCGTTTCCATTTCGAATCGGAGACGATATAAAAATACAAGACAAAGATTTTCCTGTAGAAGGTAAAATTATTGATATTAAAGCATTTTGTACCATTTTATTATCTACAGATAAAGAGCGTATCTCTTATCCAAATAGCTTATTGTTGCAAAAAGGTATTGTTATTGTCGATAAAAAAGCCAATCGATTAAAAAATCAAGAAAGCCAAGATAAGGGTCAACTTGCAGCAAAAGACAATAAAGCCTAGTATGTAAACTTGTTCAAAGTATAGAACAAAATCAAAAAAGGTATTGCCTTTTTTTAGTAATACCTTTTTTGATTCTTATTGCACATTTTACTAATAGCCTAGCAAATAAATAAACTACTTGTAGTTATACAAATAAATACCAGGTGTTCGGCTTCTATTTTTACTAGGTCTTAAAGTATATGGTTCTTTAATGTAAACACATCAAGCAATAAAAGTAGTTAAGCACTTTGGTTTTAAAGTATCTTTTTACTCGAAAAATTCCTTTGGATAACTTACCTCTCCACTTACATTGGTTAGTCCACCAGGAGTTAATTCTATTATCATACAATTTTCAGCAGGAACATCAAAAGGCATGGTAATCCCAAAATCACTAGTTTTTTTATAACCAAACCTTGGATAATATTGCCAATGTCCTAAAACAACAACAGAATTAAAACCCATTTTCTTTGCCCTTAAATGACCTTGTTTTATAAGCAATGAACCTATGGATTTGTTTTGATACTCTGGTAAGACACAAACCGGGGCTAAGGCTAAAGAATCATAACTGTTTTTTTGATTAACAATCTTTATTTTTGTAAATAATATATAACCAACTATTTGTGAATCGATCTCACATACCATAGACAAACAATCCAGAAAATCAGGAGAATTTCGTAAAGCATTAACTAACATATGCTCTTTATGATCACTAAACTCCTGATCTTTAAAACTTTGAATAATCAATTGCTCTACTTGTTTATAATCTTTTGGACGCTCGGTTCGTATGTTTATATTCATTTCCTATATCTATTTAAGTATCACTTGTTTATCATGTAAAGATATTGCTTTTGAAAATTAATCATGAGCAAATGGTAAACTCCACTTATATCTTACCGATAAGATACGCACAATGATAATAAACCCAGCGGTACTAATGTACAGTAAATCCTGATTGACTTGGAAATGAGATAATAAAAAGTAAACTCCTCCTCCCAATATACAAGCCGTAGCGTAAATCTCCTTTTTAAAAACAATCGGAATTTGATTGGCTAGTATATCGCGTATTACCCCACCAAAACAAGCCGTTATAGTACCCAAAGAAACACATATCACCGGGTGCAATCCTACACTTAATCCCCTTTCTATTCCAATTAAAGTAAAGACAGCTATTCCTACGGTGTCAAATAAAAATAAAGAGTATCGAAGTATATTAAAACGTTGATAAAACAAAATTGCCATTCCTACACCTAATAATACAACGCTAAAATACCCCATATCGCGTAACCACATAACAGGGGTTATTCCAATCATCATATCGCGTATTGTCCCTCCCCCAATTGCAGTGGCAAAAGCCAAAATGGTCATGCCAAATAAATCCAGTTGACGCTCGCGTCCGGCTAGGGCTCCTGAGATGGCAAATGCCAAGGTTCCCAATAAATCTAATGCGTAAAAAAATGTCATTAAAAATTAATTCGAAAAAAATTAAACTCTTGCTGTTAAATAATTATAGTCCTTTAATACTACTTCAACAAACTCCTTGTCTGTATAGCGTTGCTTGTCAATTTTAATTGTAGATTGTATTTTATCAACCAACTGTAGTAGTAAATTTTCATTATTGGTCTGTAAATACGCTGTATAAGCTTGCTTTATAATCCTTATATCATTGTCGTTTAAGTTTAAAACTTGTAAGTACACCACATCGTAACTATTCTCTACCTCTTGATAAATAGTGCTATTTAAGCCGTTTTTAATTGGAAGCTGACTAATTACTGCGGTCCCAGCTAACATATCTCCTAATCGTTGGTTCTTGTCAGAGGCTATAATACTACCTAAGCCCAAAATGCCAGTTAATGACCATATATCTACTATGCGCATAATCCATCGAATAAAATAATCTACCACACTTGGCTGATAACCATCAATTTTTATAACCCTTATATGCAATATCCGTTTTCCAGGAGTATATCCTTGAAGTAGTACTTCAAATGCAAAGCTATAGATAATAACTGGAAGCACAAATAAAATAGCTACTGCTGCATTAGAAAAATCATCATCGAATTTTATGGGTTTAATAAAAGTAGTAAACACAATACCAATTAGAATTAAATAAAGTATTTTAAAAACCATATCTAATAAAAACGCAAATATCCGCTTACCTAAAGATGCTCCTTGAAATGATATTGGGATGTTTTGTGTCGTATTTATTATTAAATTAGCCATAAATTTTGTGTTAAATTACTTAAATGCGAGAAGTTTCTTTTATAAAGACCAACAAAGAACAATGGGCTGCCTACGAAAAAGTTATTTACAATAACATCCCAGAGTCTGCAGATTACCTAGCCTTGATGTACATTCAAATTATGAATGACCTTAGCTATGCACAAACCTTTTATCCCAATAGTAAAGTTACGCAATACTTAAACAATTTAGCAGGGCAAACTTATCAAAAAATTTACAAAACTAGACGAATTGAAGAAAATAGAATTTTGTACTTTTTTAAAACCGAAGTTCCCCTACTTATATATAAATATAAATCGTACTTATTTTTCACGGTTATTTTGTTTTTATCCATCGTAGCTATAGGTGTTTTATCAGCCTATCACGATCCTGAATTTGTTCGCCTTGTACTAGGAAACTCCTATGTTAACACCACTTTAGACAATATTGAAAAAGGAGATCCAATGGCAATATATCAATCCGGGAGTAATTGGGGAAGCTTTATTTTAATTACCTTTAATAATCTGTATGTAGGACTTCGATTTTTCCTTTTTGGAATATTCGCAGGCCTGGGAACTTTAATTTTTCTACTCTACAACGGAATTATGCTGGGCTCATTTCAGTATTTTTTTATAGCACATAATTCATTTTGGGAGAGTTTCAAAGGCATATGGCTACACGGAGCTATGGAAATAACAGCTATGGTTATTGAAGCCTTTACAGGTTTTGTATTAGGAGCTAGTATTTTGTTTCCAAAAACCTATTCACGAATCAACTCCTTTAAAATAAGTTTTAAAGATTCTTTTAAGATTTTTATAGCAACTACTCCCTTTACCATCTTTGCCGGATTAATCGAGGGATATTTAACCAGATATGCCAAGATAATGCCCAATATGGTTAATTATCTTATTATCTTTATTACCCTAGGAGTAGTTATTTACTACTTTTTTATATATCCCTTTAAGGTCAACAAAAAAGCACAACAAGCCCTATATAATCAAACCTTAGAAAAAAACATATAATAACCATAACATTCTATAATCAAACAGATAATGATTCCAATTTTTAAAGTCAGAACCTTTAGCGATTACCTACAAGACACCATTGATTTTTTTAAAACATCAGGTAAAACGTTTCTTACCAACTATCTAAAACTAGTAGGTGTGTTATTGGTTATCACCATCGGATTAAATCAGGTTGTAACTAATTCAAGCTTGAATTTTTTAAATCAAATCTCCCAGGTATCTAACGAATCATCCCAGGTATTTTCCCCCATTAATATTCTCTCGATAATTGTTTTGATAATCATTGGATTTATTCTAACTATTGTTACCTGGTTATATCCTGTTTTTGTGCTAAAAGCACAAACTACCCCTTTAATTAAACAACCAGGCGCACCAGAGTTAAAGGTTTTGATTAAACAAAACGCCTTACGAACAATTGGATTTTTTATTTTAAGTTCCTTATTTGGAACTCCCCTTATTTTCTTAAGCTTTATTTTAGCTGGCCTTTTGGTTTTCTTAATTGTTGGGATTCCATTATTATTAATTATTTTTCCGTTAGCCATTTCGTTTTTCTCTCTCGCTTTTTATGACTATACGTTAAATAAAAGCTCGTTTTTTGAATCCTACAGAGTTGCCTACGCCATGATTCGAAAAAATTTCGTATCCATTGTAGCCAACAACTGTATTATTCTAATTTTAATGACCATAGCCATGGGGATTCCAGCCTTATCCCTACAAGGTTTACAAATGGGAGCCATCTTAGAGGGCGTAGATTCTACCAGTTTTCAAACACCGGGGATTCTTATGCAATTAGCCCTTATTATAGTCACGACCATAGCCACCTTTGCCAATTATATTATCTATACCATTTTTATGGTCAATCAAGGAATGGTCTATTTTAGTGAACTAGAAAGAAGGGATAGCCTACAGGTGGTAGATTTAATTGAATCAATCGGAAATTCAAAAAATGAATAAAAACCTATTTGCACTTATTTTCTGTGTTTTATTTTACGGTGAACTATTGTCAAATAGCTTACCGTTTAACTTATTGGCACAAAACCTAGTATCTGGGCAACACTCCGATAGTATACCAAGCAAGCAAAAACAGATACCCACACAAGACCAAGAACTCTTTACACATAAAGACACCCTTGTTTATCTACAAGAAGCTACATCACCTTCCATAAAACACACCTATGATCTAGAACTTAAAACAGACAAGAACACTGCGATACAACAAAGAAAATTCACTCCCTATTTTAAAGATAAATACAAAACAGATCCTGATTTTTCATACACCGAGCAGCAATTATCTACTTGGGCAAAAATCAAAAAAAGTATAGAACGCTTTTTAATGGAGTTATTTGATTTTAATATAGATGCACAAAGCAAGTCTAACTTAAATATCTTTTTGCGAGTATTGTCTTTTGTAGGTTTATTTTTAATAATATACTATTTAATTAAAGCCTATTTATCCAAAGATATATATTGGTTATTTAAAAAAACAGCGAAAAACTTTCAAATTGATTTCCAACAAGTTGAATCAAATTTACAGCAAACCGATTTACAAACTCTAATAAATCAGAGCGTTGACTCTGGCAATTACAGAACCGCTATACGACTTTATTATCTATGGGTGGTAAAGCACTTAGACCAACAAGGTGTACTGAGTTTTAATACTCAAAAAACAAACTCTGCTTACTTAACCCAGATTAAAGATCCGCTATTAAAAGAAGATTTTAATAAGATTTGTTATTTATATAACCACATTTGGTATGGCCAAAGAACAATTAGCTTACAGGAATTTACCCTAGCCAAACAAAGTTTTATTAAAATTCTAAATCACGATAAGTCATGAAAAACATCATCCAGAAATTACTGCTTATTTTGGTGATCACCTCATGTATTGTCTTGGCAGTTAATTTAAATCAAACCCCACCTATTAATTGGTCTGAAACCTACCATCGTGAAGATAAAATCCCATACGGTAGTTTTATTTTAGATCAAGAATTACAAGGTATAATGCAAAATGATTCGATAATTCGAACCAGCGATAATCTCTACAGTTTTCTAACCAGTGGTATAATAGATACCCTAAATCCAAGTAACCTAGTGATGATAGGCCCTTTGGACTATATTGACAAGCCCACTACTAAGAGACTTTTTCAATATATTGAAAAGGGAAACACCGTAATGTTATTAATGCCGTATATAGATCATGCACTAACAGATACTTTAATGATTCAAATAAAGTATAATTACTCAACTACAGATCAAAACTCCTATCAACTAACCAATAAAAATCTTTCTAACCAAGTTTTTTCCTATGACTACTTTGATGCATATCATTTTGATATTCCCGATACAGCACGAAGTAAAATAACTGTTTTAGGCAACAAGATTTCCCAAGGTAAATCGCAACCAAACTTAATTCTGGTTCCTTTAAAACAAGGACAACTTATTTTAGGATTAAATCCCATTGCATTTACCAACTATTTCCTTTTACAAAGCAATAATCACCTATATGCGCAAAGTGTACTGTCCTATTTACCCAATCAAACAACCTATTTTTTTATTAAACCCGATAAGCTAAGTTCGCAAAATCAACACAATTCAGATTCTATTATGCGCTTTGTTTTTGCAAATCCAGCTTTAAAATGGGCATGGCGATTATTCTTACTAACTTTCTTTTTATTTGCTTTATTTACCGCCAAGCGAAAACAGAAAATTATTCCAATTATTAGTCCCTTGAGAAACAATAGTGTTGATTTTGTTAAAACAATATCTAACCTATATATTCAAAACAAGGACTACACGGATATTATGCAAAAAAGCATTTTTTATACCTTAGAAAAAATACGAACTAAGTACTATATTCAAACCCAGGAATTAAATCAAGACTTTGTGGAACAATTAGCCAAAAAGTCTCTTAAAAATATTCAGGATATACAAAACTTCACAAATTTTGTAAATCAATTCTACCAAAACAAACAAACTGGTAACAAGGAATTATTACTTGAATTAAATAAATTAACCCAACAAATCATTGATTAAAAAATAGAGCCATGCAAGACCAAATCTCAAATCAAGAAAACTTACAGTTCACCTCTAGGGTAGATTTGAAAAATCTACAACAAAGTGTACAAAAAATACGCGATGAAATTCAAAAAGTAATAGTTGGTCAAGAATTAATAACCGATCAAATCATCGTAGCCCTACTAACCGGAGGACATATTCTTTTAGAAGGAGTTCCAGGGGTGGCAAAAACTTTAATAGCTAAGTTACTAGCTAAGTGTATCACTATTGACTTTAGCCGTATTCAGTTCACGCCGGATTTAATGCCTTCCGACATTCTAGGAACTTCAATATTCAATCAAAAAAATAATGAGTTTGAGTTTAAAAAGGGCCCAATATTTTCCAATATGGTTCTAATTGACGAAATTAACCGAGCTCCAGCCAAAACACAATCTGCTCTTTTTGAGGTCATGGAAGAAAGGCAAATCACCATTGATTCGAAGAATTATACCTTAGAAAAACCCTTTATTGTAATAGCTACCCAAAATCCAATTGAACAAGAGGGAACCTATTCCCTTCCTGAGGCTCAATTAGATCGTTTTTTATTTAAAATTCAAGTTGGATATCCAACCTTGAGCCAAGAAATTGAACTATTAAACAAAGAACATTCCCTAGAGAATCAAAATAAATTAGATTTAGTAAACGGTGTTTTAACTCAACAAGAATTAATTGAATACCAAAGAATTATAAAACAGATAATAATTGAGCCACATTTAATACAATATATAGCTCAAATTGTAGGAGCCACAAGAGATAATTCCCTTTTATACTTAGGGGCATCTCCCAGAGCTTCTATTGCCATATTAAATGCAAGTAAGGGCTTTGCAGCTATTGATAATCGTGATTTTGTTACCCCTGAGGATATAAAACAAGCCGCTATTCCCGTACTTTCTCACCGCGTTTCTCTTGCCCCCGAGCGTGAGATGGAGGGTATTAAACAAAACCAAGTAATCACTCAGATTATTGATTCAATTGAAATTCCAAGATAACCTCAAATAAACAATGGGTAATTTTTTCGCTTCTGTTTTCTTGCCGCCAAAGCTCTACAAAGCCCTTGGGATTTGTATTGGTCTTTTTATCGTATCGTTTTTCATTCCAATTGTGTATGTTATCGCCTGGACACTTTTATGTATTACTTGTGTTTTAATTGCTGTAGATTGCTTTTTTGTTTATAAAAAAAACAATCCTATTAAAGCCCATCGAACCCTGCCTGAAAAATTATCTAACTCAGATAATAATCCAGTCTTAATACAGATTACCAGCTTTTATACTTTTAAAGTACATTTAAGGATAATAGATGAGATACCAGATCCGTTTCAAATTCGAGATTTTCATATCGATTTAAAACTAGCCCCCTTACAAACCACCACCACCAGTTATGAACTTCGCCCAACTAAAAGAGGAGTTCTGCAATTTGGAAACCTCAACGTATTTATAAAAGGACCTTTAGGGCTTATTGTTCGCCGAATTGTTTTTAATCAAAACACATCCATTGACTCCTATCCTTCGTTTATCCAAATGAAAAAGTACCAGTTAATGGCCTTTTCTAAAAAAAATTACGCCCCTGGACAAACCAAAATTAGAAAGTTAGGTACTAGTTTAGAATTTGAACAAATACGAGATTATCAAGACAAAGATGATATGCGGTATGTTAACTGGAGAGCAACGGCTAAAGCAAACAAACTAATGGTGAATCAATATCAAGATACAACCTCTCAAAGTGTTTACTGTATTTTAGATAAAAGCAGAGCCATGCAAATGCCATTTAACAACTTGCAACTACTTGATTATGCTATCAATGCTACATTGGCAATTAGCAATATTATATTAAAGAAAAACGATCGAGTTGGGCTTTTAAGTTTAGCTGAAAATGTACAAGATAAGTTACAAGCCTCCAATAAACCTGGACAACTAGAACGTATTAACCAGTGTTTATATAACCTAGATACAAACTTTAAAGAAAGTAATTATGGTGAACTTTACAATTATGTAAAAACAAAAATACCCCAAAGATCTTTACTTTTATTATTTACCAATTTTGAATCTATATCAAACCTAAACAGACAACTACCCTACCTAAGAGCTATAGCAAAAAAACATCTTTTAGTAGTTGTATTTTTTGAAAATACCTTATTGGAGGATATTGCACAAAGTAAGCCTAAAAATATTGATCAAATATTTGACAAAGTAATAGCAGAAAAATTTACCTTTGAAAAACGTTTAATCGTACAGCAATTAACCAAATACGGCATAGCAAGTATTTTAACTAAGCCAGAGAGTTTAACCATACAAACCATCAATAAGTACTTACAAATCAAAGCAAAAGGAAATTTATAAAATGATTCACAAAAACATAGAAAGCATCCATAATCCAATTATTAAATCCATTGTACAGCTTCAAGACAAGGCCAAAAATAGAAAAAAGGAACAAAGTTTTGTTATCGAAGGAATTCGCGAGATCCAATTGGCTTTAAAAGGAGGTTATCAAATAACCACGCTTTTGTTTCAAAGCGAATTAATTTCATTACATACCCTTGGTGATCTTATCCTTGAAGATACCCAGGTTATACAAATTAGCAAGGAGGTTTATCAAAAACTGGCCTATCGCGATACCACCGAGGGGGTAATTGCCATTGCTAGGAGTAAATCATTACTTTTACAGGATTTAAAGCTGAAAGAAAACGCACTAATTCTCGTTGCTGAGGCTACAGAAAAACCTGGAAATATAGGCGCTATTTTACGCTCAGCCGATGCTGCCAATATAGATGCGGTGATTATTGCCAATCCAAAGACCGATTTATACAATCCAAATGTGATTAGATCCTCGGTGGGTTGCGTTTTTACCAATCAAATTGCAGTTGGTTCCACACTAGATACCATTGCTTTTTTAAAGCAAAACCAGATTTCCATTTACTGCGCTACCCTACAGGACTCAACCCCTTACCATACATTAGATTATAAAACCTCTACAGCCTTTGTTGTGGGTACCGAGGCCACTGGCTTAAGCCAAGAGTTTAGACAAAACAGTACTAAGAATATAATTATCCCTATGAGTGGTCAAATCGACTCGATGAATGTTTCTGTTGCTGCATCAATTTTACTTTTTGAGGCCAAAAGACAACGTGATTTTAACTACTAATTGTTTTTGACTAATGCTGTATTATACGATTTAAAAAACAAAATATCTTCACAAAACACATCCGATCGCATAAAGCATGCTTTTGTATTTTTCTAGCTAGATTATGCCATTTTGTGAATTTTCCATAATCAAAAAAAAGTATTCACCGTGATTTAGAATGATTCTTTACTAGCTCAAAGCCTTTGATTTAGTGTTTAATATACCTGCCTTTTTTAAGAGCTATCTGTTTTGTCAATAGTGCTATAATAATTTAACATAGAGTGTTAAATTCATTATTGGTTTATTTCGTATCTTTCAGTTGTAAATAGACCCTAGATTAAGCTAAGAAAGTATATATGACAGAGGCAGAAATTGAATTAGAAAACAAAGCAATTGCACAGCAATACAAAGAACTATTAAAGATAAGTTACCAAACTCTTTCAGATCAGGATAAAAAACTAATCCGAAAGGCCTTTGATGTAGCGGTTGAGGCACATAAAGATCAAAGAAGAAAATCCGGAGAAGCCTATATTTTCCATCCGATTGCTGTGGCTAAAATTGTAGCCTCTGAGATTGGTTTGGGTGCTACCTCTATTGCCTCTGCTTTACTTCATGATGTGGTGGAGGATACCGATATTACTGTAAAACAAATTGAAGAGTGGTTTAACCCTAAGGTAGCTCAAATTGTAGAGGGACTTACAAAGATGGCTCTTTTAGAGCCTGATCCACATATCTCCATGCAGGCCGAGAATTATCGCAAAATGCTTCTAACTTTAAACGACGATGTTAGAGTTATTTTAATCAAGATTGCCGATAGGTTGCACAATATGCAAACCATGGAAAGTATGGTGGATTACAAACAGGCAAAAATTGCTTCGGAGACACTTTATATCTATGCGCCCCTAGCCCACCGACTTGGACTATTTAACATCAAAACTAAGTTAGAAGATTTAGGTCTTAAATACACTGAGCCTTTAGTGTATAATGAGATTTCCAATCGCATGATGGAAAGCACAGAGGAGCAACAAGCTTATATAAAAAGTGTTTCGGATATCTTAAAAGAGTCCCTTGATGAAGAAGGCATTGAATACTCGATGAAAGGCAGACCAAAATCGATTTATTCGATACGCAGAAAAATGAAAGCACAAAATGTAACCTTTGACGAGGTGTACGATAAATTTGCCCTGCGTATTATATACAACTCTACTCCCCATGATGAAAAATTTATTGCTTGGAAAATTTACTCCATTGTAACGGACCATTTCAGACCCTCTCCCAATCGATTAAGAGACTGGATTTCTGCGCCAAAATCCACGGGATATGAAGCACTACATATAACAGTTATGGGACCTAAAGGACGATGGGTAGAGATTCAAATTCGAAGCCAGCGAATGGATGAGATAGCAGAAAAAGGTTATGCGGCACATTATAAATATAAACAAGGAGTGACCGAGGAAAACACCCTAGATATTTGGTTGAATCAATTAAAAGAAGCCTTAGAAAATGCAGAGACCGATGCGGTGGATTTTGTAGAAGACTTTAAATTGAGTTTATATTCGAAAGAAATCTATGTTTTCACCCCTAAAGGACAAATAAAATCCCTCCCAAAGGGTGCAACAGCTTTAGATTTTGCCTTTGCCATTCACTCCGAGGTAGGTTTACACACCAGAGGAACCAGGGTAAATGGAAGGTTGGTACCATTAAATTACATACTCAATAGTGGAGACCAAGTCGAGGTTATTACCTCAGAGAGTAAAAAACCTTCTCCTAGTTGGCTTGAATATGCTACCACATCAAGGGCTAGAAATAAAATTAAAAGTGCCTTAAATGAAAATATTAAAAAAATAGCCGATGAGGGTAAAGAACAGTTAAAACGAAAATTAAAACACCTAAAGGTGAACATGGACGAGAAGGTAGTCAATGAAATGGTGGTTCATTTCAAATTAAAGACCTCTCAGGACTTATTTTACCGTGTAGGTGCAGGTGTGATTGATAACTCTCAACTAAAAGAATACGCATCGAATCGCAACAATACTCTTTTTAATTTCTTTAAAAAGACCATCAAAAGAGCACCTTCTATCCCCGCAATGATAGAACCCGATCAAAAAGCTCCTGATTTACTAGTCTTTGGAAAAGATAAAGAGAAATTAGATTATAAATTAGCAACTTGTTGTAATCCTATAGCCGGGGAAAGCGTGTTTGGATTTGTAACAATAAATGAAGGTATAAAAGTACACCGAACCGATTGTCCCAACGCCATTAGTTTACGCTCGAATTACGCCTATAGAATATTACCTGCGCAATGGGTTGATTCTTCTTCGGCAATGAACTTTGAGGCTACCATTAATATCCTTGGTTTGGATTCCACAGGTCTAACCAGTGAGATTACAAAAATTATCATGGAGAGTAATGTGGTAAATATTCGAAGTATCTCCCTTACCGAAGACGCAGGAATTTTCAAAGGAAGTATAACGGTTATTGTGCAAAATAATGATATATTGAAACGCATGATAAACAATATCAAAAAGATAGAAGGAATCGAAAAAGTTACAAGAGGTTAATTACCTAAACAATACCTATTAAACACTCTTTTATTCACACCTAAGTTGAGCGAAATTGTGTTAAACCAAACCACTATAAACAAAAATTATAGTTAATAATAATTCAATGTGCAGTTTTATGCCCTTGAAAACAAAAATAGCTATATATTTGCAATTAAGATATTTTGACATGGGAAGTGAAAAAAATCAAGAAATAGTTAAAAACGTATTTACTAAATTTTTAGAAGAAAGGGGGCATAGAAAAACTCCTGAGAGATACGCTATTTTACAAGAAATTTACGAAAGTGAGGAACATTTTGATATAGAGTCATTATATATCAAGATGAAGAATA
The DNA here is from genome assembly GCF_054871605.1 of Myroides sp. LJL119. NCBI lineage: Bacteria > Pseudomonadati > Bacteroidota > Flavobacteriia > Flavobacteriales > Flavobacteriaceae > Myroides > Myroides sp. LJL119. The sequence goes on from NZ_JBTXLO010000006.1 coordinate 33,856, forward strand.
AAAATTATCGAGTAAGTAGAGCAACGCTATACAATACAATTGAAATTTTATTGGAATGTGGTCTTGTTAGACGTCATCAATTTGGTCAAAACCAAGCGCATTACGAAAAGTCGTATTTTGACAAACAACATGATCATCTTATTTTAACAGACACAGGAGAGGTTATTGAATTTTGCGATCCTAGAATTCAAACAATCAAAAAAACCATAGAAGAGATTTTTGAAGTAGAAATTTCTAATCATTCCCTATACTTTTATGGAGTAAAGAAAAATCCTGAAAAATAAGCTTTAAAAATTACAAATAAAACCACATCTAAATACAAAACATTTAACAACACAAATAATGACAGTAGATTTACTACTTGGCCTACAATGGGGCGATGAAGGAAAAGGTAAAATTGTTGACGTATTAACTTCTAAATACGACATTATTGCACGTTTTCAAGGTGGCCCTAATGCTGGACATACCTTAGAGTTTGATGGTATCAAGCACGTTTTAAGAACAATTCCGTCTGGAATTTTTCACAAAAACGCCATTAACATCATCGGAAACGGAGTTGTAATTGACCCAGTAGTCTTCATCAAAGAAATTGAAGGCTTAGAGAAATTCAACATCGATATTTACAACCGTTTGTTGATTTCTAGAAAAGCGCATTTAATTCTGCCAACGCACCGCCTTTTAGATGCTGCATCTGAAACAGCAAAAGGAAAGGCTAAAATTGGTTCTACATTAAAGGGAATTGGTCCAACTTACATGGATAAAACCGGTAGAAACGGTCTACGAGTTGGTGATATTGAATTAGCAGATTTTAAGCAACGCTACCGTGCATTAGCCGATAAACACCAGGCTATGATTAAATTCCACGATGTAGACCTACAATATAATTTAGCAGAAATGGAAGAAGAGTTTTTCCAAGCTGTGGAACAGCTAAAAAAACTAACTTTCATTGATAGTGAGCATTATCTTCACTCGGCTATTAAACAAGGTAAATCTATTTTGGCTGAAGGAGCTCAGGGATCTTTGCTAGATATTGATTTTGGTACTTATCCATTTGTTACCTCTTCCAATACAACGGCAGCTGGAGCTTGTACAGGTCTTGGAATATCTCCAAATAAAGTAAAAAATGTATTTGGAATCTTCAAAGCCTACACAACACGTGTTGGTAGCGGTCCTTTCCCTACAGAATTATTCGATAAAACTGGAGAAACAATGGCACAAGTTGGTCGTGAATTCGGTTCAGTAACAGGAAGAGCTAGACGTTGTGGCTGGTTAGATTTAGTTGCTTTAAAATACGCAGTAGAGGTAAATGGAGTAACTGAATTATACATGATGAAAGCAGATGTATTATCAGGATTTGATACCTTGGAGGTTTGTACTAAGTATTTATACAATGGCCAAGAAATCGATCACCTTCCTTATAATATTGAGCCGGAAAACATCACTCCTATCTACCAACAGAAAAAAGGTTGGAAACAAGACTTAACTGGTATGACAAGCTATGAGCAACTTCCTGTTGAGTTAAAAGAATACATTTCTTTTATCGAGCAAGAAGTTGGGGTTCCTGTGAAAATTGTTTCTGTAGGACCAGATAGAACACAAACCATTATTAAATAATAAGTTACATATATTAAAAGCACTTGAAAATTCAAGTGCTTTTTTTTTGCAAACCTTCCTTAGGAAGTGATAATTTATTCTTAACTGAAATTTTTGTTCACATATTTTACTTAAATTTGAAAAAAATTACAGAATTGAGAGCTTTACATTATACCATACTTTTTTCACTCTTATCCCTTATTAGTTTTAGTCAAATAAAAGATTCTAAAAAAATCATTATCCACCACGCAGATTTCTCGGATATAAACCAAAATATTTTACCCGATGCCGTTATTCTAACGGGAAATGTATCTGCCGAACACGATGGGATGACTATGACTTGTGATAAGGCCTATTATTTTGAGAATGAAAACTATTTAAAACTCTTTGGAAACGTTCATGTTGTCCAACAAGACACCTTGAGTATGGATAGCAAATATGCCGAATATAATGCTGCCAATGGCTTTGCCTATGCCCAAGGAGAAGTTGTTTTAAGCTCACCGGATTCAACCCTTGAAACAGATACATTAAAATTTGATAGAAATCGAAATCTTCTATTCTACGATTCATATGGTAAAATCACCAATAAAAACAATGTACTAACAAGTAACAATGGTAGGTATTATACCGATCAAAAAAAATTTCAATTCTTAAACGGGGTGGTAATCACCACAGAAAATGGAACCAAAGTAGAGTCTAATCATTTAGATTACTACGAACAACCCGAACATGCCTATTTAATAGGTCCCTCTACCGTAACTAACCAAGAAAATGTTATTTATACCGAAAATGGTTTTTATGATATTCAAAACGATATCGCCAAGCTTTTAAAAAACTCTCATATCTGGCATGAAAAAAGAAAAATTGAAGCGGACTCTATTTACTACGATCGAAATAAAGAGTTTGCCTCAGCCTCTTACTTTGTGAAAATTACAGATACTATAAACAAGGCGATTATCAATAGTCATTATGCCGAGGTATATCAAGCCATAGACTCGGTGTATGTTACAAACAAACCCCTTGTTAGCAAGCAAGATCAACAGGGCAATACCATGTATTTATATGCCCCTGTTATTACTTTATCAGGGCCGGAGAAAAACCGCTTAATCCGAGCTTATCATGGAGCACGTATTCTGCGAGATAGTATGAGTGGCAAGGCCGATTCAATTACCTCAAATGAATCAAATGGAATAACACAATTATTAGGCAAACCAGTTGTGTGGAGTGGTGAGAATCAACTAAGTGGTAATCTTATCGAACTCCTTACCAATACTGAAACTCAAAAATTAGATTCCTTAAAAGTTCTACAAGATGCATTTGTTATAGAAAAAGATACCATCGGGCAGGGCTACAACCAATTAAAAGGAGTAAATTTATATGGAAGTTTTTTAGATGGTAAATTAAAAGAGATTGATTTGATTAAAAATACAGAAATGATTTATTATCTGTATAACGATAATCAAGAGCTTGTTGGAATTGACAAAGGAATCTGCTCGCATATAAATATTAGCTTTGAAGATGGACAAATTGCTAGTGCGACAAAATTTGTAGACCCCGATAGTGAATTATATCCAGATAAAGATCTACCGGTTAATGCTAGAAATCTAAGAGGGTTTAATTGGAGAGGTGATGAGAAAATAAACTCATTACAAGAGATATTCCCACAACAGGAGTTAGACAATGAAAAACTACTTTTACAAGAAATTAAACAAAAAAGGCTACTCTATGGTCTACCAATGCCACTAGAACAATCTACATTGGATACCAATGCAGAATTACAAAATTTAAAAGATGCCCAAGAATCGCAGCAAGAATCGCAATGGGAAAAACCTTCTTTAGATCCTGTAAATGACCCATTACAAGACCAAAGCCATCCATTTGAACTAGATCCTATGGAAAAAAACTCCATAGAAATACTAGAGATACAAGAACAAGAAAAAATGCAAAATCCGGATTCTTTTGATTTGGAGACTAGCAATTTAAAAAATCCTATTCAACCTGATTCCCAGGGTAAAGAGGTGAAAACAAAAAGAAAAAACAAAGCAAAATCTAAGTCTAAAAAAAAGAACCAATAGAGTCGTTTTAGATAAATGTAATTAAAAGAAAAATAAGAGTTAAGATGGAGAAAGATTTTTTTAAATACCAAGCCCAGACTTCCCCACATCCTTTAGCCATGAATGTATCTCATGCAAAGGGATCCTATATATACGATACGGACAATAAAGCTCATTTGGATTTTGTAGCAGGTGTATCAGCCTGTACCCTAGGTCATCAGCACCCTAGAGTTAACAAAGCCATTAAAGACCAATTAGATAAATATAGCCACGTGATGGTGTATGGAGAATATATCCAAGATCCAGCAGTGGAGTTTTGTAAACTTTTAGCCCAACATTTACCTCAGCCGTTAAACAAAACCTATTTGGTTAACTCTGGAACCGAAGCCACGGAAGGGGCTTTAAAATTAGCTAAAAGAGTAACCGGTAGAAGCCAATTGATTTCCTGTTTTAACGCCTACCATGGAAATACCCAAGGATCAATGAGTGTTATGGGATTTGAGGATAGAAAAAGAGCTTATAGACCTCTTTTACCGGATGTGGATTTTATTACTTTTAACAACGAAGAAGACTTACTAAAAATTACCGAAAAAACAGCTGGTATTATTTTAGAAACAATTCAAGGAGGAGCTGGCTTTATTCAACCCTTTGATGGGTTTTTAACCAAAGTTAAAAAACGATGCGAGCAAGTTGGAGCCTTAATGATTCTAGATGAAATTCAACCAGGATTTGGAAGAACTGGCAAGCTTTTTGGTTTTCAGAACTACGATGTAGTACCCGATATTGTAGTTATGGGAAAAGGTATGGGAGGCGGAATGCCAGTTGGAGCCTTTAGTGCAAGTGACAAACACATGGACACTTTGTATGATAACCCACGCTTTGGACACATTACCACCTTTGGTGGACACCCAGTTATAGCAGCGGCTAGCCTTGCGGTGTTACAAGAATTGGTACAAACCGATATTATGGAACAAGCCCTTGAGAAAGAAAAACTTTTTAGAGAGTTACTAGTCCATCCATTAATTGAAGATATCAGAGGTATTGGACTAATGCTTGCCCCGATGACTCTTTCACCGGAGATTACAAACCGAGTGATTTTAAAATGTAAAGAACAAGGTTTAATTTTGTTCTGGTTATTATTTGAGGGTAAAGCAATTAGAATTACACCTCCACTGACAATTAGTGAGCAAGAAATCAGAGAAGGTTGCGCCTTAATTATTAAGGCTTTAAATGAAGTACAGCAAGAATTAGGACTGTAAGGGTTCTTTTGTTGTACTAAAACAAAAAACACATGATGCATTTTGATAACGAAGATGAAGAATATAGATTAGCGCTATCGCGTTTTGAATCTATGCTTAAATCAAATAGAGTACTTTTCTTTGATTCTGAAGAATTTGAGGCTATTGTTCTTCACTATTTAGATTCAGGAAAAATTAATCTAGCTAAAAAGGCTTTAAAGCTAGGTGAGGATCAACATCCTAATTCTGTTGGTTTAAAATTAGTCAAGGTAGAGATTTTAATCTTCGAACATAAGTATGAAATAGCCGATCGACTTTTGAATACGATTCAAGAAATGGATCCTACCAATGAAGAGGTTTTTATACAAAGAGCCACTATTTTATCGAAATTAGGTGATCACAATAAGGCCATAGAATTTTTAAAGATTGCCCTTACTTTAACCCAAGATTTAGCAGATGTCTATTCCTTGATGGCAATGGAGTACCTTTTATTGGATGAAATAGAACAAGCCAAGAAGTATTTCATGTTATGTTTAGATCAAGACCTAGATGATCAGACCTCTTTATACAATATTGTATATTGCTTTGACTTTTTGGGCCAAACCCAACAAGCCATTGATTACCTTAGTGAATATATTGAGAAAAAACCATATAGCGAGATTGCATGGCATCAATTAGGCCGTGAATACATGAGTTTAAAGGATTTTGAGAAAGCTGTCTGGGCCTTTGATTATGCTACTTTAATAGATGAGCACTTTGTTGGAGCTTATCTAGAGAAAGGTAAATCTTTAGAGAACCTCGAGCAATACGACCAAGCATTGCAGAACTATATGATAACTTTAGATTTAGACGACGCTACCTCTTATGTGTTATTGCGAATTGGTAAATGTCATCAGAATTTGAACAATATTCCCAAGGCTAATGAATACTTTAAAAGAGCCGTTCACGAAGACCCTTTATTGGATAAAGCCTGGATAGCCCTATGCGATATAGCTTTAAATGAACTAGACTATGAAAAAGCTTTGTTTTATTTACAAAAAGCAATAGACATTGATGAACAGCGTGATTCCTACTGGGGCAGATATGCAGTTATAAACAAATGTCTTTTGAATTTTGAACAAGCACAAATAGGTTATCAAAAAGCTGCGGAATTAGGCAATAATCTTATTGAACTATGGGTTTCTTGGGCAGATTCGTTATATATCCTAGGTGACTACACCACTGCTATTGCTAGATTATTACAAATCTCAGAACTTCACAATAGTACTGCGGGAATAAATGCACGTTTAGCTGTGCTTTATTACACCATTGGAGATAACCATTTAGCAGAGAATTACCTAAACCAGGCACTGAGTCAAGATATAAATAGTAAAGATGTCTTGAAAAAATATTTTCACCATGCCTGGGAGTCTACTTTTTTTCAAAACATTATACGTAAATTTGAAAACCGATAACTAGCAAAGCTATCCTTAAAATAAGGATAGCTTTTTTTTAAAAACATAAATTATGACAAAGCGTTTTGGTCTGATAGGAAAAGATATCTCCTACTCGTTCTCTAAGGATTACTTTGCAAAAAAGTTTGAAAAAGAAAACCTGAAAAATCACCTATATGTAAATTTTGATATACCAGTAATTCAGGATTTTAAACAATTAACTAAACAACACACTGACCTAAAAGGGTTTAATGTGACTATCCCGTATAAACAACAAATTATTCCTTATGTAGATAGTTTATCAAAAACAGCAAAAAAAATAGGAGCAATTAATACGATTCGTATTAAAAAAAATGGTAAACTAAAAGGTTATAATACCGATTGGTATGGTTTTTATCATTCCATTAAACCCCTGTTAAAACTTCGTCATAAAAAGGCACTTATTCTAGGTAATGGTGGGGCGAGTAAAGCCATTGAATATGGCTTAAAAAAATTAAATATCCCCTACAAAATTGTCAGTAGAACTCCCCAAAAAGGAATGCTTAGCTACCAAGATATAACACCGGAGTTAATGCAAAATTATAAGATCATTATAAATACCACTCCTTTGGGAACTTTTCCAAATCTTAGTGATAAGCCACCTATTCCCTACCAGGGTTTCACCCCAGAACATATTGCTTATGATTTAATCTATAACCCAGAGCAAACCGAATTCTTGCGCCTTGCTAGTCAACAAGGAGCCCAAAGTATAAACGGATATCCAATGTTAGTTTTACAGGCCGAAAAAGCTTGGAAAATCTGGAATAAATAAGCCAAGACCTATGAGAAGTTTCTCATAGGTCTTGGTATTTAATAGCCATGCAAAGTGGTATTTGTAATAAAACTAGATTTTTGCTATTTTAAGTCCCTTAAACAGATATCTTCTTACAAATAAGAAGCTATTTTTTAATTTATTTTATTATATTTGAGTAATTTGTAATTTATTACAACCAAAAAATTGTTCAATGTAAGAATTTTTAAATTATGCAAAACCAATCGCACGATAACCTGCAAGATAAAGCAGATGGACAAAATAAGGACGCAAATTTGGACCAAAACCAAAACTCCTCCCAAACCATAGAGCAAACAACCCAATGCTCAAACCAACCAGATAACGATAATGATAACGATAACGAGCTTCCTATTGTAGACTATGATACAATGGACTTACAGGAGTTAACCGAGTCCTTAAAGAAATTAATTAACAATTATTCTACAAACCAAATCAAAGAAGAGGTTGAGCTAATTAAAAAGACTTTTCAACATAAATATGAAGATATTTTTGAGCAAAAGAAAGATATCTTTTTACAAAACAATGCCGATGCATCGGAATCTGATTTTGATTTTAAACTACCTATAAAAGAAGTTTTTGATTCTGCTTTCAATCAATACAAATCAAAAAGAGCAGACCAAATCAAAGATTTAGATGCCAAATTCAAAGCTAATCTACAAACCAGACTTGCTTTGATTGAACAACTAAAAGAATTAGCTGATAATAAATCTGGTAATAGCGTTACGGTAAAACAACTTGATCAAATCCGTCAACAATGGAAAAATGCAGGGAGTGTTGCCAAAGAAAAATACGAAGAGTTATGGAACAATTACCAATTCCATATCGAGAGGTTCTATGATTTATTAACCCTGGATAGAGAAACACGTGATTTGGATTTTAAATATAATTTAGAGCAAAAACAGCGAATCATAGCAAGAGCCAAAGAACTTTTAAATAACCCAGATGTAATTATGGCCTTTAATGAACTACAGGCTTTACACCGCTCTTGGAAAGAAGATACCGGTCCGGTAGATAGAGAACTAAGAAATGAAATCTGGCAAGAATTCACTGATATATCCAAGGAGTTATACAACAAAAAAGAAGCTTTCTTTGACCAGTTAAGAATCTCTGAGAAACAAAACCTAAATGCCAAAGTAGCTATAATTAGTCAAATCGACGAGTCCTCTAAAAAAGATATTCGTACACATGGGCAATGGCAAAAAGAAATCAGAAAAGTAGAACAACTACGCAATGAGTTTTTTGCCATTGGAAAAGTACCACGTCAAAGCACAGGACAACTTTGGGATTTGTTTAAAATAGCCATTAAGCGTTTCAATGCTAGTAAAAACAACTTCTACAAAGAGCTTAAAAAAGAGCAGCAAGAGAATTACCTGAAAAAGGTAGCTTTAATTAAACTGGCACAAGAACATCAACACAGTACCGATTTTAAAGCCTCTACTCCTATTATGAAAAACATTCAAGATCAGTGGAAGCATATCGGTCATGTACCCAAGAAACATTCCGCTAGTCTTTGGGAGGAATTTAAAGTCGCTTGTAATACCTATTTTGAGCGCTTACATGATCTAGTTGATCAAGAGCACCAACAAGAATTACAGGCCTTCCTTCGTAAAAAAGAATACCTAAATCTTTTAAAAGGTTTTGAATTATCGGGAGATCATAAAATGGATCTAGCCGAAATTAAAAACCATATGAATAATTGGAAAATTATTGGTAAAGTACCCTCTAGTAAGAGATTTGTTGAAGCGAAGTTCAATAAATTATTAGACACACTTTTTGAGAAACTAGATTTAAGTAAACGTGAAGCCGAATCAGTAAAATTCAGTAATCGTTTAGATAACCTGATTCAAAACAACGATACCGATAAATTATATAACGAAGCAGTATTTTTACACCGTAAAATAGAAGAGGTTTCAAATGATATCCAACAATTAGAGACCAATCTAGCCTATATTCACAACCCTAGTGATAGTAATCCATTTGTAATAGAGGTAAAAAGAAATATAGCCAAGGCCAAAGAAGAACAAAGAATTTTACGTGATAAATTAGCACAATTGCGAAATTTAAATAATTAACAAAGTAAATTTCAACACAAAAACAAGGGGGATGGTATAACTACCATCCCCCTTGTTTTTGTCCAAAATTAAAGCAGCTTCAAATTATAAAACTTGAAGCTGCTTTTTTGATATAAAGAATTACAAAAATTTGTAACTATCTATTGCTTTGCGTTTAATGCATTTAACTTATCTGTCATCTCTAAAGCATTGTAAATTCCTTTAAGAGTTGCGATAGCATCGTTATTCTCTGGATTAATTGAAATTACTTTTTCAAGATCATTCATTGCATCTCTATACATTGCTTTTTTCTGCTCTAAAAGTACTTCGTATCTTTTATTATCCGCAGCACTCATTCCAAGACTATTTATCTCGTTTGTGATTTCCTCGTCTTTTTGCAATTTTAAGAAAGCTAAGTTTAAATAAGCATTCTCACTCTTTGGATTAATGCGAATAGCCTCTAAGTAATACTTTCTAGCCTCATCTAATTTACCTGCTTGAAAACTAGTAACACCTAGGTTATATAACAATACATCATCGTTAGGGTTTTTAGCTAAAGCCTCACGTGCAAGCTCTGTATATTTACCCATATTGTTAGACTTCAAATATAAATCCATATGAGTTAATAACAAGTTCATATCATCTGGATTACTTTGTCTAGCCTCAGAAATTGCTTGTTCAGCTAAATCAAACTTTCCTTCTTGATAATAAATAAGAGCTAAGTTTTTGATGATTTCTGGACGTTTTGATTCTTCTTTTACAAGTTCAGGATTACTATGAGTACCTTGTTTTACCATTAGGTCACGCATTTTTGAATCCTTACCAAAATTTTGAACCTCTCCACTTGAAGTTTCTACTGCTGTATAGTAAGAAGAACTTCCATCATATCCCATATCAATTAACTGCTTGTAGTAATCCACAGCCGTACTGTAATCTTGTGCATTAATTGCCGTTGAAGCTGCATAATACAAGTAAATAGTATCTTTTGGATTTAACTGGTAGGCTTGATTAAAACGACGAGATGCCCCTTTAAAATTAGAAGAACTATTATCCTCAATTGCTATATTAACTATTTTACCAGCTGTTGCTAATAATTCTTGATCAGCGATTTGAACAAGTTTGCTGCTTTTGCTTGGCTCTACTTCAATTAATTTTTTGTAAGAAGCTAAAACCTTCTCTACGTTATTGTCCACATCAATGTCTTTCTCCACTTGTTGGTAAGCTAAATTACCTTGAAGTGCGTAATACATTGCTTTTTGCTCGTTAGTGGCAGATCCTAGAAGTGCTTCAACTGATTTTAATGCAGTTTCCGCCTGTACAACATCTCCCTTTTTAACCGCTTTTTCAGCCTCTTTTAACTCTTTCTTTTGAGCAAAAGATAATCCTGAAATCATTAAAGCTGTAAATAAATAAGCATACTTTTTGTTCATGATTCTCTAAGTATTTAATGTGTTATATTTTTCTTTAATCGGTGTTATTCTTGCGTAGAATCTCCCTGGTTATCTTGTTCTAAATTATCGTCCTTCTGATCGGTTAGTAAGTTTTGATGCTTAAACAAATCTCCCGTCTCACCTTCCTCTAAAGGTAATTGATGGAGATTAGATGGATCTTCATCCTCGTCTTTCATCACCTTACATACCGCTGCAATAGAATCGGTATCTTTGATATTAATTAAACGAACTCCTTGCGTTGCACGTCCCATTACACGAAGATCGGAAACACGCATACGAATTGTCAAACCTGATTTATTGATAATCATTAAATCATCTTGGTCTGTTACCGAACTAATAGAGACTAATTGCCCTGTTTTCTCGGTAATATTCATAGTCTTAACTCCCTTACCTCCACGGTTGGTTTCGCGATATTCATCTAAAGCAGAACGTTTTCCATATCCATTTTCAGAAACTACTAAGATTTCACTCTCCATATCACTAACAGAAAGCATGCCAATTACTTCATCTTTTTGATCAGCAAGTGTAATTCCACGTACTCCAGAGGCTGTTCTACCCATAGGACGTGTTTTTTCCTCATCAAAACGAACTAATTTACCAGATCGAACCGCAAGTAGTACCTTACTCTTACCATCGGTTAATTTTGCCTCTAGTAATTCATCATCATCTTTAATGGTAATGGCCATAATTCCATTTTGACGAGGACGAGAATATTGCTCCAATGGCGTTTTCTTAACCTGTCCTTGTTTTGTGGCCATAATCACGTAATGCTCGTTGATGTACTCCTCGTCTTTTAAATCTTGTGTACAAATAAAAGCTTTCACTTTATCATCGTTCTCAATATTTATAAGATTCTGAATTGCACGACCTTTACTAGTTTTTGTTCCCTCTGGAATTTCATAAACACGCATCCAGAAACATTTTCCTTTTTGAGTAAAGAACAACATATACTGGTGGTTTGTAGCCACATACATATGTTCTAAGAAATCCTGATCACGTGTACCGGCGGATTTCTGACCTACTCCACCTCTGTTTTGTGTTTTATATTCTGATAAAGGAGTTCTTTTAATATAACCTGCATGTGAAATGGTAATTACTACTTGCTCATCGGCAATTAAATCCGTAATACTTACATCCCCACCTGCATACTCTATTACAGAACGTCTTTTATCTCCGTATTTATTTTTAATCTCCGTTAACTCCTCTTTAATTAAGTTCATTAAAAGCTCTTTACTTGCTAATAATTCTCTTAAATGATTAATTAACTTCATTATTTCTTCGTATTCAGCACGTAACTTATCTTGCTCAAGTCCTGTTAATTGACGTAAACGCATCTCAACAATAGCACGAGCTTGCAGCTCAGAAAGACTAAAACGCTCGATTAATTTATTACGAGCCTCATCGGTATTAGAAGAAGCACGAATCATAGCAATCACCTCGTCAATATTATCCGAGGCTATAATAAGCCCTTCTAATATATGAGCACGCTCTTCGGCCTTTCTTAATTCAAATTGAGTACGACGAGTCACCACATCTAAACGGTGCTCAACAAAATAATGAATTAACTCTTTAACATTTAAAGTATGAGGTCTACCATCTACCAGTGCAATATTATTTACACTAAAAGATGATTGTAATTGTGTGTATTTAAATAAGGTATTTAATACGATATTTGGTACTGCATCGCGTTTTAAAACGTACACAATACGCATTCCCTTACGGTCGGATTCATCTCTGATTGTAGCAACACCTTCAATTTTCTTATCATTCACGGCTTCAGCAGTCTTTTTAATCATCTCTGCCTTATTTACCTGATAAGGAATCTCTGTTACAATAATACAATCCCTTCCGTCAATTTCCTCAAAACTTGTTTTAGCACGCATTACAATACGTCCACGACCTGTTTTAAAAGCCTCTCTAACTCCTTCATACCCATAGATAATTCCCCCGGTTGGGAAATCAGGAGCTTTAATATGCTCCATAATCTGATCGATTTCAATCTCTGGATTGTCAATAAAGGCTAATGTACCATCAATTACCTCTGCTAAATTATGAGGCGCCATGTTAGTGGCCATTCCCACAGCAATACCTGAGGCTCCGTTAACCAATAAATTGGGAACCTTAGTAGGCATAACAGTTGGCTCTTCTAAAGTATCATCGAAATTCAACTGAAAATCAACAGTTTCCTTATCGATATCTGCTAAAATTTCCTCTGAGTATTTTCTCATTCTAGCCTCCGTATAACGCATAGCCGCAGGACTATCTCCGTCAACAGATCCAAAGTTACCTTGTCCATCTACAAGCATGTATCGCATGCTCCAATCCTGGGCCATACGTACCATCGCGTCATAAACGGAACTATCTCCATGTGGGTGATACTTACCTAAAACTTCCCCTACAATTCTGGCAGACTTTTTATGTGCTCTATTAGATAAAACACCTAATTCATACATCCCAAACAATACTCTTCGATGAACAGGTTTTAAGCCATCTCTAACATCCGGAAGAGCCCTAGAAACAATTACAGACATTGAGTAATCAATGTAGGCCGACTTCATTTGCTCTTCTATGTTAATAGGAATCAACTTTTCTCCTTCAGACATAAGTATATAAAATTAAATTTCTCAAAATATTAAACGTGCTAATATAGGTATTTTGCAGGTTTATACCATATTTTTTAACAAGTATTTCCCCTAGTAAATCGCGGTTTTATTTTTTTTGTAAAAAACATCTAGCATTATTTTTTTAATAGCTGTTTTTTTGTCATATTAGCCTATGACAGTCACCTTAAGAGGTATGCTTTTTGCTTTAATGTGATTGTATAAATATTCACCTAAATATAAAATAGATAATGGAGGACAATTTTTCGCAAGAAGTTAAAGATGTTATTTCCTTTAGTAAAGAGGAAGCACTACGCTTAGGGCATGACTCTATTGGTACGGAACATCTTTTATTAGGGCTATTACGAGTTGAACAAGGTGAAGCATCCACTATTTTAAGAAACTTAGATATAGATGTAGATTTCCTACGACACAAAATAGAGACCTTAAACCCATCGACAGTAAACACTGCGGTTTTAAATGATAAAACAGCTCTTAACCTAACAAAACAGGCTGAAAGAGCGTTACGCTTAACTTATTTAGAGGTTAAACTCTTTAAAAATACGGAAATAAATACTGCCCATTTATTGTTGTGTATCTTAAAGAACAGCGATGACCCAACGGCGCAGATCTTAACTAAATTAAAGGTAGATTACGACAGTGTTAAACAAGAATACTTAGGTCAAACAGCCTTTGGTGAAAATACCAAAGACGATATTATGGATAAACCTAAAGCATCCACATATGATGATTTAGGACAAAATGACAGAACATCTAATGACAAACCTGACAATTCTGCTAACAAAAATGCAAAAAGATCAAAAACACCTGTATTAGATAATTTTGGTAGAGATTTAACAGATATGGCCGAAAACGGTAAGTTAGATCCTGTAATTGGTCGTGAGAAAGAAATTGAACGAGTAAGTCAAATCCTTAGTCGTCGCAAGAAAAACAACCCTTTGTTAATCGGTGAACCAGGAGTTGGTAAATCCGCTATTGCAGAAGGTCTTGCTCTTCGTATTGTTCAAAAGAAAGTATCTCGTGTTTTATTTGGAAAACGAGTAGTTACTTTAGATTTAGCAAGCCTTGTGGCGGGGACAAAATACAGAGGTCAATTTGAAGAGAGAATGAAAGCCGTTATGAACGAGCTTGAAAAAAATGACGATATCATTTTATTTATTGATGAGATTCACACTATTGTAGGAGCAGGTGGAGCAACCGGTTCTTTAGATGCATCAAATATGTTTAAACCAGCCTTGGCAAGAGGCGAACTACAATGTATTGGTGCAACAACCTTAGATGAGTTTAGACAACATATCGAGAAAGACGGCGCTTTAGAACGCAGATTTCAAAAAGTAATTGTAGAGCCAACCTCTGTGGAGGAAACAATTGTTATTTTAAATAATATTAAAGAAAAATACGAAGCCCACCATAATGTTACCTATACACCAGAGGCATTAGAGGCTTGTGTGAAATTAACCAATCGATATATGAGTGATCGATTCCTTCCAGACAAGGCAATCGATGCCTTAGACGAGGTCGGTTCAAGAGTTCATATCACCAACATTGTGGTTCCACAAAACATTGTTGATTTAGAACATAAACTCGAAGAAGTGCGTCAAAGTAAGTCCGAGATGGTTAAAAAACAAAAGTACGAGGAGGCTGCACAATTCAGAGATGATGAAAAAGTTATTGAAAAAGAACTTTTAGATGCTCAAACTCAGTGGGAACAAGATGTCAAAGAAAATCGCATTGTGGTTAACGAACAAGATGTTGCGGATGTAGTTTCTATGATGACTGGTATCCCTGTGAATAGAATTGCAGAAAAAGAAATTACCAAATTAGCTAACCTTCCACAGGTTATTAAAGGTAAAGTAATCGGACAAGACCAAGCTGTTGCTAAAATAGCCAAAGCTATTCAGCGAAATAGAGCTGGTTTAAAAGATCCTAACCGACCAATTGGTTCTTTTATTTTCTTGGGACAAACCGGAGTAGGTAAAACACAGCTTGCAAAGGTGATAGCCAAAGAAATGTTTGACTCAGAAGATGCCCTTCTTCGTATAGACATGAGTGAATTTATGGAAAAATTTGCCGTTTCTAGATTAGTAGGAGCGCCTCCAGGGTATGTTGGATATGAGGAAGGTGGACAACTCACAGAAAAAGTAAGACGCAAACCCTATAGTGTAATACTTTTCGATGAGATTGAAAAAGCACATCCTGACGTATTTAATATGCTCTTACAGGTTCTAGATGATGGTCATTTAACCGATAGTCTTGGTAGAAAAGTGGACTTTAGAAACACCATCATTATCATGACCTCTAACATAGGAGCCAGACAATTAAAAGATTTTGGTCAAGGAGTTGGATTTGGAACAATGGCCAAGAAAGAACAAGCCGAAGAACACTCTAAATCAGTAATTGAAAATGCCCTTAAAAAAGCATTTGCCCCTGAGTTTTTAAATCGTATTGATGATATTGTTGTCTTTAACGCCTTAGAAAAAGAACACATTGATTTAATTATCGACATTGAACTCGCTAAACTCTATAATCGCATTGAAGAATTAGGCTATCAAATTACTCTTGATTCTTTGGCAAAAGATTTTATATCAGAAAAAGGGTTTGATAAACAATATGGAGCTAGACCTTTAAAAAGAGCAATTCAAAAGTACATCGAGGATCCTTTGGCCGAAGAGATTGTAAATTCGAAAATAGTACCTGGAGATAAAATAAAATTAAAGGTTTCTAAAGATAAACAAGAATTAGAAATTTGTGTAGAACACAATGCAAATAAGCCTACTAATTAGTAGGCTTATTTGCTTTTTGTAATAAACAAAACAAGGTTTAATTTTTATAAAAATTAAACCTTGTTTTGTTTATTATTTATCCTGAAGTAGCTTTTCACCTTGTTTGGTTAATTTAATTAACTTAACATATTTCATATAAGAGAAAAATCCCTGAATCATTGCTATGGTAAGTCCATCTATACCGTTGAATACACCTTTTTTAAAAAAATAACATCTTAAAAAGGCAACCGTTCCGTTTAACACAGGTTTAAAAGAATTAATCCGTGTACCTTGATCATAGAGCTGTTCAGCACCCCAGGTTGAATATTGATTTTTCTTGGCAATAATCTGTTCGTAGGAACTCCAGCCATAATGCAAAATATGTACCTTAACCTTAGTTTGATTTGTTGCTATTATCTTTTGATGAACCATATCCTTAGAAGGAGTTGCTGTTTTTTTATTAAAAAAGCGCACTTTTGAATCGGGGTACCATCCAGAGAAATCAATTAATTTATCTGCTAAGAAATTTTTTATTCTAAAACTATAAGCATCATAATCCTTGTGATAGAACTCTTGCTTTTTCACAAATGCAATAGCATCTGAATCCAAGTATTCATCGGCATCTAGATTCATTATCCAATCATTTTTGCAGAATTGTAATCCATATATACGTTGTGGGCCGTCTCCCAGGTAGCTTTGTAGGTAGACCTTGGCTCCATTTTGTTTTGCTAATTCAACGGTATTATCTGTACTATTGGAATCCACTACAATGACTTCATCACACACCTGAAATAACTCTTGCACACAGCGAGAGATATTTTTCTGTTCATTATAAGTTATTACTAGTCCACTTATAGCCATATCTAATTTTTATGTAACTTTCTAAGTCAAAAGTACAATAAATTTTCATACGATTTTATTATTTTCCCCCTTAAGTCTATATTAAATCCTACTGGTTTTTACTTACCCAAATAAAAGTATTTCTTTAGCAAAAATGCTACTTTATACCTACATGAAATACAATTATCCTTAGGGGGGGGCAAACAAGTTATTCTGTGACTTTTAATATCCATCTTTTTTTATATGCCAGCTAGAATTCACTTATTTTTTACTTTTTTTTTATTTCCCTATAAAAGCATTATATTTAATACACTACATTCGCAAAACAATTTAAGTATATGTTAAACAAAGTTATTGTTGGTAGTGAAGAATGGTGTTCTTTTTCTACTTTAAAAATTCCAGCTATTAAAGCTCGTGTAGACTCAGGTGCAAAAACCTCGGCTTTACATGCTATTAATATTACACCTTTTGAAAAAGATGGACAACCATGGGTTAAGTTCAACGTAAATCCTATCCAAGGAAATGGAAAGGCTATTATACATTGTGAGGCTAGAGTAATTGACAAAAGAATTGTCAAAAGTTCAAGTGGAACCAAAGAACTACGATATGTGATTGTTACCAATATTGAATTGGCCGACACATCTTGGGAAATAGAGTTAACCCTTACCAATAGAGATTCAATGGGTTACCGTATGTTATTGGGTCGAGAGGCAATGAGTGGACGTATATTGGTGGATCCAGAACAACATTTTTTACTTGGTCAACCCACCACGGAAAAATTATTAGAATATTACAACACCACTAAATCTGAAAGAAAAGGTCTTCGTATTGGAGTACTGGCTAGTAACCCCGAATTATATAGTAACAAGAGAATCATAGAAGCTGGTGAATTAAGAGGGCATGAAATGCACTTTTTAAATTTAAAGTACTGCTATATAAAACTCGACGCCAATCAACCCGAGATACACTATCGTGGTGGTAGAGTTTTAAATGATTTTGATGCAGTTATTCCGCGTATTCGCCCAAGTATGACTTATTATGGTTGTGCTTTAACAAGACATTTTGAATCCTTAAAAGTCTATAGTTTAAATAGTGCAGCGGCTATTACACAAAGTAGAGATAAGCTTTTTTCTTTGCAACTACTTTTAAATAACGGAATAGATATTCCTACCACTGGATTTGCAAACTCCCCACTGGATACAAATGATCTAATAAAAATGGTTGGAGGTAGTCCTTTGATTATAAAACTTCTTGAAGGAACCCAAGGAAAAGGAGTTGTTTTAGCAGAAACAAAAAAGGCAGCTGAAAGTGTTATTAATGCTTTTAAGAGTTTAAATGCAAATATACTTGTACAAGAATTTATCAAAGAAGCCAATGGTAAAGATATCCGTTGCTTTGTGGTAGATGGTAAAGTAGTGGCTGCTATCCAAAGAGAAGCCTTACCTGGTGAATTTAGAGCCAATATTCATCTAGGGGGAACTGCTTCGGTAATTAAAGTAACCCCAGAGGAGAAAAAAATTGCCATAAAAGCAGCCAAAGCAATGAATCTTAAAGTTGCCGGAGTGGATATTATCCGATCAGACAAAGGTCCCTTATTATTAGAGGTTAACTCCTCACCTGGTTTGGAAGGAATTGAGTCGGCTACTAATAAAGATATCGCCTCGGAGATGATCAAAGCAATCGAGAAACAAGTTAAATGGTAACAAGGTAGTAAATACTACCTTGTTCTTATCACCTATCTTTTACTTTTATAGCATGAACCCATCAGCAAGTGGTTGGATAAAGAAATACTATAACCAACACCAAAAATTTCAACTCTTTGAAAACGACTCTAAAGCAGAAATAGTTCAAAGGGTTAGGGAAATAGGTTTTTCTTATGGTTTTTTAGAGCTAAAGAATTTCCCCCAAGCTTTTCAAGATTTTAAATACACACCAGTTGAATTATCTAAGATTTGTTATTTACAACTCTTAGAGAAGGTATACTTGTTTTCACAACAACCCGATGATAAGTTCTTGCAAACACTCATTGAGTTCTATCAAGTATTAATTCCCCATAAAAACAACATATTTACTTCTTTATTTAGTCCTAAAGATCCTTACTCGAAACTTGAGGAAATTTTTTCCATGCGCTGGAAAGAGCACTTCTTTTCACAAAGTAAAGACAACGATTTGGTTTTAAATATTATTTTATTATCCATAGATATACTGGCATTTGAAAAATACTTATCTCAAAAGACCGATCCCAATGCTTATAGTCAAACTCTGGGGCAAGTTTTAGAACAAATCATTTTGTCTTTTAAGCGCAAGATTAACCCCAAAGAAGATAACGATAATAAGCTTATCGGTTTTTTACATACCTCGATTACCTCTAACAGTACCGAGCTACCCGAATTATATAAAAGTGATTTTGAAAAAGCTTTTATAACTGACTTAATTATATGTAATGCTTGGGATAATGAATCTAAAACTGTTATTTTTCCAGACTTAACCACGGGAGTATTTAGCGTGTTGGATCTGAAAATTGAGCAAGTTGACCAAAGTAAACGTTTATTTACTAATCTTATTTCTAAAAGTAATAAAGATTATCATTTTTATAAAACAACTAATTTATTTGGAAATATCTTACATAATTCTACCAGTTATGTAGAACTACTTTTAACTAGAAACAAGACAAGACTTGTTAAAGAGATACAAAACAATAGCCAATTAATGAAGTTACTTTTAGACTCCACCCATAGACCATTAAATGCACAAGAGAAGAAAATAGTTAAAAATCAGACTTTAGAAATCTTTAAAACTATTCCTTCTCTTGCAATTTTTTTATTACCTGGAGGTACTTTATTACTACCAATTATTTTAAGATTTATACCTTCATTACTACCTAGTGCTTTTAATGAAAATATGCAGCAGGACGACTAAATCTTTTTAAATCGTAGTTGATATACCTCGTCTAAATCATTATTACTTGTAACGTTAACTTCTAAATCCGTTACATAACCCGAATTAAGCCCATATACCCAGCCGTGTATACTTAACTCTTGGTTTCTAGCCCAGGCTTCTTGAACTATAGAAGTCTTGGCTAAATCATAGACTTGTTCATGAACATTTAATTCTACAAATCGATTAAAGCGCTGTGTCTCGTCTTCTATTTGATCCAACTCATTATGATGAAGACGATATACCGTTTTTATATGTCTTATCCAGTTATCAAGCAAACCATAAGATTCGTTTTTCATAGCCGCTAAAACACCACCACAACCATAGTGTCCACATACAATAATATTGGTCACCTTTAAAATATTCACCGCATAGTCCAAAACACTTAACATATTCATATCCGAATGAACCACCATATTGGCAATATTTCTGTGTACAAATACATCTCCAGATTCAGCTCCAATAATTTCATTGGCAGGCACCCTACTATCGGAACATCCTATCCATAAAACAGGAGGGGTTTGCTTTTCACTTAACCGCTTAAAGTAATCTGGATTTTTCGCAATCTTAGTCTCTACCCAAATCTTATTGTTGGCAAGAATCTTCTTGTAAAATTCGTTGTGTTTCAACTTATTTTTTATTTTTTATCTATAAACATTTCTTGGATAAAATCCACAGCTCCTGTTTCCACTTTATAAAAAGCACCTACCGCTCCTATCTCACCCTGTTCATACATTTGCTTTAAAACTGGACTTTTGTCAAAAATCTGAGCTATTGTTTGTTCCACATTGTGGTATGCAACTAAATCAACAGCTTGTTTTGATGTAATTTCCATTTCTGGATTATTTTGCTTTACGTAATCCACTGATGGCTGAACCTTGTCTAATAAATTAGTTAAGTGACCTAATTTTGTACCATTACAAGCACCTGTTATGGCACCACAATGGCTATGTCCTAAGACTACAATTAATTTAGATCCAGCTAATTTACAAGCAAACTCCATAGAACCAATGATATCCTCATTTAAAACGTTCCCGGCTATACGAGCTGAAAAAATGTCTCCTAATCCTTGGTCGAAGATTAATTCTGCCGAAGTACGACTATCTATGCAACTCAGTATAATAGCAAAAGGAAATTGATTAGCCTTTGTATCGTTTACTTGCTCTAAAAGGTTACTATGTGCTTTTAGATTTGCAACAAATCGCTTATTACCTTGTTTTAAAAATTCTAAGGCAACCTTTGGCGATAATGATTTTTGGTCATCTACGTTATGTAATCTCATGTCTATGTGTTTTATTAAACATATTGTGTGGACAAATGTATTGAAAAATAGATTTTAAAATAAGATTTACATGATTTTTATTCTAATTTTTACAAATAAGCAGTTAAAAAAGTAATATCTTTGACAATAATTTATTTCATTACAAGACAAAGCCTAAAAAATAGTATATATTTATAAAGCATTACAAGAAACTTGTAATCGTTAAGCTTAATATAAAATAGTCAAAAAATTACCTATAATATAAAATAGTTAATACATTTGCAGTGAAATAATCGTGAGGAAAAATTTGAACTGATTGCAACCTCGGTAAAAAATGCTAAAGCAGAAATAGTTTATACTTTCCTTTAGCCATTTCCTCTTTTTTTTAATATCTAAAAAATAACATATTATGGCTTACTACTTCACATCGGAATCTGTAAGTGAAGGACATCCGGATAAAATCGCAGATCAAATATCTGACGCGTTAATTGATAACTTTTTAGCTTTTGACAAAAACTCTAAAGTAGCGTGTGAAACATTAGTTACTACAGGACAAGTTATTTTAGCTGGGGAGGTTAAATCAGAAACTTACCTAGATGTACAACAAATCGCACGTGAAGTAATCAAGAAAATTGGTTACACGAAAAGCGAATACATGTTTGATGCAAACTCATGTGGTATTTTATCGGCAATACATGAACAATCAGCCGATATTAATCAAGGTGTAGATCGTGGTAATCCAGAGGATCAAGGTGCAGGAGACCAAGGAATGATGTTTGGGTATGCATCTAAAGAAACAGAGGATTATATGCCGTTGGCTTTAGATCTTTCTCACAAACTGTTACAAGAACTTGCAGCCCTTAGAAGAGAAAACACCCAGATAACTTACCTAAGACCTGATGCAAAGAGTCAAATTACTTTAGAATATGACGATAATAATGTTCCAGTTCGAATTGTAACCATTGTATTATCTACTCAACATGATGATTTTATCAAGCCAGTAGATGATTCCAATCAAGCAAAGGTGGAGGCAGAAAAACAAATGCAACTGCAAATTGAAAAAGATATAAAAACAATTCTTATACCAAGATTGCTAGAAAAATATCCACAATATCAATACTTATTTGAAAATCCTGAACAAATTGAACACTTAATCAACCCAACAGGAGTATTTGTAATTGGTGGTCCCCACGGTGATACAGGTTTAACTGGACGTAAAATTATTGTAGATACTTATGGTGGAAAAGGAGCCCATGGTGGTGGTGCTTTTTCAGGTAAAGATCCAAGTAAAGTAGATAGAAGTGCAGCATATGCTACACGTCATATCGCTAAAAACTTAGTTGCTGCAGGAGTTGCAAATGAAGTTCTTGTACAAGTTTCCTATGCCATTGGAGTTGCAAAACCAACAGGTCTTTATATCAACACTTATGGTACAAGCAATGTAGATTTAACCGATGGAGAGATTGCTAAAAAAGTATCTGAACTTTTTGACTTGCGTCCTTATTTTATCGAAAAGTCACTTAAACTAAGAAATCCAATATACAGCGAGACAGCAGCTTATGGACACATGGGTAGAAAACCACAAATCGTAACTAAAACCTTTACCAAACCTACTGGTGAAACCAAAACTCTTGAGGTAGAACTATTCACTTGGGAAAAATTAGATCGCGTAGAGGATATTAAAAATAAATTTGGTTTAAAATAGTAATTTCAACTATTTATAACCAGCAGAAGATCAATCCAATGATTATTAAAGGGAGTGCTAGTTAGCACTCCCTTTTTTATTTTTAAAAAACAATAAAGATTCTTGAGACTTTTACCAGTAAAAAATTAAACTGTCTAGTCCTGAAATAACGATACAGGATTAATATTATAAAATTACATAAAAAATAGTAGTAGACTTTAGTTTGCTACTATTTTTTTATACCCTTTAAATACCCGATTTTTCGTAACAAACATTTGA
>NZ_JBTXLO010000007.1:0-200234 GCF_054871605.1 Myroides sp. LJL119
ATTATGATAATCCTATTGAATTAAATAGTATTTGGACAGATATGAGTTATAGCAACCAAAAATTAAAAGATTATCATATTGGAATTAAGTTAAGGTATGCGTTTCATTTATAATTATTAAAGTAAAGAATCCCCTTATCCCAATGTTTTTTAATATAAAAAATCTAATTATCTGATTTAGTAACTTAATATCAGCAAGAAAAGAGCAGAAATTCTCTTTGAGCTATACCTGGAAATAAAACAGGCGTATAACTTAACTAACTCCCTTCGAGTTATTTATAATTAAAAAGCACCCAAAGAAGTAGCTATGAGTAAATTAGTACATTGGTTTAACTTGGTTGAGAAAACGGGACTGAAGCAATTCCAGGTTGTCGTGAAAACCCTTACCCAGCATTACCCAGATATCTTAAACTACTTTAATTACCGAAGTACAAATGCTTCTGCAGAATCCTTCAACTCTAAAATTAAGTACTTTCGTATGATGTATAGAGGAGTAAGAGAACGAGAGTTTTTTCTATTTAGATTAAGCAAACTCTTTGCTTAGTCCCCAACTTTTGCACTTGATACCCCACAACTTTTTTGATCCATCCTTAATCTGATTAACAGAAAGTTAAGTGTAAAAAAAACGGAACAAAAACAGAAATTTCTGTTTTGTTCCGTCAAGTCGGGGTGGCAGGATTCGAACCTGCGACCTCCTGGTCCCAAACCAGGCGCGATGACCGGGCTACGCTACACCCCGAAATGCAATGTCGGATTTAATCTTAAACTTTCGTCGGGGTGGCAGGATTCGAACCTGCGACCTCCTGGTCCCAAACCAGGCGCGATGACCGGGCTACGCTACACCCCGAAAGTTGCGGAGAGACAGGGACTCGAACCCTGGCATCGGTTACCCGATGACAGATTAGCAATCTGCTCCGTTACCACTCCGGCACCTCTCCTTGACTTATTAAGATTATTTCCTTAATTGCATGGCAAACATACTACGAGTTTTTGATTTGTGCAAATGCATTTATTGTTTTTTTTTCACTTTTTCTTGCAGTAAAATTTAATCTGTTCAGTTACAAATGGATATGGGTAAAATATTTTTTTAGGGTAATCACTTAGTAAAAATATATTTTGTATAAGGAAGCTGTTTCTTCAAGTTTTCTAGTATTTACAAGGCGTTGCAAAGCTGAAATGTATTTGCAAAACAAAAGAAAAAAAATAATTTCGTAGATATTTAAATAGTAAGTAAAGCTTTTTTCTTTTATGTACCTTTGTCAAGTAAAGAGTAGAAATAAGTTTATGGACCAAAATAAAAAACATTGGCAAGATATATATCTGAATAAAACACCAGATCAAGTAAGTTGGACTCAAGAAAAACCTACTTTATCGCTAGAGCTTATTGAGAGTTTTAAATTGAATAAGGACGCCGCTATAATTGATGTTGGGGCTGGAGATAGTAATTTGGTAGATTATCTTTTACAAAGTGGCTTTACTAATATCACGGTTTTGGATATCTCCTTAGAAGCTATACAACGAGCTAAGAATAGATTAGGAGCCAAGGGACATAAAGTTAACTGGGTGGTAAGTGATGTTTTAGACTATGTTCCTACACAAAGTTTTGACCTATGGCATGATAGAGCTGCATTTCACTTTCAATGTGATAGCCAAGGTGTATCTAAATATGTTGAAATAACAAATAAGTGGGTAAAAGGCAAAATGATAATTAGTACTTTTAGTGTCTCGGGGCCATTAAAATGTAGTGGTTTAAATATTACACAATATGATAAGCAATCTCTGGCCGATACCTTTAAAGACTCGTTTGTTTTGAGAAAAACGATAGATCACCAACATATCACCCCTTTTAATACAGTGCAAAATTTTATATATGGAGTTTTTGACTCCAAAGAATTTAATAAATAAATAATGGAGTTTAATAAAGACATCGCTTTCGATTCAGAAAGATTACATTTTCAAATTGTACATGAAAAATTCAAGCAAGATATTTTTAACGCTTTAACCCCAACGGTGGCAAAATTCTTGCCTTTTATTCCCACAGGTAAATTAGAAGATACCCAGGGGTTTATTGATTATAGTCTAAACCAATTAGAGAAAAAACAAGACATAACTCTTGTGGCAAGCGATAAACGTAGTGGAGAGTTTATTGGATGCTGTGGAATTCATGATATCTGTAATGAAAGTATTTCTTTGGGTATATGGTTAAAAGAAAGCGCCTTTGGTAAAGGTTATGGAAAAGAACTTATTGAAGCTCTAGAGAAGTTTGTGTTTTTAAATTTGGATGTGGATTACTTAATTTATAATGTAGAAAAAGATAATACGGGTAGTATTCGAATAGCCGAAAAACTAGGCTATGTTTATCACCATAGCTTTGTTCGAAACATCAGTGAGCAAAAAATATTAAATATGCTTTCTTATAGAAAAGAAAATAAAAAAAATAGTTAGTTTAAAAACAGGGTCTTAATAATTATTTAGACCCTTTTTTAATCTTTTAAAAATCAGATAATGCAAAATATTATAAAGTTAAATCAGATTCCTTATTCTAGCTTGCCTTGGGAGTACTTTGTAGACTTTAATCAAAGGGCAAACGACATACCTGGTCTACTTGAAATACTTGAATTTGGAGACGAGCAGCAAAAAAAGATGGCTTTAATTACCTTAGCCAATACCATAGAGCAAAAAAATCGTGTGCTTATAATCACTCCTATGGTGTTAATTTATTTATTTAAGTTTTTCCAAAAACAAGAGGATTTACAAAGTTTATATTTGAGAGTTTTTTTAAAGATATGCAAGGCTATTGGTTTTCAATGGGAGACGTTTTTAGATGGTAGGAATCAAATTGATAGGCCTTTTGGAACCTGGGTATGGCAGGAGGATTCTGCTTATAGATGGCCTGAGTTTGAAAGCTCCACTATCGACCAAATGTTATGGGCCACAACAAGTGATAGCTTGTTGTTTGATCACCCATGGTATTTTACAAGGCAAGTACTTCTAAGTTATCAAGACTTACTGGAAAACCACTCAACCATGGATTTGATAAGTAGAGGAATTTTATATGAAATTTCAACAATCTTAAATATGATTAAAGATCAGCAAAGAGTCGTATTTCCTGTTAAGAAAACATGGGAGAGTGAAAATCTAGAGCTGGTTCCAATTTGTTTAGACTATTTATTAAGTTACCAACAAGGATTAACTAGTAATGTTGCCGAATTTTTAAGTTTTGATCCTATTGATAACCAAGCTATTTTAAAGGAATACATCAGACGTTCTCAAATTGAGTATAACCGAGGTGCTTGTATGGTGTTTGTTGTTTTGAATAAGAATACCAAAGAGTTTTTAGGTTCTTGTGGAATACATGATATTAACCAGTTAAATGTAGAAATTGGTTTGTGGTTAAAAGAGTCTGCACAAGATAAAGGTTATGGTTCTGAGATTTTAAAAACTTTAATCCAGCTAATTAAAAACAATATTAAAACAAAGTATATTATATATAATGCAGAACAGAAAAATATCGCAAGTATTAGACTATGTGAAAAATTTGGTTTTATTAAAAAGTATGATTTTGTAATTGAACCCAACGTGTTAAAAAATAAAATGCGACATATGACTTATTTTTGGCTAGAATTGTAATTCAAAAAAACAAGGCTTTGGTTTATTAAAAATCAAAGCCTTGTTTGTAAAGTATCATTTGGTAATTTAACCAATACTTTTTCTGAGAGTAGGCTTGTTAATAAGCAGAAAAACCCAAAAAAAATGGCGTGTAAAGAGGCTCTTTTTTTGCATACTAAAAGCAATTTAATAAGTATTGGAGACTTATTAAAAATGAAACTTTCTTTTTTTTTTATCAAAAAACATGTATCTAGCTGGTTTACAGTAAATTATTTGCACTGTTAAAAAGTGACTCAAAAGGATGAAAATTAGTTGATTTTTTATTAAATTTAACATAAAGCCATTAGAGATGAATTTTCTTCCAGTATGTGCTTGAGTGGTATGAACCTTAAGATTGTTATTATGATGAATGATAGTTTGTTTAAATTATTACAATTAGAATTAATCGATAGTCCAAACAGACCTATCATCGGGATATTACTCGCATTTAATGAAAGCTGGATATTAATAAAAACCAATTCCGTTGACTATTTGATGGATGGATATCGATTAATAAATCGACAGGTAATAAAATCTATATCAAAGGACGCTCATATTCGTTTCACTGAACAGGTATTAAAAGCAAAGGCAGTAAATTTTAAGGATTCTCCTATAAGACTACAAGAAGATATTTTTGAAACCTTAAAGTACATTACCAATAAATATGGTGCTTTTAGTATCGAATTTAAAAATGATTCCTGCTGTTATGTAGGTCGATATATTGGACATGATGACCAAAACTTTTTTGGATTTGAAGAGTTAGCTCCAAATGGGGATTGGATTGAGGAAATTGATGAATTTGATATTAACAAAGTTAACGCAATTGAGTTCGATACCGATTATGTAGAGTCACTGGTTATGTTTGCCTATAAAAAAGTGAATGGGTAGGGGGGGATAGTAGATTACCATAAATATTTCAGTATTCTGCAATTATTAATAAAATTGTAAGTAAAAATGAGATAAGGTGTGTTTTTCTTTGTATTTCTAACTTTGTGTTAATTAAGATGTTGTTTTTTTATAATATTAGTTATT
This sequence comes from Myroides sp. LJL119, assembly GCF_054871605.1. Taxonomy (NCBI): domain Bacteria; kingdom Pseudomonadati; phylum Bacteroidota; class Flavobacteriia; order Flavobacteriales; family Flavobacteriaceae; genus Myroides; species Myroides sp. LJL119. The sequence continues at coordinate 4,680 of NZ_JBTXLO010000007.1, forward strand.
TTAATGTATTTTATTTGTATATTTATATAAACTAGTGTTAGAATGTGTTTATTTTATACCTTCAACTTCTAAAGTGGGACGGTTTTAAATTTTATTTCTTGTTTTTTAAGCATAATCTGATTTTTAGTTTATGTTTAAATGTTGATTATTGACTAATATTAGTCTTTTATTTATAATGATTTCTTTTAATAATTAATATTTTTTTCACATTTAGCTAAGTTTTTTAAATTATAAGAATTTCACTTATACCGTATTGGTTTTGTTTTATTTATGTAATAAATTGCCAAAATATTTCAATAACGTTTTTTATTAACCAAATCTAACGTTAAACACCTAGCCAGTGTGTAGGAAATGTTAAATGGCATGATTATTGAAATATTAAGAATACCCACTAGGATTCGCTTTTGGAGATAAATCCGGTGGTATATTTTTCCCTAGAGGAATAATGCAACAAAACAATAAAATCATGAAAAAAGTAGCATTTAATCAGGCAGGTTTTCAAGCCAAAAAATCTGAACTGAGTAAGTTAAGTGTGCAGGAGTTTAAGTTTGAGTTATTTCAAATGGTTAACAATACTAGAGATTGGGTTGAGAACAACTTTATTTTAAGTAGTGAGCAAACCATTAAACTAGAGAGTATGCCTAAGGAATTTCTTCGTGAAATGAACTTAGCTTCTGTTGATTTTTGTTATAATTAAAAATCAAACACAAAAAAAGAACTAGAGTCTTTTGGTTTATCAAAGACCAGTTATAACTATGTAAAAACAAGAAAAGGAACTAAAGAGATTTAGTTCCTTTTTTAATTAATAAATTATAAGGGTAATATTTTTATAGGTTTTAATTTTCTTCCAGCTTTTTCAAAGCTCGATTAAGGGTGCGAGTGGTAATACCCAAATAAGAGGCAATATCCTCTTTTGTAAGATTTACTTTTTGTTTGTCTTGAAGCTCCATTAATTTCTCTAACGCATGTTCTACGGTATAGAGTTGTTGAAAAGATGCCTTTTCGCTTGTATCATATAATCGTAGGGATTCAATTTTCAAAAGCGTATGATTAAAGGTAAGGTCTGTTTGCAGTAAATGATCAAACACCGATGCGGGAATAATATAAGCAAGTACAGGGGTAATGGCCTCTACAGAACAAAGGCAATTACGCTTAGAAATCATTTCAATTTCTCCCATTATTTCTCCACTACTTAAAAATTCGGGAATGTATTCTTTTCCATTTTCCTCGGTAATAAAACATTTTGTAATGCCTTCTTTTATGACAATAATTTTACTGATTGCATCACCTTGGTTTAAAAGAATTTCTTTTGGTTTATAACTAGTTAGTATTATTTTGTCTGAAAATAACTCAGTTTGCGCCAAAGACTCTACGTAGGATAAAAATCCAATATTTATTCTTAACATTTTTTTAGCTGCTTAAGGACAAATGTCCTATGGTGGTTATACAATAAGTTCGAAATTTGCAGTATCAAAATTAAAGAAATATCTAATTAAAATACAATGTTGTGTCTGTGTTTTAAATTAATTTAGTAGGTTAGATATTAATTTAGTGTTGTTTTTATATAATTGTAGAACAATTATACAATATATAAGTGATAGTGTGTATTTTCAAAAAAGATGGGAGAGCTCAGTAAGTGGAGTTTTCCCATTTTTCATTTAAGGCCAAAGGTAGTTGTAATTACCATTGTAAGTAGTTAATAAAAAGTTTAATTTCTTGAAATGCAACGTATATTTTGGTCTTTAAATCTCTATTAACTGCAATACCTATTGTATTGTTTTTTTATAGTATTAAGTTTCAGAATGAAATTTTATCTTTGTCCCAAGTTAAAGGTCTTAGTTAAGTGTTATAAAACGATGACTTTTAATAAAGTAATTTACCCTAATTTTTTTAAAATGAAAAAAAACCTATTTGTTTTTTTTGGTCTCTTGGCATTTTTAACTTCGTGTCAAGAAAAATCTTCCTCCAACCAGAATGTAGCTTTGTCAGTGGATAATCAAACCTACGCAGATTTGGATAAGGCGCGTATTACAAATTTACATTGGGATGTTAATGTAGATTTTGAAAACAAAATACTTCAAGCAAGTGCTACTTATGATTTTTTAAACAACAATGCAAGTGAAATATTTTTCGACACGGATAATATTCAAATCGATTCTGTTTTGTTAAGTGATCAAAGAAAAGCTAATTACACTTTGTTTGCTCGAGATTCCATAAAAGGATCGGCCTTGAAGGTGGATATTTCACCTGTGGATTCTATTGTTAGTATTTACTATAAAACTAGTCCCCACGCAGGTGCTTTACAGTGGTTGGAGCCAGAGCAAACCTATGATAAAAAGTATCCTTTTTTATTAACTCAAGGTCAAGCAATTTTAACCCGTACTTATATTCCTATTCAAGATAGTCCAAGTGTTCGAATAACTTATTCGGCCGATGTGCAGGTGCCAAAGGAATTAATGGCGGTAATGAGTGCAACTAACCCTAAGGAAAAAACCGCAGATGGTTTATATCACTTTCAAATGAATCAGCCCATACCAGCTTATTTAATTGCCATAGCAGTTGGGGATATAGCCTATCAGGGTATTGATCACCGTACTGGTGTGTACGCAGAACCAGGGCTGCTAGAAAAAGCAGCATATGAGCTAGCTCAAGTAGGGCAGATGGTTCAGGCAGCAGAAAGTCTATACGGACCTTATCCTTGGGAACAATATGATGTTTTAATTCTACCTCCTAGTTTTCCTTTTGGTGGAATGGAAAACCCTAGGCTGACCTTTGCAACCCCAACAATTTTAGTTGGAGATAGGTCCTTGACTAATTTAATTGCCCATGAGTTAGCTCATTCGTGGAGCGGTAATCTTGTTACAAATGCAACTTGGGATGACTTTTGGTTAAACGAAGGATTTACTGTTTACTTTGAACGCCGCATCATGGAGAAAATAGCTGGTAAAGATTACGCAGATATGTTAAGTGTAATTGGCTATCAAGATTTAAAAACATCTATGGATTTGATAGATAACCATTATACCTCATTGTATATTGATTTAAGTAACCGTAATCCAGATGATGCTTTCTCCGATGTACCATATGACAAGGGATATTTATTTTTGAAAATGTTAGAAGATAGATATTCAAGAGAAAAATTTGATGCTTTTTTAAAGAAATATTTCAGTGATAATGCTTTTAAAACCATGACAACAAAGGACTTTGTTGTTTATTTAAAGCAGAATTTAACCAATGGTGAAGATGATTTTGTTCAAAATTGGATTTATGATACAGGATGGCCTACTGCTTTTACTGCACCAAATTCCCAGTTGATGGATCAAGTAGAAAAGGTTTATAACCAAGATTTAGCTGAATTTAAACTAGCAGAGAACTTCCCAGCAAAGCCTGGAATTTGGTCCACCAATGAATATGTACATTACATCCGTTTAATTGACCCGGAAAAATTGACTCCACAAGATTTACAAAAGATGGATCAGATGTATGACTTTACCAATTCAAACAATGCAGAAATACAGTGTGCTTGGTATGAGAAAGCTTTTCTTATAGGCTATGATAAGGTTAATGATAATGCACAGGAATTTATGACACATGTGGGTAGAAGGAAGTTTTTAGAGCCTTTATATTTAGCTTTGATAAACTCGGGGCAAGAAGAATTAGCTAATCAAATTTATCAAAAGGCTCGAGGAAATTATCATTTTGTCGCTAGGCAAACAATAGATAGTTATCTAGCTTATAAAGCTAACTAATTAGTAAAACAAAAGTCAAGTAAGAGAAATATAGACCTGTTTACAGGCTAATTTAAACACAATGAGCTCGGTGAAATACCGAGCTCATTGTGTTTAAATTAATCCATAACTCAGGGGATATTTTTAATTTCAAAGCTTTTCTCTTTTTATCAAACCCTCAGTACCTAGTAGGATTTTTTATTTTAAAATAAATTCCTTCGTAGGCACTTTTTTTAAAATAAATTTTAATATCCCACCAAAACAGTCAGTTACTTGGTATGGTATCCTTGAGCTATAAGTGATGACTTTAATTTATCCCCTGTCTTTAAATTATTTATTATCTAGATTAGTTGCAATAATTAAGTTGTCTAGGTAGGATTTTTATTTGTATTACTGGATTTATTAAGGATATAGGTCTGTTAACAAAAATTGGAAATCTTTCGACATTAAAATTTATTACTTAGAGATTAACAAACACATAAATAACAATAAAGTAGGTTTGATCTGTCAAAAAACATACTGTTTCGGATTGTTTTTTCATTTTGGTATGCGCTTTAGATAGACTCTTAACTGCTAATTTCACTGTTGCTTTAGGAAAGAATTAATAATGGAAAACTTGTATGGTTTTATAAAAAAGTTACTAGCAGAAAATCGCGATATTTAAGTACAATAGTAATTTCCTTACTTTATTAAATTGTTTGTTAAAAAAATAAATCTTAACTAGTTTAATAAGATTTAAAGTGTGTTTAAAAAAAGTCCTCTACCGAGTTTTTGTTGAATTTACCTCATGGGGAGTTATATCCTTATTTTGATCTTTTATTGGGGTAGGTAGAAAATCAAAAAAATAAAATTCTGTAGGACATAAAATGGCGTATTTTAAAAAGAGTAAGGCTAATTTTTTATATCAAGATAGATTATGCAATAAATATTGTATAAATTAGAGGGTAAATCAACAACTCTTTTGTAAATAAAAGTTATTGTCAATAACCTTTAGCCTTTATTGAATTAATGCACTAGAGACTTTAGTCAAGTATTTTATATAGATTAAGTGTTGTTTTATGCTCCTTAATTGGTTTGTAGTGTATATAGATTTACACTTAAAGAAAAATTATTTGACTTGTTAAATTTGGTTTTAAGAGAATCAAATAGTCATTAAAGTTCTGATTAATAGAGAAAAGATAGCGATTTGGCCTTAATTTGATTCTCTAAGCTCGTGTTATTTGTATTAAACTACTTTGAAAAAGGGAGTTTTTTAAGTTAAAGTGGTGATATTTACTCTTATGGGTGTTTTATATGATAAATATGTAATTTTTCATCTTCTTTGTAAAAGTAATGTATTTATTTTGTATATTTAGTTATAGTTAATTTAAGATTTTAAGTTAAATTAATGTTTTTTAAGTAATTAAATATAAAGTCAAGCCATATGAGAAAGAATGTATTAATTTTTGTTAGTTTCAGTATCCTTGTACTGTTGCTAATTGGGTGTTCAAATGATGATAGTAATAATCACAGAGATCCCAACTCTCCTTTAGATTTAGTAGTTGAAAATATTCAAAAGACTTGGATAGCTGCACACTTTAATTTTAATGACTTGGCCGATCAGCAAAAGCAAATAAAACTTGAGTTACAAAAATCTTTCTACGTAGTTGACTTTTTACAACAAGGTAAATTAAAAGTTATTAATAAATACGATCAAAAATCTTTCGTGGGGACTTATGATTTTGAAAAAGGTATTATTACTGTTTTTTTATCTGGTGATCAACCCCAGCAATTTCACATTGTAGAGCTTCGTAAACGCACTATGACCTTAGTTCCTGTTACCAAGGGAATAGTTACATCAATAGAAATGGTTGTGAATTAAAAAGGAATCTGATGTTGTATTCAGGTAGAGAGTCGCAAAAACCACCCTTAACTTTTTTAAGTTAGTTGGTGGTTTTTTTGTTACAAATAGTTCCCCCAATTCATACACCTTTAAAGAGTGTTTGTATGTGAGAAGTAAATTTTAGAAAAACTGGACGATAGATTAAAATAAACTATAGGCATTGTTAGTTATATTTTTTTTAAAAAAAATACAGAAAAATAGAAATCAAAAACAACTATTATGCCTGCGAAATTACAAGTTAAGGCTGTCTTTGATAAGCTCTATTTAGAGTTTCATGGAGCCTTTTAGTTTTAGACAGGTAGTATAGCTCAAGGCTTAAGAAAAACACCGTTTTACGGAATATTTATTTTTATGTTTTTTATACTATCAGTTTTGATTTATTAGCTTATTAATTATTTGAAAATCACTTATTTATATTAATTTCTTTGATTTATTGTTAGCTTGGTTATTGTTATTGTTTATAATTAGTTTGAATTTTGTTTCCTACACTTGTTAGACTTTTATATATTTGCCATTATTTAATTTTATTCTAAATAAAAACAAGCTTGAAATGATAAGAATTTTATTAGTTCTTATACTCCTTATAGTATCGTTCTTTTCCATTTTTGTTGGTGTAAAGGATATATCTATTTACAATATTAGTAACCTTACTCAAGATGAGTTGTTAGTAATATTGGTCAGTAGGCTACCGCGAATGATTTCGGTTCTAATTGCTGGGGTGGGTATGAGTATCGCTGGATTAATTGTTCAGCAAATATCTCTAAATAAATTTGTATCTCCTACAACTATGGGTACTTTAGATGCCTGTAAAATGGGGATTTTATTTAGCTTGATACTTTTTCCAAGTGGGGGAGTATTCTATAAAATGTCTTTATCGTTTGTTATTGCTTTAGTGGCAAGTGTGGTATTTTTAAAAATATCCTCTAAGATAAAAATGAGAAATATTATTTTCGTTCCTTTAGTTGGAATTGTCTTTGGTAATATTTTAAATGCTATTTCTACTTTTTTTGCCTATAAGAATAATTTGGTTCAAAATATGGAAGGTTGGTTAATAGGAGATTTTTCATCTATTATCAAAGGAAATTACGAGATATTGTATTTAGGAGTTCCCATTGTTTTATTAAGCTATTTATATGCCAATAAATTTACCATTATTGGTCTGGGTGAGGAAACGGCAACTTCTTTGGGGCTAGATCATAAGAAAATTACTTACTTAGGATTAATATTTGTCTCGATAACCTCCACAGTAGTTGTTCTAACAGCTGGAGTTATTCCATTTTTAGGTTTGATAATTCCAAATATTGTTAGTTTGTTGTTTGGAGATAATTTAAAGAAAACCATTAGTTATACGGCTTTAATAGGAGCTATCTTCCTAATGATTTGTGATATAATAAGTCGAGTGCTTATTGCTCCATATGAGATTCCAATTGGACTAACAGTGAGTATTATAGGTGGTATTATATTTTTATTCTTAATCCTTAAAAAAACACGCAATGCATAAAAATAGAATTATATCAGTTTTATTTGTAGCATTACTTTTTTGCATTGCTATATATATGTTTACTTTCACGGGATCTAAATTAGATTACGTATTACCTCGTCGAGGATTTAAAGTAATCGCAATGGTATTAATCTCCTTTGCTATTGGTTATTCAAGTATTGTTTTTCAAACAATAGCTGCTAATCGAATTCTTACACCTTCGATAATGGGATTTGATTCATTTTACTTGCTTTTACAAAGTCTATTAGTTTTTGCTTATGGCGATAAAACTTTTCAAGTATTAAGTACGCAAACAAACTTCTTTGTTTCCGTTGGCCTTATGTTAATATTTTCACTTGTCATGTATTATGCGATATTTCGAAGGGAAAGTAAAAGTATGTATGTATTGCTTTTAGTAGGGTTACTTATGGGGACCTTATTTAGGAGCTTCTCTTCTTTTATTATAATGTTAATAGATCCAAATGAGTTTTTCATAATTCAATCTGCGATGTTTGCTTCCTTTGATAAGATTAATTTAAATTTATTGGGGGTTTCAGCCATTTTGTTGATTGGCTCGATGTTTTGGGGAGCACGCTATTTTAATTCGTTAGATGTAATGACTTTGGGACGTGAAAATGCTATAAGTCTTGGTGTGGATTATCACAAGGTAATTCGAAATAACTTAATGCTTATCTCGGTTATGGTAGCGGTGTCCACGGCTTTGGTTGGACCTATTACATTTCTAGGAGTATTAGTGGCAAATTTAACTTATGAATTAGTAAAATCAAGTAAGCATATTTACATGGTTAGTGCCTGTTGTCTTTTAACAGCTGTAACTGTCATTGGAGGGCAATATCTTGTGGAGCATTTATTTAATATGTCCACTACAATTAGTATAATAATCAACTTTGTAGGTGGAATATATTTTATTTATTTATTATTAAAGAGTAATAGATCATGATAGAGGTAAAAAATATCCGAAAAGCATACGGAGATAAAATGATATTAGATGATGTAACAGTTAGCTTTCCAAAAGGTAAAATTACTTGTCTAGTTGGTGGAAATGGTACTGGGAAGAGCACTTTGCTTTCAATCATTAGTAGATTAGTTGCTAGGGATTCGGGAGAAATAAATCTTTTAGATAAAGATGTAACTAGTTTTACAAATAGAGATTTTGCTAAACGTCTATCTATTTTAAAGCAGTCTAATCATCCCAATGTTCGTTTAACTGTTAAGGAGCTTGTTGCTTTTGGACGATTTCCGCATTCTCAAGGTAGATTAACTACCTTTGATCAGGAGAAAATCCAAGAGAGTTTGAGCTTTATGGGATTAAGTGAAATAGAGGATCAGTTTATAGATGAGTTAAGCGGGGGGCAAAGACAACGCACCTTTCTGGCTATGGTTCTTGCTCAGGATACAGAATATATTTTACTTGATGAGCCTTTAAATAACCTGGATATGAAACACTCGGTTGAGATTATGAAGATTTTAAGAGTGTTGGCCGACCAGTATGGAAAAACGATTATAATTGTGGTACACGATATTAATTACGCCTCTTCTTATGCAGATTATATAGCGGCTGTTAAAGATCATAAAATTATTCACTTTGGACCAACCCAAGATATTATTCGCGAGGATATCATGAAAGAGGTCTTTGATATTGATATGACAATTGTGGATAATAGTGATTGTAAGGTTTGTATTTATTTTAAATAACATTAATATTAATCAATAAAAAATTAAATAATATGAATAAGTTTTTAATTACTTGCACCGCTGCATGTTTAGCTGTGTTTGCTTCTTGCAAAGATACCAAGACAACTAACCAAGACGATTCGGTTAATCAAATCGTAGTTAAGCATCTTTCGGGAGAATCTTCTGTAAATCAAAACCCTAAAAATGCAGTTGTTTTAAATTACGGTTCACTTGATAGTTTTGAGGAGTTAGATATTCCTGTGAAAGGTTTACCAAAGGGTAACTTACCTAGTTATTTACAAGACTACCAACAAGATAAATCCATTGTGGATGTGGGGACCTTAAAAGATCCTAATTTTGAGAAAATTAATGAGTTAGATCCGGAATTAATAATTATATCTGGTCGTCAAGCTCCTTTATATGATGAATTAAGTAAAATAGCTCCGACTATCAACTTGGAGTTGGATGAGAATAATTACATAAATTCATTTAAAGAAAACCAAAGAATTATTGCTAAACTTTATGGTAAAGAACAAGAGGTAGAGCAAGAATTAAATCAGATCGACCAGCGAATTGCCAATATAAATGCTCTTACTCAAAATTCAGATAAAACAGGTCTTATTGTACTTGTAAACGAAGGAAGATATAGTGTTTATGGTAAAGGATCTCGTTTTGGAATTATCCATGATGTTTTTGGTATTAAGCCTGCGGATGATAAAATTCAAGCCGCTAGTCATGGTCAGGCTGTGTCTAATGAATTTATCAAAGAAGTTAATCCAGATTACTTATTTGTAATTGATAGAGGGGCGGCCATTAAAAGACAATCATTAGACAAAGAAGAATTTGCTAATGATTTAATCAAACAAACAAACGCCTATAAAAACGATAATATTGTATTTTTAGACTCCGAGGTTTGGTATTTATCAGGTGGAGGACTTAAATCAATTAAAATGATGATTGACGAAATTGAAAATGCAATTCAAGATAAACAATAACAATATATCTAAAGAAATATAAGTGAGTTTGTAGGTTTATGCCAAGAGAATTTGGCTAATTTATAGAATCCTTTTAATGTATTGAGCCCGGTTGAATTCCGGGCTCATTGCATTATATATACTTTGTTAGAGCTGTTTTTATTAATGTATTGTTTTGCCTTAGTAAGACAGGGGGCTTAAAAGCAAAAAAAACAAAAGGGAATACTTTGTAGCTGCATTTAAAAAAATGGTATAAAAGCTTTGATGAAAATAGTACACCCTGATTATCTTCTAACTGTTTTTTTTCTTGTTTTGGTAAAATAATCGATATTTATTCAAGCTATAATCTCAGGTGGATGGAGCTAGGGTAGTTGTAAAACTATAAGTGTATTTCAATTTAATTACTTTTTAAGTTAATGCTCAAAGTAGTAGGAGAGTCAATACTGGTATACTGAAAAGATTATATAACAAGGTCAAGTAAACTCGGTTACTTTTTACATTGTAGCTATGAGAGTTCGAAAAAAAAAAGCTTAGCACTACCAAGCTTTAAAAGAGTTTATCAAAGCTAGTTTAAAAAGAAGGTTTCTAACTCCTTAGGCGCATTTTGTAAAATATTTTCAAAACATGTGTTTGTTAGAATTATAGTAACTTATCATGTTTGTGTACTTTATTTATAAAATATGCCCCAAAAGAATGTTTAAAACTTTTGGGGCACCTATAAAATCTTAATCTTTTAAAAGGCTAAAGGGTTTATTTTTAGCTTTTTTATATTTATATGAAGAACAAATATTATTCTAATTCATCTAAAACAGGAACTGGTCGCTTACTCTCATTAATAGCAACAAGGGTGAAATTCCCTGTAATTGCTTTTTCTCTTCCTTCTCGGTACATGCTCTCTACAAATACATCCACACGTACATCTAAACTGGTTCTTCCAACTCTTGTTACAGTTCCAATTAACTCCACTAAAGTACCTGCTGGAATTGGTTGATTAAAATCTACTTTATCGCTTGAGACTGTAACTATTGGTTTACGACAAAATCGTGTTGCTGTCATAAATGCAATTTCATCCATGATGTAAAGTACAGCCCCACCAAACATGGTGTTGTGGTGGTTTGTTTGTCCAGGGAAAACTGCGCGAAAAACATGTGTCTCGGAGTCTTTTATTTTTTTTTGAATACGTTGCTCTCTCGCTGTTAATTGACCTTCCATATTGTTGTTTGTGTTTTTATATATTTTTATTGCTGTAAAGCATTTTTTATTAGCTAATTATCTAAATGTTGTATTAATAAGGTGGAAGCTAAAATCCAATTTTATTGCTTTTATCGAGCTAAATATCTATCCAAATTATTAAATAGTTCCTTGCAAATATAAGTACAATGTATTAAAATAGGGGGGTATTAAGTATAAATTATAATAATAATAAGGCTAAATATAGATTGTTAGATGTTTTTGAGTTGTTTTTTGTTGTTCTTATTAGTTGTTGTATTAAAAAGTATTTATTTGTGTATTTTTAAAAGGGTTTTATTTTTAATAAATTTCTTTAATTATCTAATTTAAATAAAAAAGTTTACTTATATAGTTAAAATGGTTGTTTTATAGCCTAATAGGTTAAAAAAAAAATGGTATATTTAAGTATCCTAATCAATCATTTTTGTAGTTTTGTATTGCTGATTCCCTATGTGCTTGTTAAGTGGGTTTCTTTGTTTAGAAGCACCCAAGGCTGCACGATAAAAAAACACTTTTTATACCATGGGGTGTTTGTGAAAGCTTTAAAATACCTAAATGTTAGGGGCTAATATATATTGGCTATTAAAAAGAACTACACAATTGATAAATATGACAAAAACTATCACGCAAACAAATTTCTTGTTTGAAAATCAAAAATCTTTTTACAGAGGTAAGGTCCGCGATGTATACAACATTGCCGATAAATACTTAGTTATGGTTGCCACAGACCGCTTATCTGCCTTTGATGTGGTTTTACCAAAGGGAATTCCTTATAAAGGCCAGGTGCTTAATCAAATAGCTACTCGCTTTATGGAATTAACCAAAGATATAGTGCCTAATTGGTTAATAGCCTCACCTGATCCAAATGTTATGATTGGTCAGGTTTGCGAACCTTTTAAAGTAGAGATGGTAATAAGAGGATATTTAGCAGGTCATGCCGCAAGACAATATAAAACTGGAAATAGAGTGATTTGTGGTGTGGAATTACCAAAGGGATTAAAAGAAAATGACAAATTACCAGAACCTATAATTACACCTTCAACTAAAGAGGAATTTGGGTTTCATGATCAAGATATTTCCAAACAAGAAATAATTAAAAACAACATTGTCACGCCAGGGGATTACCAAGTATTGGAATCTTATACAAAAGCATTATATTTGAGAGGATGTGAGATTGCCAAAAAACATGGGTTGTTATTGGTGGATACTAAATATGAATTTGGAAAAAACAAACAGGGTGAGATTATGTTAATAGATGAGATTCATACTCCGGATTCCTCTAGGTATTTTTATGCTGATGGATATGATCAAAGGCAGCGTTTAGGCCAAGATCAAAGGCAATTGTCTAAAGAATTTGTTAGAAAATGGTTGTTAGAACAAGGATTCAGCGGTGAAAAAGGTCAAACTGTTCCATTTATGGATGCCAATTATCTAGAGTCTGTATCGAATCGATACATTGAACTTTACCAAATTATAATGGGACAAGAGTTTGTAAAGGAACCCTTGGATAATATACAAGAGCGTATATACAAGAATGTTACTACTTTTTTAAATGACCAATTAGAAGAAAACTAATTTAGAATATATAAACAATGGAATTATTAAAAGCTTTACAGTGGAGATATGCAACCAAAAGATATGATAGCCATGTGAAATTAGATCACCAAAAAGTGATGGAAATTATTGAAGCGGCTAGACTAGCTCCAACTTCATCAGGTTTACAGCCTTTTGAGGTGATTTTAATTAAAAATCAACAACTAAAACAAAAGCTAGTTCCCATTGCAATGAACCAGCCCCAGGTTAAGGAGTGTTCCGATTTGTTGGTCTTTGCTAGTTGGGATTCTTACACAGATCAGCGTATCGATAAAGTGTTTGATAATATGGAGAAAAAAAGAGATTTAGCCAAAGATTCCATGTTAGATTATAAAAATTCATTGAAGGCTAATTTTGCAGCTTTATCGGTAGAACAACAAGCCAATCACGCCGCTAAACAAGCCTATATTGGTTTTGGTATGGCAATTGCCGCAGCAGCTGAATTGCGCATCGATGCATCTCCTATGGAAGGTTTTTACAATCAGGAGTTAGATAAAGAGTTATCTTTAGATCAAAAGGGATTAAAAAGTGTTTGTCTTTTAGCCCTTGGGCATAGAGATTCGCAAGAAGATTGGTTATTACCTTTGAAAAAAGTGCGTTTTGATTTAGATACGTTTTTAACTGTAATAGAATAAGAAGATACCCCTTGATAAAAAGGGGTATTTTTTTTGGTTGATTTTTCTTGTCAATTAATGTCTTTACATAAAAAGGTTATTGTATAATTCTTAGTCTGAAGTTTATATTTAAGATGAAATTATACATTATTTAAATAAATTAGATGTTTTTTAAAAAAAAATCAATAGTATAGGATATTTATTTGATATAATGAGGTCTGAAAAGTTAGCTTTTTTAGCATTAATATTTTATATTCGTAACCGGTAAATAAGTTAATTTTACGATGAGTCAAAAGCAAAATAAGAAATCTCTTGCCTTAGATGATTTTAAGAAAGAGGTGTTAGAAGATTATAAAATAGCCCGAATAAGTAGAGAATGTAGCTTATTGGGTAGACGTGAGGTGTTAACCGGAAAGGCTAAATTTGGAATTTTTGGAGATGGAAAAGAAGTGCCACAATTGGCTTTAGCCAAGGCATTTCAAAACGGAGATTTTAGATCTGGTTATTACCGTGACCAAACATTTATGATGGCCATTGGAGCCTTAAGTATAGAAGAGTTTTTTGCAGGTCTTTTTGGCGATGCAAACATTGAGAACGACCCTATGAGCGGTGGTCGTCAAATGGGAGGACATTTCGCTACCCATAGTTTGGATCAACAAGGGAATTGGAAGAATTTAACTAAACAGAAAAATTCAAGTGCCGATATTTCACCAACAGCAGGGCAAATGCCACGATTATTAGGCTTGGCTCAGGCTTCAAAATACTATAGAGAGTTTCCAGAGGCTGATAAAGCGCAAAACTTCTCCATAAATGGTAATGAGGTAGCCTGGGGTACCATTGGAAATGCTTCTACTTCAGAGGGGTTATTCTTTGAAACCATTAATGCAGCGGGTGTTTTACAAGTACCTATGGTTATGAGTGTGTGGGATGACCAGTATGGTATATCGGTTCATGCTAGGTATCAAACTACAAAAGAGAATATATCTGAGATTTTAAAAGGATTTCAAAGAGATAAAAAAAATAAAGGATATGAGATTTTAAATGTGAAAGGCTGGGATTATCCAGAGCTTTTAAAAACATATCAAAAAGCTTCACAGATTGCAAGAGATGAGCACGTACCTGTTTTGATACATGTAGAGGAGCTAACCCAACCACAAGGACACTCGACTTCCGGTTCTCATGAGAGATATAAAAGTAAAGAGCGTTTAGAATGGGAGCGAGAAATGGACTGTTTGGTACAGATGAGAAAGTGGATTGTTTCTCAGGGATTTGCAAGTGAATCAGAATTAGATGAATTAGATAAAGATCTTAAAAAGCAAGTTTTAGAGGCGAAAAAGACTGCTTGGAGAAATTATTTAGATCCGATAATTTCAGAGAGAAATCAACTTGTTGCAGTTTTACGAAAAATTCAGCAAGAAAGTGTAAATAAACTAGAGCTTGAAAAGCTTACAAACGAATTAGAGCAAATAAAAGAGCCGATTCGCAAAGATGTAATTTCCACTGCTCGTAAAGCTATACGAATTGTGTTGAAAGAGTCGTGTAAAGAAGCTTTAGTGGATTTTATTGAAAATTATTTTAAAAAAATCCAGCCTAAATATAGTTCGCATTTAATGTCGGACTCCAACAAACAAGCTACACTTATTGAAAAGGTAGATCCAGTTTACCCACAACAAGATGTTCAAGAGGTAGATGCAAGAATTATCTTGCGTGATAATTTTGATCATATTTTCACTAATAATAAAAATGTGATGATCTTCGGAGAGGATAGTGGTAATATTGGAGACGTTAATCAAGGATTAGAAGGACTTCAGGACAAACATGGTTTAAATCGTGTAAGTGATACCGGGATTCGAGAAGCTACTATTTTAGGACAGGGTATTGGAATGGCCATGCGTGGATTAAGACCAATAGCTGAGATTCAGTATTTGGATTATCTATTATACGCTATTCAAATTATGAGTGATGATTTAGCAACTCTGCAATATAGAACTGTAGGGCGCCAAAAAGCTCCTTTAATTGTGCGAACTCGTGGTCACCGTCTTGAGGGTATATGGCATTCGGGATCTCCAATGGGTATGATTATTAATGCTATTCGCGGTATGCATGTTTTAGTTCCGCGTAATATGACCAAAGCGGCAGGGTTTTATAATACTTTATTGCAATCAGATGAACCTGCTTTGGTTATTGAATGTTTAAATGGGTATCGCTTAAAAGAAAATATGCCACTTAACCTAGGTGAGATTAAAACACCAATTGGTGTGGTGGAAACAATTAAACAGGGTACTGACTTAACCATTGTTTCTTACGGATCTACACTTCGTTTGGTCGAGCAGGCTGCACAGGAACTTGATTTACATGGTATTAGTGTTGAGATTATTGACGCTCAGAGTTTACTTCCATTTGATATTAACGCGGATTGTGTTAAGAGTTTACAAAAGACAAATCGACTATTGGTTGTAGATGAAGATCTTCCTGGTGGTGCTTCGGCTTATTTGATGCAAAACATTGTAGAAAAGCAAGCTGGGTATAGATTCTTAGATAGTCAACCTGAAACTTTAACAGCAAAGGCTCATAGGCCTGCGTATGGAACAGATGGAGATTATTTTTCTAAACCATCTGTAGAGGATATTTTTGAGAAGGCATATGAGATTATGCATGAAGCAAATCCAGAAAAATACCCGAGTTTATATTAAAAATAATATAAAAAACCTCCTATTTAGGGGGTTTTTTTGCTAGATAATTAAATGTATATGAGTTAGATACAGTTTTGTATCTAACGTTTTTAATACAACAAGGGTAAAAAAAATATTTGCCCGGAGCAATTAAACTTATTAATTTTAGGTAAGCATATGCAAATATTTATAGGTGTTTTATTATGAAAGCATACAAAATATGATTAATTTTGCATTTGTTTTTTAAACATAGTTATATTATGGTAAACGATTTATTTGACAGAATACAGAAAAATAAAGGACCATTAGGAAAATGGGCTTCACAAGCAGAGGGATATTATGTGTTTCCTAAATTAGAAGGGCCTTTGTCAAATCGTATGATGTTTCATGGAAAAGAAGTTATTAACTGGAGTATCAATGACTATTTAGGTTTAGCTAATCATCCTGAGGTTAGAAAAGTAGATGCTGAAGCAGCTCAAGAATATGGAGCAGCTTACCCTATGGGAGCGCGAATGATGTCAGGACATACAACGATGCACGAACAATTACAAGATGAGTTGGCAGCGTTTGTAAACAAAGAGGCAGCTTACTTATTAAACTTTGGTTACCAGGGAATGGTGTCTATTATTGATGCATTGGTAACAAAGAATGATGTTATTGTTTATGATGTGGATTCTCATGCTTGTATTATAGACGGAGTACGTTTACATATGGGTAAACGCTTTACATATAAGCACAATGACATAGAGAGTTTTGAGAAAAACTTACAGCGTGCAACTAAAATGGCTGAAACAACAGGTGGAGGTATTTTAGTTATTACCGAAGGAGTATTCGGAATGCGTGGACAGCAAGGGAAATTAAAAGAAATAGTTGCTTTGAAACAAAAGTATAACTTCCGTCTTTTAGTGGATGATGCACATGGATTTGGAACTTTGGGTGCTACTGGTGCTGGAGCCGGAGAAGAGCAAGGATGTCAAGATGGTATTGATGTATATTTCTCTACTTTCGCTAAGTCAATGGCTTCCATTGGAGCTTTTGTTGCTGCAGATAAAGATATCATTGACTACTTAAAGTATAATTTACGCTCTCAAATGTTTGCAAAATCATTACCAATGATCTTTACAAAAGGAGCATTAAAAAGATTAGAACTTTTAAGAGAAAATCCTTCTATTAAAGCAAAGTTATGGGAGAATGTAAATAGACTTCAAAACGGTTTAAAAGAAAGAGGTTTTGATATTGGTGATACAAATACTTGTGTGACTCCTGTTTATTTAGAGGGAAGTATTCCTGAGGCTATGGTAATGGTAAATGACTTAAGAGAGAATTATAATATTTTCTTATCTATTGTAGTTTATCCTGTAATTCCAAAGGGAATAATTCTTTTACGTATGATTCCAACGGCTACTCATACACAAGAGGATATCGAAGAGACTTTAAAAGCTTACGAGGCTATTCGTGAGAAACTTGTAAGTGGAGAATATAAAAAGATTGCAGAGGCTACAACAGTTGATGTTTCTAATGCATAAGAATTAAAATAAAAAAAGCTATTTTAAGAGAGTTTTATTAAAAACTTTTTAAAATAAATGGTTTTTTTACCAGAAGGTAAATTATAAAAGTGACTAACTTTTATAGTTTACCTTTTTTTATGCTGCTTTTTTTAACTCTTGTGATTCTATAGCAACAGAGTTTGAAAAAATCTTTATAAAAAAAGCTAATTAGATATAAAGGCGAAAGATTGTAATTAATAATACAGGTGGTTTTTAAGCAAGAAGGGGTATCTATATTCCGTTTTTAAGTGGTCTTTTGGATTTTAAACCCTGTAGTGATTAAGGTAAGATTAAGTCATTGGGGAGTTTACAAATGCATTGGTGTTTTAAAATTTTTCTTTGCAGAAAAAGGCTACTTAAAAAAAATGGGAATAGTTAAAAAATATTTCTAAGTAAGAGTTATTTTCACTTTTTAATGTAATTTACTTAATGGATATTTTATAACCTATATAAACTATTATGGTGGTACTGGCCATTACCACACAGGTTGTTAATAATGGTGTTTGTGAGAAAATCGATACTATAGCACTGGCTATAAAACAACATCCTAGCTGGATTGTGTTTTGTAGTGCGGCAGCTGTTCCTGAGCTATGTGTAAAGGGTTTTAGAGCTGTTGCTACGGCAATAGGATAACAGGCTCCGTTTGCAAAGGCCATTAAGCAAAAAGGAATCATAAGAGTAAGTAGGGTAGGTGTGGTAAAAATAGCTAATATTAACAAAGATATCACACACAGGCTATAGATAATAAGTAAGTAGGGCATTAATTTTTTTCCAGAAACTTTTTCACTAATTCCACGATAACCATAACCACCCAATAAAAAAGCAATTGTTTGAGGTACAAAACTTAGTCCTATTTGACTTTCGTTGTAACCAAGTTCTTTTAAAAAGAATGGTGAACCGGTAAGCCATGCAAAAAATGTTGCCGAGCAAAGGGCGTAAATAAGTACATTTCCCAAGAAAACAGGTGTAGATAATATCTGTTTATAAGAATGAGTTTTATCGGTGCTTTGCTGTGTTGATTTAGGTGTTTTTAACCTTGTGGTATAAAGCATTAACGCAATGGCAAGTAGACTTAAAAATAAAAAAATATAACGCCAGCCTAAACCATGTAGGATATAAACTCCCATTAATGGAGCTAAAGCAGGTGAAAGTGCCACTAAAGGCATAATTGTAGCAAAAATACTATTGGTTTGCTCTTTGGGGTATCTTTCAATTACTAAAGCTTGCCAGCTTACCGCTGCAGCACACACTCCAATGGCTTGAATAAGACGTAAGGCAAGAAGCACTTGGATATAAGTAGTGAAAAAAATCCCTATACTACTTAAACAAAACAAGCCAAGACCGATTTGAATAATTATGGGTTTACCATATTTATCAGACAATGGCCCCCATAGGAGTTGGGCTATAGCATAACCCGCTAAAAAAAGCGTTAAACTCGCGCTTATGTAGGTTTTGCTGGTGTGCAAATCTTGTCTTATCGTATCAAATGCAGGTAGGTACATATCCGTGGCTAAAAAACCAAGTATGCTTAAACCAGTTAGATAAATTAAGAAAGGGAGGTTGTTTTTATTTTTTGAAATCATTGTGAATTAATCAAATAAAGCGTATTTCTATTTTTAGCAATAAATTATTTATTGGTCTTTTTTTGCTAAAATAACTAGTAGAAGAACCATGAACTACAATATCTTTTTGCAGATTATAAATATTTTTTCCTGCTCTAGATTGGTTGTAAAGAAGATATAGGTATCACCTCCATCTTTTATTTTCCATTTTTTACGTATCTCCTCTACTTTTAAGGGGAAATTTCTAGTGGTTATATTAGCTTTTATATTGCTTAATTGGGCTTTAGCATTTATTTTATTATATACCATGGTATTGCATATTTCAAAACGTCTACCTGCAAATTCCACTAGTTGATCACTGGTAAATAATTGCGAATGCTCGTGTAGTTTAAATACATCATAGAAACTAGAAATGCAATCAAACTTACCAGTTTTTAATATAGCTGCATTAGGCTCATAAAGGTATTTTTTAGGCAAAGCATATCTACTGGTACATAATTGATTTAAAGATACTTGAAATACATCTTGTTTTTGCGCTGTTAAATTCACCGCTATAAGCTCCGGGGAGTAATTATAATCTTTTTCAATAACCCATAAAAGTTCCTTTACCTCATTGTTTAAGGCAACGATGTGAATTTGTTTGACAAATTTTAATTCTTTTAACCCTTTTGAAATATCTAATAAAGGAGCGGTTTTAATAATTATATTGTTGCTTCTTTGTAATAACAGGTCTAAATGTTCTATTACATTGGGAGTGCAATCACTTAAAAAGAAAACTTTTTTTTGAGAGGCGCTTCGTCTTGCGGGATCCAAATAAATGTAATCCCATTTTTGCGAATTCTCGGTTAAAAACGCAATGCTATCTACATTTAAGCACGTGATGTTGCTTATTTGCATGGCCTGAAAATTATGAGCAGCAATTTGACTTAAGTCACTTTGCATTTCACAATGTGTAACTTGTTTTATGTTTTTACAAAAGTAATAGCTATCCACTCCAAAACCGCCTGTTAGGTCAATTAAACTTTGCCCGTTAACCAAGTTTGCCTTATAAATGGCGCAAGGTTCAGAGGAGGTTTGTTCGATGGACAATTTGCTAGGGAATAGAATGTTTTCAGTTGCAAACCATTTAGGTAGTTTATCCTTGGTTTTTTGCTTAGATTCAATTTGCACTACCAATTCACTCATTGCAATACCTGGAAACGGACTTTTTTTTAAAGCAAGCGATTCCACTTTTTGACCTAAATGGTCTTGAATAAACTTTTGAACCTCGGCAGATAATAGATTCTGTTTCAATTATAATTTTTTTGTAAGAATTTGAATAAAACGTATGTTAGGAAAAAACTCTTTTCCGATTACTTTTAAACACGTATAAATTGGTATAGCAGCAATCATGCTAAATATACCACCTAACATGCCACAGGCAAGAATCACAATGAAAATCTCTAAAGGATGTGACTTTACACTATTGGAGAATATCAAAGGCTGGTTTATAACATTGTCTATTAATTGGATAATTAAAAAGCCAATTAAAACCGATAAGGCCTTAGGAAGGGTAACCTCTGTGAAATTGTCCCCTAAAAAGCTCAGCATGGTAAAGATAACAGCTAGTGCATTACCTATTAAAGGGCCTAGATAAGGGATAATGTTTAATATAGCACATAAAAAGGCTATCATCAATGAGCCATTTACACCTAGGCTCGCAAGCAAAATAAAGCTAAGTATAAAAATAATACAGGTTTGAGCTAACAAACCAATAAAGTATCTTGAGAGCAAATTGTTGATCTTATCTATAGAGGTGATAATTTTGTTTTCATGTTGTAAAGGGAAAACCTTTTTGAATTGATATTCCAACAAGACTTTGTCTTTTAAAAAGAAAAAAGTAATAAATAAAATTGCGAAAACTCCCATTCCAAATTGACTAATAGCCCCTAAGATGGTATTGAAAAGATTTGGTACAAAATCTAATTTTAATTGAGATCGTAAATTAGAGCTCTCAATCATGGAGTTTAAACTTATTCCTTTTGTTGCAAAGTAAAAGTCAATTTTGGAAATAAGTCCATTGAAATCCTCTTGTAAATGCGAATTGTTTAGTACCGACAAGTTATGAGCCTGGGTGGTAAACAAAGGAATAAACATGAAAATAAAGCCAATAAAGAAGGCCAAAAATATTACCATAGTAATACTAACGGCTATTACTTTTTGAATTTTCAATCGTTTTCGTAATAATTCCACAATTGGATTACCTATAAGTGCAAGTACAAAGGCAAATCCTGTGTAGATAAATAAAGGTTTAATACTATAGAGTAAAAATCCCAGTACAGCTAAGCCAAAAAGTGTTAGTGTTGCACGGACAATCCCTTTAGATATTGTTTTTGAGTTAATCATAATTGATTGCTATTATTCATTGGAAAACACCAAACTGTGAACCCCAACAATCGCTGCGGTCTCGGTCCTAAGTCTAGTATTTCCCAGTGAAACTGGTTGGTAACCTTTATCTAGAGCAAGCTCTATTTCTTTGGTTGAAAAATCGCCTTCAGGACCTATTAAAAGTAAGTAATTTTTCTTAGTGTTAATAGTGTTTTTTAATAAAACTTTATCCTTGTCATTGGCACAATGTGCGATAAATAATTCGCCTTGATGGTTTTGATTTAAAAAATCTTTAAGTGAAATACTTGGGTTTAATTTTGGTAGATTATACTGCAAGGATTGTTTCATAGCAGATTGAATAATCTTTTCAAAACGTTCTTCTTTTATAACTTTTCTCTCCGAATGATCACATATAATTGGTGTTATTTGATCCACGCCAATCTCGGTGGCTTTTTCTAAAAACCACTCATATCTTTCATTCATCTTTGTTGGTGCTACCGCGATGTGTATAGAAAACTCCTTGTTGGGCTGATCTTTAAACCCTGTGATTTGCGTTACACATTTCTTATCTGAGGCTAAGGTTATTTTAGTGGTAAACAAGGTACCTTTGCCATTGGTCACAAAAAGAGTATCACCTTGGTCTTTTCTTAAAACACGTACAATATGTTTACTTTCTTCTTTATCAAAAGTAAAAGTATCTTGTTGTTTTTCGATATGTGGAGAATAGAATAATTGCATGATCTATAGTTTAAAATTCAATACGAGCTTTTGATACAGTTGAAGAATCTGCAAATTTAGATTCTTTAAAACGGTAATAGCCCACAATGCCAATCATAGCTGCGTTATCTGTGGTATATTCAAATTTAGGAATAAAAGTAGTCCATTTATACTTATCTTGTGCATCTAAAAGGGCTTGTCTTATTCCAGAATTAGCCGAAACACCACCGCCTACAGCTATTTGTTTTATTCCTGTTTGTTTAACAGCTAACTTTAATTTGTCCATTAAAATCTCAATGATTGTGTGCTGTATACTTGCACAGATATCAGCTTTATTGTCTTGTATAAAGTTAGGATTTAACTGGGTGTTTTTCTGAATGAAGTAAAGTATTTGCGTTTTTAATCCGCTAAAACTAAAATTTAGGCCTTCTACTTTTGGTTTAGTAAAACTAAATGCTTTTGGATTGCCTTGTTTTGCCAATTTATCTATCAATGGACCACCAGGATAAGGAAAACCTAAAATCTTAGCTGATTTATCAAAGGCTTCGCCTACCGCATCATCGGTTGTCTCTCCAAGGATTTTTAAATCAAAGAAACTGTTGACTTGTACAATTTGAGTATGACCTCCTGAGATTGTTAATGCTAAAAATGGAAAACCAGGTATTTTTTGATCTTGCTCTTGGATAAAATGACATAGGATATGTCCATGCATGTGATTCACTGCAATTAAAGGTATCCCTAATGCCAAAGACATGGATTTAGCAAAGGAACCACCAACTAGTAAAGAACCCATTAATCCAGGACCTTGGGTAAATGCTATTGCGCTTAACTGGTCTTTTGTAATACCTGCTTTTTGCAAGGCAACATCTACTACCGGTACAATGTTTTGTTGATGAGCCCTTGAAGCTAACTCAGGAACAACTCCTCCGTATTGCTGGTGAATTTGTTGTTGCGCTACCACATTTGACAGCACTTTATTATCCTGCATAACAGCTGCCGAGGTATCATCACATGAACTTTCTATGGCTAAAATATAGGTGGGTTTTAATGACATTTATCTTGTAATTGAAATGAATGTAAAACAAAAATTATATCTAGTAAATCTTTCTTAGGTGTATGGAAAAATAACTAAATTTGCTAATCGCTGCTCTTTAAACAAAAGAGAGTACTTCTTGGCAAATTTAAAACATTATAAGTTATCAAAAAATTTAAAAAAATAGTTTTTCGCAGTATTCTAGCTACACTTTGTATTGCTATTTGTATTTCTTTAGGCTTAACTATGCCAGTTGTGCAAAGTTTCTTGGCAAGAGTGGCTGTTGAGAAGTTAAACAGTAAGTTTAAGACCGATATACATATACAAGGAATTGCAATCGATATATTAGGAAACATAACCTTAAAGGGATTAACAGCAACGGATAATCACGGATTAGACTTTATAAGTATTGAAAGACTCTCAACTAGTGTTGCCGATTTTCAAGCCTTAAAACAAGGGAAAATTTTCTTGGGTAATTCTAAAGTGCAGAAATTATTTTTGAACATCCATAAATACGAAAATGATACAATTTCTAATATAGATGCTTTAATTAGTGCTTTTGATAATGGCCAACCCGGGGATGGAAGCTTTCGATTAAAAGCAAAGAGTATAGCCATTGAAGATGGTCATTTTATTGTATCGGATGATAATTCTTTACAAAATGTTGCCGTTGATTTTAGAGAGTTAAATGGAAAAGTAACCGACTTTCGAATTGAAGGCCCAAATATTTATGGTTTTATTGAACAGGGACGATTTGCTGATAACTGGGGGATGAATGTGGTGGAAATGCAAGGTGATTTTGGATTAACAAAGACTTCTATTTCTGTGGGTCAGATGGTTTTGCGTACCGATAAGTCTTATATAAAAGGAGATTTGTTATTTAGTTTTGAGCCCGGGGATATGAAATACTTTGTGGATAAAGTTAACTGGCATTTTGACATTGAAAAAGCAAATATTAATACCTCCGATATTAATGTATTTGCCAATGAGTTTGCAGAAAATAAAATGCTTTATGTTTCTGGACTTATTCAAGGTCCTATGAATAACTTTATTCTTGAAAACGCCAGGGCTATTGATCAAAATAATTCTCAAATACAAGGGCACTTTGCCTTTAAAAATGTTTTTGATCCAGCGGCGCCTTTTTGGATGCAAGCTAAATTAGATAGGTTGCAAACCACCAGAGGACATTTAATAAGTCTTATGCCTAAGACCATGCTGGCTTTATTACCTGAACAATTAAATTATTTAGGCCATGTTGATCTGCGTGGGGATATCATTTTAACAAAACGAACCTTGGAGTCAGATGTTCAAATTCTAACTAGTATTGGTAAGGCAAACGCTAAGTTGGATATTGTGAATTTGAATGATCCTTATAATGCGCAATACAATGGGGATATAATTTTAAATAGTTTTGATTTAGGTGAGTTTTTACAACAAAGCCAGTTGGGATTAACCTCTTTGGACTTATATGTAGATGGCATGGGCTTTAACCAGGAATCTTTAAATACAAATATAAAAGGAGATATTTTTAGTTTAGATTTTGGAGCTTATCGCTATACGCAAATAGCAGTAGATGGAACTATGAAAATGCCTAATTATTTAGGGCTAGTTCATATATCAGATCCTAATTTAATGATGGATTTTAACGGTACAGTAGACCTTAGTTCAACGGTTAAAAATTATGATTTTGTAGCCGATGTGGACTATGCGAATCTTTATGCTTTAGGATTAGTTAATGATAGTATTTCTAAATTTAAGGGGGATTTTTCTTTAAAGGCCTCGGGAAATACAATAGATGATTTACAAGGAGAGTTTCGTGTTAACTCTGCACTTTATAACAATAGCAAGGATAATTATGTTTTTGAGGATTTTAGCGTAAAATCGCACTTTAATGATACCCATGAGCGTAGCATTTCCATTGAATCATCCCAGGCAATTCAAGGATATATTATCGGACGTTATAATTTTAAAGATTTAAAAGCTCTTTTTACTAATGCATTGGGGAGTTTATACACCAATTATAGTCCTTACCCAATTGAAAAAGGGCAATATATAGATTTTGATATTTCCGTTCACAATAGTTTGATAGAGGTATTTCTACCCCAATTAACCGTAGAACAGAAAAGTCACTTTGAGGGTGTTATAAATAATGATTTAAAACAATTTAAATTAAAATTTAACTCTCCTAATTTTGCATTACACGGTATAAGTTTTTTTAATGCAAATTTAAACGTAAACAACAACAATCCGTTATATAATACATTTATAAGTATAGATAGTGTTAAAAATAACTCTTATAAGATAAGTGATTTTAACCTCTTGAATTTAACGCATAATGATACTCTTTTTGTTCGTTCGGAGTTTAAAGGTGGGAAGCACAACAAGGATGATTATTCTTTAAACTTATACCACACTATTAACGATCAAAATTTATCGGTTGTAGGATTTAAAAAATCAGAAGTGATTTTTAAGGATTATCTCTGGACTATTAACGCCACCCAGGACACTTTAAATAAAGTAGTATTTAATAAAAGTTTGACTGATTTTTCAATCGAAAAAGTAGTTTTTTCTCATTTAGATCAAATGGTTGATTTCTCGGGAGTAATGCGAGATTCTACCTATAAGCATTTGGATTTAGCCTTTAATAATGTGGATTTAGAGAAGATTACACCCGATATTGAAAATATTGCTTTTGGAGGGCAAATTGATGGTGAATTTCACTTTTCCCAAGCCAAGGAGTTATATCATCCTAGTGTAAATCTTAAAATAGATTCTTTATCAATCAACAAAGTGCATTTAGGAAATATGATTTTTCATGTAGATGGAAATCAGAGTTTAGAAAACTTTAAAGTAGATGCAAATATAACCGATCAAGATACCCAACGATTTTATTTAAATGGAGATATAAATCTGGTGAATAAGAAAACATATTTTAATTTAGAATCTGGTTTTAATGACTTTACCCTTAAGCCTATTGGGCCGTTATTATCTACCGTACTAAGTAATATGCGTGGTCAGGCATCGGGTAAGATTAGTATTTTAGGTACTCCTTTAAAGCCCGAGGTAAATGGAAGATTGTATTTGAATCAAGCAGGGATGACCTCCAAATTTACTGGAGTTGATTACGTTTTCGAACCAAATACTCCTTTGGATATTACCGAAAAGCAGTTTATTTTTCGCAAAGCTCGAATATCCGATACCAAATATAAAACCCAAGGTATTGTCGAGGGGGATGTTAGTCATAGAATGTTTAAAGATTGGGAGTTGAATTTGAGTTTGTCCTCAGCTAATCTTCTAGCCTTAGATACGCAGTTTGAGGAAGGTAGCCTGTATTATGGTACGGCCTTTATTAATGGAATGGCAAGTTTAAGGGGGCCGGTTAATATGTTGGCTATTAATATTAATGCTACCTCCAATAAAGATACCTATATTAAGATTCCTTTAAAAGAAGCCCAAAACAATGGCGAGAATAATTACATACACTTTTTGTCCCCGGCAGAAAAACAACGAAGATTAAAGGGAGAAAATACCGATATTTATCGTTATCAAAACAGTGGAATAGAATTAGATTTTGAGTTTGTAATAACCCCGGATGCTGAAATCGAAATAATTCTAGATCGAGAGTCTGGTCATGCAATGAAGGGCAGAGGAGCTGGATTTATAACCATGGAAATTAATACATTAGGTAAGTTTAACATGTGGGGAGATTTCCAAGCCTATGAAGGAGAGTATAATTTTAAATACGGTGGTTTAATTGATAAGAAATTTGTGGTAAAGAAATACGGAACGATTCGCTGGGATGGTGATCCGATGAATGCTATTTTAGATCTTCAAGCTATTTACCATACCGAAGCAAACCCTAGTGTTATAGTAGATAACTCCATTATCAATCGTAAAGTACCAACCGATGTTGCAATTGTTTTAAACGGTAGTTTAAGTAATCCCGAGGTTGATTTTGAGATTAACTTCCCTACGGTTAGCTCGGTTGTTAAATCCGAGTTAGATTATCGTTTAAGTGATCGTGATATGCGAGAGCGCCAAGCAATGGCTTTACTTGCCACAGGTTCATTTTTCTCTTCCGATAACTCTTCAACTGCCTTAGCAGGAAGTTTATTTGAAAGAGCCTCAAGTATATTTGATGATTTGTTTTCCGATGAAGACGATAAGTTTAAAGTAGGTTTAAATTATGCCCAAGGGGAAAGAAATCCATATACCCAAACAGAGGGGCGTTTAGGGGTTACATTCTCCACAAAGGTAAATGATCGAATTACAGTAAACGGAAAGCTTGGGGTTCCCGTGGGAGGAGAAGAGCAATCTGTGATTGTTGGAGATGTAGAGGTTCTATTGCGTTTAACCCAAGAGGGAAATTTAAATGCGCGTTTTTTTAATAGAGAAAATGATATTAACTATATAGGTGAGGGTATTGGATATACCCAAGGAGTAGGGTTAACCTATGAGGTGGATTTTGATACTTTCAAAGAATTGCTTGCAAAAATTTTAAAACAAGCCGATCAAAGAGCTAAGAAAAAACAAAAAGAACAAGATAAATCCGATTTAGATCGTAGTGAAGAATTACCAGATTCTGATTTTAGTCGTGATTTTATTAAGTTTTATGAGGACCGTAATAAAACTAGGTCAAGCTCAAAATAATAAAAACTTCAATTACTTCAAAATACGTCGAAAATACTTGCTTTTTGGCTTTATAAAGCCTTGTAATAATTGTTAAAATAAGTAATTTTTACTAAATTTACGTAAAAGCATTAGTTATGAGTAGACAAATTCGAAGAATTGGTGTGTTAACCAGTGGAGGTGATGCTCCGGGGATGAACGCATCGATTCGAGCAATAGTTCGCACATGTTCTTTTCATGGAGTGGAATGTGTGGGGATTTTTCGCGGTTTTCAAGGTTTGATAGATGCCGATTTTGAAACATTAGGCCCGCGAGATGTTCATTATATTTTAAATAAAGGAGGTACTATTTTAAAAACGGCCCGTTGTGATGATTTTAAAACCAAAGAGGGCCGTCAAAAAGCATACGACAATCTTAAAAATGCCCAAATAGACGCTTTGATAATCATTGGGGGGGACGGTAGCTTTACCGGAGGAATGGTTTTAAGTGAGGAGTTCGACTTGCCTATTATGGGGATTCCCGGTACTATAGATAATGATATTTTTGGAACAAGTCACACCATTGGATTTGATACTGCATGTAACACTGTGGTGGATGTAGTGGATAAGATACGAGATACGGCAAGTTCCCATAAGCGCTTGTTTTTTGTGGAAGTAATGGGGCGTGACGCTGGACATATTGCCCTGAATGCCGGAATAGGAGCTGGGGCAGAAGAAATTATTGTTCCAGAGGAAAATCTAGGTATGGAGCGTTTACTTGAGTCTTTGGCTAGAAGTAAAAAAAGTGGTAAATCCTCTAGTATCGTTATTGTTGCAGAAGGAGAAAAACTAGGCAAAAATGTTTTTGAATTAGGAGAATATGTTGAGCAAAACTTACCAGAATACGAGGTAAGAGTTTCGGTTTTAGGACATATGCAAAGAGGTGGAGCACCCTCGTGTTTTGACCGAGTTTTAGCATCTCGTCTAAGTGTAAAAGCAGTAGAGACTCTTTTAGAGGGACAGTCAAATATGATGGTGGGTTTAATCAACGATGCGGTAGCTTTAACTCCTTTGAAAAAAGCCGTAAAAGGCCACTCTCCGATAGATCCTGAACTTTTAAGGGTATCAGATATAATTACCATATAAAAACTAATTGAAAAAAGAAAATTATGAAAACAAGAATAGCAATTAACGGCTTTGGTCGTATCGGACGTTTAATGTTACGTGAGGCAGTAAAAAGAAATGATTTAGAGATTGTTGCGGTAAATGATTTAATGTCTGTGGAACAATTAGCCTATTTATTAAAATACGATTCTGTTCACGGTAGGTTTGATAAGACTGTAGCGGTAAAAGATGGCGATTTACTAGTTGATGGAAAGCAAATTCGCGTAACTGCAATTAGTGATCCAGCTCATTTAAAGTGGGATGAACTAAAGGTAGATGTTGTGGCAGATTGTACGGGTATTTTCAAAGACTTACAAAGTTGTCAAAAGCATATTGATGCAGGGGCTAAAAAGGTATTGATCTCATCACCATCTGCTGATGCGCCAATGTTTGTAATGGGAGTCAACCAAGAGCAAATAAAATCTAGCGATCTTATTATTTCAAATGCTTCTTGTACTACCAATGCGCTTGCACCCCTTGCAAAAGTATTACAAGATAATTTCGGAATTGTGGAGGGACTAATGACTACTATACATGCTGTAACAGCAACTCAGTATACCGTAGATGGACCTTCGAAAAAAGATTTTCGAGGAGGTCGCTCAGCTTTATTAAATATCATACCAGCCTCTACAGGGGCAGCCAAGGCTGTAGGTAAGGTTATTCCAGAGATTGCCGGTAAGTTAACGGGAATGTCAATGCGTGTTCCAACTGCTGATGTATCGGTGGTGGATTTAACGGTTAAACTAGAAAAGCAAACTTCCTACGAGCAAGTCATGCAGGTTTTGAAAAATGCAAGTGAGAATCAAATGAAAGGAATTATGGCCTTTGTTGAGGATGATGTGGTTAGTCAAGATTTTGTTTCCGATCCTCATACTTGTATTATTGATTCTAAGGCAGGTATTGGATTAAATAGTACTTTTTTTAAATTTGTAGCTTGGTATGACAACGAGTACGGTTATTCTGCAAAAATGTTAGATATGGCTGTTGTTTTACATCACGCAAAATAAATTTAAAAAAAATACATGAGATTAATTGTAGATAGTGGTTCAACTAAAGCAGACTGGATATGTCTTGATGTAAATCAAAATGTAATGGAAAGTGTAACAACCTTGGGGTTAAACCCCGAGGTTCTTAATGCGTCGGAATTTTTGGAGCGCATAGATAATAATGCAGTTTTAAAACAAATTAGTCCACAGGTTTCTCAAGTGTTTTTTTATGGAGCTGGTTGCGCATCTTTGCGAACAAAAACAATGGTTAATGATATTTTGTGCCGTTACTTTGTCAATTCAAAACACAATGAGGTTCATGAGGATACTTATGCTGCAGTATTTGCTAGTGTTCAAAAGGGAGAATCAGGTATAGTTTGTATCAATGGTACGGGGTCTAATGCAAGTTATTTCGATGGTAAGCAATTACATCCTTTAATTGAATCTTTAGGATATATGGCAATGGATGATTGTAGTGGAAGTTCCTTTGGGCGAATGATCTTAAAGAGTTACTTTTTAAATTTAATGCCAGAGGATTTGGCTTTTGCTTTTAAGCAACAATATCAATTAGATGCCGATCAAGTGAAATTCAACTTTTATAAAAAAGAGAATCCAAATGCTTATATGGCTAGTTTCCTACCTTTTTTAATAAAATATAAAAATCATGCTTTTTTTCAAGAAATGATTAAAAAGGAAATTAGTTATTTTCGCGATGCGTATTTGAAAAACTATCCTCAAATCTATAATACATCTGTTTATTTTGTTGGCTCTGTGGCTTATCTTTTACAAGAAGAGTTTACCGATGTTTTAAGTCAGACTGGTATTCCAATTGGGACTTTTATCCAAAAGCCTTTAGATGGATTAATACAATATCATAAAAAAAAATAACTCAAAATGGAAATAGCAATCATAGCACACGATGCCAAGAAAAAAGAAATGTTATTGTTTATGCAAGACAATAAACAGGTCTTAGACCAAGCCGGCATTGATTTAATAGCTACAGGAACTACAGGAAAGTTAGTTCAAGAACTAGGATTTAAAGTAGAGTGTATGCTCTCTGGTCCTTTGGGCGGGGATGCGCAAATTGCAGCACGTGTGGCACAAGGTTTAACACAAATGGTGCTGTTTTTTAAAGACCCCTTGGGTAAGCATCCACATGAACCTGATATTAATATGTTGTTGCGTGTTTGTGATGTGCATAATGTAGCCTTAGCCACAAATAAAGCAACCGCGCAGTTGTTATTAAAAGCAATACAATAGTAATTAAATATACAAAAAAGAGTCCTTGAAATTAGGACTCTTTTTTGTTATACTGTATTGGATAAATGTTATTTAGTTGCTATCATGGAAATCTCCACGTTTACTCCTCTTGGTAGTTTGGCTACTTGTACACATTCTCTGGCTGGTGCTGTTTCGGTTTTAAAGTAACTCCCATATATTTGGTTAACCGTTGAAAAATCATCCATATTGGTTAAAAATATAGTTGCTTTAACTACGTTTTCAAAATCCATTCCAGCCTCTTGTAAAATAGCCTCTAGATTGGCCATTACTTGAAGTGTTTCATCTTTTATTCCACTTGTAATTAAACTTTCAGTTTCTTGGTTAAAGGGAATTTGACCAGAGATGAATAAAAAATTAGATGCCATTACCGAATGGTTATAAGGGCCAATTGGTGCTGGTGCTTTTTCGGAGTTGATAATCTTTTTCATAATATAATTATTTTAATGGTTGTGCTTTCTTACC
Organism: Myroides sp. LJL119; assembly: GCF_054871605.1. Lineage (NCBI taxonomy): Bacteria > Pseudomonadati > Bacteroidota > Flavobacteriia > Flavobacteriales > Flavobacteriaceae > Myroides > Myroides sp. LJL119. The sequence continues at coordinate 36,274 of NZ_JBTXLO010000007.1, forward strand.
AGAAACGCTTATCTGGTGACTTTCTTTTTTCCCACTTAATATCACTTAACATAGAGGATTTAATCCCAATGTAAAAGCCCCAACTAGTATATGTCCCGATGGGAACCCAGGTGAAGTCCATGCGCCAGCTTTTTAAATCTCTTTCAAATCGCAATTGGGTAAAGGTAACTCCGTCTTGTACAAAATCATATCCGGTGGAGAATCCGACTTTCCAATTTGGAGTCAAATCAATATTTCCAGATACCATAAGTGAGTTGTTCACAATCTCGTTTTGCCTTTGTGCGTTACTATAGGTAAGTGAATAAGCAAAGGTCAAATCCCAGGGCAGTTTTGCGTTATAAAATCCAGAAAAAGGTTTTTGTTCTTGATCTTGTTCTTCAAACATACTCTTTCGAGTATTACCCAAATCAAGAGCACGACCAAATAAATCATCTCCACGACCTCCATTGTCAATTGAATTTTGGTTCTTGTTATCATCACTACCCCCAAACCAAGGATCAGTGCTTGCCATGGACCAGTTAACCGTTAAATTGGCACTGGTAAGACGAAATAAACTTCCTCCGTTGTTGATATTAAACATGTCTATACGTCGGTTGTTATTATCCAAAGCATAAGGATCTAATGTCGCTCCAAGGTTTACTTGCATCTTATCTTTAAATAGTGCTGTTCCTGTACTAACTCGTACCGGAGACCATTTTAAAGAGTCTGCGCTCATGTTGTAACTAGTAGAAAAGTTTAAACTATTTAATAGCATCAACTTTCTATATTCATCTTTATCACTGTCTTTGTCCCTTACTTTAGCCTCAAAGGTGTTGCTTAAATTAAAATTAAGCATATTGGAATTAAACCTACTCGGTGCTCCAAATATACCACTTTGAAAACGCGTATAATCCTGTATGGTTTGACCACTTGCGTCAATGGCATAGGTGTCGTAATATTGATCAAAACTAGGCGTGTAGGAATAACCCACATTAGGACGCATTACATGGCGAATAGCCTGAATTTTTTTATTATCTCCAAAATTAAATGTACCGTATATGGTTGTTCCTATACTTGCGTTGAAGTTATAAGTGGTGAAGCTATCAAAGCCGTTTACACGTATATCTTCTACTTTATTTGTCTCTGGATTATATTGTTTTTTGATTGTATTGAAATACCATACTTCATTGAAGTTAGCACCAGTTGTTACTGAAAAATATTTAAATATTTTAAAATTGGTTGCCACTGGTATACTGTGTTGAAATCCAGTATTTAAACTATCGAACATTTCTTTTTTAAAGAAATTATCCTCATGTACTCTTACTCTGTTTTCTCCTCTAAGGTTATAAGAGAAGTTCAAGTTTTTAATAATACCTTTTTTGGCTCCGTATTTAGGGGCAAATGGAAATACACGATCCACACTAACTGCTAGGGTTGGTAGGGTCATGTTGATTTGTCTTGTGTTGGTGTTTTGAGAGTGGGTAGCTGTTAAAGACATATTAACCTGAGGCACACTTTCAAAAGTTTTTGAGTAGGAAACCGATGAACTCATATTGTTGTTCAAAGAAGCACCCACGTTGTAGGAATTGTTAGATTGCCTAAAATACTGACTACTTCCCATGTTTACCGAAGCTGAGAAAGTAGAAGTAGGACTTGCCTTAGAATCTTTTCTATGAGTCCACTGAATATTATATAATTTTGAGGCTGTATAATCGGGTAGTCCTCGTTCGCTAAAAAGGTTGTTTTCATAGCGAATGTTAACACTACCAGAGTACTTATAACGTTTAGCGTAATTACTTTGTCCTCTTAATGCCCAAGAACCGTTTGTGTAATAGTCTCCCGTTAAAGTAAGGTCCATTCGCTCGCTTATGGCAAAATAATAACCTCCGTTTTGTAAGTAGTACCCCTGAAGATTTGTATCCCCTACACTGGGAACTATAAATCCGCTTTCGGCCGATTCACTCATGGGGAAAAAAGCAAAGGGTAAGCCCAAAGGCGTTGGTACATCGGCTATAACCATATTGGTAGGACCGGTTACTACTTTTTTTCCAGGAACAAGTTTAATCTTGGTGGATTTAAAGTAATACTCAGGATCATCTAAATCCTCGGCTGTGGTAAAAATGACATCTTTCATAAAGTAAACAGAGTCATTTTCCTTTTTTGTTACCTCTGCCTTTATGTTGAATTCTCCTTGTGAGGTTCGCGATTGAAAAACTAGTGCTTTTTGGGTTTTTGTGTTATATCGAATTGAGTCCGGTTCCACAACTTGACCTCCTTGGGTAAATACGGGATATTGACTCATATTACCAAGGCTATCAAGAATTCCCCCTGCATAGATTTCGTTTTTTTCATAGTTAAAAACAATTTTACCTGCTTCTAATTGAAAGTCTTGATATTTTACTTTAGCCTCATTATATAAGGTAATCTCCTTTTTTGTTTGATCTAATCTTTCATAATCCTTTGCTTTTCTATAAACAATAGTCTCCAAAATTCCTTTACTTTGTTTGGCTAAAGAATCTGGATTCTTACCAATAGAATCTTGAGCTACTGCAATAGAAGGCTTAACTATAGTATCTGTTTTAGATGATATAGAGTCTGTTAATGTATTGGTATTTAAGGTAGTGTATTTCTTTTCAAACTCTTGTGCTACCACATTATGCGTGGGTAATTGACAAGAAAGAAATAAAACTAAAACGATATTAAAAATATTTGTTCGCAAATCTATTATATATGCTATTTTTGTAAAATTAAGCTTGTTATTTTTAACGTGTCAAACTTACATATATTTTTTCTTAAAAATGTAATTTAATTCAATTTATCCATAATTATAAATATCTTTTATATGAATAGTAGTTGCGCAAAACTGTTCACTTTACTGATGAGTTTTCTATTAACAATTAGTGTATCAGCACAAAGCAATCCAAAATTTAAAGTGGTTTTAGACCCAGGTCACGGTGGTAAAGATACTGGTACAAATCACGGAAAATTTGTTGAGAAAGACATCGTTTTAGCTGTGGCCCTACAAGTGGGGAAAATTTTAAAGGACAATCCAGATATAGAGGTGTTTTACACCCGCGATAAGGATGTTTTTGTTGCCGTAAAGGAACGTTCGGTGTTAGCCAATAAAGCCAATGGTAATGTTTTTGTGTCGATCCACTGTAATGGTGCGGAATCCACAGCAGCTTTCGGTACAGAAACCTTTGTTATGGGTTTAAGTAAAAACAAATCCAATTTAGAGGTTGCCAAAAAGGAAAACTCGGTAATTATGTTAGAGGATGATTACCAAACTACTTATGCTGGTTTTGATCCAAGTTCTCCTGAATCAATTATTGGTCTTACTTTGATTCAAGAGGATTATATGCATCAGAGTATCGACTTGGCTTCACGTGTACAAGATGGCTTTACCAATGGATTAAAACGAAAAAACAGAGGGGTAAAACAAGGTCCCTTTTGGGTTCTACACGGCGCATTTATGCCAAGTGTGTTAATCGAATTAGGTTTTGTATCAAACCCTAGTGAGGGAGCATATTTACACTCTACCAAAGGCCAAAATGAATTAGCTAAATCCATAGCTGAAGGAATTATCGCTTATAAAAAGGCCTATTACAAGGAAAATAATATAGTTTCATCTACCAATAAAACCAGTAATTCAAATTCCCAGGTTAGCTCTGGATCTAGCTCAAGTCAAGCTCAAAAAGTTGCAGGTGGCGTAGAATTTAAAGTTCAAATTGCAGCCAGTGATCGCGTATTGGCTCTTAAACCACAAAATTTCAAGGGTCTTTCTGAGGTTACTATGATTAAAAGTGGTAAATTAAATAAATATTTTTATTCTAGTACAACAAGCTATGAGCAAGCCAAGAAGCTTTTGCAACAAGCAAAAGATAAGGGACATAAAAGCTCTTTTATTGTAGCTTTTAAAAACGGTTCGATCATATCAATGGAAGAGGCATTAAAATAATCTAAGCGCTTTGAAAATAAAAGTTTATTTTTGCGTATTATAAAATAAGTGATTTTGAAAATATCAAGAGAAATTAAAACAGCTATTTTAGTACTAGGAGCAATCGCATTGTTCATTTGGGGGTACTCTTTTTTAAAAGGTAAAAATCTATTTGACAACAGCCACAAGTATTATGTAGAATACCAAAATGTCGAAGGATTAACTACTGCATCGGTGGTAACCATCAATGGACTGACGGTGGGAAAAGTTGCCAAAATTAATATTGATCAAACCACGGGGAAATTAGTAGTGGAGATTATTATGAATAACCCAATTCAAATTTCAAAACAAAGTATAGCAACTATTTATTCACCAAGTTTAATTGGAGGGAAAGCTATTTCTATTGATCCTAAATTTGGGACTACCGATTATGCCGATAATGGAGACTTTTTAAAAGGAGATGTGCAACCAGAGATGACCGAGCAATTAGTTGGACAAATTGAGCCATTAAAGCAAAAAGTCGAAGTTATGTTAGAGAACACCAATAAAATGTTAAGCTCTATTAATAGTATTTTGGATGAACAAATGCAAACGGATTTAAAACAAGCTGTTAATAATCTAAATGGAACTTTGGCAGCATCTCGAAAACTAATGAGTTCCACCCAGCCTAAATTAGACACTGCAATGGATAATTTAAATGTAATTAGTGGTGAATTTGCATCTTTTTCTGAAAAAATGAATAAGCTAGATATTCAAAGTACTTTTGATCATATAGATAGTGCTACTGGAAATATGGATAAGCTTCTGGCTAATATTCAAAGTGGACAGGGATCCATAGGGATGTTGTTAAACGATCAACAACTCTATTCTAACTTAGCAAATGCATCTAAAGAATTGGAATTGTTATTAAGAGACTTAAAAGAAAATCCAAAAAGATATATGCATTTTTCAGTATTTGGGAAAAAAGCTATACCTTATCAAAGTGAAGATTTACAAGAGGTAGATCAACAGGAATTATTAGTTCCTTAATTTATTGAAATTTTGTTGCAGGCTGATTTATCTGTAAAAGTATTTTTTAGATGCAACGTAAAATAAAAACAAACTAACCATTAAAACCAACAAAAAAACTAACCATTATCAGAAACAATTAATACAATTATGCATTACTTAGGCCAAATATTATTTTTATTATTATTGGTTGCGGGTTTTGGATTTTTTATAAAGAATCTAAAAAAATTACGACGCAACATTTTAATAGGTCGAGATATAAATCGATCCGATAACCCTCAGGCAAGATGGAAGAACATGATTCGTGTTGCTTTTGGGCAATCCAAAATGATTAATAGACCAATTCCAGCGATTCTCCATCTTTTTGTTTACATAGGATTTATAATAATTAACATTGAAATGTTAGAAATTATAATCGATGGATTATTCGGAACACATCGTATTTTAAGCTTCCTAGGTGGGGTATATGATGCATTAATTGGAGTATTTGAGGTATTAGCTCTTTTAGTAATTGTAGGAGTTGTAGTATTTTGGATTAGAAGAAATGTTTTAAAATTAAAGCGTTTAAATCAATCTGAACTAGAAGGTTGGGGTAAAAAAGACGCTAATAATATTATCTATATTGAGTGTTTGCTAATGTGCCTGTTTTTAATTATGAATGCGGCGGATTATTATCTTCAAACAAATAATTATCAACATTATCAAGCAGCTGGAAGTTTCCCAGTGTCCAAATTCTTAACCCCTGTTTTTGAATCCATGAGTTTCTCTAGCGTAGCTATTGTAGAGCGAGTATGTTGGTGGGGACATATAATTGGAGTAATGTTGTTTATGAATTATTTATATTATTCAAAACACTTACACATTATTTTAGCTTTTCCTAATACCTATTATGCAGATTTGAATCCATTGGGAGAGTTTGATAATTTGGAGTCTGTGAAAAAAGAAGTGGAATTAATGATGGATCCAAACGCAGATCCTTACGCGGTTAATGATCAAAGTCAAGGAGAACCAGAAAAATTTGGAGCCCAAGATGTCATGGATTTAAACTGGGCACAGTTATTAAATGCGTACTCTTGTACCGAGTGTGGTAGATGTACTTCAGTTTGTCCACAGAATATGACAGGTAAAAAACTATCACCTCGTAAGATTATGATGTCTACAAGGGATCGTTTAGAAGATGTTAGTAAGGTTTTAGATGCAAACAATGGTGTGTTTGTGGATGATGGTAAAACCTTGTTACATGACTATATCACCGCTGAAGAATTATGGGCTTGTAATACATGTAATGCTTGTGTACAAGAATGTCCTATTGATATTTCTCCTCTTTCTATTATTATGGATATGAGACGCTTTTTAGTTATGGAGCAAAGTGCTGCCCCGATTGAGTTAAACAACATGATGCAAAATGTTGAAAACAATGGTGCACCTTGGCAGTATAATCAACAAGATCGTTTAAACTGGAGAGACGAAAATTAATTTATGAATCGAGAATAACTTTTTAATTAAAGTTGTTTAAAAATATAGCGAGTATTATGTCACAGAATTTAATTGTACCTACAATGGCCGAGATGATGGCTAAAGGAGAACAACCAGAGGTTTTATTTTGGGTGGGCTGTTCGGGTAGTTTTGATGATCGAGCAAAAAAAATAACAAAAGCATTTGTAAAAATTTTAAATAAGGCAAATGTTCCATTTGCTGTTTTAGGGGCAGAGGAAAGTTGTACTGGAGATCCGGCAAAAAGAGCGGGTAATGAATTTGCCTTCCAAATGCAGGCAATGATGAATATACAGGTGTTAGATGGATATGAAGTTAAGAAAATAGTAACAGCTTGTCCTCATTGTTTTAATACCCTAAAGAATGAATACCCTGGTTTAGGTGGTAAATACGAGGTTGTTCACCATACCGAGTTTTTAAAATCTTTATTGGATCAAGGACGTTTAAGCATTCAGGGTGGGAATTTTAAAGGTAAGCGTATTACTTTCCATGATCCGTGTTATTTAGGACGAGCTAATCAAGTTTATGAAGCTCCACGTGAGTTAATTGAAAAACTTGACGCTGAACTAGTAGAAATGAAACGTTCTCGCGCCAACGGTTTTTGTTGTGGGGCCGGAGGAGCTCAAATGTTTAAAGAGCCAGAGCCAGGAAAACAAGAGGTTAATATTGTAAGAACCCAACAAGCTTTACAAACCAAGCCAGATATAATTGCTGCGGGATGTCCGTTTTGTAATACGATGTTGACCGATGGTGTCAAATTTGAAGAAAGAGAAGGCGATGTACAAGTGTTGGATGTCGCAGAATTAATTGCAAATGCAGAAGATTTATAAAAATATGTATACACCGTTAAATGAAATGCCAGATCATTCAAAGGTTTGGATTTATCAATCTAATCGCAAATTCTCGGATCAAGAAGTGGTAGAGATTCAAGAGATTATGAAAGATTTTGTAGAGAATTGGGTAGCACATGCTACGCCTTTACAGGCCTCTTTTGAAGTGAGATATAATCGATTTATTGTCCTAGCTGTAGATCAAGATATTCATCCTGCATCGGGTTGTTCGGTGGATGCCTCGGTGCGTGTTATTCAAGATATTGAAGCTAAATTTAATGTGGATTTACTAGACAAGATGAATGTTACTTATAAAACCGGTGAATTCATCACTTTTAAAACCTTATTAGAATTTAAGCAATTAGCCAAGAGTAAAGCTGTCTCTGGTAATACCATTGTATTTAATAATCTGGTTAACGATTTAGGAGAATATAGAGAATATTGGGAAGTACCAGCTCAAGAAAGTTGGCATGGACGTTTTTTTAAATAGATAGGATTCTTTAAATTTACCATATCAAAATCATCATCAAATTTTTGATGGTGATTTTTTTTATCTAATAAATACCAGCAATGAAAAAAATAAGTTTAATTATATTATTATGCGGATCCCTTGGATTTGCTAAGCAACATAACACCTATAAAGTTCAACAAAAAGATTCCACGGGTATAACTTGGGTAGATAGTGTGTATAATACCATGTCTTTAGATCAAAAAATTGGACAGCTTTTTATGGTGGCAGCATATTCTAATAAAGGTAATGATCATTTAAAATCTTTGGAGAACTTGGTGGAAAAAAACCACGTTGGTGGGGTTATTTTTTTTCAAGGCGGTCCCAAAAGACAAGCTAGAATGACCAATAAACTTCAAGGGTTAAGTAAAATACCTTTATTGGTAGGTATTGATGGGGAGTGGGGGCTTAGTATGCGTTTGGATTCGACCTATAGTTTTCCTTATAACATGACCCTTGGAGCTGTTCAAAATATGCAGCTTATCCAAGAGATGGGAAAAGCAAGCGCTCAGCAGGCTAAACGTTTAGGATTACAGTTTAATTTTGGACCGGTTGTGGATGTAAATATGAATCCAAATAATCCTATTATTGGGGTGCGATCCTTTGGAGAAACTCCCGAGCTTGTAGCCCAAAGAGCTGTTGCTTATACAAAGGGATACCAAAGTGAAAATATTTTTGCTACAGCTAAACACTTTCCTGGACATGGAGATACCTCTAGTGACTCGCATTACAAATTGCCAGTTATTGATCATGATATGCAGCGTTTAAATCAAGTGGAATTATATCCTTACAAAGAGTTAATTAAAAATGATTTAGCTAGTGTTATGGTAGCTCATCTTAATTTTCCGGCTTTGGAGCCAAATAAAGAGATTCCAAGTTCACTTTCTTATGAAATTGTAACTAAACTTTTACGAGAGCAAATGGGGTTTGAAGGTTTAATTTTTACCGATGCTTTAAATATGAAAGGCGCCACAGGTAATCTTAAAGCAGGTGAGGTTGATTTATTGGCATTTAAGGCTGGAAACGATTTATTACTTTTCTCTGAAAATGTGCCATTGGGAATTAGCAAAATTAAACAAGCCTATGAGAAAGGGGAAATTTCCCAAGAGCGCTTAGCTTACTCGGTAAAAAAGATATTGGCCTATAAATACAAAACTGGTCTTTTAACAACTCCTAATATAGAAATTCAAAATTTGGTCCAGGATTTAAATGATCCTAAATATGATCAATTAAATCAAGATTTATATAATCAGGCCATAACTGTTATAAAAAATCAAGGTGATATTTTACCTCTTAAAGGGTTGGAACAACAAAATATAGGTTATCTGCAAATTGGAGATCCACAAGAGCAGGGACTTTTTGATGATTTAAGTGAGTTTGGATCTATTACCAAAATAAAAGACAGTGAACTTGATAATTTGTCTAAGTTCACCACGGTAATTATAGGTTATCATAAGGTAGATAATCCTTGGAGAAATCATAATTATTCGGCTGCACATAAGGCCATTATTCAAAAGGTAGCAAAACAAACCAATACTATTTTAGTTTCTTTTGCAAAGGCTTATTCACTTGAATCTTTAGGTGAAATGGCTGATTTAAAATCCGTAATTGTAGCCTATCAAAACAATAGTTTTGCTCGACAAGCTGCCTCGGAGGTAATCTTTGGAGCTATTGGTTCACTGGGACGTTTACCTGTCTCCATTAATTCTTTTTATCCAGTGGGATCTGGAATCAGCACAGAGAATTTAAGACGTTTGGGTAAAGCAAGTGCTCTTAGTCAAAACATGGACCCTATTCAACTCTCTAAAATTGATAGTATAGTGAATTATGCCATTGATAATCAGTTTACTCCTGGAGCACAAGTGTTGGTGGCTAGAAATGGAAAAATAATATATAATAAGAGTTTTGGTTATCACGATTACACGCAAAGTCAACAAGTTACCAATACCGATTTATATGATTTAGCCTCATTAACCAAGATATTGGCCACTTTGCCTGTGTTAATGAAAATGTATGATCAGGGGAAAATTAGTATGGATACCAAACTTTCCGTGGTTTTACCAGAATTTGCCGATTCGGATAAGGGTAATATTACCTTTAAAGATTTGTTAACCCACCAATCGGGATTGCCTGCTTGGATGCCGTTTTATAAAGCTACTTTAGATCAAGATAATAAGCCTGATTTAAGTATTTATAGTTATTATTTAACTAATGATTATCCCACTCAAGTGTGTGAGAATCTGTTTATAAAAAAAGATTATTCCAACCAAATGCTAAACCGTATCTTAAATGCAAGTTTAGCTAAAAATAAGTCTTATAAATATAGTGATTTAGGATTTATAGCATTAAAAGAGTTTATCGAACGTGATTATAACAAGTCTTTGGATTTAGTGGTAGAGGATCAGATTTATAAAAGTTTAGGGGCAAATAGATTAACGTATTTACCACTTCAAAAGTTTGATTTAAGTGAGATTCCTCCAACGGAATTAGATGATTATTTTAGATACACAACTATTCATGGTTATGTTCATGATATGGCTGCGGCAATGCAAGGTGGGGTAGCGGGTCATGCAGGACTTTTTGGAACAGCTTTGGATGTCGCTAAAGTTATGCAGATGTACTTAAATAAAGGGAGTTACGGACAGCAAAACTTTTTTTCCACTACTACTTTTGATCAATTTAATCAATGTGTTTATTGTAAAAAAGGAAATCGCAGAGGAATAGGTTTTGACAAGCCTCAATTACCTGGGACTCCTGGACCGACTTGTAATTGCGCCTCAATTAATAGTTTTGGACATACTGGTTTTACCGGAACAATGGCCTGGGCTGATCCCGATCAAAACCTAATTTATGTGTTTTTATCCAATCGAACCTATCCAAATGCCAACGTGAACCTATTGTCTAAAGAAAATATCCGTGAAAATATTCAACAAGTCATCTACAGTGCCATCTTGGATTAAAAGTAGATGTTGAATATTACTACATTTTTGTAAAAAGAGAAATTCCTGTATAAAGACATAAAATAAGGATAGATAAAGATTTGTATTATTGATAAAAAAAAGTTAATTTAAACAAACCTAATGATAGCACATTTTGTTAAAAAAAGGTTATACTATCCTTCTATAACACTTCTTGGGCGAAAACATAGGGATATTAGAATTATATTTATAGGCAAAATCCGTTTTTATATATGAAAATCGCCATAGTATGCTATCCTACATTTGGGGGAAGTGGAGTAGTTGCCACCGAACTCGGTTTAGAGTTAGCTAAAAGAAATCATGAAGTTCACTTTATAACATACAGCCAACCAGTTCGTTTGGCTTTACTTAATCCAAATATTTACTATCACGAGGTAAATGTCCCTGAATATCCATTGTTTCATTACCAGCCCTATGAGCTTGCTTTGTCTAGTAAGTTAGTGGATATGGTAAAGTTATTTAAAATAGATGTTTTGCATGTTCACTACGCCATACCTCATGCTTATGCGGGGTATATGGCCAAGCAAATGCTTTTAGAACAAGGTATTAATCTTCCTATGATAACAACCTTACACGGGACTGATATTACCTTGGTAGGAAATCATCCTAATTACAAAACAGCGGTAAGTTTTAGTATCAATAACTCTGATTTTGTAACTTCAGTTTCACAGAGCTTAAAGAAAAGTACTTATGAACTTTTCGATACAAAGAAAAAAATTCACGTTATACCAAACTTTATCGAAGTTAAACAAGATCCAATAGTAAACCATGAATGTAAACGTAGCGCGATGGCTTTGCCCGAAGAATTAATTATAACCCATATTAGTAACTTTAGAAAAGTAAAACGAGTGGAAGATGTTATAAAGGTTTTTTATGGGATACAAAAACAACTTCCAGCTAAATTAATGCTTGTTGGCGATGGACCGGATAAAGAAAGAGCCGAGCGATTAGCTTTAGAACTTGGGATTTATGATAAAATAATATTTTTTGGAAAGAGTAATGAAATTGATCGAATTTTAGCTCATTCTGATTTATTTTTATTGCCATCGGAAACAGAGAGTTTTGGTTTGGCTGCATTAGAAGCAATGGCAATGGGGGTACCTGTAATATCTAGTGACACCGGAGGTTTGCCAGAGGTGAACATTGCAGGGGTTTCGGGATACTTAAGTAAAGTTGGTGATACCCAAGATATGATTGCCAATTCGTTAAAAATACTTTCCGATCCTTGTGTTTTACAAGAATTTAAAAAAGGAGCAAAACAAGTGGCTTTAAAATTTCAAATTGAGAGTGTAGTACCTTTATATGAGAATCTTTATCAAAAAGCGATAGCAATGAAATAATAATATAACTAAGTCCTTTACTAACCTAAAGGACTTTTTTTAGTTTAATATGACAAAGAATAATAAATATGAATTTTATGCTAACTTGTCTTGGCCAATTAGCCATGATACAGGTAGTGAGAAGGGTAAACAAATAAAAAACCATCTTATTGAAATTAGTGGAAAGTCGGATTTACAAATATCGGCTGCCAAAGAATTCAAAGGCGATCCTTTTTTACATAACCCAGAGGATTTACTACTTAGTAGTTTAATGTCTTGTCATATGATGAGTTATTTATATGCTTGTAAACAAAATAACTTAGTTATTGACTCTTATCAAGACTCAGGCAAAGCAACTTTAGAACTACATTTAGATGGAAGTGGTAAAATTATTCAAGTTGATCTTTATCCCCGGGTGGTTGTGCAAAGATCCAATGAGATAGATTTGGCTCAAGAACTACATAAAACAGCTAGTAAACTATGCTTTATTGGCAATTCTTGTAATTTTCCTATTTATTGCCATCCAACAGTTGTTAGTAAAAAGTAAAAAAAGCCTTTGTAAATTTATTACATCGGCTTTTTTAAAAAGAAATAGTCTGCTTATTTTGAGGGGATCAAAAAAACAAGGGGCTGATTACGGATTAAATAATCGTTGATGCTCCTAGGGTAATATTCTGCATGTATTTTTCATTGTTATTTTTACACTGAATGTGATGTGTGATAAAATGTCCCACATCTTGTGTTGTGTATTTGTGCTCTGGCATTAAATCAGGAGTGAGTATTTTTGCTTGTATACACTTATCCACCGCTTTTTGAATTTCACTGGCTGCGGCTATCTCTCCTAGATGTTCTAACATCATTGCTCCGGATAAAATAGAGGCAATTGGATTGGCAATTCCTTTATCCTTCGCCTGGGGATATGAACCATGAATAGGCTCAAACAAAGCGCTGTCTTGTCCAATAGAAGCAGAGGGTAGAAGCCCTATTGAACCTCCAATTACACTGGCCTCATCCGATATAATATCACCAAACATATTTTCAGTTAAAATTACATCGAAATGTTTTGGATTTAATATTAATTGCATAGCAGCATTGTCTACAAACATAAAGTCTAACTCTACCTGTGGATATTGTAGGGAAATTTGTTTTACTGTTTTTCTCCAAAGTCTAGAGGTTTCTAAAACATTTGCCTTATCAATTACCGTTACTTTATTGTTACGCTTTATTGCGGCTTGAAAAGCTAGGTGGGTTATTGGTTCAATTTCGCTATGATTATAACTACAAACATCTGTGGCCGATAGACCATCTTGTGAGGTGTATTTATCCCCAAAATATATACCGCTAATTAATTCGCGATAAATAACCATATTGGTGTCTTTTATAATATCACGTTTTAAAGGGCTTTTATCTAGTAAGGCATCGTAAGCTTTAACGGGTCTGATATTACTAAAAAGCCCCAACTCCTTTCTAAGGGCTAAAAGACCTTGTTCTGGACGGATTTTTGCCTGGGGGTTATTATCGTATTTAGGATCTCCGATGGCCCCAAACAGAACTGCATCTGCACCCTTGCAAGCCTTAAGGGTTTTCTGGGGAAGAGCCTCACCGGTTTGATCTATGGCAATTGCACCAATTGCTCCGTAGTGATAATGTAATTCGAAATTGTAATGTGTGGCTACAATATCTAACACTTTAGTTGTTTCTTTTATTACCTCGGGTCCAATTCCATCTCCAGGTAACACAGCAATATTATATTTTTTCATTTCTCTAGAATTTTGGAAGGTGTTGTTAACGTGATTGCTCAAAGGCGGTTATTTTATCTTTTTTACTAAGTAAATAATCAATATCATCATATCCATTTAAAAGACATATTTTCTTATAGGGATCTATTTCAAAAGTTTCTGTCCTTTGATCCATGGTGATGGTTTGTTTTTCAACGTCTATTTGAATCTCAATACTTGGGTTTTGCGATACTTCTTGCATGATATAGGCCAAGAATTGTGCAGATACAGTAATTGGTAATAGACCATTGTTTAAGGCATTTCCTTTGAAAATATCCGCAAAGTAACTACTAATAACTACTTTGAAACCATAATCGGTTAATGCCCAGGCTGCATGTTCTCTACTACTTCCACAACCAAAGTTGTTTCCTGCCACTAAAATAGATCCTTGGTAAGCATTTTGATTTAAAACAAAATCTTCTTTGGGTTTGTTATCTTGGTCAAATCTCCAATCTCTAAAGAGGTTTTCACCAAAACCTTCTTTACTAATAGCTTTTAAAAAGCGAGCAGGGATTATTTGATCCGTATCAATATTTTCTATATTTAATGGAATAGCTGTTGATGTTAATTTAACTAATGCTTGCATGATGTTCTTGTTATAAGTTTTGATAAGTAATTTTGCCCTCTACCGCAACTATTGCAGCGGTTAATGGACTTGCCAATAAGGTTCTGGAGCCTTGACCTTGACGTCCTTCAAAGTTTCGGTTTGATGTGCTAACACAATATTCATTGGCAGGAATCTTATCCTCGTTCATGGCCAAGCAAGCTGAACAGCCAGGTTGACGTATTTGAAAACCTGCATTTTCAAATATTTTATCCAAACCTTCGCTTTTAATTTGACTAACCACTTGTTGGGATCCCGGAACAATCAAAGCTTGAATATTCGGAGATATTTGTTTGCCTTGGATATAAGAAGCAGCTGTGCGAAAATCCTCTATTCTAGCATTGGTACAACTACCAATAAAAACATGTTTAACAGGTATTGAATCCAAGGTTTGACCTGTTTGTAAGCCCATATATTGTAGTGCTTTACTTCCAGATTCATTTATTGGAGCAGGAATGTTTTGCTGCACACCAATACCCATACTAGGATTAGTACCATAGGTAATCATTGGGGTTATATCCTGGGCGTCAAAATGATATTGGCAATCAAACTTTGCGTCTTTATCAGAGGCTAGAGTATTCCAATAAGCAACTTTTTGATCCCACTGTTCTTTTTCAGGAGCAAAAGGTTTTGATTTGATATAATCATAGGTGGTATTATCCGGTGCAATCATTCCCCCACGAGCTCCCATTTCAATACTCATATTACAAACCGTCATTCTCCCCTCCATAGACATGTCTTTGAACACATCTCCGGCATATTCACAGAAATAACCAGTACCAACATCGGTTCCTAGCTTAGCAATAATATATAAAATTACATCTTTAGGTTGTACGTTAGGTTTTAATTTTCCATTAACGGTAATTCGCATGGATTTAGGTTTGTTCATTAAAACACATTGACTAGCAAATACTTGAGCAACTTGACTTGTTCCAATACCAAAAGCAATGGCGCCAAAGGCTCCATGAGTGGAGGTGTGACTATCTCCACACACCATACTCATTCCCGGTTGTGTTATACCTAATTCCGGGGCTATAATATGTACAATTCCTTGATAAGGATGACCAAGTCCATAGAATGTAATGTCGTTTTCTTTACAATTTACTGCCAATTGTTCTACTTGTAAAGCCGATAAAGGGTCCTGAATTGGTTTATCCTGATTTATTGTAGGTACATTGTGATCCACCGTAGCTAGAATTTGCTTTGGTCTGTAAACAGGAATGTTTCTGTTTTTTAGTTCCGCAAATGCCTGCGGACTTGTTACCTCGTGTATTAAATGCTTATCTATATATAAAATATCTGGTCCATTGGCGATTTTCTCAACCACATGGGCATCCCATACTTTATCAAATAAAGTTTTAGGTGTATTTTGTGTCATGTTATTATGGATGGTGGTTAATTATAGTTTGGTTATTATATAGACTTAAAATAGATCTTAAATCATGTTCATTGACTTCTTTTTTGGTGTCTGCGACTTGTAAGAAGTGCTGGTAGAGAACATCCAATTCATTTTTAGTTACATCATAACCTATATTTTTGAAGCGATAAGCCAAAGCGCTTCTACCGCTTCGAGCTGTTAAAATAATAGAAGATTCGTCTACTCCCACATCGCGGGGATCAATAATTTCGTAGGTATCTCGTCTTTTAATGACTCCATCTTGATGGATTCCTGAGCTATGAGCAAATGCATTACTTCCCACAATTGCCTTGTTAGGTTGTACCATCATCCCCATGGTATTGGAGGTAAGGCGACTTAATTCATTAAGCATCTTAGGGTTAATATTGGTGTCAAAACCTAAATCCTTATGTTGTTTAAAAATCATTACCACTTCTTCCAAGGCAGTATTACCTGCTCTTTCACCAATGCCATTAATGGTACATTCAATTTGACGTGCTCCATTGATCACCCCGGCAATCGAGTTGGCTGTTGCCATGCCTAAATCATTGTGACAATGACAAGAAATTATCACATTCTCTATTCCTACTACATGTTGCGTTAGATATTTGATTTTAGCCCCATATTGCTCAGGTAAACAATAACCCGTTGTATCGGGTATGTTTAAAACAGTAGCTCCTGCATTTATTACCTCTTGGCATATTTTTGCTAAAAAAGCATTATCAGTTCTTCCTGCATCTTCTGCGTAAAACTCTACATCATCGGCAAAGTTCTTGGCATAGGCCACAGCTTGAACCGCTCTTTCTATGATTTGATCCTCGGTGGAGTTGAATTTATATTTAATGTGAAGCTCGGAGGTACCGATTCCAGTATGAATTCTTGGCTTTTTTGCAAATTCTAAAGCACGGGCCGCAGATTCGATATCTTTTTTATTTGCTCTTGTTAAAGCACAAACGCTAGCATTTTTCACTACCTTTGAAATTCCTACAACGGCATCGAAATCTCCAGGACTTGATATAGGAAATCCTGCCTCAATTACATCCACACCGAGTTCGTCGAGTTTTTGTGCGATTTGTAATTTTTGTTGTTTATCTAACTTACACCCAGGTACTTGTTCTCCATCTCGTAATGTGGTGTCAAAAATCTCAATCTTTTTGGTTTCCATAATCTCGTTTTTTAAATAACTTTGAGCAAAAATGATTAAACCTTGAATTCTTCACATTAAGATTTTGTTATATATTACAATGCCAAATCTGGTTAAAATTAAGTTAATATAGTATAAATCAACTAATTGAAGTTAAAAAATATACAATGTCAAATTATAGTAAAGATCCATTATTTATTCTGATAAAGTCTTTGTCACGTTCTGAAAAAAGACAATTTAAGCTTTATGTGAATCGTATTCAAACCAATAGCGATGCGAAATTTTTATCTTTATTTAATGCAATAGAGAAAATGGATTGCTATGATGAGAAAGCTATTATTGAACAAAATATAACAAGTAGGGTACAACTCTCTAACTTAAAGGCTAATTTGTATCGAAATATTTTAGTTAGTCTTCGAATGAATCCCAGTAAGAAAAACATTCGTATAATCATTCGCGAACAATTAGATTTTGCCACCATATTATATCAAAAGGGGTTACACAAACAAAGTTTGAAAATTCTAGATAAAGCTAAATCTACCGCATTAGAAAAAGAGGAAAAGGCTTTAGCTTTAGAAATTATTGAGTTGGAGAAAGTTATTGAATCTCAATATATTACTCGTAGTATTTCAGGTAGGGCAGATGAGTTAATTGCGCAGAGTGAACAAATAAGTTTGCAAAATTTTTATTCGATTCAATTATCTAATTTGTCCCTAAAACTCTATAGTGAGATTCTTACCTCTGGTTATGCTAAAAACGATAAGGAAAAGCAAAAAATATTAGATTTATTTAATAGTAAAATTTTACAAGTAAATCCTGATCAACTTAATTTTAGAGAGAAATTATGGTATTTTAAAACACATGTATGGAGGTGTTTTTTACTTCAAGATTATTATAGTGCCTACAAGTTTGTAAAGGCTTGGGTTGAGTTATTCTACGAGCATCCCACAATGATAATAAGCAATCCTATTTGGTTTTTAAAAGGGAATTCTTATTTATTTAAACTTTTACTATTATTTAAAAGTGAATCTAGATTTATACATTGGAATGGTAAATTAGAAAAAGCATTAAATAGTGGGGATTTTCCAACTAGTAGCAATATTGATTCCATGGTATTTTTAATACAGTTTAATAATAAATTAAATGCCGAGATTATCAAAGGGACCTATAATGGTAATTTATTTTTTATCAAGCATCTACAACGGGGAATAAATGAATATCGAAATATGATTGATGAGCATCATTTTTTGGTTATTTATTTTAAGGTAGCTGCAGTTTTCTTTGGTTATAAGAATTATGAACAATCATTAATTTACTCTTCTAAAATATTAGAAAACACCACTTATGCTGTTCAGCAAGATCTCTTGTTTCATACCCGAATTTTATCTCTAATGGCACAATTTGAATCTGGTTTAGATGAAAAATACGAATTGTATTTAAAAGAAAATCGACAATTGGTAACCAAAATGAAAAACAAAACGCCAATTCACGATGCATTAAATGATTTGTTTGAAGGCTTAATTAATACATATCCAACAGCACAAAAACAAGTTTTACAGCTTTATGTAGATAAGGCTAAAAAGCTATTTCAAAATCGATACTACCGTCGAAGTATTTTATATATCGATGTTTTAAACTGGGCGCAAAAGAAACTCTAAGAAAATAAACATGCATTTTTTTATCAAACCGGATTAATATAGTAGATCTATGATAGGCTGATTCTCCTGTATACAAGCATAATATAATGCTGTTTTACCACTGTTGTCTTTAATTTTGGTATCTATTTTTTTGTTTAATAATAACTTGACAATTTCCAATCGATCAAAGGTAGCTGCAAAAAATAAGGCAGTAGCTCCACTTGCATTGGTTTGATTAACATCTAAATCTTGACTTAAAAGAATTTCTACTATTTGTTGGTTTCCCTTAAAAACTGCTCCCATTAGTGCTGTGTTTCCCGAAAAATCACTAGCATGCAAATTTGCTTTTCCATGAATTAATAACTTTAAAGCCTCAGGATTATTATTATAAGCTGCAATGATTAGTGGTGTGTTACCACGGTGATCGGTTATTTCTAAATCAGCATTACTTTTAATGGCCTGGGCAATAGACTCTAAGTCATTATCTCTTGCAAAATTAATTAAATCTTGGGCTTGAAGTTTTGCCAAACTAAGGCTTAGTAATACTAGTAGTAAGATTTTTCTCATGATTTTTGTTTTTTATGTATCTAAAGGAGTTTTTTAAAACTCCTTTAGATATGGTTTTTAAATAGAATCTATTTCACTGGCTTTATTATAGAGCTGATTACAAATATGTTTGAATATCCTCTAGAGTTAGGTCAGTTGCTTTTAAAAGTTGATTGCCATATTGTTTATCTGCCTTATAGAAATAGGAAATCATTGTTTTTACAATTTCTTTGTTGGTAACTGTATTTAAAGCATTGCTTAAATTTTTAATTAAATTTTCTTGATCCTGCTTTGAAAAACTTCTGTATAGTTCTCCGGCTTGAGCAAAGTTGTTTTGTTTATCAATAACCATTTGTTGGGTAGATATATTAGGTGTAAAAACGCTCTTGGAATACTTAAATTTACTGTCTTCTTTAACCAAAGGTTTATTAACCGATGGTTGGTAGTTTATCTCACCTACTTGACCACCAATATTCATAAAACCATCTTGATTGTAGGTATAGGTATTGTTCTTTGGTGCATTAACGGGAATTTGTTGAAAGTTTCCTGTTAGTCGGTGACGTTGGGTATCTCCATAGGAAAACAAGCGTCCTTGTAGTAACTTGTCCTCGGAGGGCTCAATACCAGCAACCAATGTAGCGGGGGAGAAAGCTGCTTGTTCAACTTGCTGAAAGTAATTACTTGGGTTTTGATTCAAAGTCATTGTTCCAACATATATTAGTTTAGCAATTTTCTCTGGCCAAATTTTTGTAGGATCAACGGGATTGAAGTCTAAGGATTCAAAATCCTCTTTTTTTAGCATTTGCACATATAGATCCCACTTTGGAAAGTCTTCAGCTTTAATGGCATTATATAGATCTAAGGTAGCATGTTCTATCGATGTCCCCTGGATTTGGTTTGCTTGCTCTTGGGTTAGATTTGCTATTTTTTGGTGAGGCACCCATTTGTATTTTACATAGGTAACCTGCCCGTGTTGGTTTACCCATTTATAGGCATGAACTCCGTTGCCTTCCATTTGGCGATAGTTCGCCGGTATACCATAATCGGAGAATAACCAGGTTAATTGATGAGTAGCCTCAGGTAGGTTGGCAAAAAAATCAAAAACGCGATTTGGATCTGAAGCGCCATTGGTTAAAGGAGATGGTTTAAAGGCATGCACCATGTCAGGAAATTTCATGGCGTCTCGAATAAAGAAAACCGGAAGGTTATTACCAACAAGGTCGTAGTTTCCTTGCTGGGTGTAAAACTTCACGGCAAAGCCCCTAGGGTCTCTATAGGTTTCTGGGGATCCTTGTTGATGTGTAACCGTTGAGAAGCGAACCATTAAAGGTGTTTTTTTTCCGGCTTGAGATAAAAAGTCTGCCATGGTAACATCTGAGAAATCAGCTGCACTTACAAATTCTCCAAATGCTCCGGCTCCTCTAGCATGTACAACTCGCTCGGGAATTCTTTCTCGATCAAAAGCGGCAAGTTTTTCAATTAAGTGAACATCTTCTAATAAAACTTGACCGTTTCTACCAATTGTTTTAGAGTTCTGGTTGTCTCCAACTGCAGAGCCAGTGTTTGTGGTTAGCCTTTGACCTATAGCTAAACTACAGGTAAGAACTAAACTTAAGGTAATACTTTTTTTAAGCATCTGGTTTAAATATTTATTTGTTAGTAGTAATTTTATTACCGCAAAACTACTTGGGTCAGCCTCTTATTACAACCATTAGCAAGAGCTTGATTTTATTGTATTATAAGGTAAATTGATAGGATTTAAAAACAACTATAGCTTATTTTTATAAGAGTTAAGCTCCTGAATTTTTAACATTAGATTAAATGTTATAGCCTTTAAATAGGGTGTACTTTGTATATCAGTTTAGATATTGTAATGTTTTAAAGTAGTTTGTTGTGTTTTTTTTGTTCCAAATACAAACGCAATAGTAAAGCGGCTTTGTTTGTGATATGTTAAGTAATGCAATGTTGTTTTGTAGAATTGTTTTGTATTTTATTTAATTACGTATTGTTTTATTAGATAAAATGCGTATCTTTTGAGATATTAAAATAAATATCTTTTGAAAATTAAAATATTATCACCTATAGACTGATGTAGATTTTGATAAAAATAGCTTTCTAATAAAGTAAAAAAAGCGTTTTTAATTGGAGTGGATTTGCGAGAATGGAATAATTTTCAAAAAAAAATAAATGCGGATTTTTGCATTTTTAGCTATAAAACAGCCATTATAATCTTAATGTTTATATAATGTGTGCCCAAATAAGGCGATTAGTATTATCTTTGCAAGAATTATAAAGAAAGAAAAGTTAGGAAGTTTAAAAGTGACTTGTTTTCAAATTTGACTGAGCGTATTTTTTAGTTGAAATTTAAAAAATAAGTTGACAATACAAGTGAATTATGATATTGGCATTAACTGTTTCATTATTCCCGTCTTGCGGAATAGAACAAGAAAAGGAGAGTAACAACACAGAGACTAACACAAAACAATTAGATTTACTCCATAAAAACGATTTAGAGGGGACATTTTTCAAGGCGGTCGCTCAAGATTCGTTACAAACCATTGCGATTAGTAAAAAGGGAATCGTTTACTCAAGTATAAAGCCAAATCAAAAGATGGTTTTTCCTTTTGTAGAACCTATCTTAGAGGGAGAGGGTAGGACATATAAAACCCAGAATAAAAACGAAAGTATTGAAATCGTAATATACGAAGATGAAACAGCCAAAGCATACTTGGATGGAAGGTTTGATCATTCGGTTGCAGTAAATATAAAAAAGCAAAATGCACAAAATGTAGAAGATTTTGATTTTGCTTGTTATGGTCATTTTATATATAATGAAATTCTGTCAGGAAATTGGGTTTTTCAAGCCTATGAAGATAAGCGAATCGAAGAGTTGGGAATAGATCAAATTCCATTGATATGCATTGATATAAATACCCGTAGTTTTTCTGGCAGTGGTGGTAATCATATGATTTACGGTGATATACGTTGTCAAGGAGATTCTGTTTACTTTAAAATTATCCTATCTCCTGAGTATGTTAGTGATATGTATCAAAAAGAAAAAGAACTCTTAGCGGTTTTGGATAGGTGTGATCGCTATCAAATTCAAGAAGATACCTTGTATTTATACGCTAACGACCAGTTGAAATTGACTTTTGTTAGAGACCTATACAATGTTTAAAATATTGAAAATAACTAGAGAAATTAGTTACAAAAAAAGGTAGTGATTTAAGTTCACTACCTTTTTTATATCCTTTTATCTGGTTTATTTCTCTAGTAAATATCTATTTAAAAAAAGTAAATCCTTAAATTTAAGGATGCTATTTTTAGCAATAGTAAGTTATTTGACTTTTAGATATTCTTTAAAATAGATATATTAAACTATAGTTATTTAGTCTCTATTTTTTTTATCTGATCAATGGTCATATTATCTGGCCTGTCATCTACTTTTTTGTATGCCGCTACAATTTTCTTAACAAGTCGATGTCTTACAATATCTTTATCATCTAAATACAATATTCCTATACCCTCTAGATTATGTAAAATTTCCAAAGCTTGTATTAACCCCGAAGAAACTTTCTTAGGTAAATCTACCTGTTGAGGATCTCCGGTTATGATAAACTTAGCATTTTTACCCATTCTGGTTAAAAACATCTTCATTTGAGAATGTGTCGTATTTTGCGCTTCATCTAAAATTACAAAGGCATTGTCGAGTGTTCTTCCTCGCATAAAGGCCAGGGGTGCTATTTGAATAGTACCTTTTACAATATAGTCCTCTAGTGTTTGAGGAGGGATCATATCGCGAAGAGCATCATATAAAGGCTGCATATACGGGTCTAGTTTATCTTTCATATCCCCAGGTAAAAAACCAAGATTTTCACCAGCCTCCACTGCCGGCCTTGTAAGAATGATTCGCTTAACTTCTTTATTTTTAAGTGCTCGTACAGCCAAAGCTACCCCAGTATAGGTTTTACCAGTACCGGCTGGACCAATGGCGAAAACCATATCGTTTTTTTCAACAATTTTTACTAACTTGTGTTGATTAGGAGTTAGAGCTTTGATTAATTTTCCTGATACACCATGTACTAAGATATCATCTTGCGGATTCATAAATTGCGTACTATCATCCATACAAATCCGCTCAATGGCATTTTCATCAATTTTGTTGTAGCGAATAAAGTATTTAGTTAGTCTTTCAAAGCGAGTTTCAAATTCGTCTAAAATCTCTGGATCACCAAAAATTTTGATAAAATTGTCCCTTGCGACAATTTTAAGCTTAGGATATAGCTTTTTAAGCAGGTTTAAATGAATATCTTGTGGTCCCCAAAAGTCTTTAGGACTAAAATATGCGAGCTCAATTGTTCTTTCGTTCAATACTTGTGAGAATTAATTAAAAAAATAATCTAATTTTGTAAATCAAATCTACTATAAAAATTCGATTCTTCTAAAAAATATATTGAAAATTTAAAATGCGCAGGATAATAACACTTACTACAGATTTTGGATATAAGGACTACTATGTAGGGGCGCTTAAGGGTAAGATATACTCAAACATACCAAATTGTAATATTGTGGATATATCTCATCAGATTTCACAGTACAATGTGGAGGAGGCTGGCTTTGTGATAGCCGCGGCATATAAGAACTTTCCCAAACATAGCGTACATATAATCGCTGTGGATGCTAGTGTATCGGAGTTCACCCCGGCGGTGTGCGTCAAATATGATGACCACTATTTCATAACAGCGAATAACGGAATCTTAACCCAACTTTTGCAAAACCAACAACAACAACAAGCTGTGTTAATTAGTCAGGATTCAAATATGTCAAGTGATGATTTGTTTGTTTATTGTGCCTACCAGCTTTTTGAAAACAAGCCTTTGAATCAAATAGGAGTCTTAAGCGATCAAATACATAAACTTAGTCGTTTGGGGGATTGCCTTGATTTACAGCAAAATGCGATTATTGGTAAGATAGCTTATGAAGATTCCTTTGGGAACTTAGTTAGTAATATATCCAAGAAAGATTTTGAACAAATTGGTAAGGGGCGCAACTTTGAGATTGTAGTTAAGAATTATACCATTAAGAGAATAAATCGCTATTTTTCCGATTTTAATACCAGTGAGACTAGTTCACTTAAAGAAAAGGCGGGTGAGTTTATTGCCTTATTTAATGATTTAGACCTATTAACGGTGGGATTGTTTTATTCTCGACCTAATACCCCAGGAGGGTCACCTGGAACTTTAATGAATATTCAACTTCACGACAATATTAGTGTTGTTTTTGCCGTTGAATCAAAAGATAAATAAAACAGAAAAAAATAAAGATGTTTGTTAGAATAGTTAAATTAACATTTAAACAAGATAAGGTAGAGGACTTTATTACTTACTTTAATGAAATTAAATCAGTTGTTAGACAGCAGCCTGGCTGTAGCTTTTTAGAACTATATCAGGATAAAGACAGGAATAATGTATTTTTTACTTATAGTTATTGGGATACACAGGTAAGTTTAGATGCATATCGAGATTCTCAGACTTTTTCCCAAATATGGCCTTATGTAAAGCAAATGTTTAGTGAAAAGGCGCAGGCCTGGAGTGTAGATAAATTAGTAACATTACAATAAGATGAAAGCTATTTGTTTACATGAGATACGCTCATTTCTTAGCTCAGTGATAGGATATTTAGTTATTATAGTATTTCTATTAATTAATGGAATCTTACTTTGGATAATGCAAGGACCTTATAATATTTTAGATAATGGTTTTGCAGACTTATCTTCTTTTTTCTTTTTAGCACCGCTTGTTTTGATTTTTTTAATACCAAGTGTGACTATGCGAAGTTTTTCCGAGGAAATCAAACAAGGTACCATGGAGTTGCTTTTAACCAAACCCTTGCGTGTTTGGCAAATTGTGCTAGGTAAGTTCTTTGGTGTATTTGCTTTAGTAATTCTAGCTATCCTACCAAGTTTAGCATATGTTTGGATTTTATCTGATTATACCCAATCGGCAGAACAATTAGATTTTGCTAGTTTAATCGGATCTTATTTTGGTTTGTTTTTCTTGGCCTCAAGTTACACATCAATGGGCCTTTTTGCCTCAAGTTTAAGTGAGAGCCAAATTGTTAGTTTTATACTAGGGGTTGTTATTTGTCTTTTCTTTTGGTTAGGTATTGAGCAAATAGCACAGTTTTTTAATAGCGATTTAATAGCGCAATTAGGAGTGGAATATCATTTTCGTAGTATTTGCAGAGGTGTCATTGACACCAGAGATATTGTCTATTTTATTAGCTTAACTATCCTTTTTTTAGCCCTTAGTGTATCACGAATAAAAATGTTGCGTAAATAATGAGATTAGCTACTAAGAATAATTTAAAAAATCTAGCCGGTATATTGGTTGTTTTACTACTAGTTAATCTTTTATCTAGCTCTTTTTTTGCTCGATTTGATTTAACTAATGATAAAAGATATACCTTATCAAAGGCTACTTTAAAAGTAATCGATCAAGTTGAATCTCCCGTGGTAATTGATGTGTTTTTAAAAGGTGATTTACCTCAAGAGTTTAGAAGGTTACAAAGTGAAACAAAACAAATCTTAGAAGAATTTTCTCTAAGGAATCCTTTAATTAAATTTCAATTTATTAACCCTTTACAAGAACAAGGACAAAGTGAAGACCAGATACTTTATCAATTATATGAATATGGGATTAAACCTGTATCTTTAACTGTTAATGATAAAGGGACTCAAACCCAAATGGTTGTTTTACCTTGGGCTATAGTCTCGGGTAATGAAAAAGCAGTTAAAGCTCAGTTGTTAAAGAGCTTAATGGGAGCTAGCACCCAAGAAAGTGTTATTGTGTCTGTTCAATACTTAGAATACGCATTTACAAACGCGATATCTCAAGTGATTGAGAATCAGAAAAAAAGTATTGCTGTTTTAAAAGGCAATGGCGAGCTTGAAGATTTACAAATGGCTGATTTTCTAATGGATCTGGGTAATAAATATAATATTGCTGCTTATACTTTAGACTCTGTCGCTTCCTATCCGGTTCAAACCCTAGAAGGCTTGAAAGCTTTTGATATGTTTATTATGGCTAAGCCAACCAAGGATTTTAGCTATGAGCAGTTAGCCGTTTTGGATCAATTTATCATGCAAGGAGGTAAGAGTCTATGGTTACTTGATCCAGTGCAAGCCAATATGGATAGTATTCAAATTAAAGGGAAAACTTTTGCCTATGCTAATAAACAAACTCTAGGTGAACTTTTATTTAAATATGGGGTTAGAATTAACCCTGTTCTTGTTAAAGATGAGATGGGCACGGCTTTGAAAATTGCCTCTGGAGCCAAGGGGAGTCAGACCCTTTACAGTGAGGCGATTTGGAAATTTTCTCCGTTTGTTTATCCTGTGTCGGATCACCCGATAGTGAAGAATATTGAAGGGTTGAAATTAGAATTCACCTCTCCCATGGATACCTTAAAAAATAATATCGATAAGACTGTGCTTTTACAAAGCAGTGCGTATTCCAATTTGGTGGGAACACCTGTGGAGATTTCCTTGGATGTTTTAAACGAAAAAACAACTCCTCAGATGTACCAAGATAAAGGGAATTATATATTAGGGGTTTTGTTGCAAGGGGAGTTCTCTTCTTTGTTTAACAACAGAGTACTGCCTTTTGATATACCAAATTTTTTACAACAAAGTAAGTTTAATAAAATGATTGTGATATCCGATGGAGATGTTATTAAAAATCAATTTGATCAAAACGGAGCTCCTTTGGAGTTAGGTTACGATAAATGGACTAATAGGCTCTATGGGAATAAGGATTTTTTAAACAATAGTGTGGATTATTTATTACAAGATAATAACTTACTTGAATTAAGAACCAAAGAAGTTAGATTGGCAATGTTAGATAAAATGAAAGTTTACGATAATTATTCGTATATTCAATTTTTGGCATTAACAATTCCAATTGTGATAGTTATGCTTTTTGGTATTATCTTTTTTATAATACGCAAAAGTAAATTAGTTAAAAAGTAGTGTTTAATTGCTTTTTTTATTGATAATAATCCAATATATTTGTAGCTGTAAAAGCAGTTTTACGTATTAAATAATTGTAATATGAAGTTTATAGTATCGAGTTCCTACTTGTTAAAACAGTTACAAGTTTTAGGTAGTGTAATTAACAGTAGTAATACCTTACACATTTTAGATAATTTTTTATTTGAATTAGATAATAATACATTAAAGGTGTCTGCTTCTGATTTAGAGACAACTATGTCTGCTACTTTAGAGATTGAGTCAACTAGCAGTGGAAGCATCGCTGTTCCTGCCAAGTTACTTTTAGAGACGTTAAAAACGTTTCCAGAGCAACCATTGACTTTCTCGGTTAAGGAAAACAATACAATAGAGATAAGTTCTGATGTGGGTAAGTATGTACTTGCTTACGCAGAAGGAGATGAATTTCCAAAAGCAGAATCTTTAGAGGATCCTGCTAAAACTGAAGTACCAGCAGGGGTATTAGCCACTGCAATTAGCAAGGCAATTTTTGCAGCTGGTAACGATGATTTACGTCCGGTAATGTCAGGGGTGTTTTTTCACTTTTCACCATCGGGTTTAATTTTTGTAGCTACTGATGCTCATAAATTAGTGAAATATTCCAGAACGGACATTGTTTCCTCTAGTGAGGCTAGTTTTATTATGCCAAAGAAACCTTTAAATATTTTAAAAAATATTTTAATGTCTTCTGGAGCGGATGTTACAATTGAGTTTAATGAAAGTAATGCGCAGTTTAATTTCGATAATTATTCTTTGACTTGTCGCTTAATTGATGGAAAGTATCCAAACTACGAAGCGGTGATTCCAAAAGAAAACCCAAATAAGCTTCTTATCAATAGAGTACAGTTCTTAAGTAGCGTTAGACGTGTATCTATCTATGCTAATAAGACTACGCACCAAATTCGTTTAAAAGTTGCCGGAACAGAATTAAACATTTCGGCTGAAGATATTGATTATTCAAATAAAGCGGACGAGCGTTTAACTTGTGATTATCAAGGAGATGATATGCAAATAGGATTTAATGCTCGATTCTTATTAGAAATGCTTAACAACTTACAATCAGATGAGATTCTATTAGAGATGTCTTTACCTAATCGCGCTGGGATTCTAACTCCTGTGGATGGTTTAGAGGATGGTGAGTTTGTGACAATGTTAGTTATGCCGGTTATGTTAAATAGTTAATTGGACTAAAAATATATAATAAAGAAGATCTATGTCACTTGACATGGGTCTTTTTTTTTGCAAGAAGGGATTTAAGTAAAAAAATAACCTCAAGAAAAAAAGTTATATGAAAAGTATATTAATTACCGGAGGTGCCGGGTTTATTGGTTCGCATGTGGTGCGTTTATTTGTGCAAAATTACAAGCATTATCATATCTATAATTTAGATCTTTTGACTTATGCAGGAAATTTAGAGAACCTAAGTGATATTCAGGCCTCAAGTAATTATACTTTTATAAAGGGAGATATTTGTGATGCTGATTTTTTAAATCAGTTGTTTCAGCAGTATAAATTTGATAGTGTTATTCACCTAGCGGCAGAGTCTCATGTGGATAGATCAATTAGTGATCCATTGAGCTTTGTAAAAACTAACGTTATAGGTACGGTAAATCTTCTACAAGCTTTTAAAGCCATATGGCAGGATAACTGGGAAGAAAAGTTGTTTTATCATGTGTCAACCGATGAGGTGTATGGAAGCTTATCCGATCAAGGGTTGTTTACTGAAACCACGCCTTACGATCCCAATTCTCCCTATTCTGCCTCTAAGGCAAGTTCCGACCATTTTGTCAGAGCTTATGGACAAACCTATGGTTTACCATATATAATAAGTAATTGCTCAAATAATTATGGACCTAACCAATTTCCAGAGAAATTAATACCTCTTTGCATTGATAGAATAGTAAATAATAAAAAAATTCCTATTTATGGTGATGGAAAATACACTAGAGATTGGTTATATGTAAAGGATCATGCATTGGCAATAGAGCTTATTTTTCATAAAGGGAAAATAGGTGAGACCTATAATATTGGAGGATTAAACCAGTGGACTAATATCGATTTAGTAACAACCCTTATTGGTTTAATGGATGAGTCTCTTGGGCGAGGTAAAGGAGAAAGTTTAGATTTAATTGAGTTTGTAAAGGATAGACCAGGTCATGATTTAAGATATGCCATAGATGCTAGTAAACTTCAAAATGAACTAGGCTGGAGACCTAGTGTTGATTTTAAGCAAGGGCTTTATCAAACCGTAGCTTGGTATTTAAATAACACCCAGTGGTTAAAAAATGTTACTTCTTTAGAATACCAAAATTACTACAAGATGCAATATGGTAAAGAGCATTAAGCCTTCCCTGTAAGGTTTTTTACCTGTAAAAGGTTGTAAAGAGTTTGTACTTGTTTGATATTAAAAAACACAAGGTCGTTATCCATTAGTTTTAATTTTTGCCCGTAAAAAATAAAGAATTTAAAAGTAAAAAATATTTTCTGTTTTTTTCCGATAACCAAATAGCCATTTCCTTTTTTATTACTGTGATATGAAATTTCTGGAAGGTTATTGTAATAAAGATTATAAATGGGTTGCTTTTTGTGATCTATAAATACCAGACGCTTATTTGTTAGTATAATAGTGGATTTAAAAGCATTAAGATATCTTTTATAATAATATATACCAAAATCACATAATTGCTTTATAGAGAAGATAAAAATAAGCAGAAATACCAGATAGGATGGGGTGATAAAAATTGTAAATAGATTTATTTTTAAAATTAAAAACACACAAACTAAGTTTAAAGCTATAAATAAAACACTTAAATAATCTTTGGAGCGAAAGGGAATATCTGTGGTCTTTTTTAAGACTAGTTCTATTTTTTCATTTTCATGTAAGTTTATACTGGTAGTCATTATAAAGGGAGGTTTTTTAAAAAGGAATTTTAAATTATAAGTGTTTGATTAAGTCTCTTATATAATCATAATATTCGCCTTTATAGTTTTCAATGCTTTTTAATAACTGCTTTGTAGTAATCCAATTATTATTAAGGGCTATTTCTTGTAAACATGCAATTTTAAGTCCAGTTCTTTTTTCCACTGTTTTGACAAATTCCGTTGCCTCTACAAGAGATTCATGTGTCCCTGTATCTAGCCACGCAAAGCCTCTTCCAAGGGTGTTTACAGCAAGTTTTTGTTTGTTTAAATAAATATTATTTAAAGATGTAATTTCTAGCTCTCCTCTTTTTGAAGGAGATAGAGTTTTAGCTAATTTTACAACATCTTTTGGATAAAAGTACAAACCAACCACCGCAAAGTTACTTTTTGGTTCATTGGGTTTTTCCTGTATACTTTCTGCTTTACCATTTTTATCAAAACTAACCACACCATAGCGGTTGGGGTCCTTAACGGCATAACCAAAAACGGTTGCTTCTTGTTTTTCTACGGTGTTTTTAATAGAGTATTTTAGTTTGTCTTGTAAACCTGCACCATAGAAAATATTATCTCCAAGAATAAGACAAACTTCTTTATTGTCAATGAAGTCTTCGGCAATTATAAATGCTTGGGCAATTCCTAGGGGTTGTTCTTGCACAGCATATGAAAGACTAATACCAAGCTCGGAACCATCTTTAAGTAAGTTTTCAAACACCGGTAAATCTCTAGGGGTGGATATAATTAGAATGTCTTTAATCCCAGCTAACATTAAAACCGACAAAGGATAATAAATCATTGGCTTGTCATACACAGGTAAAAGCTGTTTTGAAATAGCTAAAGTAAGTGGATGTAGTCTTGTCCCAGCTCCACCGGCGAGAATAATTCCTTTCATATAAAATGGGTGTTTCTACAAATGTAAGTATTATAAATAGTAAAAAGCGAATCTTTAAATATATTACAAAAGGTTGTTCTAACCAAAGTAAATCCTGTTTGAAATCTTCATTTTATCACCAGTTGCAATACTGTTTGCGTAAGAGAAACTTGATTGATTGTTTTTTGTTAGGCTCCTTGTTTGTAGTGTAAATTATAGAGGTTATAAAAGGAAATATTTGTTAACAGATAAAATGTCCTTCTAGGTTTAAATAGATTCGGTATTATCACTTTAAAAGACGCTTTTAAGTATGAGAAAAAGAGTAGAAAAAGAGTTTATTATCTAATGGAAAGTATAGGAAATAAGTGGATATAGGACTTTACAGGTGAAATACGGAGTACTTAAAAAAAGTACTTGATTTTCCCTGGTGTAAAAAAACTAAATTTCGTTTATATTTTTTTTACACCAGGGATATCTATAAAGTAACCTAGTAGGTAATATCTTTTCGGAATGTTTTTCTTTCCTTGTGAATAGTAGGATTAAAATTCTTCCAAAGCTGTTGAATTTTGTTGTTTTCAATAAGTAAAGGGTTAGTCTCTACAATTTCTATTTTATGTTTTTTAAAGCAATCGTAAATTTCTTTAAAAATAATAGCCGTAACACCTTTACTTCTATACTCGGGATCCACTCCAATTAAATAATATTCTGCGTGATTATTCTTTCTCATGGATTTTAATAGGTGTAAAAACCCAAAAGGAAAAAGCTTACCATTTGCTTTTTGAAATCCTTTTGAGAAAGAAGGCATGGTAATGGCAAAAGCTATCATCTTATTATTTTGGTCCATTACACAAGAAATAAAATCTGGATGAATGAATTGTAAGTATTTTGTCTTGTAATGCTCGATTTGAAAATCTTCAATAGGTACAAAACTCTGTAAATCTGCATAGGTTTTGTTTAACAAAGCAAACATTTCATCCACATAGGGTAATAGCTCTTTGATGGTTCTAAACTCTAAGGCCTTTACTTTATAACGCTGTTCAACAATCTCGGCCATTTTGTTAATCTTTTGCTCATTGTAGGAGTGTATATCTATTAGATATTCAATCCACTCAGCCTCGGCTTTGAAATCTAATTTGGCAAGGTGTTCCGGATAATAAGCATGGTTGTATAAGCCAATCATGGTAGCTATATGATCAAAACCTTTGGTAAGCATACCGGCCTTATCCATATTAGAGAATCCCATAGGACCTTCTATATATTGAAGCTTGTTTTGTTTAGCAAATTCCTGGACCTTAACCATAAGAGCCTTTGTTACTTGTAAATCGTCAATCATATCTAGCCACCCAAACCTTACTTTAGGTTTTAAAAGTTCGTTTACCTCAGTCCAATTTATAGCACAAGCCACACGACCAACAACTTTATTGTTTTTATAGGCTAAGAAAAATTTAACATCAACGGATTTAAAAATATCATTATCAGGATCAAAGCTTTTAATTTCATCCTTTATTATAGGTGGTACCCAGTACGGATTGTTTTTGTATAGTTCAAATGGAAACTTTACAAATTGTTCCATTTCTTTTTTGTTGTTTACTTGTTTTATTTCAATCATAGTATAATTGCCTATAAAGATGGTTTAATGCAAATATAACTTATACTTATTTAAATAGCGTACCATTAGAGCTTTTTAATGGTAAACAGCTGGTTTGTTTGCAGTGATTTGGGATATTTTCGTATACTATAAATTGCGGGATCAAAAGAGTTGAAAAATGCTTGATTTCTATCTAAGGCTTGCTGATTAATTGCAATTGTGTTAAATAAGATAAAACCATGTTTGTTTAGCATTTTTAAAAGATGGTTTTGAAAATATTCTGCAAACAAAAAATTAGGCATGTGGTAATCCTGAAATATGTCAATAATAATAAGATCATAATTAGTTTTATTACTTAAAACAAATTCAAAGGCGTCCATCACAAAAATGTTGTGGTTGTTTTGAAACTTATCAAGATTAAAGTACTTTCTTCCAATATCTATAACCAAAGGGTCAACCTCTACACTATCTATATTATTGGTATAGCAGATATCCTGCCTTAAGGTTTGCAAAACTCCGCCGGCACCTAAACCAAGAATTAAGACATTTTGAAATCTTTTAATTTTTTCAACCCCTATATATGCCAAACCATCTTTTAAAACGTTCTGTAATTTTCCATAAGAATAATTGGTATGTTCGGTATCTAAGACTAAACGGCCATTTTGCCAAATCAATTGAAGTTGATTATTAACTTGAGAATTGATTTTTTTTTCCATAACAGGAGTAAAGTAGCTTAGAATTTTTTTAAACATATTGCCTTATGAGTTTTTTAATGAAAGTAAATTTACTTGTTTTTAACGTTAGTTTGTATGAAATATTACTTCTCGGATTGCGAATGAAAAATTAGTTACCTAGATTTAAATTGTTTGAAGGTTCCGTCTTTGTAGAACACAACAATTTGATCAATTTCATTAGAACTAGAAAAGCTATCTAATATATTTTCAGAAGTAGAATTCTGGGTATTCTTGTTGTTTTTTGTCTTCTCTTTTTTAGAACTTTCTTGTATAGTTAAACAGGTCTCTTTGTTTTGTTCCTGGTTTTTTTTGTGTGTTTTCTCTATAGCACTTGATAAGGTAGGGGTTAAGTCAGATTCGTTTATATCGGGGACTTTTGTTTTTTCAGTAGCTACATTTTTTGAGGTAAAACCCGATGATTCTCCCGAGATAGAATTTGGTAAGAAACTCCCATCACCATTTAAAAGCCAGTTTAAATTTAGATCAGGATAAGACTCTTTAATTTTTAGAATAAACTCCAAACTCGGCTTGTTTCTACCAGAAACCAGATGTGATACATTGGCTCGTTTAGCGCCAATTTTTTCTGCAAAGGAACTCATAGAGTGGTTGTCATATTCAATTAAAAACGATAATCTATCTTCGAAAGTCTCCATAAGGGTTGTAAATATGAGGTTATATTCATTAAGTATACGCTTGTATACAAAAGTAATTAAAAATATTTGAATAACAAATAGAGTTAAGTGTATTTGTTTATTAAATATATTTAATCTTTTACTTTATGTAACTATATTTAAAACGCTGGTTTTTAGTAATTTAGTTTATTTTATTAAATGATTTAAGTACTTATATCATAAAAATAACTAAAGTGGTAGATTGTATAGAGTTGTATATTGTAACGTATACAGTTGTAACTTATCAGTTCTGTTTAATGTATACAAAATAGTTGTTTGTTGGAAAAATATGTTTACATAAGTATAATTATTTTTATTTATTTTTGTATATTAACCATAAAAACTATCCATGGATTTTAATAATATAACAGAGTCTTTTAAGGATTCAAATTTAAAAGGGCGCTATATTACCAACGACTCGTTACTTAAAAGTCTTAGTGACTTAAAGTATTACTTTAAGGTAGATGTTGTGGGTTATAGTCAGCAAAACAGAGAAATAAAAATGGTAAGTTTTGGACATGGACCTCAGAGAATTGCCATGTGGTCTCAGATGCATGGCAATGAGAGTACAACCACTAAAGCGGTTATGGACTTATTGTTTTTTTTAAATCATGCTCCTTTGGAATTGGTAAAAGTCTGGCAAGAAAGTTTTGAGCTGAAAATTGTTTTGATTTTAAATCCAGATGGTGCGAAGAGCTATAGTAGGTTAAACGCAAATCAAGTAGATCTTAATCGAGATTCGGTGGATCGGACTCAAAGAGAAAGTAACGTTTTATACAACTTTTTAAATGCTTTTAACCCTCATTGGGCTTTTAATCTGCATGATCAAAGAAGTATTTTTGGTGTTGGTAATACAGGAAAGTCTGCCGTTGTGTCTTTTTTAGCCCCATGTTACAATTCGCATTGCGAGATTAATGAATCAAGACAGAAGGCAATGCAATTAATTGTGCAGATGCAAACCGAGTTGGAAAAGATTATACCTGGAGAGATAGGGCGATTTGATGAAAAGTTTAATATTAATTGTATCGGGGATTATTGTCAAAGTTTAGGTATTGCAACTATTTTGGTAGAGGCAGGGCATAGCCAAGAAGATTACGAGCGGGAGTTTACAAGAAAGATTGTTTTCAGGGCACTTTTAACTGGATTAGATGCTTTGTTGAATAAACAATATTTGGGCAATACCTATTCTCAGTATTTGCATATTTTGGAAAACGTTAATAATTTTGTAGATGTTATCTTTACCCATGTTGTAGAGCGCGGTACCGGAGAGGTGTTTGTGGTAAATATTCAATATAAAGAAGAATTTTCAGGAAATAAAGTTAATTTTTGTCCTATTGTTGTGGATATTAATAAAAAACAAAGTAAATTTGCGCACCTGCTTGTGGAAAAGCCTTTTTTTTTCAAAGATGATTTCGTTTTTAGGCAGAATTTATTAGATAGGAAACTTGTTGATGTCGTAAAGATTTCGTCTGAAGAGGTTAAAATTTTATTAAAAAAATAATAAAATTTGAGGTTTTTTAAACAAATCAAGTTTTAATTTAGTATTATTGTACAGAATTATAGATTTAGAATAAGATAAATAATTGATTTATGAGTAAATTTCGTTTAGATGAAATCGATCACCAAATCTTAGATATGTTGATTGATAATACGAGAGTTCCCTTTACAGATATTGCTAAAAAACTTTTAATTTCTGCAGGTACTGTACACGTACGTGTTAAGAAAATGGAAGATGCTGGAATCATTCAAGGTTCTTCTTTGACTTTGGATTATGAAAAATTGGGATATGCATTTATTGCATATATCGGAATATTTTTACATAATACCTCTCAAACTAAATTTGTTTTAGAGAGAATTAATGAGATTCCTTTTGTTACTGTAGCTCACGTTACAACAGGTAAGTTTAATGTTTTTTGCAAAATTAGAGCGAAAAACACAAGGCATGCTAAAGAAGTAATTTATATGATTGATGATATTGAAGGAGTTTACAGAACTGAATCAATGATTTCTTTAGAAGAAAGTATCAATGATAAAAAACGCTTAATGCACACAATTTTTAAAGAATTGTAAGAGTGCTTAAGTGTCCTGATAAAAAATAAAACTGCTCTAGGGCAGTTTTTTTTATGTACTTATGTTATGTATATTATATGGATTCATTATCGCAAATTGTACTAGGAGCTGCGGTGGCCAATGCAGTAGCTGGTCGTGAACTACGCAATAAGGCACTTGTTATAGGTGGTGTTGCCGCTACTTTGCCTGATTTAGATGTCTTGGCCTTGTTTTTTACCGATCATTTAAGTGCTGTTGAGTTTCATCGTGGGATTACTCATTCGGTTTTTACGGCTTTTTTTGTGTCTTTTGTCTTTGGTTATGGTCTTTATATTTGGCAGAAAAATAAAGAATTATCTTTTTTAAAAGCCTACATGCTATTTTTTTTAGTTTTTGTAACTCACTCTGTTTTAGATGTTTTTACTACCTGGGGTACTAAGCTTTTTTGGCCCTTAGATTATTCATTAGCCTTTAAAAGCATTTTTGTTGTTGACCCTTTGTACACGCTTCCTTTTTTGTATTTTTTAATACGCTCGGCGTGTAGTAAAAAAAATTGGCAAAAAAGGAGATATTATAATACAGTTGGACTTGTAATTAGTAGTAGTTATTTGCTTTTGACTTTGGTATTGAAGTTTGTTGTTTATCAAAAATTCGTAGATGTTTTGGATCAACAAGAAATTGTTTATACTAAGTTATCTGTTAAGCCTTCGGCTTTAAATACAATTTTATGGAATGCAATTATAGAGACTCCTGATGCATTTTTAATATCGGATTATTCTTTTTTCGATACCAAACAACCAAGTTTTACTTGTTATGAAAAAAATCACCATTTAAAAGACTCTTTAAGTGATTTAACGGTTTTTAATCGATTAGTAGTCCTTAGTGAGAATGACTATACCCTAACTCAAAGCTTTGACACCTTGTTTTTTAATGATTTAAGGTTTGGCCTTTTAAAAAATGACCCAGCTAATCCACAATTTGGTTTTAGCTATGAATTTTATATTGATCAAAATCAACAAGTTCAAGTAAGGGAGGTGGTTAAAGATAGGCGTGAGGGTGTTCAGATGTTGAAAAAGTTGGTCTATCGTATCACGGGGAATTAGTTTTTGTATGAAATTTTAAATAGTTACCCTATATTTGGAAAAGCAATATAAATAGAAAAGTATGAAGATTTTAATTTCGCCAGCCAAGAGTCTAGATTATACCACTAAGGTACCTACCTCTGAGAGTTCACAGGCTGAATTTATCCCCCAGGCTGAAATCATTCAAGAAGTTCTTGAGCAAAAGACTGTAAAGGATCTAGAATCTCTTATGAAAATTTCGCCGGCCTTAGCGGAGTTGAATTACCATCGAAATCAGAATAGAAGCTTTCGTGTCACCTCGCAGAATAAGCAAGAATTTAGACAAGCTGTTTTTGCCTTTAATGGGGATGTTTATACAGGATTAGATGCTTATAATTTGGATCCTAGTTTATATGAGGATATGCAAGATAAGTTAAGAATTTTATCTGGATTATATGGAATGTTAAAGCCTTTTGACTTGATTGAACCGTATCGTTTGGAAATGGGTACTAAAATGGCCGTTGGTCAAAATAAGGATTTATATAGCCTGTGGAAGCCCATTTTAGCTCAAGCATTGAATCAACAAACCCAAGAAGGTCAGTTGATTGTTAATCTAGCTAGTAATGAATATTTTAGTGCGATTGATAAAAAGGCCTTAAAAGGGACTTTAATTAATATAGATTTTAAGGAGTTGCGAGATGGTAAGTTAAAGATAGTTAGTTTTTTTGCCAAAAAAGCTAGAGGAACGATGGTTCGTTATATCCTGGAGAATAAAGTTCAAGACTTACAAGGGTTAAAAGCTTTCAATCTAGATGGGTATGCTTGTAGCGAGCAAGATTCTAAAGAGAATCATCTTGTTTTTACACGTTAAGATTTAATAAAAAACACAAACCAACCAAAACCACCAAATAAAGAAATTACAAATTATGGAATTAACACATTATATATCATCAGATGTCTTTACAATAGAAAAATTGCATGAAATATTAACTCAAGACCAGCGTATTGCACTCTCGGAAGAAGCTAGGGCTAATATTGTAAATTGTAGAGAATATTTAGATAATAAACTAAAGAACCAAAGTGAGCCGATTTATGGGATTAATACAGGGTTTGGTTCTCTTTGTGATGTAAAGATCCCTGAGGATCAGTTGTCTGATTTACAAGAGAACTTGATGAAATCACACGCATGTGGTACCGGTGAGTTAGTGCCTGAGCAAATAGTTAAGATTATGCTTTTATTGAAAGTAAAATCGTTAAGTTATGGTAATTCAGGGGTTCAGCTACAGACCGTAGAGAGGTTAATTGATTTTTATAACAATGATATTTTACCAGTTGTTTACGAACAAGGATCTTTGGGAGCATCGGGAGATTTATCTCCTTTGGCGCATTTAACTTTGCCTTTAATAGGTCAAGGAGAAGTATTTTATCAAGGATTTCGACAACCAGCCTCTAAGGTATTAAAGAATTTTGGCTGGGAACCGATCGCTTTAAAAAGCAAAGAAGGTTTAGCTCTTTTAAACGGTACGCAGTTTATGAGTGCTTATGGGTGTTATATTTTAATGAAGGCTAAGAAACTTTCTTATTTGGCTGATTTAATTGGTGCAATTTCTTTAGAGGGGTTTGATGGTCGTATTGAGCCGTTTAATGAACTAATACACTTTGTTAGACCTCATAAAGGGCAAATTCTAACAGCCTCTTTTTTTACCGATATCCTTGAAGGATCAGAATTAATTAAGCAAGAAAAAAAGCATGTTCAAGATCCGTATTCTTTCCGATGTATACCACAGGTACATGGAGCCTCGAAGGATGCTATTGATTATGTGAATCGCGTTTTTAAAACAGAAATTAATTCCGTGACCGATAATCCTAATATTTTTTATAAAGAAGATGTGATTGTTTCCGGAGGTAATTTTCATGGTCAACCTCTAGCCATATCTTTAGACTTTTTAAGTATTGCTTTGGCTGAATTAGGTAGTATCTCAGAGAGAAGAACCTATCAATTGATTTCAGGTACCAGAGGGTTACCAGCTTTTTTAGTTTCCAATCCAGGTTTGAATTCCGGTATGATGATTCCGCAATACACCGCGGCGAGTATTGTTAGTCAAAACAAGCAATTAGCTACCCCTAGTAGCGTGGATAGTATTGTTTCAAGTAATGGACAAGAGGATCATGTTAGTATGGGAGCAAATGGTGCAACAAAAGCTCTAAGGGTCGTGGATAATTTGCAAAGAATTCTAGCTATCGAGCTTTTAAATGCGGCGCAGGCATTAGAATTTAGAAGACCATTAAAGTCAAGTGAATTTATCGAGGCTTTTATTAAAGCATATCGCGAGGAAGTTACTTTTGTAGAGGCAGATAGGGTTTTACATTATGATATAGAAAAATCCATTGCCTTTTTAGACTCTTTTCAAATTGATTTGGAAGAGTAATACCAAGGAGGATTAAACAAATATAAAAACCGCATCTTTATTATAAGGATAAGTGCGGTTTTTTTTATATATTGTTATATTTGTCTAAGAATATATTAAATGTAATATAATTGGGAATCGTAAATAAACTTAAAATATTAAATGATCCAATCTATGGATTTATATCAATACCGAACTCTTTGGTATATGATTTAATACAGCATCCTTATTTTCAAAGGCTTCGTCGAATTTCACAATTGGGAGTTTCTTATTTGGTTTATCCCGGTGCGCATCACACTCGTTTTCATCATGCCATAGGCTGTATGCATTTAATGCAGAAGGCGGTGGGAGTTTTACGTTTTAAAAACGTCGATATCTCACCTGAGGAAGAAAATGCGTTATATGTGGCTATTTTATTGCATGATATAGGACATGGTCCGTTTTCCCATGCTATGGAGCGCAGTATCGTAGAGGGGGTTCATCACGAGGAGATCTCTTTGTTTTTTATGAATCGTTTAAACCAGGAGTTTCAAGGACAGTTAGATTTGGCTATCCAAATATTCAAGGGAGAGTATAAAAGAAAGTTTATGCTTCAATTAATATCTAGTCAGTTAGATATGGATCGCATGGATTATTTAAAAAGAGATAGTTTTTATTCGGGAGTTGTCGAGGGAAATATAAATTCACAACGATTGATTCAAATGCTTAATGTGGTAGATGAGCAACTGGTAGTGGAACAAAAGGGAGTCTACTCGGTGGAAATGTTTTTAGTGGCTAGGCGCGTAATGTACTGGCAAGCGTATTTACATAAAACCAGTGTTTGTGCAGAACTTATATTGGTTCGAGTTTTAAAGCGTGCCAAAGAACTGGTGCAAAAAAAGCAAGAAATTTGGGCGAGTGAGGCTTTATTGTTTTTTTTAAATAATCAAATTAATGCACAAGAATTTGACTTAAGAGCCTTAGATAAATTTGCTCTTTTAGATGATTCTGATATTTTAGGGGCTTTAAAGTCTTGGCAATTCCATTCTGATTTTATTTTATCGGAATTAAGTAAAATGATTATAAATCGCGATTTATTGAAGATTGAGATATTTAATGATAAAAAAGAATTAAAAGAAAAGTTAGAGCTTAAATCACAAGCTGTAGCTTTGGAGTATGGGTTAAGTAAAGAGGCGGTTAAATACTTTGTTTTTAAGGGGAAGGTTAAAAATCAGGCTTATAACCGAAAAGAAGAGCCGATTATGATTTTGAAAAAAAATGGAAAGATGTGCGATATTTTGTCTTTGTCTGATCATTTAAATCTTAAAGCACTTAGCAAGCCTGTTACAAAGTACTTGCTTTGTTATCCAAAAAGCATTTTAGAACCTTAAATTTCAATTATATTTTATATTTTTGCCCTAATGAAAATAGTAGCAGAACAAATCGCATCGGTTTTAGAGGGAGAAATTGTAGGTGACCCTACAATACAGGTAAGCTCATTGTCTAAAATTGAAGAAGGAAAACCTGGGTCGTTAACTTTTTTAGCGAATCCAAAGTATATACAACATATTTATACTACAGAGGCCTCTGTGGTTATTGTTAATAAAACATTTGAGCCAGAACATCCTGTAAAGGCAACAATGATTAAAGTAGAGGATGCATATAAGTCTTTCTCTAAATTATTAGAATATTATAATCAAGTTAAATTAATGAAATCCGGAATAGAGCAGCCCTCAGTTATCTCTGAAGGTTCTACTCATGGAGATGATTTATACTTAGGTAGTTTTGCTTATATTGGTAAAAATACGAAGATAGGTAATAACGTAAAAATCTACCCTAACTGTTTTGTTGGTGATAACGTAGTTATTGGAGACAATGTGGTTTTGTTTGCTGGGGTTAGAATTTATTCAGAAACTATCATAGGTAATAATTGTACAATTCACTCTGGAACAATTATCGGTTCAGATGGATTTGGTTTTGCTCCAAATGCGGATGGAACTTATACAAAAGTTCCGCAAATCGGAAACGTTATTATTGAGGACGATGTTGAAATTGGTGCATCTACAACGGTTGATCGAGCAACTCTTGGTTCTACTATTATCCGTAAAGGAGTCAAGTTGGATAATCAAATTCAAATTGCACATAACGTAGAGATTGGACAAAATACGGTGATAGCCTCACAAACGGGAATCGCTGGCTCTACAAAAATTGGAAAAAATTGTATGTTTGGCGGCCAAGTAGGAATCGTGGGACATTTGAATATTGGAGATAATGTTAAAATTCAAGCGCAAGCTGGTGTAACACGTAGTATTCCAGATAATGGAGTAGTACAAGGTACCCCGGCTATGCCAAGTAACGAGTTTTTGCGATCATTTATTCACTTTAAAAATTTTCCAAAAATAGTTGATCAAGTAAAAGAGATTGAAAAACAGGTAGATAGCCTAAAGTAAAATATTTAATTTAGTCTTAAGTATATATCCTATTATAATAGTAAAAGATATTAATTATGGTTAAACAGAAAACCATCCAGAACGAAATAACGTTAAAGGGAGTAGGTCTGCACACAGGGCAAGAAGTTATAATGACTTTAAAACCAGCACCAATTAACAATGGGTTTACTTTTGTTCGAGTGGATTTAGAGGGCCATCCCGTAATTGAAG
The DNA here is from genome assembly GCF_054871605.1 of Myroides sp. LJL119. Lineage (NCBI taxonomy): Bacteria > Pseudomonadati > Bacteroidota > Flavobacteriia > Flavobacteriales > Flavobacteriaceae > Myroides > Myroides sp. LJL119. The sequence continues at coordinate 78,419 of NZ_JBTXLO010000007.1, forward strand.
CGGATGCTAATTATGTAGTAAACACACAGCGTGGAACTAATTTAGAGAAAAAAGGAGTTAAGGTTCAAACCACCGAGCATGTATTGGCAGCTTTTGTAGGTTGTGACTTGGACAACGTAATTATAGAGCTCAATGCCTCTGAGCCTCCGATTATGGACGGTTCTTCTAAGTATTTTGTAGAGGCCGTTGAAAAAGCTGGAGTAATTGAACAAGATGCAGAAAGAGAAGAGTATATTGTTAAAGAAGTAATTTCTTATGTAGATGAAGCTACTGGAAGTGAAATTATCATTATGCCTTCAGATACCTATCAATTAACTACCATGGTGGATTTTGGAACAAAGGTTCTAGGAACCCAAAATGCAACGTTGAAAAACTTAAGTGAGTTTAAGCAGGAAATTTCTCAAGCAAGAACTTTTAGTTTTTTACATGAGTTAGAAGCTTTACTTGCAAATGGTTTAATTAAAGGTGGAGATTTAAATAATGCCATTGTTTATGTAGATAAGGAAATATCAGAGGAAACAATGGGGCATTTAAAGAAAGCTTTTGGTAAAGAACAGATATCAGTAAAACCAAATGGAGTTTTAGACAACCTAACTCTACACTTTCCCAATGAGGCAGCTCGTCATAAATTATTAGACGTAATTGGAGACTTGGCATTAATTGGAACACGTATCCGTGGAAAAATTATAGCAAATAAACCAGGGCATGCCGTAAATACTGCGTTTGCAAAAAAAATGTCTAAGATTATTCGCGATGAAAAGCGAAATCAAGTTCCAAGTTATGATTTACACCAAGAGCCTTTGATGGATGTGGTTAAAATCATGCAATTACTACCTCATAGACCTCCTTTTCTTTTAGTAGATAAAATTTTAGAGATGTCAGCAACTCATGTAGTAGGGGTAAAGAATGTAACAATGAATGAAGATTTTTTCGTTGGACATTTCCCAGGAGCTCCAGTAATGCCTGGAGTGTTGATTTGCGAGGCTATGGCACAAAGCGGTGGTATTCTTATTTTAAGTACCGTACCAGATCCGCAAAATTACTTGACCTATTTCATGAAGATGGATAACGTTAAGTTTAAACATAAAGTCTTACCAGGAGACACATTAATTTTTAAATTAGAATTAATAACGCCAATTCGTCGTGGAATATGTCATATGCAAGGTTACGCTTATGCTAATGGCAAGTTAGTAGCTGAGGCAGAATTAATGGCTCAAATTTCAAAAAAACCAAATATAGAATAAGAATATGAATCAGCCTTTAGCATATGTTCATCCAGGGGCAAAAATAGCACGTAATGTTGTTATTGAGCCATTTACAACGATTCATAATAATGTTGAGATCGGTGAAGGTACATGGATTGGATCTAATGTAACGATCATGGAGGGTGCAAGAATTGGAAAAAATTGTAAAATTTTTCCAGGGACTGTGATTTCCGCCGAACCTCAGGATTTAAAATTTGATGGAGAAATTACGACCGTAGAAATTGGTGATAATACTACAATTCGCGAGTGTGTAACAATCAATAGAGGAACAAAAGATAGATATAAAACTGTTGTAGGAAAGAATTGTTTAATTCAGGCTTATAGTCATATTGCACATGATTGTATAGTTGGAGATAATTGTATTTTCTCTAATTCAAGTACATTGGCAGGCCACGTAACTGTAGGAGATTACGTTGTTTTAGCTGGGTTAGTTGCAGTACACCAATTCTGTACTATTGGTTCTCATTCTTTTGTAACTGGTGGAACCTTAGTACGTAAAGATGTGCCTCCGTTTATTAAAGCCGCTAGAGAACCTATTTCTTATGCGGGAATTAATTCAGTAGGATTAAGACGTAGAGGATACGATACTGAAAAAATACGTGAAATTCAAGCAATCTATCGTATTTTATATCAAAAGAATTACAATACCACTCAAGCTTTGGAAATCATTGAAACCGAAATGGAAGCAACTCCAGAGAGAGATGAAATTATCATGTTTATCCGTAATTCCTCACGTGGAATTATGAAGGGATATTCAGGTTTATATTAATAATAAAATAAAACTATTTAAAAGATGGCAACTACAGCTGATATTAGAAACGGTTTGTGTATTAAGTTTAATAACGATATTTATAAAATTATTGAATTCTTACACGTTAAACCAGGAAAAGGACCTGCTTTTGTTAGAACAAAATTAAAAAGTTTAACAAACGGTAAAGTTTTAGAGAATACTTTTTCTGCAGGACATAAGATTGAAGAGGTACGTGTGGAGACTCATAAATTCCAATACTTATACCCAGAAGGAGATCAGTTCCATTTTATGAATGTGGAAAATTATGAGCAAATAACTTTATTGAAGGATATTTTAGATGCCCCAGATTTGCTAAAAGAAGGTGAAATGGTTATGGTTCAAATTAACACGGAAACTGAGTTACCTTTAGCCGTTGATATGCCAGCTTCTGTTGTTTTAGAAGTTACTTACGCAGAACCTGGAGTAAAAGGTAATACTGCAACAAACGCAACAAAACCAGCAACTGTTGAAACTGGAGCAACAATTAACGTACCTTTATTTATAAATGAAGGAGATAAAGTTAAGATTGATACAGCAACAGGTGCTTACATGGAGCGTATTAAGGAATAATTAATTTATAGTAGATAAACTATGCGTTTTGCAAAAGTACAGGATTTACAGACTATAGCCGAAATAATCGGTTGTGAGTTTGTTGGACAAGCAGATTTTCCAGTTTATGGAATGAACGAAATTCACGTGGTACAACCCGGTGAAATTGTATTTGTAGACCATCCCAAATATTATGATAAGGCATTGAATTCGAATGCTTCGATTATATTAATTAATAAGGATGTGCCTTGTCCAAAAGGAAAAGCATTATTAATTTCAGATGATCCGTGGAGAGACTTTAATAAACTCTCTACATTCTTTAATCCTTTTAAGCAAGCAAAACAGCAACAAGCCCAAGATGCAGTAATAGGTCAGGGTACTATTATTCAGCCAAATGTTTTTATAGGACACAATGTGGTGATAGGAAAAAACTGTGTTATACACCCAAATGTAGTTCTATATGATGGAACTATTATAGGGGATAATGTGGTTATTCATGCCGGTAGTGTTTTAGGAGCAGATGCTTTTTATTATAAAAAAAGGCCAACAGGATTTGATCCATTAGTTTCTTGTGGTAGAGTAGTAATTCAAGATAACGTTGGAATAGGAGCAAGCTGTACTATTGATAGAGGCGTGACTGGTGATACTCTTATTAAAGAGGGTACAAAGATTGATAATCAGGTACACATTGGGCATGATACGGTTATTGGTTCTCGCTGTTTAATAGCAGCTCAATGCGGAATTGCGGGATGTGTGGTTATCGAAGACGAGGTGACTCTATGGGGACAAGTAGGCTCAGCCAGTGGAATTACAATCGGTGCTAAGGCTGTTGTTTTAGCACAAAGTGGAATTTCAAAATCATTGGAAGGTGGAAAAGTTTACTTTGGATATCCTGCACAGGAATCTAGAGAGATGCTTAAGCAGCTTGCCAATTTAAAGAAAATTCCATCTATAATAGAGAAAGTAAAATCTTTATAAGCGTGGAAAAAGTCGTTGAACAACGGCTTTTTCTTTTTAAAGATATTAGTAGATAATTATTAGTGAAAGTCGGGACAGATAGGTGATAAAAAGTTTTGTTCTAAACTAGAATTGTTTATTTTTGTGTTAAGTATGTTTAAATAATTAAAAATAAAATCATGAGTGTTTTAGTAAATAAAGATTCAAAAGTAATCGTTCAAGGATTTACTGGAAGTGAAGGTACTTTCCACGCTTCTCAGATGATTGAGTACGGAACAAACGTTGTAGGTGGAGTTACTCCTGGAAAAGGTGGTACTACTCATTTAGATCGTCCAGTATTTAATACAGTGGCTGATGCAGTGGAGAAAGCCGGAGCGGATACTTCTATTATTTTTGTACCACCAGCTTTTGCAGCTGATGCTATTATGGAAGCGGCCGAGGCAGGTATAAAAGTAATTATTTGTATCACAGAGGGAATTCCTGTAGCTGATATGATTAAGGCTTACAATTATATTCAAGATAAGGACTGTCGTTTAATTGGACCTAACTGTCCAGGTGTTATCACACCAGGAGAAGCTAAAGTTGGAATTATGCCAGGTTTCGTTTTCAAAAAAGGTACTGTAGGAATTGTTTCTAAATCAGGAACTTTAACTTATGAGGCTGCTGACCAAGTTGTAAAACAAGGATTAGGTGTAACAACTGCTATTGGTATTGGTGGAGATCCAATTATTGGAACAACTACAAAAGAGGCAGTTCAATTATTAATGAATGATCCAGAGACAGAAGCTATTATTATGATCGGAGAAATCGGAGGTCAATTAGAAGCTGATGCTGCTCGTTGGATTAAAGAAGATGGAAACAGAAAACCAGTTATTGGATTTATCGCGGGAGAAACTGCTCCAGCAGGTAGAACAATGGGTCACGCAGGTGCAATTGTAGGAGGAACAGATGATACTGCTGCAGCTAAGAAAAGAATCATGCGTGAGTGTGGTATTCACGTGGTAGATTCTCCAGCTGAAATTGGAAAGAAAGTAAAAGAAGTTTTAGGATAGTTCTTAAAACAGTTATATAAAGCTCTTGTGCTAAAAAACTTATGTAGGGTTTGTTTTAGATAGCTTTTAAAACAAAGAGCTTTATTTAATAGGTATAAACGCTTGTTGAAAATCAATGATTTTCAACAAGCGTTTTTTTTTGCCTAGTATAAATCCCCATAAAATACTAGATAAAGGACTTATATGTGTTTTAAAATAGGTGATTTGTGAACTGGCTTATCTGTTATGATTTGTGAATCCGTAGCTATGTATAAGATTTCAAAAATGGTTAAATAACTTTGCTGGTAGATCAATTAATAAATGAAGATAATCCTGCCAAGTACAATTAATTAATAGAAACAAAGCTCTTGTTTATTTTTGCTTTTTCTATATAAGTATTGCTTACTGTTTAAAGATATCGTAGAAAAATAGAAAACAAAAAGCAGTAGAATTATAGGTCTTAATCACCTTTCATATTGAAAATCTCTTAAGGTAATTCTTATCTAGAATAAGAATTCGTTACCCCCTTTATTTTTATCTACTCGGTGGTTTTAAATGTAACTTGCCTTATAAAGGAGACTTAGCTTTACAAGATTTTAACTTTATAGGTTAAAAAGGATTACTTTTTTTGAATTCACTTAAAAAAAAAGCTCTCTAACTGACTTATTCTGTGGTTAATTATGTCAATAAGTATAAGGAATTAATAAAATTACACTTATATATTTTGTTAATAGATTTAAATTAATTAGGTTTGCGCAAGTATTATTTTAGACAAGCCTAAACTTATATTATGAAAAAACTAATTAAATTTTTTACCTTATCTGGCTTACTTGTATTTTGTGGTGTAGATTCTCTCGCCCAGGCCATTTCAGGGTATGTTACCGATGATCAAGATCAAGCTTTATCCTACGCGACAGTCTATTTGAAAGGCTCCAAAAGTGGAGCAGTGGCTGATGAATTTGGTTATTATTCCTTAAAAGGAGATTTTATTGATGGTCAAAATCTTGTTCTAGTGGGGTCATTCGCTGGTTTTACAGCCCAAAGTAAGCATGTCACTTATGATAGTGAGAAACAAATGCGCGTCAATTTTTCTTTAAAGCCAGATAATGATCTAGATGAGATTGTTATCTCCTCTAGTTTAAAGCCCATGTTAAAGTCTGATTCTGCAGTTCCTATTGAAATTTATACGCCAAAGTTTTTTCAAAAAAATCCCACTGCAAGTCTTTTTGATGCCATTAAGATGGTCAACGGGGTTCAACCTCAATTAAATTGTAATGTATGTAATACCGGGGATATACACATCAACGGGATGGAAGGGGCCTATACTATGGTATTGATTGATGGAATGCCTATTGTTTCTTCCCTTGCATCAGTTTATGGGTTAAGTGGTATTCCCACCTCAATGATTCAACGTGTAGAAGTTGTAAAAGGACCGGCATCTTCTTTATATGGGACAGAGGCAATGGGAGGAATTATTAATGTAATTACGAAAGACCCCCAAAGTGCTCCTTTGTTTAGCTTTGATGCATTTATGACCTCTTGGTTAGAGACTAATTTAGATGTGTCTAGTAAGTTTAAGTTAGGAAAAAACATAGATAACTTATTGGGAGTAAATTATTTTAAATACGGTCATAGACATGATAAAAATAATGATGGTTTTACCGATGTAACCCAACAAGATCGCGTATCGATTTTTAATAAGACATCTTTTAAAAGATCCCAAGATAGGCTTGCTAGCATAGCTCTTAGATATTTGTATGAGGATAGATGGGGAGGTGAGACAAACTGGAATAAACATAGAGATAGAGGAGGAGAACAAGTATACGGAGAAAGTATTTTTACTAATCGATTCGAAGCCATAGGAATGTATCAAATTCCCACCTCAGAGTCTATTTTTGCACAGTTTTCTTACAACTACCATGGACAGAATTCCTTCTATGGACCTGAATCTTACCAAGCTAAGCAGCAAGTTGTTTTTGGGCAATTATATTGGGATAAGCAAATTGACAATCACAATATTCTAGCCGGAGTTTCTTATAAATATACTTACTATGATGATAACACAAGAGCTACAGGGATTTATGATGAAAACGGGTTGGTGAAAAACACACCTATGAATACTCCTATTTGGGGGTTATTTATTCAGGATCAGTGGAAAATTAATCCAACTAATACCTTGTTGTATGGTTATCGATTGGATTATGATAGAACACATAAATTAATCCATTCACCAAGGGTTGCTTATAAATTTGATCCGACTCCTACCCAATCCCTTCGAGCTAGTTTTGGAACTGGATTTAGAGTAGTTAATGTGTTTACGGAGGATCACAGAGCTTTAACTGGTGCACGACAAGTAGTTTTTGCCTCTGATTTAAAACCCGAAGAATCTTATAATTTTAATTTAAATTATGTGTGGAAACTTCCAACCAATTTCGGAGTATTGAATTTTGATGCTACAGGGTTTTACACTTATTTTACCAATAAAATTGATGCTGATACAGATTCTGACCAGACTAAAATTATTTATGATAACTTAGATGGTCACGCAGTATCTAAGGGAATATCGTTAAATATTGAAGCTAGTTTTGAATTTCCTTTGCGTATAATGGCAGGAGCAACTTACATGGAAGTATATCGAGAACAGACAAAAGTGAAAAGTTCGATATATCACTCTCCAAAATGGTCAGGTACTTTTTTGGCTAGTTATGATCTGGGTAGGGGGTGGTCTACCGATTTTACAAGTAATTGGAATGGGCCAATGCGAATGCCAAGGGTAGAGGATGATTATAGACCAGAATATTCTCCATGGGTATTACTGTCAAATCTACAAATTAGTAAGAATTTATTTAATGGAATAGGTCTTTATGGCGGGGTTAAAAATATCTTCAACACTCTTCCAAAACATGATGCAATTGCTCGTTGGTGGGACCCATTTGGTGAGCCCGGAAACGGAGTTGCACCACCACCGGGTCGTAATGATGTAATTTTTGAACCCAATGACTATAGTTATACTCCTATGCTAGGTAGGCAAGTTTACTTTGGAGTGCGTTACTCTATTTTGTAACTTCCAAAGTTTTAAGTAAAAAAATATTTTACTATGAGATTTAAATCAATATTTTTTTTGGTTGTATTTACTCTTGTTTCAACTACGATAATCGCCCAAAAACCTAAAGAAAGTACCTGGGATAATATTGAGCAGAAAATGCAAAACCAGCCACGTTATCTCTGGGTTTTTATCCATACAAATTGGTGTAATTATTGTACTTTAATGCAAAATAAAGCTTTTAAAGACTCTTTAGTTGTCTCTTTGTTAGATGATTATTTTTACTTTATAAGTCTCGATGCCCAAGACCAAACTACCATTGAGTTACAACAAGTGGAGTATGTGTTTAAACCAAAAGGATTAAATTCAGGAATTCACCAATTGGCAGAGACTTTGAATCCTAATCAAATCTATCCTAGCTTGATTTTATTAGATGATAAATTTCAGATTGTTTATAGTCTACAAGGATATATAACAGTTAAAAAATTACAAGAAACTTTAAATAGTATAATAAGTAATCAGTAAAGCTATTAAATGACCTTGGATTAGTTAGGTAATTTTATAAGGCTAATGTTTGAATAACATTAGCCTTTTTTTGTATCTAATTTTATTAGTTTTATAAGATGAAGATTCTAAAAATAGCCCTTTTAAAAAAAGGTATTAATAGTTAGATGATAGAGTGCTTATTGTTGGGTATAGTACCGATAAATCTTTTGAAAAACTCTAGTAAGACGACCAATAAAAACTCTATGGTACTTGAAAATATTGAAAAAAAACTTGCTCAAAAAATAAACGATCTACAGCCAATCGAAGTATTATCTCTAGTTTATAGATACTTAAAATATGTCTGTATTAAAAAAAGAATACCAAGAAAGTAGCTATTTAAAAATAGCACTTAAAATAGTGTGTTTTAAGATGTTATTTAGTAAAGCTATATGGTTGGGTTTTATTCACTACACGAATTGTTGTTTAATCTAGTGTCCATTTAAAAGAGGTAGGGCTTTAGTTAAAACAAACCCTTATTATATTTTAAGTAAGCATAGGGTAATAAAAGTAGGTTAAAGGTTACTAGATAAGATCTACTTGAGAGTACCGTAAATTAAGAATCCTACTTGATAAGAAGGTGAAATTTAAAAAGGTGAAAAAAATGGAATAAGCAAGTAAAGTTTTGTCTTATAGGTGAATTAAATTTCGATGTTATTAAAAAAGGGTATTCAAACTAATTTTGAATACCCTTTTATCTAATTATTTTTTTATCTAAGAACTGCTCCTAGGTTATTTTCTAATTGGTACTTAATTTTACCCATTATCTTTTCTACCTGGTTATCTGTTAAGGTTTTAGATGCATCTTCCATTAAAATTGAAATCGCGTAAGATTTTTTTCCCGATTCAATTTTGTCTCCTTGATAAAAATCAAATAACGTTACATCTTTAATAATGTTTTTGTCAACTTGTTTTACCAAGGCGTGAATTTGATCAAAACTTACTGCCTCATCAATTAAAAGTGCATAATCTCTTTTAACCGAAGGGTATTTATTGATTTCTGTAAATTTAATCTTTGAGCTTATGAATTTAAAGATATTTTCCCATTTAAATTCCGCATAACAAACCTCTTGTTTGATATCAAACTCTTTTAGAATAGCTCTTTTTAAAACTCCAAACTCCACAATTAAATCCTTGCCAATATAATAGGCAATACCTTCAGAGAAAACATCGCTTTCTACTGGTTGGGTTTGACATTTATTTAATCCAAGACGTGTTAAGATTGTATTTATATACCCTTTGAATTGGAAAAAGTCTATAGGGGTTTGTTGACTATTCCAAGATGCTTTGATATTATTACCAGTTGCAAATAAAGATAGTGTTTTGTGCTCTTCATAACTGGCAAGCATTTTTTGATATGTTTTACCAAATTCAAAAAGTTTTAAATCACCTCTTTTGCGATTAATGTTGTAAGATATAGATTCTAAACCTCCAAAAAGTAGGGTCTGTCTCATTACGCTTAAATCACCACTTAAAGGATTTAAAATATCAACTTGGAAATTGTCTTTAACTGTTTGTGTAAGCTTGTTATATTGTGGTGTAGTCAATGAGTTATTCATAATCTCATAGAATCCCTGGTCAACCAATAAATTGGAAACAATATTTTGAACTTTGTGATCCTCTGTTCTAGATGTATTGGAAATCGTAGCGTTTAACTTAGAAGATATAGTAATGTTATTAAATCCATACACACGTAAAATCTCTTCAATAACATCAATTTCTCTAGTTACATCGGCACGATATGCAGGTACTGTAATACCAACACCAACATCGCTCATGCTGTTTACTTTAATGTCTAAAGACACCAATATCTTTTTGATAGTTTCTTTAGAGATTTCTTCTCCTAAAATTCTAGTAATATTATCAAAGTTTAAGAAAACAGAATGATCTTCTATTTTTTTAGGGTATAAATCTACAATATCCGAAGTGATTTCCCCTCCAGCAACTTGTTGAATCAATAAAGCAGCATGTTTTAAAGCATACTCAGTTATTGAAGGATCAATACCTCTTTCAAAGCGGAAAGAAGAATCTGTATTTAAACCGTGTCTTTTAGCTGTTTTACGTACAACAACTGGATTAAAATATGCACTTTCTAAAAAGATAGAGGTAGTGTTTTCGTTTACCGCTGATTTTAATCCACCAAATACACCTGCAAGACACATTGGTCCGTTTTCATCACATATAACTAAATCATCTGCATGTAGGGTGCGCTCAACACCATCTAAAGTAACAAATTTTGTTCCTTCAGTAGCGGTTTTTACTTGAACTTTAGCTCCTTTTATTTTAGCGGCATCAAAAGCATGTAAGGGTTGTCCTAAATCATGTAACACATAGTTGGTAACGTCAACAATGTTATTCTTTGGAGTAATACCAATGGCTTTTAATCTATTTTGTAACCAATCTGGTGAAGGCTTTACTTCAATCCCTGAGATAGTAACTCCACAGTAGCGAGGTGCTTTTTTATAATCCTCCACACTTACGTCCATTTTTAAAGTACGACGCTCTACTTTGAATTTACTCACCGAAGGAGTGATTAGTTCTTTATGTTGGGTTTCTTCTTTAGAATTTTGTAGTAGGCCAGCTCTTAAATCACGAGCAACTCCCCAATGACTCATAGCATCAGAGCGGTTTGGAGTTAAACCAATTTCGAATACCTGATCTGTTGCAATATTAAATATACTGGCAACAGGAGTTCCAGGAACTAAATCTTGATCTAAAACTAAAATACCAGAACCGTCGGTTCCAACTCCTAGTTCTACCTCAGAACAGATCATTCCGTGACTTTCCTCCGAGCGAATCTTTCCTTTCTTGATTTGAAATGCGTTACCATCTGCATCATATAATTCTGTACCAATTGTTGCTACAGGAACTTTTTGTCCTTGAGCTACATTTGGAGCACCACAAACTATTTGCACTGGCTCGCCTGTACCTAAATCAACTTTAGTTACATTTAATTTATCAGCATTAGGATGTTTGGTACATGACAAAACGTGTCCAACAACAACTCCTTTTAAACCACCTTTAAGACTCTCGTAATGATTAATTCCCTCAACCTCAAGTCCTAAATCTGTTAAGATTTCAGATGTTTCTTCTGGTGTAATGTCTAACTTAATGAATTGTTTTAACCAATTGTATGAAATATGCATTCGAATAATTTTTTTGAGTACGCAAATATAAGCATTGCTATACTTTAAGGGAAATAAAAAGTGATTAATTATTATTTAAGTAACAAAATTTAATATTGCTTTTACAGAAACTTATTTTTTATATTTTGATCCGGAATTAAGCAGTTTTTTTTTTGTCCAAACCATCTATATCGATTCTTAGCAATATAATTGTAAAGACGGTTATTTATCGAATCTGGTAATAAATTAAAGATACCCAAAAGATAATACATCCCTTTTAAATGCTTGGCTATGTGCAGAGCTGCCTGGGCTTGGAGATAATATGCTTTTCCAGGTTCGTAAAAAACAATACTGTCTATTTGATTTGGATTAACTCCAATATGATTTAGTATTTGTCTGCCCTTATCTGAGTCTAAGGCAACAAACCTAAAGATATCTTTTTTATCGGATTTTATTATGCGTTGAACAACTTGATCACATAGGTTGCATACCCCGTCAAATAAAATTATTTTTTTGTCTTTTGGTATATCCATTACTATTTTTTACGCTCTACCATCTCTAGTTGGTCCAAATCTACTTTCGAGGTGAAAAAACCGTAATTAACGGTAGCTTTATTCTTTTCGATACTATCGATACTACCTACAGCTCTTCCTTCAATCATACGTACTCTATCACCAACTTTTAATGGAAATTTTGTTTTGTTTTGCTCTTTTTGATCCTCTTTTAATTTTTCTTGCTTTTTTTCTTGACGTATTTTTTCTATTTTTTCGTGTACCTCGGCAAGTATGTGTTTTTGTTGTACTTCTTGTTTTTTCTTTTCTTTAGGGGTAATTACCTTGCGCTTAGAGTTTTCAATTTCAACGACTTTTAACACCTCGCCAAATAAGGTTTTTTTACTTTTATTATTAAAGTACTTTAAGGATAAATCATCGAGTTTTTGCCCCAAGTAGACCAATCGTTGGTTAGAATCAAATAATTCCTGATATCTTGTTAGCTTATCTTGTATTTTAGCATTGATATCTTGCATTTTTTGGCTCTCTTCTCTGGCTCTAATTTCCTCTTCTTTTAAATTATTAGAGGTTCGCTCTAGTTTATGACGTTCTTTTTGTAGGTTGGCTATCGTTTTATCAAAGCGAACTTTATCACCTTCAACTTTTTTCTTAGCTCGGTTTATTAAACTAAAAGGGATGCCGTTTTTTTGGGCAACCTCAAAGGTAAATGAACTACCAGCCTGTCCTACGTTTAATTTATAAAGTGGCTCTAAAGATCTTTCGTCAAAAAGCATATTTGCATTAGTAGCGTAGGGAAGCTCGTTGGCTAAAATTTTTAAATTCGTATAATGAGTGGTAATTATACCAAAGGCGTCTTTATCATAAAGCTCTTCTAGGAAAACTTCGGCTAAAGCACCGCCTAATTCTGGATCAGATCCAGTTCCAAACTCATCAATTAAAAACAGGGTATTGGCATTACATTTCTTTAAAAAATAGTTCATATTTTTTAATCGGTAACTATAAGTACTTAGGTGATTCTCGATGCTTTGGTTATCTCCAATATCGGTTAAAATCCGATCAAATAAAAACGTTGAGCTTCGTTGATCCACAGGAATTAATAATCCAGATTGTAGCATAAGTTGTAAAAGCCCGATGGTTTTCAAAGTAATACTTTTTCCTCCTGCATTTGGTCCTGAAATCACAATTATCCTCCCGTTTTCATTTAATTCAATGGTTTGTGGGAAGGTAGGCTTTCTCTTTTCTTTGTTATTTAACAATAAAATAGGATGGTAGGCTTGTTTGAAATAAAGCACACGTTGCTTTGTTATCTTTGGAAGCAGGGCATTAATCTTATGCGCATACTTAGCCTTTGCTGCGGTTATATCTATTTGGGTTAAAAAAACTTGGTAATCAACTAAAGTGTCTTTAAAGGGTCTAATGGTATTGGTTAATACTTTTAGAATTCGGATTATCTCCTCCCTTTGTTCATATTCCAAATTATTTAATTCCCTTGAGAATTGTAAGGTTGTTTCAGGTTCAATATATACGATGCTTCCTGTTTTAGATTGTCCCAAAACACTTCCTTTAACTTTCCTGCGATACATGGCACTAACGGCAAGTACTCGTCGGTTTTCAACCACAGTTTCTTTGATATCATCTAAATACCCCGCGCTGTTATATTGACTTAAAGCAAAACCAAAGCTTTGGTTTATTTTTCCACGAACCAGATTAATGTTTTTTCTAATATTCAATAAATCAACAGAGGCATTGTCTTTAATTTCTCCATATTTATCCAATACACTTTCAATGGCTTTTAAAATTTGTTTTTCAACGGGAATTTCTTGCGCATCCTGATAAATATTAGGATAGTAGGTTTCAAACTTTTTTAAAAAGTCAATTAAACTAAGGGTAGTTTCTGTTAGGGTATAAATTTTTTTAAAACTAGATACCTCCAAAAAACTATCTAGGATTCCAAGGAATTTTAATTCATAATCGATCCCATCAAAGTAGTGATTTGGTATAATATTATTATTGGAGAACGATGAAACGTACTCCGAGGTTTGTTTAAGTGATTTTAGGGTGTCTTTTGCGTTAGAAAATGGAACAATATCCAGCGCATTTTGCTTTCCATGTTCCGTAACACAATATTGCGATACGGTTTGTAAAACCGTTTGAAATTCTAAATCTTGTAATGTTTTGTTATGAATAGATGTCATTTTATGAAAATGAGAATAAGTACAAAAGTACTATTATTTATATAAACAAAGAATGCAAATTTATTCTTTAAGTCTTGTTGTGGAGTTTAAATGCATAAAAAGGCAATATTATACAAAAGTCCAAAAAAACAGATAATAAAAAAACCTATTATGGAATCTATAATAAAGACTTACGGGAAAAGTTCAGTAAAAAAAAGAATATTAAACCCGGTATGAGTTTGTTTTATAAGATAAAAGGTTTTTTTACATTTTTAAGTTGCTTATAAACACATGGTGAAAAATAAATAGCTATGAGTTATGAAAATCAATATTTATTTAAAAAAACATATTTTTTTATTTATGAAATGTATTGTGGTTGCGGTTAACTCTTTTTCCCATTAGAGAAACTACTTTTTGAAAAAAAGGTTTTAATTTTTATAGCCATCTATAAATCTAGGTAATTTAACTGTTGATTTAGGGATGGCCATAGTGATAAGATTTACTTTTTATAGCCAAATAATTGATTTTCTTTAATCATAGATGCTATACCAAGAGGCAATTTATCCTCCCAGCCCGTTTTATTTTCTTGTAAAGCTTTTAGGATATCTCGAGCGTAAACATCTAACGTATTTGGGTCGTAATCAGTAATATCAATAATTTGATTATTTTTCTTGAAATACTTATACAATTCTTTTATATGTAAATCTACTTTCAAATTAGTAGAATCTATAACTGTATTATCTATATTTTTAGTGGGGTATAGGTAAATCTTCATATCGTTTCTAAAAAGTTTACCTAAGGCCTCCAGGATACCTCCGCTTAAATTAGCATAGTATTTTTCTTCAAAAATGTTTAACAGTCCACTTACCCCAACTGAAAGTGCAATTTTTTTATCTGTATATTGACTAAAATATTGAGGAAGTTTATAATACTCTTGAAAATTAGAAATCATAACGGTTTGTCCTAATGAACAAAGTAAATCAGCACGGTGTAAGAAATCAGTTTCATCTAGATGTCCTTCCATCAGTAGGTTAGATAAAGTTATTTCAAAAATTACAGTGGTTTGATCATCCTGAAGGTTATTTTGTTTTTGAAAAGCCTTTAGCGCATTGTGATACATATGCATATTAACAATCGTTACCGGTCTGAAACTTCCTCTTAAAGCTAAAATGTTTTGTTTGAATAAAACATTAGCAGGTAGTTTACTTTGACCATCACTACCAAACATTACGGCATCTGTCATACCACTTTTAACCAAATACAGACTCATTAATCGATTGTCAACACGTTTGAATAAAGGACCAGAAAAGTTGATACTATCAATCTCTAATTGGTCTTTGTCCAGATGGTCATATAAGCTGTTTATTAATTTTTTTGGGTCGTGGTGTTGGTAAAAAGCACCATAAATAAGATTAACCCCTAGGGTTCCCAATGTTTTTTGTTGTAAAATAGAGTCTGTTTCTTTAAACTGTATATGTAAAATGATTTTACTATAATCTTGTTCTGGGTGGCTTTGAAACATTATTCCTACCCATCCATGACCCTTGTGTTTCTTAGCATAATCAATAGTAGCCACGGTGTTGGCATAGGAAAAAAATGCTTTATTGGCATTACTTTGTCTAACCAGCCTTTCCTCTAATTTACGGGTCTCATACTCCAGCATCTTATTGAGTCTACTCTCGGTAACGTAACGACCGTCTTGTTCCACCGAATAAATAGCGTCGCTAAAGACCTTATCGTAGGCGCTAATCGCCTTAGCAATGGTTTTTGAGGAGCCTCCAGCGCGGAAAAAGTGTCTAACGGTTTCTTGTCCGGCTCCGATTTCTGCAAAAGTTCCATAGATATTATTATTTAAATTAACTCTAAGGGCTTTATCAAAAATAGCAGGCTGATGCTCAATTACTCGATCTCCTTCTAATACTAAATCTTCGGCAAATTTCTCCATGATTATTGGCTTTTTAAACAAACCTAATAAATATAGTACAACAAAAAAAGATAAAGCTTACTTTTGTAAAAAAATATTATTTTGGAAGTATACTTTTTAGGTACAGGTACCTCACAGGGTGTGCCGGTTATAGGGATTGATCATCCGGTAGCCCATAGTAAGGACCCTCGTGATAGTCGTCTACGGACTTCGGTACTTATTAGATGGGATGATATTACTATTTTAATTGATTGTGGTCCAGATTTTAGACAGCAAATGTTGTTAACTCAGTGCCAAAAGTTGGATGCTATTTTATTTACCCATGAGCATGCTGATCACATTGCAGGGTTAGATGAGATACGACCTTTATGTTATTTACATGGGCCTATGCCAATTTACGCTAGTGCTCGTGTTCTAGGAGCTTTAAGTAAACGGTATGAGTATATTTTTACCACCGTGGATAGGTATCCAGGAGCTCCAAGTGTAAAGAGTAATGCAGTGTCAGCTTACAAAGATTTTCAAGTAGGGGATAAGACAATAACTCCTTTGCCAATAATGCATGGAACACTGCCAATTTTAGGTTTTCGTTTAGGAGATTTGGTTTATATTACCGATGCAAAAACAGTGGATGAAAACTGTATAGAGCAAATAAAAGGATGTAAAGTGTTAATTGTAAACGCTCTAAGGATCAAAGAACATCCTACACATTTTAATTTGGAACAGTCTTTGCAGTTTATTGAAAAGGTACAACCTCAAAGGGCATACTTAACGCATATTTCACAGGATATAGGTTTTCATGAGCAAGTACAAAAAAGTCTGCCGAAAGATGTATATTTGGCCTTTGATAACCTTAAGATACATTTATAAAACCACACTATGAAGCACAAGGCATTCTTCTACTTATTTTTATTTTCTCTTTTAATTGTCGTTTTGTTATACGCAAATAACAACAATATGACAAAAAGTGCTCAAAAGAAAGTAGATATCGCACACCAACGAATTGAAATTGTTCGCGATTCGGTAAAGTTGCTACAAAACGAATTAGATTTGGCCAACTATTTTACACTTTTAAATAATGATGATGCCCAACAGTATTTTAATTACCGTACAATAGATGAGGATTTAAAAATAATAGAACAGGAAATTTTTGAATTGAATCATCAAAAGGCTGGAAACACCTTAGTGCCTTACCAAGGTATTGATGGGAATAAGTGTATAATTAATAAAATACATTTTTTGAATCACCGTTGGATTATCGCTGATTTTTATGCAGGTGATCAAAAAGGGGAGGTATTAATCAAGTATATTTATCAAAAAGATAAACCAACCGTGCTTGAAACTGTTCAAAGCGTACTTTACACTAAGTAAAACAACTAATAATAGTTACTTTATGCAAAAAAGTATATATTTTTTATCCTTGCTATTTTTTGTTTTTTTCTATTCTTGTGATTTTGTTCTCAAACAAGAAAAATCTCAGCCCGCTGATCAAAACTTTGGTGTTCTAAGTGATGCAACTCCAATGGAGCAAATAAGGGAGGATTCTACTTGTATGTATGAAGCGGGATATAAATACAGTTTGATTTTTCAAGATTGTGTTAGACCTTTTGAAATTGGTTTTAGATTAAATCCCAATTTGAATTTGGATCCAGATCAAGTACAAGAAGAAAATGATTTGGAACACAACGGGTTAAGCTGCTTTGTTGTTTTTAGCGATAACAAAGATCAAGTGGAAATTTTTCTGCCGAATAATCAAAAAGGATTCTTGCTTGATGTAACTCAAGACCCATTGATTTATAGCAATGAAAAGTGGAAATTAGATACAAAAGAGAACTTTGAATTAACAAAACAAGGAAAGTTACTATTCTCTAGCGCCTCTGCAATAGAGGTTAGTATTAAGGCGAGTGACGAGGGTCTCTAAAGAATTAATAGAAAAAAAAAGGGTAGTTTTAAAAAACACTTTCAATATATACATGGAAGAATAAAATAAGCAAAACGATTGTAAATAAGGGTTTTTACAATCGTTTTGCTTTTTTTGAGTAATGTGGTGAAAAAGTTAAAGACCCAGGCTAGGGGCTGGTAAAAAATAAGGTTACTAAACCTTACTTTTAGGTATTAAAGTCAAATGCTTTAATGTGCTTTTTTGTAGTTCATATAGGTTAATTTTATTCTTTTATGACTTAGGAAGCACTCCTGCAATAAAAAATCCACATTTAAGACATTCCCCCACCGTAAAACATTCGCCCAATGAAAAGCGAAATAACTACCGTTATGTGCAGGATAACCCTTTAGGATAAATAATATACATGGCGTGGCAAGTTGTATATTTTTGCATTGAACTTAGATTTGAAGAGAAGCCGGGGTTTAGAAAAAAACAGGAAATCACAAGATGTGAATAGTAAATTCTATAAGATTGCTTTGGGTATTATCCAGCGCTTTTCAAAACTTCTGAAAAACCAAGCAACGCTAAACAGTGCGGTATTTAAAGATTGCGTAAAACAAATAATCAAACAAGATATTTAATTGTTGCAAAAAATAAGATCAATACAATATGGTTGATTTTTTTGTTTATTTTAGTTGTAGTAAAAAACAAGAAGACAGTTTATGAACAAGGTGTTTAGTATAATTGCGTGTTTAACATATATTTCAACGGCATTTGCACAACAGTCTGAAGTTGAAATTTCTGAAGTTGAAATTATAGAGAGTATTTCCAATTATTTCAAAGAAATTAAACATGCAACAAAACAAGGGGAAGAATTATGGAAGACAGATTTATATGGAGGTATTTTATTGGTTAATCCTGAAACCCGCCAATTATACACTAATGAGCCTGATGATAAGAGTGGGTTAAAGTCACAAAAAGATATTTATACTGGGACGTTACCAAATAGTATTAATATTGCTAATACCGCAATTCAGTGGAACGGTAAAACTTGGGCAATGATTATGCTTCCTTTGTCTAAAGAGCCATCCCAGCGAATTAACTTATTAGCTCACGAGCTATTTCATACCAAGCAGGCCTCTTTGGGATTTACACAATATAATAAAGAAAGTAACCACTTGGAACAAAAAGATGGAAGAATATATCTACGATTGGAATTGGAAGCTTTAAAACAGGCACTTCTTTCTGAAACACAAAAGCAGCAGAGCAAGCATTTAACCAATGCTTTTATTTTTAGGAAGTATAGAAATATTATTTTTCCAGAATCTAACCAGACGGAAAACCAACTCGAACTTAACGAAGGTCTTGCGGAATATACAGGTTTTATAATTAGCAATAGAAATGAAGACCAGGTAAAACAACATTTCACAGCAAGTCTAAATACCTTTGTCAATAATCCTACCTATGTGAGGTCTTTTGCCTATACGACAATCCCTATATATGGTTATTTATTAAGTAAAAAGGATAAATACTGGAATCAAAAAATAACACCAGATACTAATTTGATAGACTTTTTTATTGAAAATTTAAATATTAAAATACCAACTGACTTAAATACTACAGTTGAAAAGGCCCTTAAAGAATATAACGCAGAAGAAATTACGCAAGAAGAAGAAATAAGAGAAGAAAAAATAAAAATAAGAATAGCGGAATATAAATCTAAACTTATAGAACAGCCACATTTTGAAATAAGTTTTGAAAATATGAATATTTCTTTTGATCCTGGTAATATACTTCCTATTGAAGATAAAGGAACAGTTTATCCCGATATAAGAGTAACTGACAATTGGGGGATTCTTGAAGTTACTAATGGTGCTTTAATGTTTCCTTTCTGGAATAAATTATCTATTACTATCCCTACAAAAATTCACGACCAAGTAATAGAGGGAGAGGGTTGGATATTACACTTAAATAAAAATTACACTATAAAAAAAGATGAAACTAGCAATAATTATATTCTTGTTAAAAAATAAGAAAATCTTTTAAGTAATAGCTGTTCTATTTCAAAAAAAAATAATCACTATTGCGTCTTTCTATAACTTACTGAAAATGATTTTGTTTAAATATAGAATTCAAAAGTATAAAATTAAGATTGCAAAGATTGCAAAAGCTATGCAATATACTCTAAGGGATTCTATAAAGTCAAGACAAAGTATAGTTCCAAAAACAAGTAGTTTTTTTCTGCCTATACAATACTCTGGACAATAAACAGCATATATTATGCTGCTGCTTTGAACTGGGCCTGTGAGTGAAAATAAAAAAAAGGATAAGAAAGTATGGTATATTTTTGGGAGCCCTATTTCAAGGCAAACGGTAAGCTATGAATTGTTTAGATGACATAGATATACATCAAACCTATGGGATACAACAAATCAGCCCATTGAGTCTAAACACAACTTAAATTCATAATTGTAAATCTGTTTTCTACTCATAAAAAGCCCCAAAAAGCGAAACACTCTTTGGGGTATTGGAAATTTTGCGAAATACCAGGGTATTTACAAATATTATTTATTATTATCTTCTAAGAATTTTTTGAAATCTGCAAAGTTAAGTGGATGTACACCATGACCTACAGGGTATTCTTTGTATTGATGAAAGATATTTAACTTCTCTAAGATCAAAGGAGTTTGTTGCGCCCATTGCACAGGGATTACTTGATCTACTGTTCCATGAGAGGCAAATATTTTTAATTTAGAAAAGTCATTGTTTTCAAAACCATCTTTGATAATCTTAGGGTTAAAGTATCCACTTAAAGCAACTACGTTGTGTATTATTTTCGGATAACTTAGTGAAATCGAATAAGATAGAATTGCTCCTTGACTAAATCCAACCAAATTAACTTTTTGTGGATCGATAGGGTATTTTAAAAGTAATTCTTGAATGAACCCAACAATTAAATCTCTAGATTCAATAGCTTGTTGGTCATTTGAGAACTTATTGGCATCTTGATCAAAGTTAATTTCATACCATGCAAAACCTCCAGGTCCAACCACAAAGGGCGCTCTTGCTGAGATTATAAAATACTCCTGGCCAAGTTCGCTGGCAAAAGAGAATAAATCCTGCTCGTTGCTTCCATAACCGTGTAAAAGTAGGATCATTGGATTTTTATCCAGAATAACTTTTGGTTCTTGGATTAAATAAGGAATAGATAAAGATGTGTGTAATGTTTCCATAAATTTTTAAGCTGATAATTTGTCAAACCATTTTTGAAAATATAGACCTATTTTAGGAAGTACATTGATTTCTCCATTTAAAGCCCCTGTAAAACTATATACCCAAAGTATAAAAAAGCATAGATAAAACGGGATGGTAACCATCCAAGAATCAACTGCTCCAACGGTATAGGAAAACATAAAGAACACTAAATGAATTCCAAAGGCTTGTTTAATATAAAAACCAGCATACTTGTTTTTAAGATCCATGTTCATAAAGATAGCAATAATACAACCAACTATGGTTAAGTGTGCTGCAATTGCTATTTTTTTTCCAGCCTCAATCTCGTTGTGAGTAAAAGTTTTAAGCATGTTTATTTAATTATATAAGTTTAATTATTAACTATCTAAAGACTATAATTCTTTATTGTTTCCGTTTATAACGCCATATACTTTACCTTGCATTGGAGCTTGTAAAAAAATGGCATTTTTACTTTTAGATAAAATGTCTTGTTTTTCAAATCTCCATTTAGGTTCTGGATTAAAAAGTGTAAGGTTTGCTTTGCTTCCAGGTTTTATAATACTATTTGGTATTTTGAAAATTTCTCTAGCCTTGGTTAATTTATCAATAACTACCTCTAAAGGAAGGATTGTTAAAAGGGCTCCAAAGGCAGATTCCAAGCCTATGGTTCCATAAGAGGCTGAATCGAATTCTAATTTTTTATGTTCTATATCTAAAGGATTATGTTCACTAGTAATACAATCAATACTTCCATCTAAAACACCCTGGATTAAACCTTGTTGGGTTTTAGAATCGCGTAAAGGTGGTAGTACTTTAAAGCGTGTGTCAAAGTTCTCTAGTTTATGATCATTTAAAGCTAATTGATGTACCGACACACTACAAGTTACATTTAACCCCTTGGCTTTGGCCTGACGAATTAAATCTAAGGAGCCTAGTGTAGATATTGTAGGAATATGCATTTTTCCCTGGGTATATTCCAAAAGGAATAAATTTCTAGCCACTTGAATCTCTTCTGCTAATCCAGGTAGAGGTTTAAGGCCTAACTTGGTTGCTTGAATTCCTTCATTAGCAACTCCTTTACCTGCGATATGATTGTCTTGAGAAAAGACAATAACTAAGCCGTCAAAGTCTTGAACATATTGCAATGCGATTTTTAATACGTTTGCGTTTGTAATTGATTTTTTATAATCTCCAAAAGCTATAGCACCACCGTTTTGCATATCATATAACTCAGCTAAATCATTTCCTTGGCTTTTTATTGTTAAAGCTCCAATGGGAAATAGTTCCGTTGTTTGTCCAAGGCCTTGTGTTTTAATAAAGTTAACAATAGCCTTATTGTCGGTTACTGGGTTATTATTAGGCTCTACGGCTACTTGTGTAAAACCACTTTTTGCTGCTACTTTTAATCCTTCTTGGATTGTCTCTCTTTCCTCATAGCCTGGTTCTCCAAAACAAACCGAGCTATCAAACCACCCTTGGGAAACATGTAGATTATCACGGGTAATAACCGGGTAGTTTTGAATATTTTCAATACTTGGAGCTATTTGAGTGATTTGTCCTTGTTCAATTTGTATATCTACCGTTTGATTGTGAAATGGACTTTGTGGGTCTACAACTTTCGCTGCTTTTAAAATGACATTCATTTTGTGGAGTAATTATAGATTAAATGTGTTGTTATATTTTACAAAAGTACTTTTATTTTTAATAATTTAAAAAAGTCTTTACTGGGTATTGCTCAAAAAAAATACATCCTTTATCTGGATGTATTTTTTTTATTATCTACAATAATTTGAGAATTGCTAAAACAATCATTTAAAGCTTGATAGATTTGAAAATCGGTGGCTGTGTAAATGAATTTATCACTATAATTGCAATTCTGTAGTGTGGTTACAATGTCTTCTCGAGTTATTTCTAGTAGTCCGCAAACAATCTCCCTATCATAACGAGACTGCATAAGGGTGACCATATTGGTATCCTCTTTTATTTCTTCGAGCTTTTTAAGCTTCTTGGCCTTACCTTTAAAAAGATTGTATACTGCATCAACAGGGGAGAAGAAAGTCCCAATTGCGGTTCCGTAATATGGAGTTTTATTTCCTCGATAGAAGTCAAATTCCATTTTATCGTTTAGTGCTATTAATTTTGTGTCTACTTCTAAGTAGCCTGTAAGATCGTATTTTCGAATGTAAATCTCTTCTAAAACTGTACTTTGTTCGGTTAAGTAAATCTTTAGATTCTCTTGGTTAAGCCAGTCATTGGTTACTTTTAATTTTATAGGGAAATATCCTGGATAGGAAACGTGTATGGAGTCATTTACCCGGGCCTCAATAGCAAAAGTTCCATCTCTTTTACTGATTGTTCCCTTTACTTGAGTGATGTTGATAATATTCACATCATCTATGGGTAAGAAGGAATTATCATTCACGACAATACCTTGTACCTTGCTTTGTTCTTGTGCTGAAAGAGTAAATACACTAAGAGCTAGAAATAAAAAAACTGTAAAATTTCTCATACTTTTAAGATTGCTTAAAAATACTAGATATTTTACAGTTTTACATGTTATTTGAAAAAAATTAACAAATTAGTTTCTTCTTGATCTTCTAGAAGGTCCTACATCGCTAGTTCTTCTTTCATTACGAGGAGCTCTATCTCTAGATTCTGAACCTCTTCTATCAGAAGAGCTTCTATCTCTATCAAAGCGCTTTCTTTCTCCACCACCAGAAGAAGGTCTTCTGTCTGATCTAAAACCACCACCTTTACGGTTGTTATGGTCACGTCTTCCGTTGTTTCTTCCTCCATCATTGTTAGAGATTTCCACATTAACGCGGCGTCCTTCGTATGTTTCGTTATTTAAGATGTTTACCACTTTTTCAGCGTGCTCAGCTTCAATGTTAAAGAAAGAGAATCCGTCTTTTACATCTACTTTAAATAAATCATCACGTCCTAAGTCTAAGGTTTCTCTTAAGTAATCTTTTAAGCTCATCCAATCTAAATTGTCTTTTGCTCCTAAGTTAATAAAGAAACGAACCGCACCGTCTGAAGGTAGCTCACGTGTTGATGTACTACGTCCTGCTGAAACGGCAGATAAATTGTTAGAAGGCTTTTGGTAATATTCTAAGAATTTATTAAATTCTACAGAAACTACTTTTTTAATAATCTCTTCTTTTGAGAATCCGTCAAGTAATTCCATAATGGCTGGAACGTACCCTTCAATCTCAGGATTAACCTCAGCTTCTTTTATTTTTGTTGCTAAGTGATATAATTGAATCTCACAAATCTCCATCCCTGAAGGAATAGGTTTTTCTTCAAACTTTTGTTTGATAATGCGTTCGATTTGTTGAATTTTTCTAAGTTCACTTTTTGTCACAATTACCATCGAAACTCCTTTTTTACCAGCACGTCCGGTACGTCCGCTTCGGTGGGTGTAGGTCTCGATTTCATCTGGTAATTGATAGTTAATAACGTGTGTAACGTCATCCACGTCAATTCCACGCGCTGCAACATCTGTGGCAACTAGCATTTGGATTTGCTTACCTCGGAATGATTTCATTACTGCATCACGTTGAGCTTGAGATAAATCTCCATGTAACGCAGCAGCATTGTAACCATCCTCAATCAATTTTTCAGCAATTGCTTGGGTGTCTCTTTTTGTTCTACAGAAAATAACAGAGAAAATATCTGGATTTTTATCCGCTAAACGCTTTAAAGCTAAGTAGCGATCTCTACCACCCACTAAATAATATTCATGGGCAACAGTACTAGATCCTTGATTTTTGTGTCCTACTGTAATTTCTTCGGGTTGATGCATAAATTCTTTTGCGATGCTTGCTACCTCAGCAGGCATTGTCGCAGAGAACAACCATGTGTTCTTTTCTTCCGGTGTATCAGCTAAAATATTTCTGATATCGTCATAGAAGCCCATATTAAGCATTTCATCTGCCTCATCTAAAACACAGAAGTCGATATGTTTAATATTAACCATACCTCTGTTGATCATATCTTGCATTCTACCAGGAGTAGCTACAATAATATGAGCACCGCGTTTTATTTCTCTTGCTTGCTCAGAGATGCTTGCACCTCCATAAACAGCAACAGTGTGTAGGCCTTTTACGTACTTAGAGTACTGTTTCAATTCGTTTGCGATTTGCAAACATAACTCTCTAGTCGGCGATAAGATAAGACCTTGAGTTTGCTTGTTACTCACGTCTATCTTCTGGATTAAAGGAAAACCAAAAGCTGCAGTTTTCCCAGTCCCCGTTTGGGCTAACGCAACAATATCGGTATTTTTTTCTAATAGTAAAGGAATCGCCTTTTCTTGCACTTCTGATGGATTTGTAAAACCTAAATCATTAATTGCAGATAAAAGTGATTCGTTTAATCCTAATTGTTCGAAATTGTTCATATAAAATTTAAATAGGCTCAAAGATACGGCAATTTTATATAATAGCGTAATTTATTATCAACAATTATCTAAAAATGCAAAAATTTATGATTTTATTGGGAATTAGTGATAAAATTAACTAATTGTTCTACGGCTTTTCCACGATGAGAAATTGCTATTTTTTGATCCATATCCATTTCAGCGAATGTAATATCCTTATTTATAGGTTTAAACACAGGGTCATATCCAAAACCTTGGTCACCTACTGGCTCTAGGGTGATTTCTCCATCTACAATACCTGTGAAATGATGGGTTTGTCCTTTATAATGTAAAGTAATTACTGTTTTAAAATTAGCTTTTCGATTAGTTTGTCCTTTTAACTCATGTAAAAGCTTATCGATGTTGTTTTGATCATTTTTTGGTTCTCCTGCATATCTTGCCGAATAAACTCCAGGTGCGCCATTTAAAGCATCTACCTCTAGGCCTGAATCATCAGCAAAACAATCATAACCATAATGTCTTTTTATATAATTGGCCTTTAATAGCGCATTTCCTTCTATAGTAGAGGCGGTTTCGGGTATGTCCACATTACAGCCAATATCCTGTAAAGAGAGTATTTCTATATGTTTTGGAAGTTGGTTTTTAATTTCTTGAATTTTATTTTTATTGTTTGAAGCAAATACTAATTTCATAAATACGGTTTTTAGCTAATATAATTCCAAATAGTTGTTTTGTTTTCTATGTTTAATAGTTTGTTTTTAATTTTTAAATTTTCAGGTTGTTCCAAGTTAGGATCCTCTTTTAATAAAATTAAAGCCTGTTCTCTGGCATAATGCATGATTTCTTGGTCCTTTACCAAATCGGCAATCCGCAAAGGGAGTGTTCCACTTTGCTGGGTACCCATAATATTTCCCGGACCTCGAAGCTTTAAATCTACCTCTGAGATTTCGAACCCGTCATTACTATCGCACATGGTTTGCATGCGTATCTTCGAATCGTTGCTTAATTTGTCTCCGGTCATTAAAATACAATAGCTTTGTTCGGCTCCACGACCTACACGTCCTCTTAATTGGTGAAGTTGAGATAAACCAAAGCGTTCGGCACTCTCAATTATCATCACCGAGGCATTAGGCACATTAACTCCCACTTCGATAACTGTGGTGGCTACCATGATATTTGTTTTTCCTTGTGCAAACCTTTGCATTTCAATATCCTTTTCCCCTGGTGTCATTTGTCCATGTACAATACTTACACTATAATGGGGTAGTGGAAAATCTCGAGAAATTCCTTGATAACCTTCCATAAGGTTTTTGTAATCTAAAGATTCGCTCTCTTCAATTAAAGGATAGACAATATAGACCTGTCTACCTTTGGCTATTTCTGACTTTATGAAATGCCAAACACTCAAGCGTTTGGATTCGAAAAAGTGATTGGTTTGTATTGGTTTACGTCCAGGGGGTAGTTCGTCGATCACCGAAACTTCTAAGTCCCCATAAAGGGTCATTGCCAATGTCCTTGGAATAGGAGTCGCTGTCATAACTAGTATGTGTGGTGGTAGGGTGTTTTTATGCCAGAGTTTGCTTCGTTGTTCTACTCCGAATCGATGCTGTTCATCGATAATTGCAAGGCCTAGGTTTTTGAAAACAACTTTGTCCTCAAAAACCGCGTGTGTACCTATTAAAATATCTACTTGTCCTTGTTCAAGTTCTTGTAAAAGGACTTTTCGACTACTAGCTTTTGTGCTTCCGGTTAGTAACTTAATATTAAGACCTAATGGTTTAGCAAATTGCGTAATTCCCTCAAAATGCTGGTTGGCTAGAATTTCTGTGGGTGCCACGATACAGCTTTGAAAATTATTATCAAGGGCTATTAAACAACTCATAAAGGCCACTATGGTTTTTCCAGAACCTACATCACCTTGTAAAAGACGATTCATCTGGGCCTGTTGTCCCATATCGTTTCTAATTTCTTTAATTACTCTTTTTTGCGCATTTGTTAAACCAAAGGGAAGGTGATGGTTAAAAAAGTCTAAGAAATTCTTGCCTACCGTGGTAAATGGATAACCTTTAATTTTTGATTTTCTATTTATGTTTTTTTGAAGTAACTGCATTTGTAAATAAAAGAGTTCTTCAAATTTTAAACGAAATTCTGCCATTTGTAAGGCCTGATTATCTTTAGGGAAATGAATGTTTACAAGAGCCTCTGGCATGCTAATAAGACCTAGGTTTTGCCTGAATTGTGGGCTTAAAGAGTCGGTTAAATAACCATAGGTTTCTTTTAGTAATTGTTGCATCATTTTACATATAGCCTTATTGGATATTCTACTGGCTAGTTTTTCGCTCGAGGGATATACCCCTATCATACCAATGGCTGGATTTTTTTGATGATCGCTTAGAAGTTCTAATTCCGGATGGGGCATAGAGATCGAGAAATTAAAATGATTCACCTTACCAAAGGCCACATAAGGCGTGTTTAATAGTAGGTTTTCTTGAATCCATTTAAACCCTTGAAACCAAACAAGTTCCATTTGTCCGGTTTGATCAATAAATGTTGCAACTAGTCGTTTCCTGTTTTTTTGCTCTACTATTTTTATATGTGTGATTTTACCTACAACTTGAACCTCGGTATTTACATAAGAGAGTTCGCTTATGCTATAAAATCTACTTTTATCTATATAACGATTCGGATATAGACTCAAAAGATCTGCGTAGGTGTAAATACCTAATTCTTTTTTGAATAAATCTGCTCTTTGTGGTCCAACGCCTTTGAGATATTCAATAGGAGTATCTAAGGGATTTTTGTGCATGAGATAAAATTATATACCGCACTAAGATACTGTTTTTATTATAAAAACTGGAATAACTAGTACTACTTGTTATAGTAAAACTACTGTGAAATAGGTGGTTTGTTTATTAACTACTTGTGTGGTAGGCTCTAAAAAAGGCAATTAAATTTAGCCTAAAATCAGTAGGTCTTTTTTCAATGCAATGCTATTTGTTTTATGGTTTTACTCCCTTAAATAAAAAGAGAACTTAAAGGGAAATAATCTCCCCTTAGTATGTAAGTCTATACAAGCAAATGTTTTTATTATAAAAATTAAAGAGTTTTAAGTAAATAATTTGACTATAACCATAAGATGTAACTTAATAAGTTGTTTTGCCGGTGAAATGTATCCGAATTGTTGTTTTTGAATCTGTATTTTTGTAATCTATAATAATTAGAATGAAAAACAGCATAAAAAAGATATTCGATATCCCTGGTTTTGTACAATACGCAAAGTTTACACCTTTAAAAGATTTACATTTACATATAGTGGATTTTGCGACAGAAAAGAATTTTTTAAGAAAGTCCGATCAAATCCACATTGATTTTTACCTTCTGGCAATAAAACCTCCTATGCAAAAGAATCAGCATGTTCGTCAAATATTTTCCGACCAAGCTAATTCATATTTATATGTAGATTCTCCACAAAATAATATGGCTTGGGATGTAATTCAACCTGAATCAGGATTTATAATAATGGTGGATAAAAAACTACTACAAGGTATGGTAAAAACTTATAATTTCGTTTATTATGAAAATCATGAGGCATTGTACTTAACAAAACAGGAAGAAATCTTGTTATTGGACTTATTTAAAAAGGCCTATCAAGAGTTTGTGAAAGTTGATTATTCGAAAGATGTTATTGTTTCTTATGTGCAATTAATATTGTCCTATACCCAGATTTATTATAGTCGTCAATTTGATACAAGAAGTGAGGTATATCATCAAGTGGTAGAGCAGTTTTACACTAATCTTAATCAATACTATAATACACAAAAAGATGTTCCCGGTATACCATCTGTGGCTTATTTTGCAAATAAGGCCAATTTATCGGCAAATTATTTCGGAGATTTAATAAAACATTTCACAGGTGAATCTCCCATAGAGCATATTCATAATTTTATTTTGAGTGTAGCCAAAGAAAAACTTAAAAATACCTGTTTAACAGTCTCCCAGATTTCCTATAGTTTGGGATTTGATTATCCGAATTATTTCGCTCGATTTTTTAGAAAAAAAACGGGAATGTCTCCAAAGGTTTTTAAAAATTTAAAATTGTGATTTGTAAAAGATTCCTAATAAAAGGATAGTTACTTTGGTTACAACGGTAAAATGTATCCTTGTTTGGGTAATATGTCTAGTATAGAAACCTATGTTAAGTAATATTTTTGAAAAGTCAAATAATTTAAAAATATTACCAATGAAACAGGTTCGCTTTAAGCATAAGAATTGGCAAGTTGCTGGTCTTATGGATTTTCCAAATAATTTTAAACAAGACAAACTTTATCCAGCCATTGTTTGTGGGCATCCTATAAGTAGTACTAAAAATCAAAGCGCTGCAAGATTATATGCCAGTGCTTTAGCCCAGGCGGGGTTCATTGTCCTGAGTTTTGATGCTTCCCACCAAGGGGAAAGTGTGGTTGAGCCGATGTTTTTAGAAGATCCAGCCACAAGAGTAGAGGATTTTCGCTGTGCGGTTGATTTCTTAACTACTCTTGCTTACGTAGATAAAGATAATATTGGTGTTTTGGGTATCTGTGGGGCAGGGGGTTATGCTGTAAATGCCGCTATGACCGAAAGACGTTTTAAAGCAATTGTAACGGTAGTGGGGGTAAACTACGGGCGTGTTATGCGAGAGGGGGACTTTTCCAGTGAACAAGCTATTAAAACCCTAGAGCTTATAGCAGCTCAGCGTACTTTACAGGCCAATGGTGCTGAGGAATTAATAACCAGTTATATACCTGTTGATCAACAAGCCAGAGCACAAGCACAGTTAGATGACATTGATATGGTACAAGCTGTTGACTATTATACGACCTCTCGAGCCCAGCATATTCTTTCCCCCAATAAACTTTTATTTAGTGGTTTATCTAGTGCCATGGGATTCGATGC
Source organism: Myroides sp. LJL119 (assembly GCF_054871605.1). Classification (NCBI taxonomy): domain Bacteria; kingdom Pseudomonadati; phylum Bacteroidota; class Flavobacteriia; order Flavobacteriales; family Flavobacteriaceae; genus Myroides; species Myroides sp. LJL119. Next base: position 108,755 of record NZ_JBTXLO010000007.1, read on the forward strand.
TTTTCATTTAACAGACCAGTTACTAACTCAACCCTTGCATATTGTAATCGGTGATATACCTGGTTGTTTTGGATCCTACAGAGATGGTTTTGAGTTATTTAATAAAGCTAAGACTAATCATAAGTCCCTTCAAGTAATTCCCAATGTAAGTCATTATGATCTGTATGATAAACCAATGGCTATTGAAAAGGCAATGACGCAAATTATTCCTTTTTTTACTACATTTTTAAAATAAGGCAAATCTATCGTAGGCCTATTGGAATTACTCTATTGGTCCTTGTTTTTCAGGTTTTAGAATTTTAGAATTAGAGTAAGTAGTAGTTATAGATCATTAAAAGTAATAAATATCGGTTTACCGGTAAAATCTATCCTTTTTAGCTATTTGGTATATATAATTTTATCTAAATATATAAAAAACAATAAAGATGGATAGATTATCAAACAAAGTAGCCATAGTCACCGGAGCTGGAAGTGGAACAGGTATGGGAGCTGTTACAGCTTCCCTTTTCGCTAGTCAAGGTGCAAAGGTGGTTATTACCGACCAACAACATGCAGTTGAGGCAATGAAGCAACTTGTAGAGCAGATTACAAAACAAGGCTATACTGCCAGTTATAGTGTATTGGATGTTACCGATGCTCAGTCGTGGGATAACGCGATTCAATATACCTTAACAACCTATGGTAAAATTGATATTTTGGTAAATAATGCTGGTACCTTAGGGCCGCATGGTGGTTGGGATCAAACCTCTTTACAGGATACCCTTCAGGTTATGAATGTCAATTTTAATAGCCAGTTTATTGGTATAAAAAAGATGATTCCAATTATGGAAAAGGCTGGGCAGGGAGCCATTGTAAATATAGGATCTATTGGATCGATAATAGCTTTTCCTGATGTATCTCCGGCTTATGCGGCATCAAAGAGTGCTTGTAGGATGTTGAGTAAATCAGCTGCTGTGGATCTGGCGAAAAGAAATATTCGCGTAAATGCTGTATTACCAGGATTTATAGACACGCCAATGGCTTCGCATCTTACTGATGATAAGCAATCGGCATCTGTTTTAAATAATGTTATTCCTCTTGGACGTGCTGGAAAGGCAATAGAGATTGCTAATGCTGTTTTATTTTTAGCCAGTGATCAGGCCTCTTATATTACCGGAACAGAACTAGTTGTAGATGGTGGATATACTGCTATTTAAAGGGTTCGAAGTATAAATTATAGCAGGTTGTTTTTTTTAAAAGCAGCCTGTTTTTTTTTAGATATTACCTATTTTAATTATCTACAAAAAATATGAGCTACTGTTTGAGAAAGATTATCGGAGTTTACCTTCTGGGTCAATTCTTTGCGTATTTTTAAGTCTGGGTGAAGATTAGTTATTTCTTAATCAAAAACACAAGTAGCTAAAAATAGAGTTTAAACAAATTAAAGTATTAAAAAAGTCTCTGTAAGTGAACTACACCTTTACAGAGACTTCAATTATATGAGGTTTTATTTATCGTCTTTTTTAACGCTTTTTAAAACGGCTCGATCTTGGTAATTAACCATCTCAATTAACAAGGGTTCACCGTTAAGACTTTTTGCTTTAATTAGGTAAACTACTCCGTTTTCAAATTTGTGTTTACTTTGAGAGAAGTCTACAGATCCCTCTGTTAAACCGTGACGAATATCTTGTTCGTTAATCCATCCTTGATTTAAGGCTTGTTCTGCGGATTCGGAATAAGTAATAGGTTTGCTTCTTAAATCTTTTAATACACGACAATTTGGAAAATAACAAAAACTAGTTTTCTTTTTTCCTAAGAAAAAGAACAAAAACATACAACCAAATAGAATTCCTATTAAGTAGTAGCCTAGGCGCTGAATAAATTTCATTTTACTTTATTTTGTACAAAAATACTAAATGAAAAATGGAAAGCTAGTTATTTATCAAAATTTTAAAAGCTAAAAAGCATGATGTCTTTGTAGTCTAAATTAAACCACTTTGCCACACTTTTATTGGTTACAAACCCCTTGTAAAGGTAGATGCCAGTTTTTGTTATTGTATGGTGATTTACGGCTCCTTGTAGACTTCCATTTTCACTATAATCTAATAAAAGTGGGGTTATAATATTACTTAAGGCCATAGAGGCAGTTTTGCTATATCTCGAGGTAATATTTGGTACTCCGTAGTGTATTACTCCGTTTTTTATTATAGTTGGTTTTTCATGAGTGGTTAACTCAGAGGTTTCAAAACACCCCCCGTTGTCAATTGCAACATCGATAATCACGGCTCCTTGTTTCATATTCTCCACCATGGTTTGGGTAACTACAATAGGAGAGCGATTCTTGCCTCGGATTGCTCCAATGGCTACATCGCAACGCATCAAAGCTTTTAAAAGGGTTTTTTCTTGTATGCTACTAGTTGAAATTAATCGGGGTAGATTGTTTTGCAGACGTTTTAATTTAGAAAGTGAATTGTCAAAAACCTTGACATTCGCTCCTAATCCCAATGCAGTTCTCGCTGCAAACTCCGCTACAATTCCTGCTCCTAATATAACCACCTCAGGGGGTAGGACTCCGGTAATATTTCCAAATAAAAGGCCTTTTCCTTGATTGGTTGTTGTCATTAGTTCTGAGGCTATTAGTATGCTGGAAATCCCAGCTATTTCACTAAGAGAGCTAGCTGTTGGATAAGAGCCACTTTTATCTTGGATGTAATCAATGGCTATGGCTGATATTTTTTTCTTAGCTAAAGCCTCAAAGTATTTAACATCCAGGGTTTTTAATTGAATGGTAGACCAAACAGTAGCATAAGGACTCATAAGTCGGATTTGCTCTAAGGTAGGAGGTGTCACTTTTATAATAATCGGGCAGGAATAGATTTTTTTTAAATCTTGGGTTATCTCTGCTCCGGCTCTACTGTATTCTAAGTCGGTATAACTAGCTGCGAGCCCCGCACCTTTTTCTATCAATACTCGGTGACCATAAGAGCATAAAGTCTGTACAGCCTCTGGGGTAATACAAACTCTACGTTCTATTTGGATATCTTCTTTGATCACCCCGATAAATAATTCACTTTTAGTTAAAGGCATAAAAAGACGCTCTTCTTGCGGAATTAACTCGTGTTTTGAAAAAGGTGTGGTTATGGCCATAAAAAATAGGGGATTATTTATTAATTAAATTAAGTTTTCGCTTAGAATCGGGTAATATTTCTATTTGTACCAAGGTGTGCTCTAAAGGTATGATATTAGGAGTGTTCTCTGGCCATTCGATAAAACAGTAATCTCCTGAATCTAAGTATTCCTCCATGCCCATATCATAGGCCTGTTCTTCGTCTTCAATACGGTATAAATCAAAATGATATACTGTGTTTTTATTATCTTTACTTTGATACTGATTAACAATTGAAAAGGTTGGGCTGCTTGTTAAATCAATTATATTTAACTCTTTAGCTAGTTGTTTTATAAGTGTTGTTTTTCCACTTCCCATAGGAGCTTGAAACAAGATAATTTTATGTTCTGCGTTTTTTAGCACCTCTTGGGCTACTTGTTGAATTTGATCTAACGAAAAAATAACTTCCATTTTATTTTGGATTTAGTATAATAAACGGTACGATTAACTCCTCTAATGAAATACCTCCATGTTGATAGGTGTTTTTGTAATATGCCGCATAATAATTAAAATTATTCTGATAGGCTAGAAAGTAATCGCTTTTTGCAAAAATATAAGAACTACTTAAATTAATACTAGGTAGGGCAATGTTTTTAGGTTTCTTTACCGCATAAACATCCTTGGAATCATAAGAAAGAGATTTACCTGTTTTATAACGAAGGTTTAAACTAGTGTTTTTATCCCCAATAACCTTAGAGGGATTCTTACAATTTATGGTACCGTGGTCTGTGGTTATAATTAACTTATATCCGGCTTGCTGGGCTTGTTGTATAATCTCTAATAAAGGGGAGTTTTTAAACCAACTTAAAGTTAAAGAACGATATGCCTTATCATTGGAGGCAAGTTCTTTGATAACTTCCATTTCTGTTTTAGCATGGGAGAGCATATCTACAAAATTATATACAATAGTGATTAATTTATTGTTTTTCAAATTTTTAATTGTCTCGGCAAGCTTTTTACCTTCTTTATGATTGGTTATTTTATAATATTCATTTTTTATATCTAAACGCAATCTTTTTAATTGTTCTTGTAAAAACTCATTTTCAAATAAATTTTTCCCTCCTTCATCGGTGTCATTTTTCCAATATTGTGGATATTGTTGGCTCATTTGTAAGGGTGTTAATCCTGAGAAAATGGCATTTCTAGCATATTGGGTAGCAGAAGGTAAAATGGAAAAAAAGCTAAACTCTGATTCGACTTTATAGTGATTATTTACAATGGGTTCAAATGCTCGCCACTGATCGTATCTTAAGTTATCTATTACTATAAATAAGGTTTTGGAATCTGGTTTTTTTAACTCTGGGGCTACCCATTTTCGAAATATCTGGTGGGATAATATAGGCGAATCATCGGGTGTGTTTATCCAATATTCATAATTTTTTTCAATAAATTTACCAAAGACATTATTGGCCTGGGTACGTTGTCCTTCAAGGATATCAATCAGGTTTTGATCCTCTATATTCTCTAGTTTGGATTCCCAATACAAGAGCTTTTTGTAAATAGCAATCCAGTCCTGATAGGTTTTAGCCTCCATTAGGTCTAAAGATATATTTCTAAATTCCTTTTGATAACTAAGGGTTGATTTTTCACTAATTAGCCTTGAGTCGTCTAGGTTTTTTTTCAAAGACAGTAAAATCTGATGTGGATTCACAGGTTTTATTAAATAGTCCGAAATCTTAGCTCCAATGGCCTCTTCCATGATTAACTCTTCTTCGCTTTTAGTAATCATGATAATGGGTACATTGCTTTGAATTGCTTTAATCTCAGCTAGGGTTTCTAGACCTGATAAACCGGGCATGTTTTCATCTAGAAAAACAATATCAAAAGGCGTGTTTTTAAAAAACTCAATAGCATCTTGCCCATTGGTACAAGTAGTTACAAGGTAATTTTTCTTTTCTAAGAATAATATATGGGGTTTTAGTAAATCAATTTCATCATCTACCCATAGAATGTTTATTTTGTTCATACTTGTTTTAGTTTTCTTATTTATTATTTTTTTGTAATATCTGATAAAAGAAATACAGATAAATATAGTAATGTATTTCCGTATTACAATACTTAACGATATTTTTGTTGACGTATTATAAAAAAACAAAAATGTATTATTCGTTTATTGTTCCGGTTTACAACAGACCCCAGGAGGTGGATGAACTCCTAGAGAGTTTAACCAAGTTAGATTCCCCTGGGAGTTTTGAGGTAGTTATTATAGAGGACGGTTCAACTATAGACTCACAACAGGTTGTACAAAAGTATAAAGATCTTTTACAAATCAGTTATTATTATAAAGCCAATTCTGGACCAGGGGATTCTAGAAATTATGGTATGAAAAGAGCCAAAGGAGATTATTTTATAATTTTAGATTCGGACTGCATAATTCCCCCGGGGTATTTAACACAGGTTAGGAATTATTTAGAAAAAAATTACGTGGATTTTTTTGGAGGCCCCGATGCAGCTTTAGATAATTTTAGTGATATACAAAAGGCAATTAACTTTGCTATGACCAGTGTGTTGACAACAGGAGGAATACGAGGGAGCTCTCAGGTGGTTGGCAAATTTCAACCAAGAAGTTTTAATATGGGCATTTCTAAAAAAGCTTTTCTACATAGTAATGGCTTTGGTAAAATTCACCCAGGAGAGGACCCTGATTTAGCCATACGGTTATGGGAATTGGGATATGAGTCAAAGCTTTTACCAAAGGCCTATGTGTATCATAAAAGAAGAATTGATTGGAAGAAGTTTTTTATCCAAGTAAATAAATTTGGGAAAGCCAGACCAATTTTAAACAAACGTTATCCAGATTATAAAAAAATAACATATTGGTTTCCGTTTTTATTTATTTTTGGCTTAGCTCTTAGTATTATAGGTGGATTATTTGGATATTACTTTGGAATCTGGTGTTATGGTGTATATTTACTACTTATTTTTATAAGCGCTAGTTTAAAAGAAAATAATTTAAAAATTGGAGCGTTATCTTTGTGGGCTACATTGGTTCAATTCTATGGATATGGGACCGGCTTTATTAAGTCGTATTTTAGAATTTTTGTATTAAAACAAGTTCCAGAGGCGGCCCTGCCAGAGATGTTTTTTAAATAAAATAAAGATGACAAAAATTGCAGGTTTAACAGGTGGTATCGGAAGCGGGAAAACAACTATAGCAAAGCTTTTTCAGCAGCATGGTGTGCCTATATACATTAGTGACCTCGCGGCAAAGCACATTATGCAAAGACCAGAGGTAGTTGCTGAGATACAGGAATTATTCGATCAAAATGTGTTAACTAAAGACAATCAATTAGACCGAGGAATTTTAAGAGAACTTGTCTTTAAAGACAAACAAATTTTAGAAAAACTAAACAATATAGTACACCCTTTGGTTAAAAATGATTTCTGTGTTTGGCTACAAAAACACAAAGACAAAGATTTTGTAATTAAGGAGTCTGCTATTTTATTTGAAAAAGAATTACATAAAGATTGTGATTTTGTTATTCTTGTAACTGCTCCCGAACAAGTGCGTATTCAAAGGGTTATGCAAAGGGATAATGCATCGAGTGACAATATTCGACAAATTATAAGTAATCAACTTAAAGATGTGGTAAAAATACCCTTAAGTGACTATGTTATTGAGAATATTGATATGGAATTAGTAAAAGAGCAAGTAAAATGCATTGTAAATCGTATTAAATTTGAAAAAGATTCATTTTGATAGGTTAATTTTATGTTAATTGGTATATTAGATAAATATTTTAATGTTAATTTTGATGTTTGATGAATAAGATTAAGTTTCGTTTATTGGTAACTATCATGAGCTTCTCATTGATAGGTATTATAGTTGTACAACTATATTGGATTATCAGTTCCTATAATAATAACGAAGAGCAGTTTAAGTACCATGTCCAACAAGTAATTGGAAATGTGGCCAATACCATTCAACAAAATGAAGCCACGGAGTTTTACAAACTCTATAACGAATTAAAAGACAGTATTGGAACAGCTCCTAAGCAAAGTGAATTAAAGCAATACTTAATTGTAGAGCGCAATCCTGCTACCAATGAGCAAGTTTTTTATTCTAACACTCTTATTTTAGAGGATTATAATATTAAGAGTTCGCTTTTTGACAAAAAAGCTTCGGATAGTTTAAAGATAAAAAATCTAGTTTCTAAGCGAAAAACAGAGATTTATAAAGGAGATAGCTTTGATCAAAGCTCTTTACAACAAAACTATCCAGATGAAGTTACGGAAGCAAGTGGAAATTTAGACATATTAGATAAAGCTCAATTTGAGATTTACTTTAAAGATATTGTAGCACTGCGAAGCATAGACGAACGTATCTCTAGTGAGATGTTACAAGAACTCTTAGAAAATGAGTTGTTGCAATACGGGGTAAATGCTAAATTTGAGTTCGGTGTCTACAATAAAGGTTTAGCCACCAAGATAAAGTCAGCAGATTTTGTTTACCAAGAAGGTTCTTCTTACGGGGTACCCATTTTAATGGACAACCAAGGTAAAAGTAAATATCAATTGTATGTTACTTTTCCCGAGAAAAGTAAATATTTATTTTCTTCTTTAATCGGAATTACTTTCTTATCTATCTTATTTACGGTGGTTATTATAGCAGCTTATCTAAGTGCTATTAATCAATTAATTACTCAAAAAGCCATATCGGAGATTAAAACGGATTTTATCAACAATATGACTCATGAGTTTAAGACACCTATTGCAACGATTAATTTGGCTTTAGATGCCATAAAAAATCCAAAAGTGATTGGTGACCCCCAAAAAGTGGATAGGTATTTAAAGATGATTCGCGAGGAAAACAAACGAATGCATGCCCAGGTTGAAAACGTACTTCAAATTTCTAAACTAGAACGAAGAGAGTTTGATGTAGAGAAGGAACCTGTTGATGTACATGAAATTATTGAAAATGCAGTAGATCATGTGGGATTAATCATACAAGATAGGCAAGGGGAAATAGATATGAACTTAGATGCACGTCGTACCGATGTATTGGGGAATAATTTTCACTTAACCAGTGTGTTGGTTAATATGCTAGACAATGCAATTAAATACTCACAAGACAAACCTGTTATTGAGGTAAGCACTGAGAATGTAAAAGATTTTATTTTAATAAAAATAAAAGACAATGGAGTAGGAATGAGCAAAAATGCCCAAAAGCGTATTTTTGATAAATTCTACCGAGAACATACCGGTGATCTACACAATGTAAAAGGACATGGTTTAGGCCTGGCTTACGTACAGCAAATTGTTGAGGTACTAAATTCTCAGGTATATGTCGAGAGTGAGAAAGGTAAGGGTAGTACCTTTATTATAAAAATGCCATTAATAAATTAATTTTAAATAAACATGGAAACAACAAACAACAAAAAGATTCTATTAGTTGAGGATGATCCAAATTTTGGAGCAATTTTAAAAGATTATTTAGCCATTAATGATTTTGATGTAACATTAGCTAAAAATGGTATGGAGGGCTTTGAGAAATTCAAGCGTGATACATATAACCTATGTATTTTAGATGTTATGATGCCTTATAAAGATGGATTTACTCTAGCCAAGGAAATTCGTGATAAAAATAAGGAAGTTCCTATCATCTTTTTAACAGCCAAATCGATGAAAGAAGACGTATTAAAGGGATATAAAGTTGGAGCCGACGACTATTTAAACAAACCTTTTGATTCAGAAGTTCTTTTAATGAAAATTAAAGCTATAATTCACAGAAAATCATCAGAGGTTAAAACCGATAATACTAAATTCGAGTTCCAAATAGGAAAATTCCATTTAAATTCGAAATTAAGATTCTTAACTTTTGAGAACGATGAGCCAATTAAACTTTCACCAAAAGAAAACGAGTTATTAAAAATGTTGGCCATTTACGAGAATGACTTAATGCCTCGTGAGGTGGCTTTAACAAAAATTTGGAGAGATGACAATTATTTTACATCTCGTAGTATGGATGTTTATATTGCCAAACTAAGAAAGTATTTAAAACAAGACGAAAGTGTTGAAATCTTAAACATCCACGGAGAAGGATTCCGTTTGGTGGTTAAGGATAAAGAAGATTTGAAATAATAAGTTTTAATTACTTATGCAAAGAAAAGGGAGCAGTAATGTTCCCTTTTTTTTTGGAGTAAACTAAAGAAAAATGTCAATAAGATACCCTTACAATTCGTAGTTAATTGCTAGTAAATATTCAAAGTAATTAATTCCCTGGGGCTACTTTTACAAGTCTGAATAACCTTTAGATAAGATTTATTTGTAGGGTATGTTTTTAGATTTTAAATAAGGGAGAGTCTATGGGCTTGTAAGAAAAAAAATGTTTTTATTGGTAAAGGGTATTTTTTAGCAACAAAGAGGTTTTAATCAAAGCAAAAGCACAATAAAATACAGGCTATATTTTTAAAAAACCAATTATGACTTATCTTTTTTAACAACTTGCATTAAAACAAATTACAAATGTATAACTGTTTTAGTTGCGCTAAGATCAAGGGGTCCAACATGGTGGATTATGATTTTTAGAAAAGAAATAGGCAGCTTGTCTTAGGGTAATTAGACTAAGATAATTTCCTAGGGCAAAATCGGTTTTATAATTAGTAAATTTCCTATTAACTAGATGCCTATTTTAAGTAAAAAAAGGTCTATGCGTCTGGTATTATTTTATATCATGCTAATTTTCACACTCTTTTAAATTAAGCTGATCCCGGGAAAACAACTCCATCTGCTTGGCTTTATATTTTTTACTTACTTAACTTGTAATGCTTGTCGAATCGCAACAGTTGATTTTTGTTACACATTTGTAATATTGTGCTAGTAATTAAGATGTTTTTGAAAACACCTTCCTTGCTTTATTTAATTTTAGTTTTACATAGGCAGTAGTTTTTAAGTTTATATATTATCTTTGTAATTTAGATTCAGTCTAAATACTTATATTTGCAAATCTAATCGCTAATACCTAACAAGGACTCCGCTACAAGGAAACAAAACTCCGACATAGGGAATATTTTAATTTATTTTAGTTATGAAAGTATCTTTATACCATCCCGATTTACCCAAGCCTATATTTGAGAAAGCAAATACTTTGGCCAATTTGGGTGGAGGAATTTATGTGAAAGAGAATACCAGTTTGATCGATCATTTAAATACAAAAGGTATATACAGAGAAATTTTTTTAGATGGAATTCATATTGGCTTTGGAGATATAAAGGCTAAGGCTGAAAATGAATTTTTTTATACCAGTAATGTGGAAAATATAGAAATGCACTTTACCTTAAAAGGCCAGGCCCAGGCTTATTGTAATTCTGGGATGAAACATCTTTTATTTGATTTTACCGACAATACCCATAATATCTTATATAGTAAAAAGGTAGATTCGACTTACAGGCATACCGTGGGAGATTTTTCTTTTTTTGAAATTAAGTTTAATCCAAGTTATTTTTTGGAATATTTGGATCCAGGCAATAAGTTGGACCATAATTTTTTACAGGCTATCTCCCAGCAGCGTTTTACTAGTTTTGTATCTAGAAACTATCCCATTAGTGCCAAAATGCTTAGCCTTATAAAGCAGATAATTACTTGTAATCGGCAAGGGATTTTTAAAAAACTGTATTTAAAGGCAAAAATAACTCAGTTGTTATTACTTCAGTTAGAGCAGTTCAATGAGTCGCGTATTTTGAATCTAAGTTCGAGTCAAGCAAAAAAAGTGATAAAGGTTAAAGAATTTATTGATTCCAATTTGGATTCTAAGGCCACTTTAAGACAGTTAGCAACCATGGTTGGTAGTAATGAGTATACTTTAAAAAAAGTCTTTAAACAGCAGTATGATACAACTGTATTTCAATATTGGAATCAAAAAAAAATGAACAAGGCCAAGGAGTTATTACAAAGTAATACCAGTAATATAAATGAGGTAGCTTTTTTAGTAGGTTATCAAAATCCGCGACATTTCTCCACGGCTTTTAAAAATTATTATGGCTATTCGCCAAGTGAGCTACTTAGAGAAAATATCAAAAAAGATTAGTAGATTAAAAGAAAATAGTCCTAGTGATTCTAGGGTAGATTCACCAGGACTATTAAAAAGTCAATAACTCTATTGCACTTGGTTAATGGTTATAGGTAGATAAAATTGACTTCTTACCACCTCTCCCTTATGTGTTCCAGGAATCCAACTCGGCATTTGTTTTAAGGTCTCAATGGCCAATTGACCTGTACCTGGTATTTGCTCTTTTACAACCTGGTAATCCGATAAATTACCATCTTTGTTAACCACAAATGAGATTACTAATTTATAACTATCCACATCTGTTTTAGGGGTTTGGAAATTTGTTATAAATGTTTGGTTAAAGGCTTGCATTCCCCCAGGGTATTGCGCTTGATTATCAACTGCTTGATAAACAGGATCTGTGTTTTGATAGTTTTCTTGATTTATTGCACTTTGAGCAATAAGGGTATAACTGCCGGTGAAAAGCATTACAACACTGGCTAAAACTACACGTAGAAAATTGCTTTTCGGATTGTTTGTTTTCGTAATCATAATAAATCTTTTTTTGGTTTGTTTAAAATTAAAAGGGCTACTTAAGGCCTGGGTGTTTGAGATAATAGTATTATTTAATAGAATTTGTAAATATTTATACTGGGCGCTTTTTACCTTTGTAAAAGGTGCATCGGCTAAAAATTCGTGATTCAGCATCATGGGGTTTTTGTATAAATAAATGAATGGATTGAACCAAAATAATATTTGAAGTACTTGTTGTAGTAAAATATCCAACGTATGCTTTTGTTGTATATGTACCATTTCATGAAAGATAATTTCCTTGTCATTCTCAAAAGAGATACTCATTGGGCAGTAAATCGTATTGTAAAAGCAAAAGGTTTGATTTATCAAGGGACTAAAAGCAAACCTATAGCCGTGTTTATGGACAATAGTGGCGCTTTTTTTTAGTTTTCTATAGTCCGATAATTGATAAAGAAAGTAGACTAACGATATGGTAAATCCGCTTATATATATGCCTAAGAATATTAGTTGATTATTTTGAAAACTACTTTGCCAGACAGGAGCTATTTTTTGTTGAATTACAAGCTCTGGGAGATAGATATCTTGTAGATTATTAGCTTGGATATACGGCAGGTTTATAAAAGAAAATACAGGTAAGAGTACACTTAGAATTAAAACGATCAACAAATAGAAGCGCTTAAAATGATGTAACTTTGTATTCTCTAAAACAAATTTATACATAAATAATCCCAAAGCCAATAACAGGCATGATTTGAAAAGATATAGAATCATGGTTATTACTTGTTTAATTGTTGTTCTACTAATTTTTTTAATTCTTGTAATTCACTTTTACTCATTTTACTTTTTTTTGTAAAAAAAGACGCGAAACTTAAAGCTGAGTTATTAAAGTGTTGTTTGACCATCGTATTTAAATGAGATTCAAAATAGGCTTCTTTATTTACAACAGGGAAGTAACACCTTGAATTGCCATAGGTTTTGTAATCAATAAATTCTTTTTCAGATAAACGCTTAAGCAAAGTAGCCAAGGTGGTTTGTGCTGGCTTAGGCTCTGGATATAGCTCCAATAGATCTTTTGCAAAACAATTTGGGTTATCCCAGATATATTGCATTAATTGCTCTTCACTTAAAGGTAATTTAATCATGTTTTATATTTTTTAGATGGGTTAATTTTCCGTATTTAAAGTTCTTTATTTGATTGATTCTCCCTAGGGTATCATAACTAATCCAATTGCCGTGGTAATAGAAGTGAGTAGATTCTAAGGTGTAAACTATTTTGGCTTTTCCTTTTTGTGCTATTTTTCTATTGGGATAATAATAGGTGATAAGCATATCGGACTGTTTTATTTTCTCTTTTTTATATAGTTTTCCATTCCATTTGGTTTTCCAAGTTCCTTTTTGAAAGCCATCTTTAGAATACCTACCTTTTACTAGCTCAAAGAGCGTGTCGTGGACTTGTGTTTTATAGATCCATTTACCAATTTTATCTACACCTTGCTTTTGATTGATTTTACAGCCTTGTAAAACAATTAAGAATAAGATGAAAAATACTAATCGCGTTATATTCATATCTATAAATATAGTTGTTGTTCTACAAATATAGAACAGTAAAACATAAAAACAAATAATTTCTTAAAATTATTTATTTAGTAATTTGAAATTATATTAAAAAAGCAATATGTGTATTAAAATATTATATACTTTACTTGTATAATACCTATGTGATACGATTCTGTGGTTTCTGAGTTTATTAAAAAAAATGGCACTTAGAATAAACCTGTCATAGCTAGAGGTAGAATAAGTGTAGAGCGCGGGGGGTGTAAAAAGGCTAGTGCTAGTTTAGCCTTAGGTTATAAAAAGGGACTTATGCTAAAAATAAAGGTATAGGCATAAATAGTATAAAATTAAAAAGAGCTAATCTTTTTTGTAGACAGCTCTTTTTAATTCACCCATAGGGTTTATTTTTTTTTGGGACTTATTATCTGTACATCTGAAAAGGCGATTGCTCCTCGGATTATACTTAGTATAACCTGATGTAATGCCGTTACAATTTGTAGCTTTAATTCATCCTTGGTATGTATTAAACTAATCTCTCTAGCTGGTTTTGGGTCTTGAAACTGAACCAGATTCATTTGGTAATCTTTAGGTAAATTTAACGTGTGTAAATAAGGTAAAAGCGTATAGCCCAATCCTTCATTTGAAAGGTTAATTAAAGTTTCAAAGCTTCCACTCTCTAGGGTAAAATGCCTGTCCTGGTTGTTAATCTCGGTACTACATATATTAATTATACCATCTCTGAAACAATGGCCATCTTGTAGAAGTAATAAGTTTTTTAGATCTAAGTCCTCTGGTTTTATCTCTTTAGGAAAATCTTGTGCGAATCTACTTGGAATATAACCAACAAAGGGCTCGTAGTACAAAACTTTTTCCATTATATCATCCTCTTGTAAAGGAGTAGCGACAATAGCAGCGTCTAAATGACCTTTACGTAGTTTTAAGATAATTTGATCGGTGGTATATTCCTCTATAATTAAATTAACCTTTGGATATTTAGTTAGAAAGGTTTTTAAAAACATGGGTAATAAAGTAGGGGATACCGTTGGTATGATTCCCAATTTAAAAACACCTCCTACAAATCCTTTTTCTTGATCAATTAAATCTTTTATTCTATCGGACTCATTAACTATTTTTTTAGCCTGATTGATAATAATCTCACCCACGGGAGTAAGTTGAATAGGCTTTATACTGCGATCAAATATTATTACTCCTAGTTCTTCCTCTAGTTTTTGAATTTGCATACTTAAAGTAGGTTGAGTAACAAAAGTTTTCTCGGCAGCTAGTGTAAAGTTCTTGTGCTCAGCTACTGCAATGGCATAAATTAATTGGGTAATTGTCATTTTTTTTATAACTAAATTCCAAGCAATTTACATTAAATTAATCAATATGTAATTACTCTAAATCTATTTTCTCTAGTTCTTTATAGTTTTTCATTAGTTTTTTAATAAGTAATCCATATACTACCCTATAATAAAGCCAGATTACCCCGGCAAATAATAACAAAGTGAAAATAGTAATCACCGCTCCTAATAGATAGTAGGATGTCGTGTAATTCTTTGTAGACAGGGTGCTAAACATAATAAGTACAAAGAAAACACAGCAAAAAAGAATATTAATCCAAATATAATAATTTACAGTTCTTTTGGTATAAATGATCTGTTGCATTAATCTTTTTGTGGAATCTGCGGCGGATATTTTTCTAAAATTAAAATAAAAAAATACGATAAAAACACAGGAAATCACAGCCGAAAAAATATCTATATTCTGTATTATAAAAAGTAAATAGGACTTATTTATATACCCAAAGTCGTCCTCTTTCCAAGTTAATTGGGAGAAAATGTTTAAAATAATAAACTCTAAGATACTAATTACAAAAATCCACTTAACAATGGAAGAAGATTTTTTGTGTATCATCTTGGTTATTTCTTGTGCAGAAATCTTTGGAAAATTTTGTTGTTGGTTCCAGTGCTTTTTTAATAAATCTAACTCCTTCATCTAGCCGTCTTATTTTAGGGATTTAATAATTGTTTTAATTTACTTTTTATGCGATTCATCTTCACCCTTGCATTTATTTGAGATATACCTAATGTATCGGATATTTCTTGGTAGTTTTTATCCTCTAGGTATAAAAACACTAAGGCTTTTTCAATATCATTTAACATCGAGACAGCCTTGTACATCATTTTTAATTGCTCTTCCTCTTGGCTGTTATATTCTTTGTATTCAAAGTGGTGCAAGCTAAAGTCTAAACTTGTGGTTTGAATATCTCTGGTTTGTTTTCGATAAAGTGATATTGCAGTATTTAATCCAACTCGGTAGGCCCAAGTAGTAAACTTTGAATCTCCCCTGAATTTGGGGTATGCATGCCATAATTGAATAGAAATTTCTTGAAATAAATCTTTATGTGATGCATCGTCACAAGTATACAAGCGACATATTTTATGGATAAGATTTTGGTTCTTATCCAATTGCATTACAAATTCTTTTTCTAAATCTTTATTCATACCCTATATGACGGTTTTTAGTCTATATTGTTACAACATAGAACAACTATTTTTTTAAACCTAGTTATTATTCCAGATAACTTTCAATGGTATCTAGGTCAGTTTGACTGATGTGGTTGATGGATTTTATAACACCTTGTTTGTCGATAACATAGGTGGTTGGTATGGTGGTTGGTCCAAATAAATCGATTAATTCCTGGTTGTTAAGCGCATGATTCCAATTCATCGAATTGGCTTGTATATAATCCTGTAGTTGTTGCTGGTTTAAATCAACAGAAACCGAAATAATTTGTAAGTTCCTGTCTTTGTTTTTGTCATAAAACTCGCGTAAATCACTTAATCTGTGGCTACATGCCTCACACCAGGATGCCCAAAAGTGTACCAGGATTACATCGGTAGAATTATCTTGCAACTCAAAAGAGTCTCCTTGAAGTAATTGCGCCGTAAAATTTGGCATTTTTTCACCCTGAGCAATGATATTTTGTTGGTATTGTTGGTCTAAGTATTTTTTAATTAATTGGGCTAGATTTGTTTGCTTATTGCTTTGACTAAGGCCTTGGTAAAATTCCATCGCTTGGGATTGCCCCATAGACTGTCCCTGAAGCTGGAGATAAACCAAGAACATACTACTGATTTGGTTAGGATGCTTTTTAATTTGGGCGTTAACGCTAGTTTTAACTAACTCTATATAAGAATTCCAGCGTGTTTCAAAATCGGTTTTAATGGAATCTATCACTTTAAAATCGGAATTCTCCACCGCCTGTTCGAAGGTTTTACTGGCCAAATCCATGTAGTTTTCCAGCTTAACTTTATCGGTATATAGATTAAGTAATATTTCTGTTAATTGTTGGTTGTCTAAGGTTCCGGTTACTTTACTTAATGAGGAGTTTTTATAATCTAATTCTGCCTTTAAATTACCTGGTTCTAAGATGAAAATATTTTGATTTTCTCCTAAGGTTAAACTAGCCAAAGCTTTTTGATTTACCGTTGAGTTAAAATAAAAAAGATCTTTATTGGAAAGAGTCGAGTCAATTGATACAAATTGGTCAGTATTGGGGTCTAATACTTGTAAAAAGATTTTGTTTTGCTCTGGGGCATTAATCAATTTACCTTCAATGGTATAATTTGTGTTTTGTGCCAATGTACAACAGGTGATAAAGCTGCCTATAAGACTTAAGAAAATATGTGGTTTCATGTTTAAGTAAATTTCTCACTAAATTAAGTAAAAAAAGCTTTTATAACTAATGGTCCATACTTAGAAAAAATAAAAAAACAAGTACTACTTCACTTGCGAAGTAGTACTTGTTTATAAAATTAGTTGTAAAAGGATTGTTTTAATCTAATAGCTCTGCTAATTTTGCTGTTAACTGTGCTGGGGTTAAATCTTTTGCTATAATTACTCCTTTCTGATCGACAATAAAAGTAGCCGGGATTGATTTAATTTCATAAGTATTAGCTATTGGGTCTTTAAAATAAAGTAAATTAGACACCTGGGGCCAACTAAGATTATCTTGTTCAATGGCTTGGAGCCATTTGTCTTTGTCCTTATCTAGGGAAACCCCGATTATTTGAAGGCCTTTGGAATGGTATTTTTTATAGAGCTCTACTAAAATGGGATTTTGCATTCTACAAGGTGCACACCACGCGGCCCAAAAGTCTATAATGGTAATTTTATCTAATCCTTGTTGCAATGAAAACATAGTGCCATCAGGAGTAGGTGCTTGAAAATCTGGGGCCTTATTTCCGATTGCTACAGCCGAATCGGGTAAAGAGTCAAGGTGTTTTTGAATTACTTTTCCAAGTGGTGTTTGTTTTAAAGGATCACTTACCAATGCCCAATGTTCTAATAGCTTGCTTTTAGTGATTTTCGGATTTTTATAAATCTTCTGTATATTAATCAAATTAACTATCGAAGTAGGATTTTCCTTGGGATAATTTGCAATAAATTGAGATAATTGATCTTGTAGGTCAACTAAGACAGTTTTTAAATCAGCCAACTTTTGAGTATCTTTTTCAGTTATGGCTTGGGAATACTGCTCTTGGGTATTTAAAGTAAATTGATTAATTTGATTTTGCAACAAAGCAACTCTGTCTTTGTAGTCTTGGTACTGATCATTGGATGGAGTTCCACTGGCCACTGGATTTTTGGATGAATTTAAATCGTATTGCAATAAGATTTTTCCAGCCTCGAGAATCACAGGTGCTTTATGCACGCGGTATTTGACAGCTACATATCCGAAATCGATATTGTTTTGATGCCCACTAAAAATTGCTTTATTGTTTAAGTCAATACTAGTGGAGTCAATCTTGATTGCTTGATTTGTTAAGGGATCTATTTTTTCTAGGTAAACAACTGTTGAAGGATCAACTCCTTGAATTTGAGCTGTTAATTGAAAGTTTTGATTTGTATTACATGCCATTAAAAGGACCGTTGAGCTAAATATAATTAAGCTTTTTTTCATAGAAATAATTTTTCGAATTATTCGATTAAAAAATAAGCGGTCTTTGATAGTTGCTACAAATATATATAAAAAACAAGTAATTAGCTATCTTTAACCTTTGAAAATGGTTCATAAGGTGTAAAAAAAATAATTACTTGTCTTTTTTATTAAGGATTTTGTAATCTACATCGATATAGAACTTACTACAATAAGAATCCATCCGGCCACCAAACAAAGTCCGCCTAGGGGTGTAATGGGACCAAGAAAGGATAGTTTTTTCCCAAAAGTTGCACTTAAAACTAAACCATAGATACTAAAGCTAAATAAAAACACACCAATTATAAGGGCCACTATGGCCCATTTTATATAAGGTAGTTGTTCAAACAAAGATAACACCACTAATAAAACAGCGTGATACATCTGATATTTAACTCCTGTTAGGTAGCTTTCTAACCTCTCGGGGGTAAGTTTATTTTTTAGTAAATGTGCGCCAAAAGCACCACAAATAACTCCTAGTGCTCCATATAAGCCGCCAAAGAGTAATGCAAGATTTAAGTGAGTCATCTTTGAATTATATTAATGTTAATTCTCCCAATATTTCCTCGGACATAAAAGGTCCACCAGGGTACATGGCGGTGTAATCTAAATTTAACCAAATTTGTCCTTTATCGTCTAAATGGTAGAAAATTTGTTTGTTTTTGCTTTCCTGTGTAAATAGAACCTCTTTGATTAAATAAGTTGCTTGTTCTAATTGAGCTTTGTTTTGAATAAGCATCTCTGGGTACATATGACCTTTGGTGTGAATAAGTCGCACTGTAGCTCCTATGGCTTTTAAAGAAGCGGCCATTAATACCGAATAATCCTCACAGTCTCCTGAGAAGTGGATTAAACTCTCTGAAGCGGTTGCTATATACTCTCTCCCTTTTGGATCATTTACATAATTCCATCTGGAACGTATTTCCTTAAAGACAGCAAAACTCTGAATTAATTGCCGGTTTTGACTAAAATTAGGCGTTTGTTTAAAATGGGTTGTAGTTGCTAGAAGAGCGAAATTTCTAACATACGGATTATTATATTCAACAGCCTTTACAATTTTTGTTTTATTGGGGAAAGGCAAGAGTTTGGATAGAATGATATCTTGAGGTTTTGGACTATCAATCATGTTATATATCATAACTTTATAATCATCCGATACTTGGGAAAAACCATAACCCCCAAAAATACTTGCCCAGGAAAAGACAAGTAAATACACCGGTATTACGATAAGTAGAATCGTTTTTAATAGGTGTAAAAAGTACTGCAATACACCCATTATGGCAATACAAAGTAAGATACGGTCTAATTGCCAAGGCCAATGAGGGTCTATAATGTTTTGATGTATAATGATAAAAATGGGGATGGTAATTAGTATATTTAGTAACAAGATAAGTAAGTTAGCCCAAGGATTAGGTATCCTTAGGCGCTTATACCATTTATTTGAATTTTCTTTCAAAGGTAAATTCATTAGTTCTTGTACAAATATATATTTAAATCTATCTTATGGCTTATAATACAATACTTTGGTAGCTAACTTTTTCTTGGATAAGACCTAATTCATGCATTTGATTTTGAATACTATCAAATTCTTGAATACTTAAATTTTGCTCAGACCAAAAAGTTAAATCAAGCCATTTTTGAATATCTTGTAGTTTTTGTTGGTATGTATTGGCTAGTAATTTGTCTATATCTGCAATGGATTTAAATTGCTTGGTTTGTTTGTTTATTACCTTTAAAATTGTTTGTAATTCATCCGGATGGTTTTCAATAAAGTCCGTATGAGCCACTATTACAAACGATGGCCATGGGGTAGGGCATTGACCAATTCGTCTAAATATTTTTTGATCAACAATGGGTTGGGTCATGAATTTTTCCCACATGAAATAATCAGCCTGTTTTTGATTTAACGCCTTTATTGCCCCTTCAAGGGTATCCACGATAACAAACTGTAAATCTTCTATATTCCAGCCCATTTGTTTTGCATGAACTATTGCCATAAGATGTGATCCAGATCCGTAGCGACTAATTGCAATTCTTTTGTTCTTTAAATCTTGCTTATCTTGAAAACTGGAATCATAAGCCACATGAATTCCCCAAATAAGTGGAGAGTCAACATATTTTTGGATTATTCTACTTGGATTGTCTTTTGTTATATCGGTAATTATTCCCTCAGAAAGAATAATGGCCAAGTCGGTTTGTTTATCGCGTAGCATTTGACACATTTTACCAGTTCCTTGTGGAATATCAGTCCATTGTAGGTCAATACCTTGTGAGTGAAAATCTCCTTGTTTAATACTCATTAACCACGGAAGGTTGAAATGCTCTGGTACCCCTATAATGTTTACTTTTTTCATTTAAGTTTGTTTTTGTTTTGATTGCTTTGCTAATATACTAAAAAGGCTGTAGCAACAGTAAAAGTTAACCAAGATTATTAAAAGGGGAGTATGCCACAAAAAAAGATCTTAAAATAGCTATTTGTAGCCCAATACTTAGCAGGTGATTAATTTAACGGTTTAAAATAAAAAAAAAACAGAAAAAAAAATGTGGTAAAAACAAGAATAAACTTCTTGATTCTACCACATGTAGGGTATGTTTATATTAATAGCATGAAGTGCTCTTGGTTAAACAAGGAAGTTAAACTATTGTTGGTTTATTGGCTTCATTGATCCGGTTTGTTTAAAACGGGTATGAAAAGTAAAGGCTTCCTCTAAAATATGGGGAGTGTGTCCTGATAATTCCTTGGCTCTTTGATAATAATCTCTAATTTCTTGTTTGTAATCCGGGTGAACGCAATTCTCTATTATTACCTCTGCGCGCTCACGTGGGGACAATCCACGTAAATCAGCTAGACCTTGATCGGTAACCAATATATCCACATCGTGTTCGGTATGATCCACATGGGATACCATAGGTAAGACGTGTGAAATGGCATTTCCTGGTTTTGAAGCAGCTTGAGTTACAAAGATACTAAGGTAGGCATTTCTTGCAAAATCTCCTGAGCCTCCGATACCATTCATCATTTTAGTACCACCGATATGGGTAGAATTAACATTGCCGTAAATATCAAATTCAATGGCTGTATTAATGGCAATAACCCCTAATCTTCGTACCACTTCTGCAGAATTGGAGATGTTTTGTGGTCTTAAAATTAAATGCTCTTTGTATTTGTCAATATTGTCTAAGAATCTTTTGTAACACTCTTGGGTCACTGCCAATGCCGAGGCCGAGGCAAAAGTCATTTTACCGGCATCAATTAAGTCAAAGGTACTATCTTGTAGTACTTCAGAATACATAGTAAGGTTTTTAAACGGACCATTGATAAAACCAGTTAATACTGCATTGGCTACCTTTCCTATTCCAGCCTGAAGGGGTAATAATGAATAATCTAGTCTACCTTGTTCAACTTCTTTTTCAAAGAATTTTAGTAAATGTTGTGAAATAGCAGTTGTCTTTTGATCGGGCTCTGGAAGTATTGCTGGTGAATCGTGAATATCGGTGAAAACAATAGCCACAACCTTGCTTGGGTCTATGCGAATAAAGGTCTCTCCAATGCGATCCATACAATTAAGTATGTTGATAGTTTGTTTGTTAGGTAAACTCTCAGGTATACAACTATCATGGATTCCCTCCAAAGCTAAAGGCATACTGGAATTAACCTCAATGATTATTTTATCTGCCGAACTAGCGAAATACGCCGAGTTACCAATGGAGGTAGTTGGAATAATAAAACCTTGTTCATTAATATATGTAGCCTCTATTACGGCAATATCTACCGGTGGAATATGTCCTTGCATTAAGTGATCGATAGTTTCACTTAAATGTTGATCAATATATTTAATTTTTCCTTCATTTATAGCCTTTCTCATTACGGAGTCAGCTTGAAAAGGCATTCTTCGAATTACCGCATCATTTGCTGCTAAATCCGTATCTGTGGTTTGACCCAATGACGCGCCTGTTAATAAGGTAATAGCAACATCTTTGTTTTTGGCGAGTTCTGCAAAAGCTGGTAATACAGTTTTGCTGTCTCCAGATTTTGTAAATCCACTGGCTCCAACAACTGCTTGATCAAAAATAATGTCAGCTGCTTGTTCAGCCGTCATAACATGCTCTAAGTATGGAGCATATTTCACCCTCTGTAAATTGGAATGTTCCTTTGTCATTTCAAATAAAAATTTTAAGCACCTAAATGTAGGTATATTTATTAATATCTAACAAATAAAAAGCAATAGTTGTGTATTTATGTGGTAAAATATAGGTTTTAAGATAAAATACTGGTGTTTAGGTATTTTTTTTTGATTATAATGGTTAATCTCCCATATAAGGGTTTAAAAAATAACGTTTATCTTAATTATGATATTACTAAATGATAATCAGAATGTTAATTTTGCGCATAAAAAGTGTCTTGGGTGGAAATTTAATGGTACAAATAGCCCTATTTGTTTCAGAATCGCTGTTTGTTGTGTGTAATATGAGAACGTCGAAAAAACCACGAAAAAGCACTGTTTTTTTGGGACAAGAATGTTAAAAAAAAAACAGACTACTAATTTTTAGTAATCTGTTTATTTGGTTAATTATATTAAACTTAACTTATCAAGAGTATATTTTATTAACTTATCCACCGCGGCATATGGATCCATAGAAAATGTGCCATCGGCTCTGTTTGCAATTATCGTATTTAACGATACGGCTTGATGTCCTAATAATTTACATAGTCCATATATTGCAGCAGTTTCCATTTCAAAATTTGTAACTCGATGTCCATTAAAAGTAAAACTATCTATTTTTGAGTTTAAATCTGGATCCTGTAAAGCTAAACGAAGTACCCTTCCTTGCGGACCATAAAATCCACCAGCTGTTCCTGTGATACCCAAGAAAGTTTGATCGGATTCTAGTGACTTTTGTAGTGTACTACTATTTTTTATAATATATGGTTTACCTTTTTTTAGATCCCAATTTGTATGATCGATAAAAGCTTGCTGGATTTGGGTTTGTTCAATGTGATCAATAACATAAGAACGCATAAGATTATCTAAACCAAGTCCATATTCTGATAATACAAAACTATCTACAGGTATGTCACTTTGTAAGGAGCCCGATGTACCAATTCGTACAATGTTTACACTTGTTAGGGTATCTTTTATTTCTCTGGTGTGAAAATCAATATTAAACAATGCGTCTATTTCATTTACTACAATATCTATATTATCAGGACCAATTCCCGTTGAAATCACCGAGATTCGCTTTCCTTTATATACACCAGTGTGAGTTTTAAATTCTCGTTTTTGAATTTTACACTCTATGCTATCGAAATGTGCAGAAATTCGGTCTACTCGATTTTGATCTCCAACAAAGATGATATCTTTTGCAATATTTTCAGGTTTTAAATTCAAGTGGTAGATGCTACCATCAGGATTTAAGATTAATTCAGATGATTTAATTGCCATAGTTTGTCTTATTATGCGCCAACGCGTTTTACTTTATATCCTTTTTGTGTTAGGTAATCCATTATTTTGTCTCTAAAATTACCCTGTATAATAATCTGATCTTCTTTTGCAGTACCTCCAACTCCACAAAGAGTTTTTAGCGATTTAGCTAACTGTTTTAAATCCTCTTGGGATCCTTGGAATCCTTTAATGACTGTAGTGATTTTACCTGCCTTATTTTTTTTATCTAAATGCGCTTCTAAACGCTGATCTTTTGGATCAAGTGTTGGTGTTTCTTGCTGTTTATCAAATTCAAAATCTTTATTTGTTGAAAAAACAAATCCACCTAAGTCCTCCAGACTATTTATTTTCTTTCCCATAATAATTTATTATAAAGATGTCCTTTTTTAAAGGATTTATACTCAAATATACGAAATATGTCAAAGCTGAAAAAGCTTTTAATAGGCTTTTAAAAATTAAAAATGGGACTAATTATTAGTTAGTCCCATTTATAAAGAGTTATTGAAAATATTTATTATTTGATTAACCCTAATTCTACTAGTCTTTGATGTAAAAATTCACCAGCTGTAATATCATCAAATTGTTTTGGATTATTCTGATCCACACAGTTTTCTAAAACATTTAATGGCATAGAGCTTATTGGATGCATGAAAAACGGGATCGAATATCTTGAGGTGCCCCATAATTCTTTAGGTGGATTAACCACTTGATGAATGGTCGATTTTAATTTATTGTTAGAATGTCTAGACAACATATCTCCCACGTTTATAACTAACTCATCAGGGTTTGCAATGGCATCAATCCAATTGCCTTCGTGGTTTTGAACCTGAAGACCTTTTCCTTGAGCTCCCATTAATAAGGTAATCAAGTTAATGTCTCCATGAGCAGCAGCTCGTACCGCATTTTTAGGTTCATTTTCAATAGGAGGGTAGTGAATCGGTCTTAGAATACTATTACCGTTTTTGACAAAATTATCAAAGTAAAATTCATCTAATCCTAAATATAAGGCTAATGCTCTTAAAACGTAAACACCTGTTTTTTCAAGCATTTGGTATGCTTGTTTACCAACTTGATTAAATTCTGCAAGTTCATTAACTGTTACATTGGCTGGATATTGCGCCTGTAGTTCAGGATTATCTTGAACATACTGACCAAAATGCCAGAATTCTTTTAAATCCCCTTCTGAGCGTCCTTTGGCGTGTTCTTTTCCAAAAGAAACATACCCTCTTTGTCCACCAATACCAGGGATTTCATACTTTTCTTTTACCTGTAAAGGAAGGTTAAAGAAATTTCGAACCTCTTTATATAGATTATCCACTAATTGATCATCTAAAAAGTGTCCTTTTAATGCTACAAAGCCGATGTCTTCGTAGGCTTGGCCGATTTCATTTACAAACTTTTGTTTACGTACCGGGTCATCCGATAGGAAATCACGTAAGTCAACACTAGGAATGTTTTGCATTTTCTAATTGTTATTTATGCTTACTTTGAATTATAGGGACAAATGTAAATAAATAAAATTTAAAAATTATATTAAAAAAAGATCTTCCAATACAAAAACTAGTTTAGCTTTTACTTGTTTGGTTATTAGCTGTATTTTTTTGGATATGCTAAAGAGCATATTATTATAGGCTGGTTTGTTGTTGAATTGTTAATATTTTAAGATTTAAAATGAATTAACTATTAGTTGGTGTTGCAGTTAATTTAAAGGTTTGCTTGATATTTTTTTTAAAATATTAGGAAGTTGTGTTTTTTTTTATAATTTAGAGATTATAATCTATTATAACCCGTTAATTATGAAGTTACCCATAGAATTGAAAAACAACGAATTTGTTATCTTAGTTACTGTTGATTTAGATCCTAAATACGGTAAAACAAGTTCTGACCAGTGTTGTAGTGCTTTACCAAAAGGTATTAAGCCAATTTTTAAAAAGCACGATGGCGCTACTCTTCGCCTTTATTGTGTGTGTGATAATGAAGAAGATTTCATGTTTTGTTTAAGACAAACAGGATTCAAGACAACTTTACTTTAAAGGACACTTTTTTATGTTTTTTGACCACACCTCTTTTTAGACTTCTTGTCTTTTGTGGTTTATTTCTACTGAAAAATAGTTGGAGTGTAAAGCCTTAAACTTTTTTGAAAAATCTATCTCCAACCTTAAAATCCCCATTTATTTTTAAAGATATCTTAAGATTTAGTTGCTATAAAAGGCAATTAGCTTATTACAAATCGGTTATGTGTTATTTATATATGTAGTAATCTGATTTATCTAGTCAAAGTTATCTAAGCTATAGGCCAATAAAATTAATAGCAGAATCTACTTAATTTTATTGGTTTATTTTTTTTGCACCATAGGGCTTAATTTCCATAATGGTTTTTTACAGGTTAATTAAAGCCAATAGTCATTACAATACATAAGGTAAAGAGATATTTGTATAGGCAAACTTGTTATTATATTTTTTAAACCTTAATTAGGTAAATAATGCAATACCTAATAGGCTAGTTTTTTTAAAAAAACATGAAAAAATATGACCAGGGTAAAATGGTAGCTATTATTAAGTTACAAACCTATTGGATTTAATGTTATTAAGTTCAGTAGGGGGTAAAAAAGGATAGTAAAATTACCATTACCTTCAATTACTTATCCTTAAACTTAACCCTTTACTTTAGATTCCAGGATTGATTCTATTTGTATTTTGTAACAGATTAGTTTAAAGTGGACTATCTAGTGTTAATAAGGGCAAAAGATTTAGAAGAAAAATATTTCGGTAATTAATAAAGACCTAATTTTTTTAATTCTGGCTGTTAGATCGGTTGATCAAGTGTTTTTTCGACTATTATTTAAGTTTTTGATTTGATTTACGGACCATAACCATATATGCTCTAAGCTTAGATCTAGGGCTGGTTACTCTAGTGTAATAAGTCTTTAGCACCATAGCATTAAATACATGGCTATTAACAAAAATACAATGAATTAGGGGGCGAGAATTCCAGAAATATCTACCTGTAAAGTCTCGTATTTTTTCATCTGTAATATATCATTCTAATTTTGAATTGTAGCATTAAAATTTAGGCTGAATATCTTTTGTAAGTTATTTTTTTTTGCGCGATTTTACTGTTTATAGAAGATATAAAAGTCTATTCTAATAGCAGGCCAACTCAACTAAAACCATTTAGATACACGTGTTTAAGAGTCTTTATTATCTTCTTTTTTATTTTAAAAAAAGACTCCCTTACAATTCTTTTTTTTAACATATGAATTAGTGATTTTGTAAATATTTACATAATTGGGCTAAATAATACAACTTTATAAAGCATTATCATTTAAGTTTTTACTGTATAGATTTTGAACATTAATTAATAAAATAGATGTAGTTTGGTGATATTTGTTAAAAAATAATAAAAAACAATAGTAAAAAATAAAATACATTCATTTGTTTTGAATATATATTAAAGTTTAACATAATTAACAATAATTATAATAAATGTCGTACATTTGATTAAGTTAATTTTTAATTCATGAAGTGTTTTAAGATGTGTTTATTAGAGAAATTAACTAATTGCACATTTACATTAAATACTTGTAATTGATTTAATATTCGATGTGGAATAAGTAAACAAAAAAATATGAGCAAGAAAATTACCAAGCTAGTTATAACACCTCACAAAATTACAAACCGATTGCAGGGGTATAATTCATTGCTAGTGCTAATAAAAGGACAAAAGTGCGTAGAGATTGACCGTTTTAATTTAGAATATTAAAAATAACAAATCACAAAAGCATTTTTATTTATTATTGGTTAGTAAAAGATAATTAATTAAATCTTTAACCAACTACAAGAATAAGCCAAGTAAACAATAGGTAACCATGTAGGTGGAGGGATTTAAGAAAATAATCACTAAAACTGCAAAGCCTAAAATAGATGTATAACATTAGAATTATTTAAAAATGAAAAAAAATATATTAGCAGTAATGACTTTACTTTTAAGTGTAGGTACATTACAAAGCGTTTTGGCACAAGATAAACCAGTTCCAGCAGTTGGTATTGGGACAAAGAAGGTAAATCCATCAGCCATTTTGGATATCGATGCTAAAAATAAAGGGGTGTTAATTCCACGAGTATCCCTTACAGGTTTAAATAATTTTGGATTAAATGGCGACTCAGCTAATGCGCAGAGCTTACTTGTTTTTAATGAAAATGTTACTTCAGAATTAAAAAAAGGATTTTACTACTGGGAGAATAACAAATGGCAACTAATTGTTTCAGAAACTCATTTAGAGGAAGTGATCAATAAGCTTGAGTTAGAATTAAACAATAAAATTGATAATATTACAAATTTTGGAACTTCTGTAGATAAGTCCTATTTAGTGTCTTTTAAACCAAGTGGGAGTGATCAACACAGTGGAAGCTTTTCATATTTAAAACCCGAATTTGCAGATAGTGCTTCACCAGAAAAAATTACTGGTTATACTTTGGTTTCTATTACATTGGAAGATCTAGTTCAAGGCTCTGAGACTTTAACTTTTATACGAGAGATAAAGGGAGAAGTTAAGCAAGCCGATGGTAGCAAAGTCGAAGAAGTGGTAGCTTATGTATATTTTTCAGAAGAAGCTATAAAAACATGGCGAAGCAAATTGGGTAATGAATCCTTGCCCCTAGAGAAAATGGATGATTCAGATGGTTTTATTATTGATGTTCAAGGCATTGTTTCTTCTACTTTTATTGATAATCTAGAATTATATAATAATTATATTAAAAACATTGTAAATAATCAGGAAGGATTTTTAGTATTACAAGGAGATGGGGTAAACGACCAATGGAAGTTTGTTAGAAAAATTAAAGACCCAAACTCCGGGCTTGTGATTGATCAAGACGTGGATTTTAATAAGCAAATGGAAACACCAACGCAAATCTCTGTGGCTAGAATACAAAACGATGGTGATGCGCTTGCTTTTCAGAAATATACTAGTGAACCTGGAGCCAGTGAGTTAGTTAAAGGAAAAGTATTTTATGAGTACCTAACCGAAACTAATTATGGTAAAGAGAAGAACTACATTGATCTGACTGCGGATATCAAACATGCCGTGACTAACAATATTGATTTACAAAATTCGATACTTAATGTTTTTAACGAATTAACAGAAGGTGGAAATGTTTATTATGGAGTAGTTGGGAAAGATGCATCTGGGGATGATATTTTTGCACTTTATACTTACAATTCCGATACTGGTGCTAGAGAATTGATTGATATTGAACAAAATATTATTAACAGTATAACAAATAATGAAACAGTTAAAAATAAGATTCTATCTCTAGTAAATGTAGATATAACTTATACCCAGGATAGAGTTACCAATACAACTATTAACGGAGAGAAAGTTTTTAAAGGGGTAAAGAAAATTAATATTAAGGAGCCTTATGACTCAACTATGGAGAACCCAGTAGAGATAACGCCATTTGTACAAAATGGAAAGGTAGATCCACAAGGAAATTGGCTATATGAGGCGGTTGTTTCACCGAAAATAAAGAAAATTTTAAAAATAGAAGTTCTTGATGCTAAAGGAATGGTTGTCATTAGTGCTGTAACCGATGTGGAGATATTACCACCAAATAAATTTACAGCTTATTTTGGACAAGGTATTATGTATGTTAATCTTTTAAAAGGAGAGTATGACATATTATATGAGTACACCCTTGAATAGACTTAAGGTAGTGTATGCTTAACTTATATACTTGATTAATAAAATTATTAGAAAAATAATTTATGAATAAATTCTTAATCATATCTTCCGTGCTAGTGAGTATGACCTTTGTGGGGCATGCTCAGGTGGGTATTGGAATAAAGAACCCTTCGGAATCTTCAGTTCTTCACGTAGTGGATCCTGATGCGGCCAAAGGAATGCTAATTCCCAATGTTGCTTTAGTTGATGTAAATGTATTTTATCCGGTACAAGGAAATCCACATGATCCAACAAATATTGGTCTTTTAGTCTACAATACTAATAATAATGAATTAAATGGATTGTATAACTTATTTTATTATTGGGCTGGTTATAGATGGCATGCTATTTTGAATGAGGATATGGTAGAAAGTATATTGGAACGAAGAAGAGTAACACCTCCTCAAGATGAATTAGTAGGGTTTGAAAAAGTTATATACGATCCAGATCAAAAACAATTCTATACCATTATTGTCGACGAACAAGGTGATGTGGTTCAAAAGGACTTAATTGATTTTAAATTCTTGGTGCAAAGAGATGAAACAAAAACGCAATTAGCCAAAAAAGAGCATATCGATGAGCTGAATTCTGCAGAGTATTTTTTATCAACCCAAGAACCAAGTAGTGAAAAGGCAAGAATAGTATATAAATACCAACCAGAGGATAGCAATGATACTAAGAATTATTATATAGATATTACCCAGGATATTTTATCAAGTATTCAAAACAATGATAAACTGCGTGATGAACTAAATTATATTTTAGATTCTGGTCAAACCGCTCAGGCTAGTAATGTGTATTTTGGAGAGCTTCCAGAATTTGAAGGAGAAAGATTATATAGAAGTGTACCAGGAATTAATGGAGAGCCGGTAATCACCTTGATTACTCTTTCAGATGATATATTACGTTTTTTTAAAGAAAACACAGAAATTATTCATCGTGAGATTCTCAACGCCTTAGGATATAATATTACAAACAAGGGCGTGTCTACTGGAAATAAACACAATGGGTCTATTATTTACGTATTTAAACAAGGCATACAGATTTATAGTGATAATGCCCAGGTGCATCTTACTTTACCAACGCAGATAAAAAATACGATTGATCAAGTGGAATCCATATCACTTTTAGACCCACAGGGTAATTCAATAAAGATAGGAACTACCGATGTGTTGGTTGGTAGTGAGCAGATAGAATTTGCTTTAGGTAGCGGGGGAATGTATACTACATTACCAGAGGGAAATTATACAGCAATTGTAAGATTTTTAAAAAAATAAATGTTTTATAAGTGATTACTGTTTCATAATAAAAACATAAAAAGTGTGATTAATTTTTATTATTTTTAGTTTAAATTGGCTTTTATAAATGTTTTTTTGTTAAAATTATTGCTTAAGATTTACAATAAATAAAAAGTTGTTATGAAAAGATATTTAATAATGTGTTATGCTTTATTGGGTGGAGCCATAGTTGCTCATGCACAGGTAGGGATCGGGATAAAAAAGCCTAGTGACTCGGCTATGCTGCACATTCACAGTGAGCAGGGTAACCAAGGACTTATAATACCCAAGGTAGCCTTAACTGATGTGACCATTTTTGCTCCTGTGAAAGGTGATCCATCTGACCCGGTGAATATTGGTTTATTGGTTTTTAATAGTAATGACAATTATTTAGACGATTTAAGTCATTCTTTTTATTACTGGTCGGGTAGTAAATGGTTGCGTATTGTGGATGAGGATCTTTTAAATCGTATTTTAGATGATTATATTGAATACGAATTACCTGTAGGTCCAGAAATAAAAGGAACCTACGAGGTGCGATATAATGAGAAAGAAAAAAACTTTTATACTGTCAAAACCGATTCTAATGGAGATCCTCATGCTGAAAAAATACCTATTAATGAGTTAATTCAAAGAGATGAAACTCCTACTAACTTAACAAGACGTTTTGATCTAGATTCTAATAAAATTGGAGCCTATACTTTATTTGATAAAGAGCCTATTGCAGAAAAAGGAAAGGTTGTTTATAATTATAAAGCAGAGGGTGATAAGAATTATTATATCGATATCACTCAGGATATTCTCGAGAGTATTCAAAATAATGATCGTATTAGAACCGAGATAATTAACCTAATACAAGACGGAGGTCAAACCAACCAAGGTGGAAATGTTTATTATGGAGCTTTTGATGAAACTCAAGAAGAGAGACTTTATCGTTATGAGGAGAATACATCTGGAGAGTTAGAAAAAAAAGTAATTAATATTGGTAGCCATATTCTTGATTTTTTTGAAAAAGCGAGTGAAGAGGTACACGAGACAGTTCGTAATGCTATTGGATACAATATATCGAATCAGTCTGTATCAACTGGTAATAAGTATGAAGGTGAAGTGATTTACGTGTTTTCTGATAAGTTATCTATAAAATCAAATGACGCAGAGGTCTCGGTGGTAATACCAAATGAGGTTCAAGGTCAGATTAATACAGTTTTTTCTATAGCTATATTAGACCAAAATGGCAATGCGTTAAATGTTGGTACCACAGAGGTTATTTTAAATACAAATCGAATCAATTTCGCTCTTGGTGCCGGTAGCGTATATACTACGCTTCCCGAGGGGGAATATACAGCGGTAGTGGAATTTCTAAAGAAGTAACTTTTTTATATATTGTTAATTTTAACAAAGGGTTGGTTTTTTGTCAAACCAACCTTTTTTGTTTTATAAAAATAGTGAAAAAGGCAAAACTTTTTAGTAAATTTATATAGGTTCAAGCAAGGTATTAATTCTTAAAAAGATGTTTTATGAAAGATCAGTTTGTTGACTCGGTAGTGGTCAAGAATTTAAAGGCAAGTCGCTTTGATATGCAAATGCAGGGGTTTACCTGTTTTATTGTTTACGAGCAATTACCTGATAATAAAGGTGTTGAATTAAAAAATGTACATATTCCAATGGAGTTGGAAAAAACTAGTGCAAAAAATGCGATAATTGATAAAACATTGATTTACCTTCAAAAAACAGGGCAAAGAGTATATCCATTTAGTCCAGAGGTATTTGAATATATAAAAAAACACCCTGAGTATAAAGCCAATGTAGCTCGCGATTTTAATGGATATCAAGAGTTGTAGATTAAAAAATGTGAAATTTAAAAATAAAAAAAACGCTAAAAAGCGTTTTTTTTATTGGTAAGTACCGGCAAAGTAGATAATAGAATTTTAGGAGCTATAAATTAATGAAGCGTTTGAAAAAAAAGGTTTAAACTCGGTGTTTATTCCAAGTAATTTTTTTAATGCTATTAGATTCTGCTCTGTCTCCTTATTTTGTTTTTTTGCTATGTAGTAAAAGTAATGTTTTTGTAGTGCCAAAATATGGGCGAGTTCTTCTTGTTTATATCTCTTAAGATCTTCCGGGGTGATTTGCCAAAGATTTTGCATTAATTTTAAATCTTCGAGTTGTTCCGTGGTAATATATTGTTGGGTCTGCTGAATCCTTTTCTTTAAGCTGCAGTAGCTGTTTAAAAGTGCTAGTTTTATACTCTGGGGATTATAAATATGATTGTTTTCTAAAATTGCATAAAATCCTAAATTGGTCATATAAGCAGAACATAAGTAATTTAACAATTGATTCACAATAGTACTATTACGTTCTTGTTCTATTAATAACTGGATGTAATAAGAGAGGTTTGATTTGAACTGTATCATAATATAACTTGCATTTGGTTAATATTGGTATTACCAAATATAATTAATTATAATCTTATTTAATAATTATATTGCAAATAAGTTAAAAATATAAGAATTAGTTAAGTTTGATGTTTTTACTTATATATTTTGTTCTTAAGTGTAGATGTATTTATTTAATTCAAATTTTTATAAGACATATGTTAACAAAAACACAATTTTATTTTTTCGCATTTTACTAGTTTTCATAAATAATATTGCTTTAGACCTCTTTGCTTTGTTTTTTAGGTCCTTTTTTGTTGGGAGTTTTTTTTTGAGTTTAGAATCAAACTATAAACCAAAAAAAGTATAAAAACAAAACCTTACGTGTATCACTGTATTTAAAAAGTAGTTGCTTTTGTGTTTAACTTAGAATTACGTAAAGAACCCCCAAAAAAAATCCACCTAGGATACTGGGTGGATTTGTTGTTTATATTTTAAATAAGTTAGGTTTTTAAGTATAAGTAACCTAGCGTACATTTTTATATTTTTTTTACGCGATATAATATATGTGATTAGAGTCAAGATTTTGTTCACCTTGGTATCTATATGCGACAAGCGCACCTTCACTAGCTACGCTAAAATCTAAACAGGCAGCATTGTGTTGTAATACCTTTGGTGATTCTCCTTTGGCGGGACGCATCCAATAGTGTCCAAAGAAGACTGGTTTTTGGTTGGTAGGATAGAAGTTGATTTTTTTAATATCAACTGGATTATTTGACAATTCATAATGTTGCATAGCATTGATTCCTTGATAAGTCAACTCATTGGGTTGTGACCACCAGTTGACACGGAAATTTTTGCGTAAGACTCTATCTTTGTCATAAAAAAGTTCACCTTGTGGTAAAGCAACCTCTAAGCCTTTTAAAACAACTTCAATGCTCTTAAATAAAACGGTGTGATTATGATGCGCACTAGGGAATAAGTCCAAAGGTAATACCCCCTGGTTTGTCAGGGTTTTTAAGTAGTCAATACTTTTTTGGTCCCAACAAGCATGGACAGCTCTAAATTTCGGGGTTTCATAAAAAAGAGGTAAACTGGTAAACCATTGGATATACATCTTATAACTATCGGGATCTTGCATAAAGGCAGCCATTGTAACAGCGTGTTGGTTGAAGTTTTTCTTACTATGCTCCCTTAGATAATTACCTTGACTATCCTTTGTGTTGTAACAAATTGCATTATATTCATGGTTTCCCATAAGAGCTATAGCTTGGTTGTTATCAACCATTGCTTTTACAATCTCTAGAACCTCTACAACATTGATACCTCTATCAATATAATCGCCTAAAAATAGAGCTTTTCGAGTTGGATGTTGATAATAGCCGTCCTTTTTTTTGTAGTCAAGTTTGTTTAACAAAAGCTTCAAGTCATTACTGTGACCATGTATATCACCAATGATGTCAAAATCAGTAAAGTTTGGATCAATCTTATTCATATTATAAAGAATTTTATTCTCTTCAATTTACAAAAAAAATATCACTTTTTCACTATTGATTTGCGCTAACCAGAGCCTTATTGTTTTTATATTATTTGTAAAAAAAAAGCCAAATCCTGTATTGGATTTGGCCTTAAATTATTTAGAGATAGCTAATATTATTGTTTAGCTAATTCTTTCATTTCTTTTTCGATCATATCATAGAATTGATCAATCTTCGGTAAAAGAACAATACGAGTTCTTCTATTAATTGCTCTATCTTGCGGTGTATCATTATCAACAAGTGGTTGGTATTCTCCACGTCCTGCAGCTACTAAACGCTCTGGTGCAATACCAAATTCGTTTTGTAAAACAGAAACAATTGAAGATGCACGTTTAACACTCAAATCCCAGTTGTTTCTCATCATTGCATTTTTGATCGATACATTATCTGTATGACCCTCTACCATTACTTCAAAATCAGGTTTGCTTTGTGCAACTTTAGCAACTTTAGCTAAAACTCTCTTAGCGTTATCGCTAACTTCGTATCCTGCTGTTTTAAATAATAGTTTGTCAGCAATTGAAATGTAAACTACTCCTTTTTCTACGTCAACTTGGATATCTGGATCGTCAAACCCAACTTCTCTTTTAAGGCTTCTAACTAAAGCTAAAGTAACAGAGTCTTTTTTAGTAACCGCGTCTTGAAGACGAGATATTTTTAAGTCTTTTTCTTTTAAGCTTTCTAAAGATTTTTCTAGATTTTCAGCACCTTTAGAAGATAACATGGTAAGGTTACCTACGTTGCTAATTAAATCGGAAGTATTTTGTTTTAAATAGTCCACTTGGCTAGCTAAAGCTTGTTTTTCTGCTAAAGCTGAGTTTAATTTAATTGTACAAGTGTTTAATAAATCTTGTATTTCCTGATTTTTTGTTTCTAAATCAGCAATTTTTTGTTTCGTTCCACAAGAAGTAAGTGCTAAGGCAAGCACAGATAATCCTAAAACTACTTTTTTCATAATTAAAATGATTGAATTTCGAGTCAAATATATCAAATAGCATGCAATATGTGAAAAAAAAAGAACATTTTTATTGTTAAATGTCAGAAAATTTCTTTAAACCTAAGATAAAATATTTATACACAATACTATGAGTGTGATAATAATTGTCAATTGGGTTTAATTCTACTTTTTTGCCAAATGATTTAATTCTTTTATAAAATCCAAAGTGTGCGCGTATTATAGCCCAGGTATGTCTTGGTTTACCTTGGAAAATAAAGTGTATTCCGGCTAGACCATCTAAAGACAATCGTTTAAAGATAATACCAAATTTTCCTTTTTTGGGTAAATTCTTATACAACATTAAAAGAGAATTTCTAAAATTTAGATAAGTTTTTTTTGGATTTTGATAATTAAGAGTTGCTCCTCCTAAGTGAAAAACTGTGGAAATTCCACAATATTGGGTCTTATACCCCAAATTAGCGGATCTCCAACATAAGTCAATCTCTTCTTGATGGGCAAAAAAGTCGCCGTCAAAACCTCCTAATTCCTGGTATACCGAATTGCGGATAAACAAACAAGCTCCAGAGGCCCAAAAAATGTCAATTGTATCTTGGTATTGTTGGTTATCTTGCTCAAGGGTATCAAATATTCTTCCCCTGGTGTAAGGAAAGCCATATTTGTCAATAAACCCA
This sequence comes from Myroides sp. LJL119, assembly GCF_054871605.1. Classification (NCBI taxonomy): domain Bacteria; kingdom Pseudomonadati; phylum Bacteroidota; class Flavobacteriia; order Flavobacteriales; family Flavobacteriaceae; genus Myroides; species Myroides sp. LJL119. The sequence goes on from NZ_JBTXLO010000007.1 coordinate 144,939, forward strand.
CCACCGCCACCTGCATATTCAAAATAGGCTTTATTTTTATAGTCTAAAATTTTAGGCTGAATAATAGCCACCTTAGAATCTTTTTCAAATATATCTTGAATTGGATCTAACCAACCTTGGGTAACTTCTATATCGGAATTAACTAGTGCTAGATATGGTTCTTTTATTTGAGATAAACCATAATTATAGCCATCGGCAAAACCATAGTTTTTCTTGTTTACAATAACCTTTACTTGGTCAAATTGCTTTTCTAATACCTTTAAAGAGTCATCCTTTGAATTGTTGTCAATCACATAGATGGTGGCCTGTTTCGAGTATTTAACAACACTAGGTAGGAATTGTTTTAGTAATTCTTGACCATTATAATTTAAAATAGCAACTGCAAATTTGTTCATAAAATTATTTTTCTTGAATAAAAGGAGTGTAATTGGGTAAAGTTCTTAAAAAAACGTACCGGTTTTCTTGGTAATCCATTTGACAAAAGTAATGTTCAAGACCATTGGTGACATATAAGAACTCAGCTCGTAATTGAAAGTTGTACCTAGCAATTTGATCAAAGGTATCTTGGGTAATTTTTACATTAGGAGCTTTACATTCCACTAGTAAGAAAATTTCACCATTGGGTTTGAAAATCACCGCGTCGTAACGTTTGCTCATCGTATTGACTTTAACCACACGTTCCACACTAATTAATGATCTTGGATATTTCTTGACCAATAATAATTCATGTACCACATGTTGTCTTACCCATTCCTCAGGAGTTAATAAGACAAACTTTTTACGGATTACATCAAAAATAGATAGCTTATTTTCACTATTTTTGAAACGAAATTCAAATAAGGGGAAATTTAATACTTGCATAAGGCAAAGATATTTTTTCTTTACTTATAGAACAATTAAAAACAAACGTATTATTTTGGATCAAATAAAGGAAATAGTAAAAAACATTAAAAGTAAAAATATAGCCCCAATTTATTTATTAATGGGTGAGGAGCCTTATTATATTGATAAATTAAGTGATTATATTCAAGAACATGTTTTAAGCGAGGAAGAAAAGGGTTTTAATCAAGTAATCCTTTACGGAAGAGACGTTACAGTAGAGGACATAATTTCCAATGCAAAACGTTTTCCTTTAATGGCTGACAGACAAGTGATTATTGTCAAAGAAGCTCAAGACCTAGGCCGAAACTTTGATTTGTTAGAAGTTTATGCAAATAATCCACAACCCTCCACTGCTTTGGTTTTATGTTATAAATATAAGACAGTAGATAAGAAGAAAAAAGTATACAAAGCAATAGCTAAAAATGGAGTAGTATTAGAGAGTAAAAAATTAAAAGATTATCAAATAGAACCTTGGTTAACTGCACAAATATCTGCCAAAGGCTATCGTATTGATCCAAAGGCTTTAGCTATGTTAGTGGAATACCTTGGAACAGATCTTTTGAAGATTTCCAATGAGATTAATAAACTGTTTTTAGTACTTGAAAAAGGAAGCTTAATTGATGGTGACACAGTTGAGCAGAATATAGGAATAAGCAAAGATTATAATAACTTTGAGTTATTAAAGGCAATTGTGGATCAAGACACAATCAAGGCTTTTAAAATCGCAAAATACTTTGCTCAGAATCCTAAAAACAATCCCATTGTGGTGACCATAGCCTTGGTGTATGGCTATTTTAGTAAACTTTTATTATATCATGGTTTAAAAGATAAAAGTGCAACCAACGCAGTTAAACAATTAAAGATTAGTCCCTATGGAGTCAAAGACTATGAAAAGGGGGTTCGTATCTATGCTATGAAACGTGTTAGTGGAATAATTAGTTCACTTAAGGATATAGATTTAAAAAGCAAGGGAGTCAATGCCTTGAGTATCTCACAGGATGATTTGTTAAAAGAAATGTTAGTTAAAATATTTAGTAAATAAAGAAGTTATGCCATATAAATTAGATAAAAATAAAATTCTTGGTTATGCGTGTCTTATTATGATATTAATGGGAGGTCTTTTAATAGGTTTGGGCGCCTTAAAATATTATGATGTAGCCGGATGGGGGTTTGTTTGTACAGGAATAGGATTCCTAGCTATTGCCTGGGTATTTAATGCCTTAAAAGGCCGAGTGTAATATATTTAGAGATTAGTAACTGGTTGTAAAAACCAAAAAAATAAAACTTGTAAATAGTCTTTTTAAAAAAGAGGCTACTTACAAGTTTTATTCATTAAATCCCTATACAATTCTGATACTCATCCTCGGGTTTTTCCTCGGAATAATTTGCCGGTGAAATCGAATCACACATTTGACAAACATAAGCATCTATTGAGGGGTCGTAAAAGTGATTTTTATGATTATCCTCACAAAAATCATTCTGGGTAATTAGTGAATAATTTTTCATAGAGTTATGAATTTTAATTTAGCTTAAAAATAAAACATTTTTAATTAATATGCTAGAATTAAATGTAAAATTAATGTTATTAATTCAAAAAATATGCTGCTTTAACTAAAAACGATGCTAAAAAATCATCTGGAAGGCTAATTTTTAAAAAAGAGTTTCGAATTTGGTTATTTAGGCGTACTTTTGGCTAACAGAAGATTGGTCTTTAAGCTTATTGTGAGTCTTAAATACTGATTGTTTTAATTTTTTAATTCAATTTATTAAACTTTATGTCAGACGATAAAAAAGTAATTTTTTCGATGTCAAAAGTGAGTAAAACCTACTCATCGACAAATAAAACGGTTTTAAAGGATATTTACTTAAGTTTTTTCTATGGAGCTAAAATTGGAATTTTAGGTCTTAATGGTTCAGGTAAATCATCTTTACTTAAAATTATAGCTGGAGTTGATAAAAACTATCAAGGAGATGTTGTTTTTTCTCCAGGATACACAGTAGGTTACTTGGAACAAGAACCACAATTAGACGAGAGTAAAACAGTTATCGAAATTGTGCGTGAGGGTGCAGCTGAGGTAGTGGCTATCTTAGATGAGTTTAATCAGATAAACGATATGTTTGGTCTTCCAGAGGTATATGAAGATGCAGATAAAATGCAAAAGCTAATGGATCGACAAGCAGAGTTGCAAGATAAAATTGATGCAGCTGGAGCATGGGAATTAGATACTAAGTTGGAAATTGCAATGGATGCTTTACGTACCCCGGATCCAGACACCCCAATTAGTGTACTCTCTGGTGGAGAACGCAGACGTGTAGCTTTATGTCGATTGTTGCTTCAAAATCCAGATGTGTTATTATTAGATGAGCCTACCAACCACTTGGATGCAGAGTCAGTGCACTGGTTAGAACAACATTTACAACAATATCAAGGTACAGTGATTGCTGTAACCCACGACCGCTACTTCTTGGATAATGTGGCTGGTTGGATTTTAGAGTTAGATAGAGGAGAAGGTATTCCATGGAAAGGGAATTATTCATCTTGGTTGGATCAAAAAAGTAAGCGTTTAGAGCAAGAAGAGAAAGTTGCTTCTAAAAGACGTAAAACCCTTGAGCGTGAGCTTGATTGGGTTAGACAAGGAGCTAAAGGTAGACAAACAAAGCAAAAAGCAAGGTTGCAAAACTACGATAAGCTTTTAAATGAAGATCAAAAACAATTAGAAGAGAAGTTAGAGATTTACATCCCCAATGGACCTCGTTTAGGAACAAATGTGATTCAGGCTAAGGGGGTTAGTAAAGCCTTTGGAGATAAGTTACTATATGAGGATTTAAACTTCACATTGCCACAGGCTGGTATTGTTGGTATTATTGGACCAAACGGTGCAGGAAAATCAACTATCTTTAGAATGATTATGGGTGAACAACAACCCGATCAAGGAACCTTTGAAATCGGAGAGACTGTTAAGATTGCTTATGTAGATCAAACTCACTCTAATATTGACCCGGAAAAGTCAATTTGGGAGAATTTCTCGGATGGACAAGAGTTAATTATGATGGGTGGGCGTCAAGTTAATTCACGTGCTTATTTAAGCCGTTTTAACTTTGCTGGATCAGAACAAAATAAAAAAGTATCCACTCTTTCAGGAGGAGAGAGAAACAGGCTACACTTGGCTATGACCTTAAAAGAAGAAGGTAACGTTTTATTATTAGATGAGCCTACCAATGACTTAGATGTTAATACATTACGTGCTTTAGAAGAAGGATTGGAAAACTTTGCTGGTTGTGCGGTGGTTATTTCTCACGACAGATGGTTTTTAGATAGAATTTGTACCCATATTTTAGCCTTTGAAGGAGATTCACAAGTTTATGCCTTTGAAGGATCATTCTCTGAATATGAACAAAATAGAATTAAACGAATGGGCGATGTGGCACCTACTCGTTTGAGATATAAAAAATTAGTTCGCTAATTTTAAAAAAAACACCCCTATAGGCATGTCTAAGGCATGTCTTATAGGGGTGTTTTATGGACTTTAAACTGCTAATATGTAAAAATGTGGTGGTAGTTTTATAAAACAGGTTGCTAAGGGAAGTTTGTTTTTTGTCAACCCGTTTCATTGAGCTTATAAATCACGGTAATTAAAAGCAATAGCAGTCAATAATATTAAGTTGCTATTAAATGAAGCCCTTAGCTTATAATTATAGAATTTTATAGTAAACTAACAAATCAAGGTGTTTGTCTTGTAGGAAAATACTAAGAAAAATTAAAGCCCTGTTGTCTTTAAACAACAGGGCTTTTATGTGATTTACCTGAAAGGATTTTATATAAATGATACAAAAAGATTTAAAATTAAAGCATTTAATATATCAATAAAAAATGCGCCCACCATAGGGATGATTAAAAACGCTTTTTGTGAAGGACCAAAACGATTAGTAACAGCTTGAATATTTGCTACGGCCGTAGAGGTAGCCCCTAGTCCAAATCCACAATGTCCAGCCGAAAGGACAATAGCATCATAGTTTTTACCCATTACTCGATAAGTTACATTGTAGGCAAAGACTAACATTAAACCAACTTGTACAATTAAAATAAAGAAAATAGGCAATGCTAGTTCAACAATTAACCAAAGTTTTAAACTCATTAATGCACATGCTAAAAACAAAGAAAGTCCAATATTTCCTAGAAGATCAATCGGTTCGTCCTTTATTTTTTTCTTAAAAAGATGTGTTGCGGTGTTTCTAAGGATTACTCCTATGAATAAACACCATACAAAAGTTGGTAGTTTAAAACTATATTGCGCATTCCATGAAGATAAAATATTACCCAAAACAACGCATACTGCTAACATGGTGATAGTAGTTAGGATACTTTGATAGGTAATTCTATCCTTCCAAGACGAGTTTGTTTGCTTGTTAGGAGCCTGTGTTGAGAACTCGGGATTGTCTAACGATTCGCTGAAGTCTTCTTGGCTAAGAGGTTTAATATTGTTTTTCTTAAGTAGGCGATAAGCCAAAGGTCCACCTATTGTGCCTCCGAATATAAGCCCAAAGGTAGCACAGGCCATCCCTATTTCCTTTGCTCCTGCTAAAGGGTTAGGACCTTGCATAAAATCATCAGCCCAGCCACCAGCAGTTCCATGTCCTCCTGTAAGAGTAATGGATCCGGCAATTAAACCAAACCTTAAATCTAAATTCATAATCTTGGCCATTGCTACTCCTAAAGCATCCTGACATGCAATGAAAACTGCTGCAATTGCTAAAAATATCACCAAGCTTTTACCTCCTTTGACTAATTGAGCGAAATCTGCATTTAAGCCAACGGAAGAGAAAAATATTAACATCATACCTTGTTGAAGGCCTTCATGAAATAGAAACTCTGTACCAACAAAAGCATATGCACCCCAACATAGTAAAGCAATTAGAAATCCACCAACTACAGGTTCGGGGATATTGTATTTTTTAAAAAAGGTTATTCTTTCAACTAAAAAATGCCCTAAGAATAATACCATACAGGCTAAAAGAAGTGTTTCAAAAATTCCAAATTCCATATAAAAAAGGTGTGTGTATTTGTAAAAATTACCCTACAAAAGATATTGTAGTTTCGACAAATATATAGAAACAAGAGTGGGAATGTCAAAAAAATAAACCAATTTTAAGTAAAAGATACATATTTAGTATTTTTTCAAAGAAAAAAACATGATATGTGTTGTTTTGTTGGATTAAAGTAATGAAAAAAAGTAAAGTAAAAAAAACAGAAGTTTTTTTGTCATACGTCGATAAATAGCTATTTTTGCGCATGCAACACAATGTACTTATATTAGATTTTGGATCGCAATACACCCAGTTGATTGCGCGAAGAGTTCGTGAAATGAATATTTTTTGCGAAATCTTACCATATAATGATTTACCAGAAGATTTGACTCAATTCACAGCTGTTATCTTATCTGGTAGTCCTTATTCTGTTCGTTCTGAACAAGCACTACACCCAGATTTGTCGAACATTAAAGGGAAAATGCCTTTGTTAGGTGTTTGTTACGGTGCGCAGTATTTAGCTCACTTTAATCAAGGGGAAGTAGCACCTTCACAAACTCGTGAATACGGGCGTGCAAATCTTACCTTTATGCAAGACGATGCTTTATTTAAAGATGTGCCGCAAAATAGTCAGGTTTGGATGAGTCACAGCGACACAATTAAAACTTTACCTACAAATGGGGTTTTATTGGCAAGCACAAAAGACGTGAAAAATGCTGCTTATAAGATTCAAGGTGAACAAACCTATGCTATTCAATTCCATCCAGAGGTATTTCACTCAACAGATGGGGCGCAGATCTTAAAAAACTTTTTAGTAGACATAGCTGGTGTACAACAGAACTTTACACCTAATGCTTTTGTTGAAGAGACTGTGGCTAACTTAAAACAAACAATCGGAAACGAGAAGGTTGTTTTAGCCCTATCCGGAGGGGTAGATTCAACCGTGGCAGCTGTGCTTTTGCACAAGGCTATTGGAGAGAACCTACACTGTATTTTTGTTAACAATGGTCTTTTACGTAAAAATGAGTTCCAGAACGTTTTGAATAACTACAACGGAATGGGCTTAAATGTAAAAGGAGTGGATGCCACTGATCGCTTTATGGCAGCTTTAAAAGGATTGGAAGATCCAGAGGCAAAAAGAAAAGCAATCGGACACGCGTTTATTGAGGTTTTCGACGATGAGGCCAAATTAATTAAAGATGCTACTTTTTTAGGTCAAGGTACAATCTATCCTGATGTTATTGAGTCTATTTCTGTAAAAGGACCTTCGGCTACAATAAAATCTCACCACAATGTGGGGGGATTACCTGACTTTATGAAATTAAAGGTGGTAGAACCTCTTCGTATGTTATTCAAAGATGAGGTACGTAGAGTAGGGGCTTCTTTGGGAATAGATCCAGAGTTATTAGGAAGACACCCTTTCCCAGGTCCAGGATTAGCAATACGTATTTTAGGAGATATTACCCAGGAAAAAGTACGCCTTTTACAAGAGGTAGATTATATTTTTGTTCAGGGATTAAAAGATCATAACCTATACGATTCTGTATGGCAAGCAGGTGCAATTCTTTTGCCTGTAAACAGTGTAGGGGTTATGGGAGATGAAAGAACTTATGAAAAAGTTGTAGCCCTTAGAGCTGTAGCCTCCACCGATGGTATGACTGCAGATTGGGTTCATTTACCATATGAGTTTTTAATGGAAATTTCCAATAAAATTATTAACAACGTAAGAGGTGTTAATCGAGTGGTTTATGATATTAGTTCAAAGCCACCTGCAACAATTGAATGGGAATAATTTAAAAAATTAAATAAGTCGCTGTAACTTTGTTGTAGCGACTTATTATTTTATTGAATAGATTTGCATCATGAAAAAGAACTTTATAGCTGCTTTATCAGCATTTATTATTACAGCATCTTCTTTGTTTGGACAACAAAGAGAAACCTTTGTTACCTATACAGTAAGTAAAGGTGAGACAGTTAGTAAAATTGCCCGAGAGTATAATATACCGGTTAGCGAAATTTTAAAATTTAATCCAGAGGCCAAATCCGGGCTTCGCGTTGGAGATATTTTATTAATTCCAGAGAGAAGTCCCCGCGAGTCTAATGTGGTAACTAATCCTGTTAAAACTAAGGAAGCTACTATAGATTCAGATGTTTCTTATGTCCAAAAATCTATAGATAAATCGGAAAATATAGTTTCTAAAAATAACGAAAATACCGATCAAAAAAACATTACCCATAAGGTATTAAAAGGAGAAACCCTTTATAGTATTAGTAAAGATCATCAGGTTAACATAGAGGACTTATTGTTTTGGAATCCCGATTTGAAATTAACAGGACTTCAAAGTGGTTCGGTTATTATAATAGGGAACAATGCGGTATTGGGTCAAGATAATTTGCAAGATAAGTTTCCAGAAAAGTTAAGCGCCTCACAAGCAGATACCATTGTAGATATTAATAATATTTATTATAAATATATTCAGGTCGAACCCCAATCGACTCTTTATGGTTTGGCTGTGTTGTATCAGACATCTATTCAACGTTTAGTGGAGTTGAATCCCGAATTAAAACAAGGACTCAAAACAGGACAAAAGATAAAGGTTCCTGCTTATGGTAGTGGATCTTCCGAATCACTTAGTACTAAAAAAGAACAGCATGTAGAATCACCTGGATTTATACAAGTTAAAGTCGCACCAAAACAGACACTTTATAGTTTAGGACGTCAGTATAATGTAAGTGTGGCTGATATTATTAAATGGAACCCTCAAATTCAACAATTAGGGCTTCAAATAGGAATGCTTTTAGATATTAAGGTAGATAATCCAAGTGATTATGAACTTATTGAATCAATAGATAAGCAAACCGTAGTCTCGGATGGTGTATTTGTGAATCTAGAAAAAACATTAGATAAGACGCAACAAAAAGAAATTGCATTTTTACTGCCATTTAATCTAAATAATTTAGGAGATCAAGTAGAGTTGAAGTTGCAAAACGATTCATTTCTAAATATGACTCTTGATTTTTATTCTGGTGCAAAAATGGCCGTTAGTAAGGCCCAAGAAATGGGTTTAAACTTAAAGGCAAGAGTATATGATTCACAGGAGGGAAAAAACTCCTCCGAAGTGGTTAATATTTTTAAGCAAAATAACTTTTCTAATACAGATGCTATTATTGGTCCATTTTTTCAAACTAACGTTGAAACAGCGGCTAATAACTTGCCAAATGGCAATGTGATTTTGGTGTCACCCTTATCTAATGAAAAGGCAACTCTTTCTAGACAAGTTATTCAAACTATGCCCTCGAGTGATATTCTAAAATCTAGTCTATTGGATTATTTTTTAAATCAACCTTCTGTTAAATTAACCGTGGTTGTGGATGATAGAAGAACCTCAACTAAAAACTTTATGCGTACTAACTACCCTATGGTAAAGACAATTGGGGTGGCGAGTATTGCTGATTTGGATAAGACATTGGTTAGTGGAATGAAAAATGTCTTTATACTTGATTCAGGTAGTATTGAGAGCGCTTCTTTGTTCACTAAAGTGTTACATAAAGCAGTTGATCGCTTTGATATTCAAATTGCAAGCTTTGACAAAGCAGATGTTTTTGAATATAATGAGATTACCGTTCAGGCTTTAGTGGATTTAAAATATTCATATGCCTCGGTAACTAGAGATACTCCAAGTTCGTTAGTGGATCCAGAATTCTGGGAGACATATAAAGAAATTTATAAAACTAGTGCCAATAGATATGCAGTTAGAGGTTTTGATGTAACAATGGATATAATTTTAAGATTATTTCAACAAGAAGGATTCGAAAATACGCTTTTATACCCTTCCTCTGAATTGGAGAATCAATTCAGATACGTAGATCAACCTTTAGGAGGAGCTAAGAATATTGGTGTTTATATTTTGCAGTATGATTCGGATTTTACTGTCAAAATGATTAATTAATTTTAAAAGCTGTATGTCAAATAATCAAGATTATTTAATAGAATTGGCTCATAGTAAAATGCCTTTTGGTAAATATAAAGGATATTATTTGATAGATTTACCAGAGTATTATATAGTATGGTATTATAATAAGGGTTTCCCTGATGGGAAAATTGGCCAGCAACTGGCCTTGGTATATGAACTGAAATTAAATGGGTTAGAGTCCATGATTCATAAAATCAAAAGGAGTTTCCCAAAACAATAAAAGAAAGAAGGTTCTTGAGGTTATTCAAGAGCCTTTTTTTATTTAGGATACTTATTTTTGTTAGGAAAATTAAGATTTTTTTTACAAAAACTAGGGGATTAAAAAATAGATATTTGGTAGTTTTTTATAAAAAATTAAACGAATTGCGCAAAGAGCCAGAGCTTGATTGTAGATTGTTTAAAAAACCCTATAAAACATTGTTTTCTCAATATCCGCAAGGCTTTTAAAAGATAAAAAGGTTTTGAAAAAGAAACTAAAAACACAATAATTAATCGTAAATTTGCACCTTGTAAAAATCGATTGATTATGATGAATATTCCAACTTCCAGTTTACCACGAGTAGTTATTATTGGTGGAGGTTTCGGAGGACTGTCTCTTGCTAAAAAATTAAAAAATAAAAACTTCCAAGTAGTTTTACTTGATAAACACAATTACCATACATTTCAACCCTTATTGTACCAAGTTGCAACGGGTGGTTTAGAATCAGGATCTATTGCGTATCCTATTCGTAAGGTAGTTCAGGCTCAAAATGAAGTTTTCTTCCGTTTGGCAGAAGTACAACGTATTGATACCCAAAACAAGAAAGTGATTTCAGATATTGGAACTATTTTTTATGACTATTTAGTAATTGCTACTGGTTCAAAAACTAATTTCTTTGGCAATAAAGAAATTGAGCGAAACAGTATGGCTATGAAAACGATTCCACAGTCTTTGGATATTAGAAGTTTAGTGTTAGAAAATTTCGAAGCTGCTTTATTAACCAATGATATTGAAGAGCGTAGGTCTTTGATGAACTTTGTAATTGTTGGAGCGGGTCCAACCGGAGTAGAGTTAGCGGGAGCTTTAGCGGAAATGAAAAAACACATTTTACCTAAAGATTATCCAGATCTAGATTTTGGTTTAATGGAAATTAACGTTGTACAAGGTGCACCTCGCGTTTTAGACGCTATGTCAGTTAAGAGTTCGGCTGCTGCAGAAAAATTCCTAAAGGACTTAGGGGTTAAAGTTTGGTTAAGTGAAATAGTAACCAATTATGATGGGGAAAAAGTAACTACAAAAAGCGGTAACGATTTCATTTCACAAAATGTTATCTGGACAGCGGGTGTTATGGGTGCAGATATTCAAGGCTTTGATAAAGAAACCGTGATGCAAAGAGGTAATCGTATGAAGGTTAATGAATTTAACCAAGTTGAAGGATTTACCGATATTTTTGCCATCGGAGATATTGCCACTATGATAAGTGATAAAACACCTATGGGACACCCAATGATGGCTCAACCAGCTTTACAACAAGGAGAGTTATTGGCCAGTAACTTAGTGCGTCTTGATAAAAAACAACCATTAAAACCTTTCGTATATAATGATAAAGGTTCTATGGCAACTATAGGACGTAATAAAGCTGTGGTTGATTTACCTAAATTCCATTTTAATGGATTTTTCGCCTGGTTTGTATGGATGTTTGTTCACTTGATGTCATTGATAGGATTTAGAAACAAGTTAGTTGTTTTCTCAAACTGGTTGTATAACTACTTAATGTTTGATAGACAGGCTCGTTTAATAATTCGTCCATACAAGAATAAAAGAATAAAAGAGGAAATTAAACAACAAGAATAATTAGTTATAGTTATGTTTGTGGTTTAATGTGGTAGTTAATTAAAAGATCAATAAATCGGTTATAGGATTGTATTCCTTGCTTTTGATTATTGACCTTTAAAAAGCTATCATAAAAAATATGCATTAGCGAATCAGCAAAGTTTTTGTAGGAAAGCCAGAATCTAGTATTTTCTTGAATATTGTAAAGTATTCCAGAGGGGATAGATTCTAAAATTTCTAAAAACTCTGTTGATTCGCTTTTTTTTAATTCCGATAAACAATAACGTAAAGCAAAGATGTTGGCGGCATACTGATAGCGTAGGTTGTTTTGATTTTTTGCATTTAAATAACCAATAAAATTGGCCTCGCTTTCTTTGGCAAACCCCAATTGATGGGCAAGTTCATGGCTTGCTGTAACTATCATAGTTAGTTTTGGGATGTTTTTGTTTACTTGAGCCTCCGTTGTAAAAGGGTTGACATATCCAGAGAACCCCATATAGGTCAGTAAATTACTAAATACAGATGGTTTAACTATAGTAGACCTAGGTGTAAAACTATGGGTTTGTAAGGCTGTTTTAGAAATACTTAAACTTGCGTCTTTTAAGATTTTTTGGTAACTGTAGTTTGTACTAACAATACTGTTTTTATGGAAACTTAATTCTTTATGTAACTGGATTGTTTGAGAAACTAAAGTTTTTGATAATTCTACAACTTGTTGGTTATCATAACCAAGAGAAATCCCTAGGGTTTGTTCAAGAGGTTTATTATAGTTGTTTAATCCCCATGTTATATTAAATACAAACCAAAAAGTAGTTAGAACCAAGATAGAGTTTGCAAAAAAAACATAAATTTTTTGCTTTATTGTTTTTTTAGACCTTATAAGCAGAAAACAACCAAATAGTATAGCTATTACTAATATTAGATAAATCGTATCTCCTAAGGAAAAGGAAAATGGAAAACATTCAGCTAAAAAAATAAAGTAAGTGCTATAAGTGGTATAGAATTTGTCTGTGTAGTAATATTGTATGTTACTTGGATTATTTTGCGCATAGCTTGTTATAATCCAAGTTATACAAAAAAGTATAAAACTAAGTAGTAGTTTGTTTTTTAATGACCTCATAGGTGATAAAGCTCTTTTAGAAAAAAAGAAAGATAATAAAAATTCCCCATTACTTATCACAAAATCAATTTGCTTTGATATCCATAAAATGTACGGAATTTTTTGATTTTTTTTTAAAAGCTTTTAAAAAAACAAAAAAGAACTACTTAAGGGGGAGTAGTTCTTTTTGCTTGACTGTTTTAAAATAGTCAAAAAATGCTATATTACGATAAGGGATTATGTAAACTCTCAATTATAACTATCGAGAATAATCACAACTATGATACAAAGGTAATAAAATATCCGATACAATAACTTTATTTTAGAATCATTTTAAAGTTAAATTCTTGTGAATTAAATGGTTGGCTTAAATTTGGTGTTGTTTTATCAGAAATGTTATAAGTAAATGGTGTTAATTACTTTTGTAAAGGTATTTTTTGTTGTGTGTTTTTATAGACTAAAAATAACTTCTTAGTTTAATGTAAACCAATAAATAAGATAGGGAGATGTTAAATGTGTTTTTTAAAGTATTAATTGATTCTAATTTTTTAAATTAGCTTAAGAATTGTAGATAAGTAAAATATTTATAGGCCAATTGCGTTTATATTTATGTAACTATAATATTGTAAACAAAGTCATATTACATGATAAGAAAAAGCTTATGGTTAGTTGGTTTGTTACTGAGTTGTAATTTTGCTTTTGGGCAAAAGAAATTCGAAGAATTAACTAAGGAAGATTATTTACAAGACTTTGATGTTTTGGTAAATATTATTAAAAATCAACATCCTAATCCGTATCGATTTAATTCAGAACAAAATTTTAATCAAGATGTAGGTAAATTACGTGATGAGTTAGAAAATAATCCCACTTATGCGCAGTTTTTACTCTCGAGCCCCTTGTCATATATTCATGATGCTCACTCTGGTTTAAGTACAGACTTAATATTTTTTGAAGATTTCTCCAGACAGGCTAATTTTTTCCCTTTCTCAACGGTGGTTTATAACAATAAAGTATATGTAAATCAATTTGGTGTGGATATACCCCCTGGGGCAGTGCTTGAGAGGGTTAACCAAGTGGATGTGGATCAGTTACTTGATCAAATTAAAATCAGCTCTGATGGGTTAATCAAGGCCGTAAACGCAAAGGACTTTTCCCTGTATTGTTCTTTTATGTTTAATCAAAATAGCGATTATCTAATTGAGTATCGACCAACTCCCTCATCAAGTGAATTAATTCAGGTTAAAGTAAAGGCGGTGGATTATTCTAGAAGTTATTATAATTCTCAAAAATCAATTCTACCAATCGATCTTATTAGCTATTCCTATGGTATATTTGGTCGAGAATTAAATCCCGATACCTATTGTTTGACCATAAAAACTTTTGGTTTTTCTGAGGAATATGCCTATCACAAGCTTAGTACTTTCTTTCAAGAACTTAATCAAAAGGGGATAAAAAATCTAATTATAGATATTCGCTCAAACGGAGGTGGTCTGTTGAGTAATATACCATTGTATTATTCGTTTATTTCTAAGGATAAGACTTTTAAAAACACCTACAGGTATGCCACAAAAGTATTGGAGATTAACGTTCGAGAGAACCTAGTAGATGGTAATGGAAGACAGTTATCGGATATGGATATTAAAAACATGGATAACTTTATGTATCAACGATATGACTTTGATCCGCTTCAAGAATATTACTTTGGAAATAATCGTTTAGATGAGTCTTATGTGGAGAATTATCCCAAAGATCGAAACGCCTTTCAGGGTAATGTTATTTTACTTATTGATAACAATACCGTATCAGCGGCAGCTTACTTTGCAACTTTATTTCAAGAAAATCAAAGAGGGGTTATTGTAGGGCAAGAAACTAGAACCTGTAGAAATTTTACAACAGCTTCCTGGTTTTTAAATTATAAATTACCTAATACCCAAACCATTGTTAACTTACCCAGGTCGGAGGTATTTTTCAACAATAATATTACACAACAGGATAATTGTCGTGGTGTAATACCTGATTTTTCGGTAAATGACAAAGATTTTTACGATGCTTTGATTCATGCGCAGGATCCCGATGTGAAACTTGCTTTAAAAGTTCTTCAAGAGCAAGAGCAAAAAAATAACAAATAAAAAATAAGGACCCTTTTATGTAAAAAGGGTCCTTATTTTTTTTAACTAGCTATTGGGTGAATTTATACATTTGATATGTTTTTTAAAAAAGGGTATTGCTTTTAAAATACCTACTAAATTGACATGTACTTGGATAAGGCTACTTGGATTTTAATTAACCTTAAGAATCCTTTTTTTTGTTCCTAGTTTTGGTGCTATTGATATGCTAGTTTTTTAATTTAAATATGCATTAAAAGCATTGATTACTTTTTTTTGTCCTTGTATTAAGTTGGTCTGGGTATCGCTGGTAATACTTCCTTGATTTAGTAACTCATTTAAAGCAGAATCAATAATATTTAATTGTTGATTTAGCGTGGTTTGGTAATCATTAAAGAGATTGGATTTTTCACTGTTTTTTAGCATCGGTGTATTTTTTAGGATTGATTTTTTTATTGAAAGTACTTGCTCTTGTAAAGAAGTTAAATCTTTTTTTGCGATTGTTTGATTGTTCAGCCAAATAAGAATATTGTTGATTTGCAAGTATTCAAGTCTCGTTAAAAACTCAGGAATCTTAAGTGCGTCATTGCTATTTATCTGAGCTTGTATTTCTGTAAGGGCAAGGTTGGTTAGCTCAAAGAGTTCTTGGGTATTGGTTTTTATAGCCATTACTAATTTTTGATTCTCTGTTTCAAGTTCCTTGCCTTGTATCCATTGATCTGTTTTATACTCCTGGGTGATTAAGTAAGTGGATATTTGATTTACGTTTTGTTTTAATAGTGAATCATTTTGTAAAAACGCACCAATAAGTGATTTAAAACTTTGGGTTTGTTGTGAAGAAAAAGACAAAGGCGGTATGATTAAATCTTTGTAATTATTAGTAGGGGAAAATCGGATTTTTAATTGTTCGATATTTGTAGTTAGAGGTTTGTTTTGATCAACACATTGCCAAATAGAATCCATCAGTGGTTTATTGCTATAGATTAAATCGGTCATATTTACCTGCATTTGAGAAATCTGATTTAGGTAATTAAGTTGATCATAAATGGTTGTTTGTATTTGTTGATCCTTTGGTTTATTAGGTTCTTTCTTACAAGAGTTTAGTGAAAATATGGTTAAAAAAATAATGCTGAGTACTACTAGTCTTTTCATTGGTAAGAAGGTTTTATGGATTTACTTTAATTATGTTATTTATAATGAATTTAATAAAATAATTTTAACTTATAGTTGTTTTGTGTTAAAATAAGTGTTTTTTGTTTTATACGTGTTACTTTTAATATAGGACAAACTCTAATACCAAAAGGTCTTCACTTTTAAAAATCAATGTATTTTTTTAAAATGAATTAAACATTGGCTATATAAGCTACCAAATCTAAAAGCATCAATTTGTCTTATTTAAAATTATATAAATCAGTAAAAAAGCATTTCATAGAAAATTAAATTATGGTAAAACTCCTGTGTTGTCTATAAAATCGTTAAATTTGAGCATTAGTAAAAAAGAAATTAAATAATATGAGTCAAGAGGTTAGAAATCTGCAGCCAAAAGAGTTGTGGGAGCAGTTCGCGGATCTAAACGCAGTTCCTCGTCCTTCGAAAAAGGAGGAAAGAGTAATTGAGTTTATGATGAATTTTGGTAAGAGTTTAAACTTGGAAACTTTTAAAGATCAGGTTGGAAACGTTATTATCAAAAAACCAGCAACTGCTGGAATGCAAGACAGAAAAACCATTGTAATGCAATCGCATTTAGACATGGTTCATCAAAAAAACAACGATACAGAATTTGATTTTGATACCCAAGGTATTCAAATGTATATAGACCAAGATTGGGTAAGAGCCAAAGGGACTACACTAGGGGCTGACAATGGAATTGGTGTGGCTACAATAATGGCGGTTTTAAAAAGCAATACTATTGAGCATCCTGCTATTGAAGCTTTGTTTACCATTGATGAGGAAACTGGAATGACCGGAGCTAAAGGTTTAGTAGGTGGTCTTTTACAGGGAGAAATTCTTTTGAATTTAGATACAGAGGAAGACGATGAGATTGATATTGGATGTGCTGGAGGTATTGATATTACAGCCAGTGCAGAGTATGATCAGGAATTGACACCCGAGGGATCCATTGGATACAGAATTACAGTAAAGGGCTTAAACGGAGGTCACTCAGGTATGGATATTCATAAAGGACTTGGTAATGCCAATAAAATTATGAATCGTCTTTTATTTGATGGTTTTGATTCATTTGGATTGCAAATAAGTAAGATCAAAGGTGGTAGTTTACGTAACGCTATTCCTAGAGAAAGTGTTGCCGAGGTAATAATCGCGCAGATGTACGATCAGGCCTTTGTCTTTGATATGAATATAATTGTGGATGAGATTAAACAAGAATTACACACGGTAGATCCTAATTTTGAAGTAGTTTTTGAGAAGCTTGATCCTAGTGAGACTCCAAAGTTTGTTATGCCACCAATGGCGCAGTATTTCTTTGTACGTTCTATGTATGCCGCACACAATGGGGTATATAAGATGAGCACGGATTTTGATGATTTAGTTGAGGCATCTAACAATATTGCTAAAGTAGAGCTTGACAATGGAAGTTTATCTGTGAAATGTTTGACACGTTCATCTGTGGAATCCACCAAAATGGACTTAGCAAATTCACTTCGTAGTGCCTTTGAATTAATGGGTTGTGAGGTAGAATTCTCAGGCTCGTATCCAGGATGGAGTCCAAAGTCAGATAGCCAAATATTAGAGGTTTTGGAACAAATCTACATTCAACAAAACGGAGAGTCACCAAAAGTGGTTGCTTGTCACGCTGGTTTAGAATGTGGAATTTTAGGAACTAACTACCCGCAGATGGATATGATTTCTTTTGGACCAACAATTCGAGGAGCACATTCACCCGATGAGAGAGTAAGTATTTCTTCGGTAAATAAATACTGGAATTTTGTTTTAGAGATTCTAAAAAATATTCCTAAAAAATAGATTGAAGTAGAACCTATTTTTTAAGCAGCTAACTCAAAAAAAGAGTTAGCTGTTTTTTTTGATCGGTCTTTATTTGGTAGGTTAAAACCATTAATTCTAGGTGTGAGGTTATTTTTTTTAAGTAAAATTTAATGAAAAAGTAAAGTGGATTCTGTGTTAATTTTTGTACTTTGTGCCAAAAGATATATTAAATTAGAATGACTATGAAAAAAACTATTTTTGCAATTTTAGTTGCAGGTATGTTTGCTGTTTCATGTGGACAAAACAAAACCGACAAAGTGGAATCCTCAACTACTGAGAAAACACAAGAGCAAACCAAACAAGATTTAAATTATACTTTACAATGGACTGCATTTAAAACACCTGAGAAAGTTGGGGTAAATGGAAGTTTTACCGATATAAAGTTAAATGGTGTTAATCTTGAGGCTCCTACATTAGAACAAGCTTTACAAGGAGCTACCTTTGTTGTGGTAACAAAAACTGTAAATACAAAGGATCCTGCTAGAGATCAAACCCTAGTGGCTAACTTCTTTGATAAAATGACTGGAAATATTAATGGTTTTTTCGGTGATTTTAAAGATGGGAAAGTAGCGGTTCATTTAACAATGAATGGCAAGACAATAGAAAAACAATTTGATTATACAACTATAGAAAATGGTATTCAATTAACAGGAAGTATTGATATTATTTCTGATTTTGCTGCTCAAGGGGCGTTTGACGCATTGCATGAGGCTTGTAAAGCCTTACACGAAGGAAAAACCTGGTCAGATGTTAATATTGTAGTAGATATTACAAAATAAATTCTTAATGAATTTGTAAAACAAGAGGAATATTTTAGCGATATTCCTCTTTTTTTTTTACCTTTGCAAACCAAATGAATTATCTGTTTTTAAGATATGTTAGATAGACTACAAATAATAAAGCAACGTTTTGATGAGGTTTCGGATTTGATTATTCAGCCAGATGTAATCATGGATCAGAAGCGATACGTGCAATTAAATAAAGAATATAAAGATTTAAAACAGCTTGTTGAAAAACGAACTGAATACATCGAAGTAACTGGAAATATTCAAGAGGCCAATGAAATTATCGCCGATGGTAGTGATGAGGAAATGGTAGAGATGGCTAAAATGCAACTAACAGAGGCTAAAAGCCGTTTACCAGAGTTGGAAGAGGAGATTAAATTTTTATTAATCCCAAAAGACCCAGAAGATGCCAAGAACGTTATGGTTGAAGTTCGTGCTGGTACTGGAGGTGATGAGGCGAGTTTATTTGCAGGAGATCTTTATAGAATGTATACCAAGTACTGTGAGAGTAAAGGTTGGAGAACTTCCGTTGTGGATGTAAATGAAGGTACTTCGGGTGGTTACAAAGAGGTGATTTTTGAGGTTAGTGGAGAGGATGTTTACGGTACTTTAAAGTTTGAAGCAGGAGTACACCGTGTGCAGCGTGTACCTCAAACAGAAACACAAGGTCGTGTTCATACTTCAGCAGCAACTGTAATGGTACTTCCAGAGGCCGAAGAGTTTGATGTACATATTGATATGAATGACGTTCGTATCGATCTTTTTTGTTCTTCTGGTCCAGGAGGACAATCTGTTAATACAACAAAATCTGCTGTGCGTATGACTCATATTCCCACTGGGTTAGTTGCTCAATGTCAGGATGAGAAATCGCAACACAAAAATAAAGATAAAGCTTTATCTGTTCTACGTTCACGTTTATACGAGATGGAACTAGCAAAAAAGCAGGAGCAAGATGCTCTTAAACGTAACTCGCAAGTAAGTAGCGGAGATAGATCTGCTAAGATTAGAACTTACAATTACCCACAAGGAAGGGTGACAGATCACCGTATAGGTCTTACCCTTTATGATCTTGATGGAGTTATGAATGGTAACATTCAAAAGATAATAGATGAACTACAGATGGTTAGTAACACGGAGAAATTGAAAGAAAGCGACGTGTTCTAATATTCTAAAAACCTAATAATTAACCACACTTACTTTTGTATAGTGTGGTTTTTTTTGAATAACAATACAATTAAGTTATGACTACACAAGAATTAGTTGAGCAAATTCAAGAAAAAAAATCTTTCTTATGCATAGGTCTAGATGTGGATTTAGATAAAATTCCGGCTCATTTATTAGAGTTAGAAGATCCTATATTTAGCTTTAATAAAGCAATAATTGATGCAACCCACGATTTGGCAGTAGCCTATAAACCCAATATTGCTTTTTATGAGGCTTATGGTATCAAGGGGTGGATGTCCTTGAAAAAAACGATTGATTACTTAAATGAAAATTATCCGCATCTTTACACCATCGCCGACGCTAAAAGAGGGGATATAGGTAATACGGCAAGTATGTATGCTAAAGCATTCTTCCAAGATATGTCATTTGATAGTGTAACTGTGGCACCTTATATGGGTAAGGATTCTGTGGAACCTTTTTTGGCTTTTGAGAACAAACATACCATCTTGTTGGCTTTAACCTCCAATGAAGGAGCATTTGACTTTCAAACGCAATTAATAGACAATAAGCCTTTATACCAACAGGTACTACAAACTTCTCAAAAATATAACAATGCTCATAATTTAATGTATGTTGTTGGGGCAACAAAACCAGAACATTTTAAAAGTATTCGTGAGATTGTTCCAAATAGTTTTTTACTAGTTCCTGGAGTAGGTGCTCAAGGTGGAGATCTTCATCAGGTTTGTAAATATGGATTAGCACCCAATGTAGGACTTTTAATTAACTCCTCACGAGCGATTATTTATGCAAGTAAAGCCGATGATTTTGCCCAAAAAGCAAGAGAACAAGCCGCTTTAATACAAAGCCAAATGCAACAAATCTTAAAAGCTAGATAAAATGATTGTTTTAAAAGATCAAATCGGACAAGAGCATCAGTTCAAGCAAGCACCCAAACGCATTGTTTCCTTAGTACCTTCGCAAACTCAAACTTTGTTTGATTTAGGTTTAGAGGAGCAGCTTGTTGGGATAACTAAGTTTTGTATACATCCATATCATTTGGCGGCAACAAAAACCAAAATTGGAGGTACTAAAAAAGTTCATATAGAAAAAATAAAATTACTTCAACCCGATATTATTATAGCCAATAAAGAAGAAAATACCCAAGAAATAGTAGAAAGTCTAAAGGATATTTGTCCGGTATGGGTTACAGATATAGTTACTTTACAGGACAATATTCAAATGATAGAGGATTTTGGGATTATTTTTAATAAAAGAACCGATGCAAAGAAGTGGATTGATAAGATAAATTTTGCGCAGAAAGATTTTATGCAATTTGTAGCTCCTTTACCAAGTTATAAAGTAGCTTATTTTATTTGGAGAGAACCCTATATGGTGGCTGGAGACAATACGTTTATAAATGAACTATTGAAACTCAATAAGTTTGATAATGTTTATGCCAATAAACCAGGGCGTTACCCAGAGGTGGAGATCCGAAAAATAAGAATTCAAGGTGATCCAGAACTAGTTTTCTTATCCTCTGAACCATATCCTTTTAAAGAAGAGCATGCCTTTGAAATAGGGCGTTGTACGCATCACGGGAAGACGGTATTTGTGGACGGAGAGATGTTCTCGTGGTTCGGGACTAATTTATTTAGAGCATTTAATTATTTCAAACAAATTCACCGAAGAATATCCTAAAAAAATAAAACCGAGTAGAGGCCTAATTCTACTCGGTTTTTTATTAACTAACCCTAACCTTTATGAAATCAATCATATTTTCTACTGCAAATATCAAAAAAAAATAATTGTTCCTTAGTTAAATGAATGTTATAATAATGTTATCGCTTGTATTTATTTAATTTTTTGAAATTTTATCAAACAAACTCTTTAAACTTTTTGTTTTTTCTTTTTTATTCTCTTCTGATTTGTTTGAAACCTGCGTATTCGATGTTTTTGTTGTGTTATCTTGAATAGCAAAAACCTCTTTTAAAAGATTATTACTCCTAGCTCCGGGTAAATTTTGACGAATTTCCAATTCCTCTACCGCTAACATGTTAAATACCCCATTTAGTGTTTCTTGGGTAACGTAATTAGTTAGATCAACATCTACTGGATTTACCAAAGGAAGTTGGTTATAGCTTTGAAAGATGTTTTGCCACACTTTATCTGCACCTACCTTTGCTAATGATTCTTGAACAACTGGGTTTATTTGCTGATATAATGCCTCTGAGGTGGTTTGTTTTAAATAGTTTGTCGCCGCATCGTTGCCTGCTAAAAGTATATTGGTTGCATCTTTAAAAGAAATGTTTTTAATGGCCTCAACAAATATAGGCGTAGCACCTTGTACTGCATTTTCGGCGGCTCTATTTAAGATAATAATACCTTGATCGGCTAATTGTCCCAGACCTGCTTTACGCAAGGCTTGATCAACTTTTTGTACCTGTTCGGGTAATAGAATTTTTGCTAATTCATTTTTATAAAAACCATCTTTCTGGGTTAGTTTACTTACTTGTTGGGTGATACCGTTGTATAATGCTTCTTTTAATCCTTGGGAAACTTTATCTTGGGATAGTAAATTAATTGCATTTTTTGAATTGTCTTGAGCCTGAATTTGTAAACTTAATTTGGGAGTAAGGCTTAAAGCGCAAATTAGTAAGATACTGTGGAGTTTTTTATTCATAGTAATTTTTAAAAATATATTTATAAGTATTGCTGGGCCTGTGCCTTTATACTTTCTATACAAATGGTGGTGTTTTGCTTTAAAGAGCTAGCCTGGGTTATAAGGGCTCTTTGTAGATCTTGCGCATTATCAAGAGACTCTATGCTGCTGGTTTGTTGGATTGTTTGTATTAAAGTCTGTTTTGTTTGACTAATAATAGACCATAGTTTATCACTAACATAGATTTGTTGGGAGATATTAAAATCAAATTCTTGATTTATATGTTGGATAAGAAGTGTTTCAAAAGATAGCTTATCTTGGCCAATAGGGGTTATGCGCAACAACAAGTTTTCCAAATCAATTCTCTCCACTAAGATTGTTAATCTTTCTAGTGCTTGAATTTTAAGGGGAGTGGTTTGAAATTCACTGGTATTTAAGTTATCAATTAAATATTTGTTTGCTTTGTTTTGGCTTCTAATTATTTTATTAAAGTAAATACCACTAATTCCTGCCAGGATTAAACCTGGGAGGGTATAGGCTATTAGTTGTGGAATTAAAGAAAATGTCATATAAGTTGTTTTTACAAAAATAGCCAATATAATTAATGTGTCTTAATCTTTTTTATCCTTGTAAAAAACTTGCTATAAAGGTATAGTAGTCGTAATTTTGAAGTTTTAGTAAAGTAAGAATATGCAACATTATATTGATCAGTTAAATCAAGCACAAAGGGCCCCTGTTTTACAGAAGGATGGACCAATGATTGTAATTGCGGGTGCGGGCTCTGGAAAGACAAGAGTTTTAACTTTGAGAATCGCTTATTTAATGCACCAAGGTGTAGATGCTTTTAATATTCTGGCCTTAACCTTTACCAATAAAGCAGCAAGAGAAATGAAATCTCGTATTGCTCAAATTGTAGGAGGTTCCGAGGCCAAGAACTTATGGATGGGTACCTTTCACTCTGTGTTTGCTAGAATTCTTAGATCCGAGGCTGATCGTTTAGGGTATCCAAGTAATTTTTCAATTTATGATTCACAGGATTCACAACGATTAATAGGTCAGATTATTAAAGAAATGCAATTAGACCGTGATATTTATAAGCCCAAGGAGGTTTTAAATCGTATATCTTCCTATAAAAATAGTTTAATTACAGTAAAGTCTTATTACGAAAACCCTGAATTACAAGAGGCGGACGCTATGAGTAAGAAACCTCGTATGGGGGAGATTTATCAAAACTATGTGGAGCGTTGCTTTAAGGCAGGAGCCATGGACTTTGATGATTTATTATTGAAAACAAATGAGCTTTTAACGAGATTTCCCGATGTATTGGCTAAATATCAAAACAGATTTAGATATATATTAGTGGATGAGTATCAAGATACGAATCACTCCCAGTATTTAATTGTTAGAGCCCTATCGGATCGCTTTCAAAATATATGTGTGGTAGGAGATGACGCTCAGAGTATCTATGCTTTTCGCGGGGCCAATATTAATAATATCTTGAATTTTCAAAAAGACTATCAAGATGTACAAACTTATCGTTTAGAGCAAAACTACCGATCGACAAAGAATATTGTTGAAGCGGCCAATACCATTATCGATAAGAATAAGGTTAAATTAGAAAAAGTGGTTTGGACGGCCAATGATCCAGGTCCGAAGATAAAAGTTCATCGATCTTTAACCGATGCCGAAGAGGGACGTTTTGTTGCCTCTACTATTTTTGAATTAAAAATGCGTGAGCAGTCAAATAATAGTGATTTTGCTATCCTTTACCGAACAAATGCGCAATCCAGAGCAATGGAAGATGCTTTGCGTAAAAAAGATATTCCATACCGTATTTATGGTGGGTTATCGTTTTACCAGCGTAAAGAAATCAAAGATGTTTTATGTTATCTGCGATTGATAATCAATCCAAAAGATGAGGAAGCCCTTATTCGGGTTATTAACTATCCTGCCAGGGGTATAGGTGCAACAACTTTAGATAAGTTAACTATTGCTGCAAACCATTATAAGCGCTCTATTTTTGAGGTAATGGAACATATTGATAAAATAGATTTAAAAATCACCGCTGGTACAAAAGGTAAGTTAACTGATTTTGTAAATATGATAAAGGCCTTTGTGGCCAATGATCAAACCATGGATGCTTATGCTTTAACCGAGCATGTAACAAAAAAAACAGGTTTGGTTCAAGAATTAAGAAAAGATACTACTCCAGAGGGAATTACTCGTATGGAGAATATAGAAGAGCTTTTAAATGGTATTAAGGACTTTATTGAAGGCCAAAAAGAAATAGATGGTGCAAGGGGATCTTTAAGTGAATTTTTAGAAGATGTAGCATTGGCTACGGATTTAGATAAAGACAATGGGGACGATGATAGAGTTGCTTTAATGACTATTCACTTGGCTAAAGGACTTGAGTTTCCGACTGTTTTTTGTGTTGGAATGGAAGAGGATCTCTTTCCAAGTGCAATGAGTAAAAGTACAAGATCAGAATTAGAGGAAGAAAGACGACTTTTTTATGTGGCCTTAACCCGAGCTGAGCATCAAGCTTATTTAACTTATGCGCAATCCCGATATAGATGGGGGAAATTAGTAGATAGTGAACCTTCTTGTTTTATTGAAGATATAGATGATGCTTATTTAGAATACTTAACCCCGGTGGAGACTAATTATAGATATAAACCTACAATTAATGCTGATATTTTTGGGGATATTGACAAAAGTAAATTGCGATTAAGAAAGCCTGAAAATACAGCACCTCCCTCTTATTTACAACAAGATGATCAACAAAGTACTATACATAGAAATATTCGCAAGTTAAAACCATTATCCTCGCAGGGTGATACAAAAAACTCTATCGATAATCAATCCTTGCAAGCAGGCCAAAAGGTGATGCATGAGCGATTTGGAGTAGGAATTATTTTAAATCTAGAAGGTGTCGGAGCTGATCGTAAAGCAGAAATAAAATTCGACGTGGGAGGTATAAAGAAACTTTTACTTCGATTTGCTAAGCTGAAGGTTTTATCGTAAATTACAAGTTGAGAAAACAAAAAAAATATGGCAAAGCTTATAAAAATCTATCCGGAGAATCCCAATGAAAAGGAAATAGATAAGGTTGTTAAAATCTTAAAAGAAGGCGGGTTAATTATCTATCCTACCGATACGGTATATGGTTTAGGATGTGATATTACCAATAGTAAAGCTTTAGAGAAAATTGCTAAAATAAAAGGGGTGAAGTTAGATAAGGCTAATTTTTCTTTTATTTGTTCTGATTTAAGTAATATTTCCAATTACGTTAGACAAATAGATACCTCTACTTTTAAAATATTAAAAAAGGCTTTACCTGGTCCTTATACCTTTATATTGCCGGGAAATAATGATTTACCAAAGGATTTTAAAAAGAAAAAAACCGTTGGAATTCGTGTTCCTGATAATAATATTGCCAGAGAGATAGTTAGTAGACTAGGTAATCCTATTGTTTCCACCTCGATTTATGATGAGGATGAAATTATTGAATATACTACAGATCCGGAATTAATTTTTGAAAAATGGCAAAATAAAGTAGATGCCGTAATTGATGGAGGCTATGGAGATAACTATGCCTCAACGGTTGTGGATTTATCAAACGAGCAACCAGAGGTTATTCGTCAGGGTAAAGGAGAAATTGATTTTTTATTTTAATATACTTAAAACCATTATAATTAGACTGTAAGCAAGAAGCAAAGTAACTTCCTTTAAGATATCCTATTAATATAATTAGGTAATTCAAACGGTTTTGTTATTTTTGTATCTGTTTATATTAAATGCTAAACTTATTCGAACTATGAATTTACACGAATTTCAAGGTAAAGAAATATTAGCTAGCTACGGTGTTAGAGTGCAACGTGGGTTGGTAGCTGATAGTGCAGAAGATGCTGTTAAAAAAGCAGAAGAACTTACACAAGAAACTGGAACAAGCTGGTATGTTATTAAAGCTCAAATCCACGCTGGAGGAAGAGGTAAAGGCGGAGGTGTTAAGTTGGCTAAAAACTTAGAGCAAGTAAAAGAGATCGCAGGAAGTATCATCGGAATGGATCTAATTACACCGCAAACTCCACCAGAGGGAAAAAGAGTTAACCGCGTATTGGTAGCCGAGGATGTTTACTATCCAGGGGAAAGCGAAACTTCAGAATTCTATATGTCTGTTTTATTAGATAGAGCAAAAGGACGTAATATGATTATGTATTCTACCGAAGGAGGTATGGATATTGAAGAAGTAGCTGAGAAAACACCACATTTAATCTTCAAAGAAGAAATTGATCCAGCAGTTGGATTACAATCTTTCCAAGCAAGAAAAATTGCTTTTAATTTAGGATTATCAGGAAACGCTTTCAAAGAAATGGTTAAATTCGTAGACGCATTATACAGAGCTTACATTGGTTCAGATGCATCTATGTTTGAAATTAACCCGGTTCTTAAAACTTCAGATGATAAAATTCTAGCTGTTGATGCTAAAGTAACTATCGATGATAATGCTTTATACAGACAAAAAGTATATGCTGAGTATAGAGATATCACAGAAGAAAGACCTATTGAAGTAGAGGCTAAAGCTGCTGGTTTAAACTATGTTGACTTAGACGGTACTGTTGGTTGTATGGTAAATGGTGCTGGTCTTGCAATGGCAACAATGGACTTAATTAAGTACGCTGGATTTGAACCTGCAAACTTCTTAGACGTTGGTGGAACGGCAGATGCTAAACGTGTTGAAGAGGCTTTCCGTATTATTTTAAAAGATCCAAATGTTAAGGCAATTTTAATTAATATCTTTGGAGGAATTGTACGTTGTGACCGTGTTGCTCAAGGTGTTGTAGATGCTTACAAAAATATGGGTGACGAAATTAAGGTGCCAATTATTGTACGTTTACAAGGAACAAACGCAGAGCTTGCTAAACAATTAATCGATGAATCAGGTATGCCAATCTTATCAGCAGTAGCTTTCCAAGAGGCAGCTGATCAAGTTCAAAAAGCATTATCTTAATTCTTAGAATTAAATATAATATTAAAAAAACCCCATTAATATGGGGTTTTTTTTTGTCAAAATAGGATCCATTTATGGATAATTGATGATTTTTAATTACATTTATAATATATTTTTCAATAAAAATGATTTAATAAAATGAAAGACATCAAAAATAAAGTTGTTTATATAACAGGTGGGACAAAAGGAATTGGTAAAGGAATTGCAAAGTCATTACTTGAACAAGGGTGTAAGGTGGCCATTAGTGGAAGAAATAGAGACTTTGTGGAACAAGTAGCCAATGAATTAGGCGACCAACAAAACGTATTAGCTATTGTTTCCGATGTACGTAATTTTCAAGATGAGCAAGCAGCTGTAGAGAAGATATTAAGTACTTTCGGGCAATTAGATGTGGTTATTGCAAATGCAGGGTTGGGTATTTTTGCACCGGTTTTCTCTCTTTCTCTAGAGGATTGGAATGCAATGATTGATACCAATTTAACCGGAGCTTTTCATAGTCTAAAAGCAACTAGTCAGGCATTAATTGACTCAAAAGGATATTATATATCTATTGCTAGTTTGGCAGGAATTAATTTTTTTGCCCAAGGAGCAGGCTACAATGCTAGTAAATTTGGTGTGGTTGGCTTCACACAAGCTGCCATGTTAGATTTAAGGGAATATGGAGTGAAAGTTACAACTATTTTACCTGGTTCAGTAACTAGTAACTTTAATGACCATATACCTAATGAGCAAGATACATGGAAAATTCAACCCGAGGATATTGGCGAATTAGTGGTTGATATCTTAAAGATGAATCCAAATGTTTTGCCTAGTAAGATTGAAGTAAGACCCTTAAAGACTAACTCGAAATAAGACTTGATTTTAAAGTCATTATAGCGTTATTTATAATAAAATTTGATAGTTATGTGTGAAGATTTTGGTAAATTAATCCTTCGTTTGGCCGTTGGTGGCCTTATGATACTACATGGAATACATAAGCTAATTTATGGACATGAGTTTGTAGTGACGCAATTAAGAAATGCCGATCTTCCAGAAATATTATGGGTAGGACTTCCTATAACACAAATTTTAGCTCCTTTGTGTTTGATTATAGGTTTTGCCACAAGGATATCTTCTTTATTAGTTGTCTTTACAATGGGAATGGCTGTTTTTCTAACAAAAGGTATGACAGGATTTGATATAGATCCCAATACAGGAGGTCTATTGGCTGAATTAAATATTTTGTTTTTAGCATCTGCTTTGACCATTAGCTTAATAGGTCCAGGTAAGCTAGCAATATACCAAGGTGATAGCCCAATATTTAAATAAATATTAAATGCATTTAAGGGATTGTTTTAGAACAGTCCCTTTTTTATTGTCTTAAAATTTTTTCCATTTTTTTTCCTCTTGCAAGCTCGTCAACTAGTTTGTCCAAATAGCGTATCTTTTGCATTAATGGATCCTTTATTTGCTCTACCCGATGTCCACAAATAACTCCTGTTATTGTATGAGCCATGTTATTAAAATCAGGTGCTTGATTAAAAAAGTCCCTTAGGGTGGTCTTGTTGTGTATAATTTTTAGCAAATCTTCTTGGTTGTATCCCGTGAGCCAGAAAATAATAAGATCTAGATCCTCTTTGCTATATCCTTTTTTTTGAACTTTATGAATATAATGCGGATATAGACTTGCGAAACTCATATTGTATACTCGTTGATTATCCATAATGCGTAGTTTTTGATTTTTAAATATAGCAAAATTAAAAAAAAACAATAAATTATAATTTCCTTGTTATAATGTTTAAAAAATTGTAAATTTAATATGTTTTTTGGATTAACTAGTGTTTGTTTTTTATAGTTTTAAAGCTTTTTATCCTAAAAAAAAGAAATTAATTCTTTTTAAAACCTATTTATGCCAAGGTGGCTGGGTAGTTGCTTGTAGTAACAATCAATTAAGGTTAATAATTATATGGGTCTTACATTACAACCAATAAAGATTTTGCCAGCCAGTATTAGCGTAGCTATAACTTTAATTATCTGGTTTGTTGTTCCTATTCCTCAAGGGGTTGCTCCCAATGCCTGGCATCTTTTAGCCTTGTTTGTGGGTACTATAGCTGCTATTATAGGCAAGGCTCTACCCATAGGAGGAGTATCGGTAATTGCTATTGCTTTGGTAGCCATTACCCAGGTAACTAATCCAGGAAATCCCAAGGCTGCTTTATCTGATGCTTTAAGCGGATTCTCCAATGACTTAATTTGGCTTATTGGTATTTCTATTATGATATCCATGAGCTTAACAAAAACAGGCTTAGGGGCTCGTATAGGATATTATTTAATATCTGTATTTGGAAAAAAAACAATTGGGATTGCTTATTCTTTGGTGTTTTCTGAAACTTTTTTGGCTCCAGTTACCCCAAGTAACACCGCAAGGGGAGGTGGTATTATTCATCCAATTATGAAGTCCATAGCTAGTAGTTTTAACTCAAGTGCGCAACAAAACAGTAGTGGGAAAATTGGAAAATATTTGGCATTAGTTAATTATAATACCAATCCTATTACCTCGGCTATGTTTATAACCGCAACAGCTCCAAATCCATTAATTGTTAGTTTAATCTATGAAGGAACACAGCCAAAAGGGCAGTATATTTCGTGGATTTCGTGGGCGGTTGCTGCCTTTGTACCTGCTATTATTTGTTTGATTATAATGCCAATTATTATTTTTTGGATTTATCCTCCAACGATAAAAAAAACGCCAGACGCGCCGATTTTTGCAAAAAAGGAGCTGGCTAAATTAGGACCTATTAGTTTGGCTGAAAAAATAACTATGGGAGTATTTATTTTACTGCTTTTATTATGGGCAGGGGTTCCAGAGATGATTTTTGGGGAAAGTTTTGCAATACAACCCACCACTGCTGCGTTTGTTGGATTATCGGTTTTGATTTGTTTTGGTATTTTAACCTGGGAAGACTTATTGAAAAATACAGGAGCCTGGGATACCATTGTATGGTTTGCAGCCCTTGTGATGATGGCCTCGTATTTAGGAAAATTGGGTTTGGTAAACTGGTTAGCTCAAAGTGTTGGCTCTGGTATTAGTAACCTAGGAGTTAATTGGGCATTGGGATGTGGAATTCTTTTACTTGTGTATGTTTACTCTCACTATTTCTTTGCCAGTACAACGGCTCATATAACGGCAATGTTTGGCGCATTTTTCGCCGCTGGATTAGCCCTTGGTGCCCCTGCAATGCTTTTGGCCTTTAGTCTTGGTTTTTCCTCTTCTTTAATGATGTCCTTGACTCATTATGGTACTGGAACCGCCCCAATTATCTTCGGTTCTGGTTACACAAGCCTGGGGGAGTGGTGGAAAACCGGTTTTATAATGAGCGTGGTTAACTTACTTGTATTTATAACAATTGGTTCATTGTGGTGGAAGTTTTTAGGTTTTTGGTAGTTTTTTAAATCCAATGAGAGTTTTAACATTACTGCTTACCAGTATTTTTAGCTACTGGAGTGAGCAAGGGTTCAAAAAGTAGTAGGTTATAAAAATAGTCTTGTTTTGGTGAATATTTTTATCACTTGGGTACTTTATTTAGTTGTTTGGGTTAAAATTGAAAATTTTATATAATAAGGATTACTAGTTTTGAGCAAATTAAAACTTATTTATGATCCTATTATTAGTTTACTTATTTACCGCTTTATTTGTTTCCTTTATCTGTTCCTTGGCCGAGGCTGGTTTACTCTCCGTGTCTGTTGCTTTTTTAAAAGGTAAGGCGCAAAATGGCGATAAAAAGGCACAAGAATTATTAGATATGAAATCTAACATTGACAAGCCTTTATCTGCAATTCTTTCTTTAAATACAGTTGCTCACACCGTTGGTGCCGCCGGGGTAGGTGCCCAAGCAACTTATGTTTTTGGACAAGCTTATTTTGGTATTGTTTCTGCTGTTTTGACCTTACTTATTTTAGTGTTAACAGAGATTATCCCCAAAACACTTGGAGCCAATTATGCCAAGTCGTTATATAAACTATCCGCAAACAGTATAAAGGTGATGCTTTGGATTTGTTATCCATTGGTTATACTAAGCTCATTTGTTACAAAAAGACTTACTAAAAAAGAAAACCATAGTACCATTAGTCGCGAAGAAATAGCTATTCTAGCCAGTATTGGTGAGCAAGAAGGAGTTTTAGAGGGTAAAGAAAATAAAATTATTCAAAATATTATTCGTCTTAAAACAGTTAGTGTAGAACAAATTATTACCCCTCGTATTATGATGAAAAGTGCAGATAGCCAAATGGATTTGCGTGGATTTTTACAAAATAAAGAGCTTTTACATTTCTCGCGTATTCCTATTTATGCCACACAAAATGATAATATTATAGGGTATGTATTAAGAGAAGTTGTTTTTGAAAACTTAGCTGAAGATAAATTCGATTTAAAGTTAGTTGATATAAAAAGAGATATTCTTATTTTTAGTGAGCGAATTAGCGTAGTTACGGCCTGGAATAAATTCATTGAACATCAAGAGCATATTGCTGTAATTACCAATGAATATGGTGAAATTAGTGGTCTGTTGACCCTAGAGGATATATTGGAAACTTTACTGGGATTTGAGATTGTTGATGAAAAAGACCGTATTGTGGATCTTCGGGATTTTGCTTTAAAGAGATGGCAGAGTAAACAAAAAAAATACCAGTATTTAGATCAATAAAAAAGGTGATTTTTTAAAAATTAAACCAAGTGTTTTGTAATAAAAAAAAGAGTGTTTGTAGAAAAAATTCTATAAAGACTCTTTTTGTTTTTTTAGGGTTATTTATCTCAAAAGCAATATTTAAAAGTATTGTTTAACAAAAGAATTTAGTGTAATATAGCATATGAAATTCACTTGTTTGAATTATTTATAATCCAAATGTTTTTATATGTACGAAAGTTTTCAAACTATTATTGTTATCATTGCTGCTATAACTTTATTTATTTTTGGACTTCAAAGCTTCTCTAAAGAAATCGAAGCCTTAGGAAAAGACCGCTTAGCCAATTGGATTGGTAAGATAACCAAGCTGCCCTTGGGTGGTTTTTTGCTCGGTGCGATATTCACCGCAGTGATTCAATCCAGTACATTGGTTTCAACTTTGACTGTTTCTTTGGTAAATACTGGGATTATTTCCTTCCGAGATAGTATTCTAATTTTGCTGGGAACCAATATAGGAACAACCAGTACGGCATGGATTGTTTCAATGAAGTCTTCTTTTTTAGGCCCTTTTTTTATTGTCTTAGGTACTTTAATTAGTATGATACCTAAACGGATTTCTGTGGCCGGTAAATCAATCTTCTATTTTGGTTTTATATTCTTTAGCCTCTCTTTTATATCCACGGCAATGGAGCCAATTAAAAACAATCCCGTTTTAATTGAAATTTTAGCCAAAGCATCCACCCCTTTATTGGGAATACTCTATGGAATAGTAATAACCATTGTGATTCAATCCAGTTCGGTAGTGGTTGGTTTGGTTATTGTTTTATTGAGTCAAGGAACTATAGATATTGATTCGGCTATTCCAATTGTTATTGGAGCAAATATAGGGACTACCTCAACAGCACTATTGGTGAGTTTACGATTGTCTTTTTTGGCAAGATTGGTGGCTTTTGCCGCTAGTTTGTTTAACGTTATAGGGGTCATTTTACTTTTTCCTTTTTTATCAAAATTAAAAGATATTGCCTTGGCCTTTAGTGATCAGCCTGCTTTACAGGTTGCTATAGCCTTTACTATTAGCAATACATTTACCTCTGTTTTTTTCTTACTGTTTTTAAAACCAACCATATCCAGATTACAAAGACATAAATGGTATAGATTGGCTGTTATTGAACAAAGGAAGATAGCGGACTCTATAAGGATGTAGTTGTAAGTTGTAGGCTTTAAAGCAATTAGACCTTCTTAGTTAAAGTATTGATTTAATTTTTATTTATGTAACACTTTAAGATTGATTAAAGTTAGATATTAATTTTTTATGAATAATAGTTTAAAAATTTATAGTATTTCTCCTAGCCAAGCTCCTTATGAATTATTGCTTTTAGCCGATCAATCCAAAGAGGCTATTGATAAATATCTGACTTTATGTGATGTTTACCTGGCCAATATCCAAGGTAAAGATGTTGGTGTATGTTGCGTGAGAATGCATAACCAATACCAAGTGGAGATTATGAATATAGCCGTTGATACGCAGTTTCAAGGTCGGGAAATTGGAAGGGAATTAATCCAATATGTAAAAAAAATAGCTCGTGCCAATAAAATAAGACAAATTCTAGTGGGTACTAATGATAATGGCGATAAACAAATTAAATTCTATCGTAAAAATGGTTTTGTTGATTTTTACACCAGGGTAAATTATTTTAAAGAAAACTACAACGAGCTGATTTGGGAAAATGGCAAATACTTAGACCATATGCTTGTATTAAGGTATGAATTCTAGTAAACACACAACCTGTAGGGTAGACCACCCTACAGGTTGTGGTTTGAAATTTACTCTACAAATTTATAATATCGAGCACCTTGTAGAGTCGGTATTTGTCGGTCTTGTATGTAATCTAACACAAATTGTTTTTTTGTATCAATTATAGGTTTTTTTAGTTCTTTTTTGTGAAGCTGTAAATAGGTTTGAAAGTCAATTTCATGGGATTGTTCCAAGGCTTTAAAAATAGAAGTCTTTGGCATTGCTTTGGTCCAGTTTGGTTGTAAAATTCCTTGGAAAACTTTTGATTTAGAACCCGAACCATAGGCAATAAAACCTAACTTCTCTCCAATGGATAAATCATTTTTTTCTTGTAGGTAGGTTAAAGTTGATAGTAAAGCAAGGAAGATTGAACCGGTGTAGATATTTCCAACCTCTGCAGAGGCTAATTCGGAAGGAGCAATTTTACTTTCAATTAGATCTAGATATTCTTTTGACTTTGAGAATGCTTTAATCTGCTGTTGTACATCAGGGGTATCGGGATTAATTAAATGAGGATTCTCTTGTAATATAATCTCAAAAAAAGTACGTCTTGCTTGATAGCAATAAGGTAGGTGCATTAAAATGGCCTTCCAATTTTCATAAGGTTTTTGCTCACTTGCAATTTGGTTTACTTGCTTGTAATGGTTATAGGCCTGGCAGATACGCTCAATATAACAAGCATTGGAATATTGTCCATCAAATACAGGTTGTTCTTTAAATAAACAAATCTCTTGCTCTAAAACATCAAACCAAGGTTGGTTATCTTGTGAATTGGTGATTAATTTTTTGTCTATTTGGTGGTAAGGCTTGAAAAAGTCAAATACACTTTTTGTAGAAACTCCACTTTGTGATTCAAAACTTATCATACGTGGGTTACTTGTAATTAGTAAAGCAATAGCCCCAGCACCTTGGGTATACTCTCCGGTTGATTCCAGATCATATTTAGCGTTATCAGTGGCAATTACAATTGCTTTTTGATTTGGATTTGCTTTCACAAAATCTATTGCGTTTTGCATGGCATCCACCCCGCCTATACACGCAAAGGTGTGATCCACTGCATCACAATGTAAAAAAGAGTCCTGACCAAAAACCTGTTCTAATAGGCCAAGAACATAAGAGGCAATTGGTTTTGAATTATCTAGCGAACTCTCGGTTCCCACATATAATTTAGCAATGTCTTTGGTGTTTGTGATATTATTGTCCTTTAGTAGGTTATAGGCGGCATTACTGGCCATTGTAATAACATCTTGATCGGTGTCTAAAAGTGCCATTTTCTTTAAACCTAATCCTTTTATCAGTTTTAAAGGATCGATATTTCTTTGGACTGCTAAGGTTTGTATTGGTAGGTGAATATTTGGTATAAAATAAGAAAGGCTATCAATTCCAACTTTCATTTTACTTGATTTTAATGTGACCCGTAAAATTAGTAGATAAAAATAGAACTACACTATATTGTGGTAAAAACTTTCCAGTTTTATAAATCCACTAATGGCTTTTGTTATTGCTGTGGTGGATTATTGTTTTTTTGGGATGCTAATTTAATGATATTCTAAGGGTAAAAGTTTGTAAGGTGTTATGTGTTTTTCAATAAATTAAAATCGCAACGTCCCATTGTATTACAATAACCAAATAATTTAGGTGCCTATAAGGGTACTTATAAAGTAAGTTGTTTAAGTACAATGGCACTAAAAATGGTTAAAATCTACTGGTAAGGGGGGATATTTACAAGTAGCATTTCACTAGAGGTAAGCTAGTTTATTTTATAGAATTCGAAGTGTTGAATTTTTGGATAAGTTCAACAAAGGTTCTACAATTTGTCTTTGCCAAAATATTTCTGCGATGTGTAATAATTGTATTTTTGCTAACGCTTAATTTATCGGCTATTTCATTGCTGTTATCCCCTTGTTTTATAAAGTGGATAATTTCAATTTCTCTCTTTGTTAGTTTAAAGCATTCTAAATTATCGATAAACTGATTTGTCGATAAATCTAGGATTTTAAACTCTTGCTTGAAATTACTATTTTGGCAAGGAAGAATTTGATGTTGTATTAAAATCTTACTTAAACTTCGCTCACCAGTAATTTCAATAACCTGTCGTTTTTCTATTACATTTACATACTGATTATGAGAGTTTTGTAATCTGAAATTAAAGCTAATCACATATTTAAACAAGTTATTATCCATAGATTTTTCAGCGAATTGTGCTGCTTTTTTTCGAAACAAAGTCACTTGTTGTCTGTCTTGTTGATGGATTAGTTTTTTAAATAAATTCCAGTTTAAATTCTCTGCACCATGGCCTGTTGCATTTTCAAAAGCTGCATCACAGGGAATGATTTTATCTAAAAGGCAATCATAGATATAAAAATAATATCTAGATGTATAAACTTGAACTGCACTGCTATTAACCTTTTGATTTGGAGGATGCATGGGTACCTGAGTAACTAAGGTGTTGATATCGATCATGTTAGTGATTTTGAGCAAATAAAAAAATTTGCATTATAAAAATTTCAAAGACAAAAAAAATACAGTT
Organism: Myroides sp. LJL119; assembly: GCF_054871605.1. NCBI lineage: Bacteria > Pseudomonadati > Bacteroidota > Flavobacteriia > Flavobacteriales > Flavobacteriaceae > Myroides > Myroides sp. LJL119. The sequence continues at coordinate 181,448 of NZ_JBTXLO010000007.1, forward strand.
CACACCGTATTTAGATAAATCGCAAAGTATTGCTTTTTCAAATTTTATTTTTGGATAGGTTTTACTTTTTGATTTCAGACAAATGTAAAAAATATTTTAACATATGTTTTTTGAAAAAAATAGCATGACATGATACAATGTACTTTTTATATATTAATTATTAACAAATTATTACATTAATAGCTATTTATATTGTTAAAAATAAATCTAAAATATATAAAACTATAAAAATGTTAAAGTTTAATTTTTCTAAAATTAACGTAAAATATCCCCCAAATGAGGTATTTGTTAGCGATTTATAATCCCACATATTTGCAGGGTCAAAAAGTTATTTATGCTAAAGGTAGCCTGTGCTTTTTTTTAGAATTTCCATTTTTTAAAATGGACATAGCTAAATATAGTAAAAATAAATTTGATAATTATTAACCAACCAATTTTTATTAACAACTTTTTTTTAAAATTATGAAAAAAACTGTATTATGCCTTGCAGCACTTGCATTTAGTGGAATTGCACTAGCTCAAAACAACGAATCGGTTATTGAGCAAATGGGAAATCAAAACTTAGCTAAAGTTCACCAAGTTGGAGAACAAAACTCTGTTTACACGGAGCAATTTGGAACTGGACTTGAGTCAGATGTTATCCAAATCGGAAATGAAAACAATGCTGAGATTACACAAGAAGGTTTAATCAATGGAGCTTTTGTTCAACAACAAGGCCATGGTAATGCTGTGGAGATTCAACAAAAAGATTTATTAAACTTTGCACAAGTTGCGCAATTGGGTAATGATAACCTTGCATTAATTGGACAAGAAGGAATGATAAATGAATCTACAATTGTACAAATTGGAGATGGAAATGCTGCTGGAAATCTACAAGCGGGTACACAAAACTACGGTTTTGTAGGACAAGAAGGTCATGATAACTTCGCGGTTGCTTTACAAGTTGGAGAGCAGAACGTTGCTGAATTATACCAAATTGGAAATGAGAACTCACTTGAGGTAACTCAACAAGGTGCAGGTAATATGTCTGCTGTATTACAAGCAACAGATAGAGGGATTGTGGAGATTTCTCAAATAGGAACTGCAAATGAGGCTATTGTAACACAAGAAATCGCTGAAAACAGCATTGCTTTAGTTTCTCAAAATGGATTTGGAAATATCGCTGAGGTAACACAAGGTGGTGATTATAACTTTAGTATAGTTGACCAAAACGGCGAGAATAACGGTACTTTAATCACTCAAAACGGAACTTCGAATATGCATGATGCTTCTCAGTATGGTAATAGTAACTTCTCTTATGCAATCCAAAACGGAGCCTCAAATGCAGCTTATGCAACTCAGCATGGTGATTTTAACACTAGTATAACTTGGCAAAATGGAAACCTTAACTCGGCACAGGTTTACCAAGCTAATGCAAAGTAATTACTAAGTAGTAAAAATGTTTGATTTTTATCAAAAATAAGTAGTTGGGTTAGTCGGTAATGTCTAATTTTTAGATAAAGACTAACTCAACTTATTTTAAACTTAAATACCATTGAATCATTCCCATTATGAACAGATCAACTTATTTATGGAGCTGTATCTTGAGTGTTATTTTTGCCATATTTGCTCATGGACAAAGTCCGGTTCATATTCAACAGATACAGTATCAAAACAATGCAAAGCTAACCCAAGTACCCATTTTAATAGAAAATACATTTGTTGTAACAACCAACAAGGTATTAACTGTTATTCAAAATGGTAACCAAAATACCTTGGATGTAAAAGCTTTTGGTGATAACCAGGATTTGTCATATGCCCAAAAAGGCAATACCAATTACATAGATGTGAACGTGCAGGGATATGATATAAAACAAAATATAGTTCAATCCGGGGATAATAATACGTTTTCTCAATACTCTAATAATCCATTTATAGAGCAAAATATACAAGTTTTTCAAAATGGAACAAACTTAGATGTAAGTGTCTTTGGAGAGAATTCTATTAGTAAAGATATGCAGATATACATGCAAGGGGATCAACGTAGTTTAATTATCAATAATTTTAATTAAATAGCTCCATGTTTAGAGTTTATCTGGTATTGAGTGTTTTTGTTTTATTGTTTTCTAATCAAGCCTTAGGACAAATAATAAATACAAAACTACAAGCCAAGATTGATTACCAAATAAGTGATCAATTATTAATCTATCGGGCCAAAGCTATTAATAAAACCGATCAAACCCAGAGCATATTGGCTGATTTATCGGCAATTGGCTCTTTGGACACACTAGCAAGTCAAGCCTTAAGCAAACAACAGGAAAGATTTGTCTTAGAGCCCCTGCAAGAGATTAATTTATTTAACAGCTCCTTAGAAATTCAAAACAAGCAAAGAATTATTGTGTTGTTACTGATTTATGATGTAAATCAGGACTTAATAGCTATGGATCGAGTAGTTATTAATGATAATAAAACACAAGCAGATATTCAAAATGACTTTATCGATGAATTGGTCGAACAACAGCAATCCAGCGATTATGTAATTTTAAAACTACAGAATATTGTAATAGATCAAACTAAAACAAAAGCTGGCCGTGATTTTTATCAACTTTTCTACAGTCAGTTTCTAGCCAATAATATTAAAACCAATTCGGTGATTAAAATAACCGAAGCAATGAGTATGGGTTCAAGTACCATAGTTCGCCTATATGTAGAGAATAATCTGGTTTTTGAATTTTTTGTCAAATCTCAATATGATTTTATCAAGCAAATGTCTCAAGCTGCCTTGGCAAGAGTACAACGTTATATAGCCTTGGAGAATCAAAAAGAAGAAAGGCTCAAAATTTTTTAAACTTCTTTAATACCTAAACAAAAATGAAAAAAATAATACTTTTCGCTGTTCTACTTCACATTAGTGTATGTTCTGCTCAGCAACTTACCTACAAACCAATAAGCCCCTTTTTTGGTGGGGAAACCTTTAACTATCAAATGATTTTAGCTTCAGCTCAAGCTCAAAATGATCACAAAGAACCTCAGAGTCAAACCGCGAGTAAGAGCTCACAACAAAATTTTGAGGAACGAATTAAAAATCAACTTTTAAATCAACTCTCAAAAGAGCTATTTGATGAATCATTTTCAGATGGAATAAAACAAGGAGTTTTTAATATTGGGTCTATGTCAATTGAGATTTTTGAAACCAATCAAGGTATGGTAATAAACATGTTAAATACCAGAACCGGTGAGTATACACAAATAACTATGCCTAATAATTAATACAGATGAGAATTATTTTTATTGGGGTAATGCTATTGGGGCTCACTTTATCTGGGTGTGGGGCATATATGAATCAACCTGTTTCAAAAAAGCATGCTCGCATCGGGGAGGTATCCTCTCAAAATGAAATACTTAAGAATTTGCCCAAACCAGCAGAGCCAGTAGTGGCCGGTGTGTACAATTTTCGTGATCAAACCGGACAATACAAAAACATTGAAATTGGAAGCTCTTTTAGTACCGCTGTCTCCCAAGGAGGGACAACCATGCTTATAAAGGCATTAGAGGACAGTGGATGGTTTACAGTAGTTGAAAGAGAGAATTTAAGTAATCTTTTAAACGAACGCAATATAATTCAAACAACAAGAGAGCAATTTAAAAGATCGGGAGAACCAAGCCAGATTCATTTACCCCCACTTTTGTTTGCAGGAATTTTATTGGAAGGAGGAGTGATTTCTTATGATACTAATATTATAACCGGAGGTACTGGTGTTAGATATTTTGGAGTAGGAGCTTCTAATCAATATAGAGAGGATCGCTTGACGGTTTATTTAAGAGCTGTTTCTACTACAAATGGTAAAATTTTAAAAACGGTATACGTCTCAAAAACTATCCTATCTCAGGCGGTTTCTGCCAATTTATTTCGATATGTTAATTTTCAAAGACTCTTAGAGGTTGAAACTGGTTTCACCACAAATGAGCCGGTACATTTGGCTATGAAAGAAGCAATTGAAAAGGCAGTGGAGGGGTTAATTATTGAAGGAATCCAAGAGAATTTGTGGGGTACCCAACAAGGAAAGGATCTAGATAATGCGCTTGTGCAGGATTATAATTATCTTAAAAATGAGCAAGAAGCCACCGAATTGTATGATCGTAAAAAACTGGAGCAACAACAAAAAAATAGTGTGGAGTTAAGTGCTGGTACCACTGTGTTTGACGGTGATATTCGTAAGAAAAAGCCAGGTTATTTATTGCGTTTAGCCTATAATAGAAGTCTAAATCAAACTTTTGATTTGGGACTTGGTGTAAATTTCTTTGAATTAAAGGCTGGTAATGGTTTCTCAAATCAACTTTATAGTTTTGACGCTAATATTAAGGCTAATATTTTGCCCTATGACCGTCTTACGCCATTTGTTTATGCTGGAGTAGGGGTGATAGGAGATTATTTTATGTTTGATAACAAGAAAAAAGATAATGAGAAATTTTATTTTAAGCTACAATACGGACTTGGTTTAAGTTATCGTATTAACTCCCGATTTACAGCTATAGCCTTTGGGGAGCAGAACTTAACATTTAACGATCAAATCGAAGGTATTAAGCAAGGAAAAAGAGATGACTTTTATTTCAACTTTGCACTAGGACTTAGATACCATTTTTAAAATTTAGACCATGAAAACATTATCAAATAAATTAATATATATATTGTTAGGTTTTGTACTATGCATTAGTTCATGTAGTGAGGATTATTTAGATGACAATGCACAGGGAACCATCGAGGGAATTGTTGTATCTGAAATAGATTTAAAGCCCCTTGCTAATATAAAAATCGAAACCTCTCCTTTAACTACAACTGTATTTACCGATGAGAAAGGGAAATTTGTATTGGATAATATAAAGCAGGGTGAGTATTCGGTAAAGGCACAAGGTAAAGGATATAGTACAAACTTTCAACCAGCGGCTGTGTATGGCGATAAAAAATCCAATGTTATTTTTGAAATGCAAATAGAAACCCAAAGCAGTGTTGCCCCTAAAGCTCCAGAGTTGTTCAATCCTAAGAATAACCAACAACTACAAAGCACTTCTACGACATTTACTTGGAGCTCGGAAAAAACCAATACTGCTAAGATGAGTTATACTTTAACCCTTAGAAATGCAAACAATGATAAAGTTTTGAATTTTCAAGAAATTACGGATACCGTTTTTACATATGATAAGCTTGAGTTAGCAGGTAAGTATTTTTGGCAAGTTAGTGTACATACAGATAAGCACGAGCCTGTTAAAAGTGAAATGGGGGTTTTTAGTGTATATACTACTCCTTTAACCAATCGTATATTATTTGCTAGAAAAGTAAATGAAAACTACGTGATTTACTCCACGGATTCACAAAGCGAAGAATTCGCCTTGACAGATGCTAAAACAAGTAGCTTTAGAGCAAGACGAAATGTAGAGGCCGATAAAATAGCTTTTTTTCAAAACAACGCAGCTCAAACAGATATTTATATCATGGATCGAGATGGTGCAAATCCTAAAAAAGTAACAACTAGTATTAAACCTGCGGGTTTTAATATGAATGAAATAGGTTTTTGTTGGCCTAGTGCAAGTGAATATATTTATTTTGCAAATTTCAACAAATTATATCGCATTAAAACCAATGGTCAAGGACTTGAGCTGATTTATCAAAGCTCGCCTGAGGAACTGATCTCGGAGATAGATGTAAATCACAACGAAAATATTATTGTTTTAAAAACCAATAACATAAATGGTTACCAGGCACAAATATATGCTGTGGATTTTCAAGGCAATAAACTCTTTAGTGTTTTGGATAATGTTAAAGGAGCTGTTAGTGGAATACATTTATCTTCAAAAGCAGATAAGATTTTATACTCCCACGATACCTCTTTGAGTGAAAACTCACAATATCGCCGTTATGCAAATCAAGTTTTTCTTTATGATCGTGTAACTAATAAAACAACCCTTATATCCGAGAAAATGCCAAGTGGTAGTATTGATATAGACCCTAGATTCTCTCCCAATGAAGCCCAAGTTATTTTGACAAACACCTCTAATGATGCAAGAAGTCAATCTGATTTGTATAGTGTTGATATAGAGTCAAAGGCAAGAACTTTACTACAAGAAAATGCGATGATGGCAGATTGGAATTAGACAAAACAATAGGTACTTAATTATTTTTTATAAACAACAGTATTGCATACTCGCGTTATTGGGTAGTAAATCTTGGAGATAACTATAGGTGCGAGTTTGTTTAGGTAACCTGGTTACTCTGGGATTCTACCAAAAAGGCTTGAAAAAATAGCGCGAGTAAATGCAATACATTTTATTTTAAACACCAACTAGGCGTAGTTTTATGCCCTGTTGGTGTTTTTTTAAATCAAGCAAAAAGATCGATTTAGCCAGAAATTAGCTAATTTTGCAATTCATATTAAAACCATTTATAGTGGGATTTTCCAAATCAAAAAAAACACTTCATCCCAGAAGTAAGCATCATGGAATTTATAGTTTTTCAGAATTAATAAAATTTCATAGTAACTTGTCAAACTATATTATCAAAGGTCCCTCTGGAATCGATACGATTGACTTTTCTAATGCAAAATCAGTAAATGCATTAAATACAGCTATTTTAAAAAAATATTACAAGGTAAGATTTTGGGAAATTCCACAAGAGAATTTATGCCCAGCTATACCCGGTAGAGCCGATTACATTCATTATTTAGCCGATTTACTTGCTTTGGATAACAACCAAATAATTCCCACAGGTAATAAGGTTCGAATTTTAGATATTGGTACCGGAGCAAGTATTGTTTATCCTTTAATAGGTAGTTGTGAGTACCAATGGAATTTTGTGGGTAGTGATATCTCTTCGGACTCTATTGACAATGCCAAAAATATTTTAAAAAACAACACACATTTACAATCTAAAATCAAAGTTAGATTACAAAATAATCCAAAAAATATCCTAAAGGGAATTATTCAAAATCAGGAGTTTTTTGATGCTGTAATTTGTAATCCGCCATTTTTTAAATCTTTGGAAGATTATCAAAACCAAGCCAAGCGAAAAAATAAAGCACTTTATCAAGACCCTAAAGGCAGTATCAGCAATTTTAGTGGCAGCTCTAGTGAATTGTTCTGTAAAGGAGGTGAAAAGGCTTTTATAGAAAATTATATATACCAAAGTGTTCATTTTTCTAATCAAGTTAGATGGTTTACAACTTTAGTGTCTAAACAAGATAACTTACCTTTTTTACAAGGTGTTTTAAAACGTATAAAAGTAACACAATATCAAATTATTGACATGGGCCAGGGCAATAAAAAAACTCGTGTATTGGCCTGGAGATTTAACTAATACTTTTTTTTTCTTGAAGCTTTAATTCTATTTATATACCTTGTTTACTTAACATATGAGATGCAATTAAAGCTAGTAAATTCTATTTTTAGAGTACCAAGATAAATAAGTACATCAAAACTTGCGTTGCAAGAGGATAATGAATAATAAAAATAGGGTGACGCACTGTGGTAAAAAAAACGATAAAAAAGTATTTTACTTTTAAATCGGATGTAATATAAGCAACCTAACCCCGTAGATGTATATTAAATGAGTTTATTTAACTTTCTTAAAAATAAGGCTTGTCTACGACTAGTGATTTGCAGTTTAGTATATAGATTGCTAATATGATATTTTACCGTATGTACAGAGATAGATAATTTGTCTGATATTTGTATATTACTCATCCCTTCCCAGATACAAATAAGCACTTCGAGTTCACGGATAGTTAAGTTATTTATAGCTCCAAAGGCCTGTAGTTGAAGTGTTATACTCATCTGTGGGTTTGTTTGCTTTTTTCTACTTATTTTTTTTAAAAATCTTTGTATTTGTTTGGGATAGTATATTGTTTTACTTGGTAACTTCTTGACTTTGTGACTAATTACAAAGGTGAATAGCACTATTTGGCAAAAATAGACAATTTTAAATACATGGATAACCGGAAAGTCAAAGAAGTGCAGATTCATAATTTGTAGGATATAGATACCCCCAAATAGTATTAAAATACATATACCTATTAAAAGCAAGCGTGCATATATATCTGATCGGAATTGCAAAAGGGTTAATAACAAACAAAAAATTGGTGATATACAGCTCAATAGCATCACACTTCCCATAGTTAAGATATCTGGGGCTAAGCTATGAAGGAAAGAGAATATAAAATTAATACCAAACAAAGAATAAAATAAGCCTTTATGTGATTTAAAAAGTATTTCAATATCCAATAAATACATTACCAAGACGCAGCCTAAAGCCGATATTAAAGGAATAATCCAAACAAGTAAACTAGACATTTGCCAGGCTCCTTTGGATAGGTAATAAAACATACCGTCTTGAAAAAACAAATTAATGAATATACAAATTTGCAAGGCAGTGAAAAATAAAAAATGATTGTATCGAAAAATACTAAAAAGTATAAAGTTTACAAGAATTAAAACAAAGGTAATACCATAATAAATACCAATGTAGAGTAATTCTTGGGATTCAAAACTAGCGTATTTGTTTTGTTCTGTTATTATAAATCCAAAATTGTTATTTAAGTTATAGTATAGATTGACATAAAATACATTCGTATCACTAGAGATATAATGATGGACAAACCGGCTTTGCATAAAATCATTTTCAATATTTAAATTGGGTTCTATTTTATGCAAAACTCCCTGGGTGTATAAATAAAAGTCGTATTGGTAAATATGCCCAGTGGTTAAATGAAATATGGAAGAGGAGTTAAGTAAATGATTTGGAATTTCTCCTTTGACCCATTGATGCCCCAAAGAGTCCGTAGCAAACAATACGTCTTTATGAGGGTTTATTTTATAGAAATTTAAGGATTCAATTTGTTTTTGTGATTTTAAATTACCTTCAGATTGTGCATGACTAATCTGAATAAAAACAAAAAGTATAGCAAATATACTTTTGCGTTTAGTTAAAAGAAAAAGAATCATTGTAAGTGTTAATTAAGGTGACTTAAAATTAATAATTTTAACTACCTAAGTAGTGGTTGAATTGTTAAAAATTAAGTTTATATGCACTTATTTTGATTATTAATTAATATTTGTATTTATCTATTGAAAAATTAAAATTAAACACCAATAGATATACTAATTATTTAAATATTTGATAAATCTAGTAAAGTTAGTAAAATATTAACATTATTTATCTTTTTTAAATTCTTAATATTTTGTTTTTAATTATGATAATTGAGGATTTGAAGGCTATTAATGCTAATTTGGAATCAATAAATACTCTGTAAGGTAAAATATTGTGATTTTAAAACTAGGCTGTAAGTATTGTTTTAACGTAAAATTTATTAACATGATATAGCTATTTTTAGTATCTTACTACATGATATTAAAATATTGTTTATGCTTTATCCATTTATTTCTGTTGGCCTTGTACTGGCTTTTTTTGTGTATGTTTTGTATGTTTTTTTAGGTAAAAAAGATGTTAAATCCCATAAAAACAACTTATTAGTTGGGCTGTTTTTTATAGTGATTTGGGCTTTTATATATTTCTTTATTCTTTTATAATAAACAATAACCACAAAGATCACGCCTTTAGTTTTTTTTAAGCCAGGGTATTTTAAAAATTAAAACACTTGAATTGCAATCCAAGCGCATGCTTTAGCATCTGCTAGGGCGTGATGGTGATTAGCTAAATCAAATCCAAAGAATTTACTTACAGTTGGGAGTTTGTGGTTAATTAATTCTGGAACTAATTTTTTAGATTCTCTGTAGGTACAATAAAAATCATTGTCTATCTTAGGTAAGTCATACGTCTGTAAGGTTGCTTGTAAACACCCTTTGTCAAAGGCGCTATTGTGGGCAACTAAAGGAAGATCTTGTATAATAGGTTTGATTTGCTCCCAAATTACAGGGAAAGAATGTGCTTGTAAAGTATCTAGATTAGTTAGTCCGTGTACTTGGGTATTATAATAGTTGTAAAAATCAGGAATAGGTTTAATTAAACTATAATATTCCTGGGTTATCTTTTTGTTTTCCACTAAAACTAGACCTACACTACAAATACTTGTTCTATTTGAATTAGCAGTTTCAAAATCTATCGCAACAAAAGAATCCATTTTTCTAATTAGTATTTAAAAGGTTTGTAACTAATTTTATTCACTGGGATTTCACCCTGTTTTTGTGACATAAAGACTGAAAAACAATCTGATCTAGCTTGTAAAAAGATAAAAAAAGTGTTTTTCTTTAATGCAAATGTAGGGATTCTTTTGGATAGATTTGTAATATATCGCAACTGGAATTTTATAAATTACCCCATAGGTTTTAAATATCAGGATTAAGAGTTTTTCTGGTAGTACTAGACTTTGTTATATAAATAAGTACATGTAAAACACAACAAGGTGGTGTTTATTGCATTTAATTAATGGGATTTAATTTTACAATCTATAGAAAATAGTTTTTAAAAAAACCTCTGTATTATTATAGTATGTCTTTAGTTTTGTATGATTTTCAATGCTATTAAAAATTATAAGATATTTAAAAATGAAAACTTTTCTAGATCTTATAAATTGTATTTTAATGTAAATCAATATGTTGCATTTTTTATTTGTAAACTTTTTTTAATAGTTTCTTTAAGATGTTTATATTTTTTGTATTTTGGTGTAAAAATAATTTGAACTATGAAACACACCATACCAAAGCAACAAGACCAAAAAATCTACTCAAACCAACAGGCCATCGAGCAATCCACCGCTTACTTCAATGGGGATAGTTTAGCAGCAACTGTGTTTGTCAATAAATATGCTTTAAAGAATTCCCAAGGGGATATTTTTGAAAGTACACCCCAAGAAATGCATAGAAGAATAGCAAAGGAAATTGCCAGGGTTGAACAAAAGTATAAAGACCCTTTAAGTGAGCAAGAAATTTTCGATTTAATTAAAGATTTCAAATACTTAATCCCACAGGGAAGTCCTATGACGGGTATCGGAAATCCTTATCAAATAGCATCCTTATCAAATTGTTTTGTTATCGGTAATAAAGGGGATAGCGATTCCTATGGGGGTATTATGAAAATTGATCAAGAACAAGTTCAATTAATGAAACGTCGAGGTGGAGTAGGTCACGATTTATCGCATATTCGCCCTAAAGGATCTTCTGTGAAAAATTCAGCTTTAACCTCAACGGGGTTAGTTCCATTTATGGAGCGATACTCTAACTCAACTAGAGAGGTTGCACAAGATGGTAGAAGGGGAGCTTTAATGTTGTCAGTTTCAATTAACCACCCTGATGCCGAAGATTTTATAGACGCTAAGATGCAGGCTGGTAAAATTACCGGGGCAAACGTTTCTTTGCGTATAGATGATTCCTTTATGCAGGCGGTAAAAGACCAAAAAAACTATGTACAAAAGTATCCCATCTTTAGTGAAAAACCTTTTTTTAGTAAACAAATTAATGCCCAGCAGTTATGGGAAAAAATTGTACATAACGCTTGGAAGAGTGCCGAGCCAGGGATTTTATTTTGGGATACTATTATAAAGGAATCTCTACCGGATTGCTACGCTGATTTAGGATATAAAACTATTTCAACTAATCCTTGTGGAGAAATTCCATTATGCTCATATGATTCTTGTCGTTTACTTGCTATTAACTTGTTTTCCTATGTAGATAACCCTTTTACTAAACAGGCAAAGTTTGACTTTGCATTGTTTGAAAAGCATGTGGGATTTGCCCAGCGTATCATGGATGATATAATTGATTTAGAATTAGAGAAAATTGATGCTATTTTACAAAAAATTAATCAAGATCCAGAGGATGAGTCGATTAAGCGTATTGAAAAAGAACTATGGTTAGAGGTTCGTCACAAGGCCCAAGAGGGTAGAAGAACCGGATTAGGTATTACAGCAGAGGGAGATATGCTTGCAGGGCTGGGAATAAAATACGGTAGCCAACAAGCAATAGATTTTAGTGTTAAGGTACATAAAACACTTGCCTTATCTGCCTATAGAACCTCGGTAGAGTTAGCAAAACAAAGGGGAGCTTTTAGTATATATGATGCTAAAAAAGAACAAAATAATCCTTTTATTTTACGTATAAAACAACAAGATCCAGAGCTTTACCAAGATATGGTTAAGTTTGGTAGAAGGAATATCGCTCTTTTAACTATTGCTCCAACAGGAAGTACTTCTTTAATGAGTCAAACAACCTCAGGAATTGAACCCGTGTTTATGCCAGTGTATAAACGTCGTAGGAAAGTAAATCCTAATGATAAAGATGTTAAAGTTGACTTTATTGATGAGGTTGGAGATTCTTGGCAGGAATATATTGTGTTTCACCATAGGTTTAAACAATGGATGCAAGTAAATGGTTATGATACATCTGAGAATTACACCCAAGAACAAATAAATCAGCTTATCGCCAAATCCCCTTATCATCAAGCAACTTCCAATGATATTGATTGGTTAAGTAAAGTGAAGATGCAAGGGGCTATTCAAAAATGGGTGGATCATTCGATTTCTGTAACAATTAATATTCCAAATGACGCTACGCAACAATTAGTAGCCGAGTTGTATATGAAGGCATGGGAGGTTGGATGTAAAGGAGTTACGGTATACAGAGATGGATCACGTGCTGGGGTTCTTGTCTCCGCCGAGCAAAGTACTGATAATAAAAATAATTCTCAAACTGCTTTCCCTACAAAACGCCCAACTATATTGGAATGTGATGTAGTTCGCTTTCAAAATAACAAAGAAAAGTGGATTGCCTTTATTGGTAAAATAGATAACAAACCATATGAGATATTTACCGGTCTGGCCGATGATGAAGATGGTATCTTACTACCACGAGGGGTCAACGAAGGGTTTATTATAAAGAATAAAGATCAAGATGGGGGAACTAGATACGATTTTCAATTTTTAAACAAGCGTGGGTATAAAACAACTATAGAGGGGTTATCCTACCGTTTTAACCCAGAATTTTGGAATTACGCAAAGCTAATATCTGGGACACTTCGCCATGGTATGGAAATAGAAAAGGTAGTGGATTTGATAAATTCTTTACAGTTAGATAATGAATCTATAAATACTTGGAAAAATGGTGTTTCTAGAGCCTTGAAAAAATATGTTCCAGATGGTACTGTGGCAACAGGGCAAAAGTGTAGTAATTGTAGCTCAGATAATGTAATGTATCAAGAAGGGTGTTTAACTTGTAAAGACTGTGGAGCATCTAAATGTTCTTAATACGATAGATAACTCTCTAATTAATAGAACAAGGACTTTACTTTTGACTAAAGTGAAGTTCTTGTTCTGTCTTTTTTGGAATTAAATTTTATCGATTTACTTAACTATAGACTATGTAAAATACAAAGACGATCAATAATTTGAAAATTACGAGATTGGATTTACCTCTTGTATTTTTTTTTTAACATTGTGGTAGATTAATAAATAAGTTGAAAAAATCCTTAGTACTTTTTATTTTCCATTTAATTTTCTTTCATTTGCTTTAACTAATTACCAAAAACTTTTATGCGAAAAATTATATTAACACTATCTCTACTTAGTAGTTTATCTTTTTTAGGACAAGAAATCGAACTTTCAAAATTGCAAAAACACGTTTATTATTTGGCTTCTGATAAAATGAAGGGGCGAGGTACAGGAAGTAAAGAAAACTTAAAAGCAGCAAATTATATTGCAAAAGAATTTAAAAAATATAAATTGGAACCTTTAGGGACTAATGGGTACTTTCAAGAATTTGAGGCTAAAGTTACAAAAGTGAAAGTTAATGATAGTATTAGATCAGCAAGGAATGTTATTGGCTTTTTAGATAATGGAGCACCAAAAACTATTGTAATAGGTGCACATTACGATCACCTTGGTCAAGGAAGACAAGGTAGCTCATTACTTGAGAATAGCGTGGGGATGATTCACAATGGGGCAGATGATAATTCATCCGGTACAGCGGGTTTATTAGAATTAGCAAGATTTTTTAGCCAAGATAAAAAACAATCTAATTTTAATTTTTTATTCATTGCCTTTGGAGCTGAAGAGTTAGGACTTGTAGGTTCTAGATACTTTGTTAAAAATCCAACTATAGATTTAGAGTCTATTCATTGGATGCTTAATATGGATATGATAGGTAGATTAGATAAAAATACTGGAGTTTCAATTATAGGTTACGGTACCTCACCAGAGTTTGAAACGATTTTTAGTGATATAGACCCGAAAGATTACGTGAAATTTTATACCGGTTACCAAGGACGTGGTGGATCTGACCAAACTTCGTTTTATGAAGCGGATATTCCTGTTTTGTTTTTTCACACAGGTGGGCATGAGGATTATCACAGGCCTAGTGATGATGCTCATAAAATTGATTATGAATCGTTAAAAAAAATTTTAGATCTTGAAAAAAGAGTTATTCAAGGTAGTATGGAACTTGAAAATATGGAATTTAGAAGTACTGATGAAAAAATAGATTAACTAATTGATTTATGTTGTGTTGTGTTTTGAATGGCTTTCAAATTATTGTATTTTTACTGCATAGTGACACAGCAGTGGAGGGCTATTTATAAATTAACAACTAGTTGTGAAAACATTTAGTCTAGCCTCGACTATAACGGGGCTTTTTTATATGTAATTTTTCTTCACTAAAGAAAAATTAATTGTGAAGATTCTAATGTAAATCTGGAATTAATAAGTTCGGGTTTAAAATATAAGGATCTAAAAAAACAATTCGTTACTCTTATTTTTAACCGGTTATATTGTTTACTCTATTAGAAACTTTTTTCTATTCAGAGTGAAAATATAATGCGTTGTTTTTCATTCATAATAAATAAAATTGTATATTTAAACATTGTTTTTCATACATTATAAAAATTATATTAACGATACCTAATGTATGAAAAATCATTTATTGATTATTTAATATATGTATTATGAGTAATATATCAGACATTAACTTATTATCTGATAAATCAATTTTAAAAAAAATTGGTCTGTTTGTGCAACAAAATCGTATTAAACAAAATATCAATCAACAAGAATTAGCCGATAAAGCAGCCATTAGTAGATCTACACTAAGTCTATTAGAACGTGGGGAAGGAATCTCTTTAATTAATCTAATAAAAGTATTACGAATATTAGATGCGATGTATATTTTTAAAGAATTTGAAATTAAAGAAGAAATTAGTCCACTTCGATTGGCTAAGGGAGAAAAAAAAATGCGTAAAAGAGTAATGAAAAAGAATACTTCCCAACAAGACAATCTAGATTTAGGATGGTAACAACAGCATTTATAAATATTTTTGGACAGCGTGTGGGAGCCGTAGCATGGGATGCAGATACTGAAATAGCATCATTTGAATATGATCCTAAATTTAATTTGAAAAAATTACCCATAGCTCCTATAAAAATGCCCTCTAATAATAGGATTTATAGTTTTCCAGAACACCGTAATAACGAAACTTTTAAAGGTATGCCAGGACTTTTAGCCGACGCGTTACCCGACCGATACGGAAAAGATTTAATCAATGCCTGGTTAGCAAGACAAGGCCGACCAGATGATAGTTTAAATCCTGTAGAGCTTCTATGTTTTATTGGAAGAAGAGGTATGGGGGCTTTAGAATTCGAACCTATTATGGGGAAAGAATCCCCATCATATGACATTGAATTAAGTGATTTAATCGACACCACTAAAGCATTATTATCCAACAAAGAAAGTTTTATTATCCAAACTAAAAAAAGCATGGAGGATGTGATGATGGATGTTCTGAAAATGGGAACGTCTGCTGGTGGTGCACGTCCTAAAGCTATAATTGCTTACAATGAAAAAACTGGGCAAATAAAGTCTGGACAAACTCTTGCTGATCAAGGTTTCGAACACTGGTTAATTAAGTTTGATCAAGTGAGTGATGTACAATTCGGCGAATCAAAAGGATATGGAAGAGTAGAAATGGCATATTATAAAATGGCAACAGATTTTGGAATACAAATGATGGAATCACGACTTATTGAAGAAAACAATAGGGTACACTTCATGACCAAGCGCTTTGATCGTGTAAAGGGAAATCACAAACTACACAGTCAAACATTATGTGCATTACAACATTACGATTTTGCAAATATCACTTCATATAGCTATGAACAAATTTTTCAAACCATGCGCCAGTTGCGATTAACTTATGCAGAAGCAGAACAAATGTTCAAACGTATGGTATTTAATGTCATTGCAAGAAATTGTGACGATCATACTAAGAATTTTTCATTTTTGATGGACACAGACGGAGTTTGGAAATTAGCGCCAGCTTATGATGTTTGTTTTGCTTATAGACCCGATAGTAAATGGGTGAGTCAACATAATTTAAGTATAAACGGTAAACGAAAAGACTTCACAAGAAAAGATTTACTAAGTATAGCGGAGCAAAATTCTATTCGGAATCCCGTGGGAATTATTGACTCGTGTATAAAAATTGTTGCAAATTGGAAAACTTATGCCCAGATGTATCAAGTAGATCAAGCAAAAACACATTTAATAGACCAATTAATAATAAAGAAATTAGACTGACAAAGTATACCTTTGCTACCCCTAATAAAAAAACAAGAAAGAATTAATATTTAATTCTCAATTCAAGTATGTGTTTTGCTATTTAGTTATTTAAGTAGGAAACTCCAAGGGTAAGAAAATTAATTAATTAATCTATTTAATTATATAAATTGGGTATATAAGTACAAATAAAAAAGAGCAGATTTAATTTCCAAAGATTTGGATATTCACAGCTAGTTATTTATAAATGATAAATCTTTAAAGAGGTTTATCATTTTTGTATATAGATAACTTAAGGTTTGCATAAATTAAAACTATTAGAATCTTTTAATGTTTTTTATTGCTGTTTTTTCTTCAAAATCACTATTAGTTAACTAATATTATTTTAAATATATTATTTTTGTTAAAAATATCCTAATGATGCCTAGAGAATTTATATTGGTCTGTCTAATATTATTTATTTCTTGTAGTGATACAAAACAAAAAAATAATCTTTACTACAATAATCTTATTAATGACTTTTATAAGTCAGGAAAATTAGAAATGGATAGTATAGAGAAAACACAGGAGGGAAAAGCGGTAGAAAATGTATTTAAAGCCTTAGCTTATTTAAAGCAAAATGATAGTATTAATAAAGTAAGTACAGCCTTATTCTCACAGAGTATTGGGATAGTTAATAATAGCAATAATATTGGCTTGAGAGAGTGGGTATATAGCGAGGTGGGTTTTTATTATTATTCGTATAATCATTATTTTGAAGCTACACCTTATTTTATCAAAATTTCAAAGATGATAGACAGTAATTTAGAACAAGTAGATGTTCAAAGCTGTAATGTGTTATTAAAAACAGCTTTTTTCTTTGAAACGATGCATCAATATGACAAATGTATTGATTATTATAAAAAAGTATTAGAAATAAGTAAAGATGTAGATGAATTTAAAGCAACCGCACTATGGGCATTAGGTAATTCATATCTAAAATTAGATAGTCTAGTACCAGCCAAAAAATATTTTGATTTGGCAAGTAAACAAGCTTTAAAAATAGGGGATACTTTGCGATATGCCAAGAGTCTAGGAGGACTGGCTAGTATTTTGGACATTGAGGGGGATAAAGTAAAAGCGGAGCAATATTTTCAAAAAGATATTAGTATTTCTAAGCATTTAAAAGAAGATCGAAACTTGATGTACGCTCAGATTCAATTGGGTAAATTCTATTTTGCAGATAAAAAATATGATTTAGCCGAAAAGGTGTGGAGAGAAGCCTATGAAATCAGTAAATCTAAGAGATATCTATTAGGATATCAACGTGAGATTTTACTTTATTTATTAAATATTGCTAAAATTAGTAATCGAGATACGGAAGAGCTTTTCTATCGGAGGGAGATTGATATTATTGATAGCATTATTGAAGGAAGAGAGACGGAAGATGTTATTCGAAAAATAAATTGGGACACAACCTATCAGAGTATAACCTTGGAGTTAGAAGCAGAGAAATATGTCTCTGAGCGTGTGCGTTATCAGCGTCTATTATTTATGAGCAGCACAGGGTTATTATTATTGTTAGTTTTTGTTGTTTATTTCTTTTATAAGCGAATCATTAAACTACAAATGTATAAGTATGAAGGTAAGCTATTAGAATTTCAATTTTCTAAAATAAGTTCTGAAAATAAGTTAAGAGAAACGCATGCTTCTTTAGCTGCTTACCAAATTTATTTAACTGAAAAAACAGATCAAATAGAAAAATTGGAGCAGGAATTATTGAGAGTGAAAAACTCTTCAAATGAATATTTAAAAGAAAAGAGACCCGATTTAGAACAATTACTTAGTGCGCACCTGATGACAGAGCAGAGTTGGAGCATGTTTAAAGAAGCCTTTAAAAGTGAGCGTAAGGATTATTTCGAATATGTTACTTGTAATTTCCCAGATTTAACAGAATCAAATCTACGTATTGTGTTACTGCAAAAATTGGGACTGACAAATCAAGAAACAGCTAATCTTCTTGGGGTAACTATCGAAGCAGTTAAAAAAGCAAAGCAACGATTAAAGAAAAGATATGAAGAACAATACGATATTATTTTTAGTAAAGAGTAGATTATAATAATGAATTTAAGGAAGGTTTTAAAAAAACAGGTCATTGTATTTATTGTACTCAAAATAGATGACACTGTTTATAAAACCAATTTAATACCCTATATGAAGCTTGAGTTAGGTTTTAATAGAAACCTAACCCAGGCTTATTTTTTGAACTTACACACTAATACATACA
>NZ_JBTXLO010000008.1:0-145299 GCF_054871605.1 Myroides sp. LJL119
TTATCACACTAAGAGTATAAATTTTCTGGATAAACATGCTGAATTAGGTAAACATGTAACTCGTATATTCAAGAAAAACAGAGGGTTATATGGATATAGAAGAGTTACTCTGCTTCTTAGAAAAGAACTCAAGACAGCTGTAAACTTTAAAACAGTCGCAAAACTAATGAAACAATTAGGCCATAAAAGCGTAATTAGAGTTAAGAAATACAAGTCCTTTAAAGGAGATGTAGGTAAAGCAGCAGAGAATATACTAAAGCGTGATTTTAAAGCAACTAGGCCTCATCAAAAATGGGCTACAGATGTTACAGAGTTTAATTTTAAGGGCAGTAAATTATACCTATCTCCAATAATAGACTTATTTAATGGAGAGATAATTAGTTATAATTTATCCACTTCTCCAAACTATAAGCAAACTCTAGATATGCTCAGTAAAGCCTTCAAAAGAAGAAGAAAAGACAAGGCTACTAACATGGAAACTATACTTCATTCGGATCAAGGATGGCAATATAGATTACAGAGGTACCAAGATAAATTAAAGAAGAATAATACTAAACAAAGTATGTCTAGAAAAGGAAACTGCCTAGATAATGCTATAATCGAAAATTTCTTTGGAGTATTGAAATCAGAACTATTTTATCTAAAGAAATACAACTCCATACTGGAGTTGACACAGGAAATAAAACAGTACATTAAATATTATAATAACGAGCGAATACGAATTAATTTAAATGGAATGAGCCCGGTAGAATACCGAGCTCATTATATTAAAAAGATTGCATAACTTCGTCCAACTTTTTGGGGTCAGTCCATCACCTATGGTAAGCTTTTTTTTGTTTTATCTCCTAGACTAAGACTTAACTTAGAAGGAGTATATTGTAAAGGTTTTTGTTGTAATTTAATCCTCTATTTCTTGTGAATCCTCTATTTCTTCTTGGTCAAATTCAAAAAAACTGAAAACAGATCCTCCATAATTTTTTGAAAAACTAAAATGTTCTAAATGATCTAGTTTTGTGAATTTGGAGTGCTCCACTATAAGCATTCCATCGGACTGTAGCAAAGGTACACTTAATATGTCTTTGACAATCTTCTCAAATTGGTCCTGCGTAAAGTCATAAGGAGGGTCAGCAAAGACAATATCATAGCTTTGTTTGTGTTTTTGAATAAATTTAAAAACATCGGATTTAAAAGCCTCTATGTTTAAATCAAATTCTTTTGCCGTTTTTTTGATAAAATTAACGCAACCAAAATCTGCATCCACACTAACTATGTCTTGACTTCCTCTTGAGGCAAATTCGTAGCTAATGTTACCTGTACCTGCAAATAAGTCTAAGACGGTTAACTGACTTAGATTAAAATGGTGATTTAAGATGCTAAATAAGGCTTCTTTACTCATATCTGTAGTTGGTCTTACAGGCAGATTTCGTGGAGGTAATATTCTACGTCCTTTAAGTTTTCCGGAAATAATTCTCATGAATGGAACAGTATGTAATGTTGTTTAGGTACTTGATGATGTAAAGGTAGATCTGCGCTTATAAAGGCGTGATCACTAATAATGTTGGTGTTTTTAATAAACTCATAACAAAGCTTGTAAATACTATCGTTATAGTCTATTCTACCCATTAAATTTAATTGAACGTTTTGTGGATCTATTGCTAATTGCTCCAAGGTAAATAAAATATAATAAATAAAGTCTGTGGCATTGCTATAAATAAAGGAATTAAAAAAAAGTAACCCACCTTTTTGAGCTATTATTAATTCAAAACGATCTTTATTTAAAAATGAAAATGCGCAAATTTGCTCTGTATCTTGTGTTTTACAAACTAAAATATCAACTAGTTCGGTATTGATGTTTTTATAGGTAAAACTACCGAATTTATCCAAAAAGAAATTGTTTAAATTCGTATAAGGCAAATAAACATTGTGAATGTTTAAGGATTCGATGTAATCGTGATCAAAAAAATCACTTGCAAAAACTTTGGTGTTATATTGTAAATATGCACTAAGATTATCTTGGTCAAATAACTCTTGGGGCACAAAAGTGTTTAATGGGTTATCGTGATAAATTACAATCTCATTGAACTCCCAGCTCAATTGGGAATACTTTTCAAATATGCTTTGTAGTTGATCTTCAATGCTTTTTTGATTGGTGATAGCCTCCGATCCAAAATAGGTTACCTCGTGGGTCAAAATATTTTTGGTCACAAAGGAAAATTTAGAGGAAGAAACCTGCATTAAAAGTTTATAATTGCTACTTGTCATTTTAAAGTAAAAAGGATTTTTGTAATTCTTTGGCTGAACGGCAAATTTAAACAATTAAAGTTACAAAATTAGTTTGTACTTAAAAAGCTTGGTATCTTTACCCAAGGAAAAATAAAAAGGAAACATATGATAAGTGCTACAGAATTTTACATGGGAATAAAACGAAGTTTTCCTTTTGAACTCACCGTAAAACAAGATATTTTTCTACAAAAAATAGCCGAGTTTATCACTGGTGATAAATCCGATCAGTTATTTGTTTTAAAAGGGTACGCTGGTACTGGAAAAACAACGCTTATTTCCAATTTAGTAAACAATTTACAATACGCTAGATTTACCTCGGTATTATTAGCCCCCACTGGTAGGGCGGCTAAAGTAATTAGTAGTTATGCCGGTAAACAAGCCTATACCATTCATAAGAATATCTACTATCCAAAACCTAAGAGTACCTCGGGTAAAATGCAGTTCACCATGCGGGTTAATCGACATAAAAACACGGTATTTATCGTGGATGAGGCTTCTATGATTGGAGATATAAGCGCATCGGACAGTAATATGTATCCACATGGCTCTTTGCTGGATGATTTGATATACTATGTTTACTCTGGGGTTAATTGCAAACTTATTTTAATAGGAGACTCAGCACAGTTACCACCGGTTAATATGCAAAGTAGTCCAGCCTTGGATTGTGATTTACTTTCTTTACATTATCAGATGGATGTACACTCCATTGAGTTGGATCAGGTAATGCGTCAAGAAGAGAATTCAGGAATCTTGTTTAATGCCACCCAATTAAGAGAGGTTTTAAATACCTATTTTTATGATTCATTTAGTTTTGTTACACAAGGGTTTAAAGATATTGTTCGTCTAGAAGATGGTTATGATATCCAGGATGCTATTTTTGATTCCTACTCAAATTATGGAGCTCAGGAAACTGCTTTTATTGTTAGATCTAACAAAAGAGCCAATGCCTATAATCAACAAATTAGGGCTCGTATCTTGGATAAAGAAAGTGAACTTAGCACGGGGGATTTATTAATGGTGGTTAAAAATAATTATTTCTGGTTAAAAGATTCCACCATTACGGACTTTATTGCCAATGGAGACATCATGGAGGTCTTACAGATTTACAAGACCGTTGAGCTCTATGGTTTTCGCTTTGCACAGGTAAAGGTACATATGATTGATTATCCAAGTATGCCAAGTTTTGAGACCATTGTTTGTTTAGATACCCTTTTTAGTGAGTCTCCGGCTTTAACCTTTGAACAAAACAACAAGCTTTACCAGGAGGTTATGATGGATTATCAGGATGAAACTAGTAAATTTAAAATGCTTCAAAAAGTTAAAGCTAATCCTTATTTTAACGCTCTACAAGTCAAGTTTTCCTATGCTATTACCTGTCATAAGAGTCAAGGTGGACAGTGGGAGACCGTTTTTATCGAACAGCCCTACCTGGCCCAAGGAATTGACCAGGATTATATCCGCTGGCTATACACAGCTATGACAAGGGCTAAGAGCAAACTTTATCTAATTGGTTTTAAAGATGAGTTTTTTACCAGTTAAAGGTATAAAAAGCCAGACTAAATACATAAACTTGGGTTTTATACCTTGATTATTTTTGTTGTTTTTTATTGGAGTTATGAATTGGTCCAAGATGGGTGTTTTTAAAACTATTGGTATACTTTAAGCCATAGCCAAAGATGCGGTCCATGTTGGAGTGGGCAAGAAAAATAATTCCCCAAAATAAAAGTGGTTTGATTAAAAAAATACTACCTACAAGTAAAAGGATAATACCTAAAAGCTGGTGGTGAAAAAAATTATACAAATAACCGCCAAACTTGGAATTAAATAGATAACCTAACATGGATAGATCTGGTAATAATAAACAGCACCAAAAACTCCACCAAGCAAAACCTTGTTGTTTAAACAAGTATAGACAAAGAATAAATAAACCAAGACTCTCTAGTTTTAAGATGTTTTTCATTTTTAAAAATTAAGGTTAAAATTAATTTTGTAAAAATCAGCAATACCTTTTGTATAAATCTTGATTTAAATCAAGGTTTTGTTTCTAGTCTTGGTTTGCCCGGATTCGACTCAAGGTCTCTGGTGTCATAGCTAGGATAGAGGCTATATAATGTAAGGGAACTTGATTAAATAAGGATTTATATTCTTTAAAATAAGCTTGGTATCGCTGACTTGCACTTAAGGCTAAATGAGAAAAAACACGATTTTCCATGGTTGCAAAACACTTAGTAATAAATTCAGATTCAAATTCCTGCCAAATCGGGAGCTCTTGTTTTAATAAGTGATAATTTTTCTTTGTGATACACAACAATACAACTTCATTAAATGCCTGTATGTTATAAAAGCAAGGTTGGTTGAAAAAAAAACTTTTAAAGTCAGTTACAAAGCTATTGGCCGTACATAGCCATTGGGTAATCTGCCTGGATTGATAATCTGCGAAAACTCTTAAAATACCTTGTTGCACAATACCAAGGGTGTTACAATACTTATTGGATTGGGAGAAAAAGTCATTTTTTTTTATTTTTTGTAACTCAAAGTATTTTGCTATTACTTCCAGTTGTTCTTTAGATGCATTTGGAAAGTATGGATATAAGATTTTTTGGATTTCCATTGTAACTATTTGTTTAAAGTAAGTAAATATACGCAATTTGATTGGCTGGATTGTCTTTGTAAATAACCCCCCATTAAAAGGGTGTTTACAAAAAGGTCAATAAAATCAACTCGTTGATTTAATAGCTAAATACTAGGTAAATTCACAAGGAGATTACTATCTTTGATAATCTAATTTAAAACACAAATGAAGATTATTGCAGTTATACCGGCTCGTTATGCCTCAACTCGTTTTCCAGGGAAATTAATGAAGGATTTAGCTGGTAAAACTATTATTAGAACAACCTATGAAGCAACGGTAAAAACCGGACTTTTTGATGATGTTTTTGTGGTTACGGATTCCGAAGTTATTTTAAATGAAATTCAAAACAATAACGGTAAGGCTGTAATGAGTAAAAAACAACATGAGAGTGGAAGTGATCGCATTGCAGAGGCTGTAGCTGATATACAAGCCGATGTGATTATTAATGTACAAGGGGATGAACCTTTTGTTAATAAAGATAATCTAATTAAGTTAATTGATATTTTTAAAAACGATCCCCAACAAAAAGTCGATTTGGCCTCTTTGATGACTCCTATAGACCAGTGGTCAGATATTGAGAACCCGAATAATGTGAAAGTAGTGGTGGATAATAACCAAACTGCTTTGTATTTTTCACGAGCCGTAATTCCATACCCAAGAGAGAAAAATGTTGGTGTGGTGTATTATCAACATATCGGAATTTATGCCTTTAGAAAATCTGCTTTATTGGAATTTACAACTTTGCCAGTAGGGGTTTTAGAGGCAAGTGAAAAACTAGAACAATTACGTTATTTAGAAAATGGCAAGCGCATTAAAATGGCGCTGACCAAACACATCGGAATAGGTATTGATACCTTGGAAGATTTACAAAAAGCCCAGAGAATGGTTTTAGAGAATCCGCAACTTCTAGAATAAAAAAAATATATCCTAGCCAGACAAGCACAAGCACTGGGGTCTTGTTTTTAAACTAAGAATTAGAATCTACAGGGGTTTGATTTGACAAAGTTTCAGACTCAAGTGGAATTTTAATACTGGTTTTCCAAGATCCTGGAAGCGGGCTTTGTAAAACTGACTCCTGTAAAAAAATTAGGATATCTTTATTTGCCTCTAGGTTGGTATTGGCCTTTTTTACTAAAGATTTGTAATCAACTAACTTGGTAGGTAGATGCGTGTAATATCCCTTTAAATCATTTTGTAAATAATGCCCTTTATTTATTAAACCACTGAAAAATATATCATCGGGATTTAAAAATATCTCATCTTGAATAACAAGGCCAACGGTGTAAGAAATTTTATCGTTTTGAATCTTGTTGACAATTAAAAAAGGACTTTTATCTACTTGGATTCTATTGGATGAGGTAAATTCCATTAAAGAGGAAATGGATTTGTTTAAATCTTTATCCAAAGAAAAATAAGTTGACTCTTGTGTTGGCAAACCAATATATCTTAATTCAGGTTGTTCAACAATGCCTATGGAGTCCCAGCGGTGCTCTTGGTATTGCTTAATAAAGTAAACCATTAAAGCATTGGTGTTTTTCTCCAGTTCGTGGGTGGCAATTTTTGTGGGGGAGCCACTAAAAAAAGTAAGTAGTTTTGTTTTAAGATCTAAAGAGCTAGAGAATTCAAAATCCACTAAAGTGGCTAAAGAATCCGCTGTGGACTTAAATGCCCATTTTATATTTGAAATTTTATCGTCCTTTAAAATATCTTGACTTAGACTATCATAAGGATATTGGTATTCGGGTTGAATCTCATAGGAGCCTAATTTGTTGATATCTAAAATATAGTTCCCTTGGTCTAATTTTTTGGTAGAAATCCAATTAGACCATGTGTTAAGATCGGCAATGTACTGATATACTATGTTCTTTGGAGCCTGTAATACGAATTGCCTTTGTACTGTAAAGTTTGGGTTTTGCGTAAGTACAAAAACAACTAAAGATACCGCGCTTAGTAGAATTAATAGTAAAAAATACTGCAGAATTTTCATACAAATACCAAATGTGATTAATTTAAGATTTTAAAAGATTTTTTACAATAAATAAACTACCAATAAAGGCTAAAAAAGCAAGTAAAATCCAAAGTCTATTTTTATAGTAAATTCGGTGGAGTTTTAAATCCTTTCTATATACGATAATCAGTATGATGGTAAAGATTACAACGAAAAAAATCGCAAACTTTATTTGACCTGGTGAAAACATATTTTATAATTTTAGCAAAAGTAAGTAAAACCTTTAATATGGGGTAAAAAAAACGGCAGAAAAGCTCTGCCGTTTATTAGTTTATGTAAAAAACAATCTTTAATTAAATTGTTTCGGTCCAACCGAAAGTATCTTCGATGTGTTTTTGTTGGATTCCCTGTAGAATTGTTTTTAATTTTACTGCATAAGAATCTTGGTCTGCGATCTCTGGTAAAGCATAATATTTATCTTGAAATGCAAAACCTTCGATTTGTCCAATGGTAACGGCAGTTCCAGCTCCAAAAATTTCTTTTAATTCTCCTTTTGCATGTGCGTCTAGTAAATCTTGAACAACAATAGAGCTAACCTCTACGTTGATTCCTTGACTTTTAGCAATATCTATTAAACTTTTTCGAGTAACGCCATCTAAAATTCTCTCTGAAGTAGGTGCTGTGTAAATAGTGTCACCTATACGGAAGAAAACATTCATTGTTCCAGCTTCTTCTAATTTAGTGTGCGTTGCATCATCCGTCCAAATTACCTGTTGGTACCCAGCTTCTTGTGCTAATTTAGTAGGGTAGAATTGACCTGCATAATTTCCAGCACATTTAGTAGAACCAACTCCTCCGTTTGCTGCTCTTGAGTAATGTTCTGCGATTTGAACCTTTACCTTACCTGAGTAATACGTGCGAACAGGAGATAATATGATACAAAACATAAACTCAGAGGATGGTCCCGCTACAACCCCAGGGTGTGTACCAACCATAAAAGGGCGAATATACAAAGCATTTCCTTCTCCTTTTTGAACCCATTGTTGATCTAATTGCAATAAGGCTTTTAATCCATCGACAAATCTAGTCTCGTCAATCTGTGGCATAGCTAAACGCTCTGCTGATTTATTGAAGCGTTTCCAGTTTTCTCTTGGACGGAATAACCAAACTTTATCTTGTTGATCTTTATAGGCTTTCATTCCTTCAAAGATAGCTTGTCCGTAATGGAAAACGTTAATAGAAGGCTCAAAAGACATTGGTCCATAAGGTTTGATTTCCACCTGTCCCCATTTACCATCTTTATAATGACAAACAAGCATATGGTCTGTGAAGGTATTTCCGAAACTAACATTAGCGAAATCAACGCTAGCTATTTTTGATGTTTCAGCTCTTTGGATAGAGAAATCTGCGGCAGTTTCTTTACTCATTTTATATAATGTTTTTAATTTTCAAATTTTAGTAATGCAATGTATTGCTTTAATCAGAATATTGCAAATTTATCAAAAAAAGCACTTAAACAAGACAAGGGGTTATACTTTGTTTAATTACCCGTGTGTTTTGTTGTTTATTTGTAGTTATATACACCTTTTTATTACATTGCCATTTCTGTGATACACAATTAATAAGACCCTAAATACCCCTAGGGTAACAAAGGTTTTATTTAAAGGCTAAAATTAATTATTTTTTCTTAGTAAAGCCCGCTCAAAAACTAAAAATCTAGCCATAAAGGTGTTAATGTATTTATAATGCGAAAAAAAAATCTAACAGAGTAAAAAAAATAAAAATGAAAACAGAAAAAAAGTAATTTTATAAATAATATAAAATACCAAATTTTGTAAAAACACCATGCAGGCTATTATCATTTTTACTGTTTGTTTTTCTCAAAGATTAAATCCCATGCAGCTACTTTATTTAAAGGCTAGAAAATAAAATTAATAAATAACCATAATCCAAAAGATTGCTTTTAAAAAAAGGATTACTTTTTTATTATAACAGGGTTAATTTGTATTTTTGGGATTTACTTTATTTCAGGGAAAAATTAATTTATTTACTAGCCAAAATACTAGGCGAAAATATATATGGAAAGAAAAGTGATTATCACCCAAGATGGCTCCAGTAGTATTGAAATTCAGGGATGGGGGGAGTCTTACCACTCGGTATACGGTGCGGTCCAAGAGGCCAATCATGTTTATATACAAAACGGACTGGATCATCTATTAGATAAAACAGATATAACTTTATTGGAAATGGGATTTGGAACTGGTTTAAATGCCTTTTTAACCTATTTGGATTCCAAGCAAAAAAAACAAAACATTACCTATCATGCCATAGAGGCCTTTCCTTTGAATAAACAGGAATTGGAAGCCTTGAATTATAAAGAACTAAGTGACAAAGAATCCGATCATTTGATTTTTGATAAGATGCATGATTCAAAATGGTCCGAGTTAATAACTATAGATAGTCATTTTAAGCTTTTAAAAATGCACAATACCTTTGAACAACAGGTTTTAGAAGATCAAGTTTATGATTTGATTTACTTTGATGTGTTTGGTTATCCATACCAACCAGAATTATGGAGTGTTGAAATTTTTAAAAAGATGTACGACTCTTTAAAGCCAGGAGGAATCTTAACCACTTATGCTTGCCGAGGGGTAATAAAAAGAAATATGATGCAAGTGGGCTTCCTTGTTAAAAAGTTTGCAGGGCCTCCGGGA
The DNA here is from genome assembly GCF_054871605.1 of Myroides sp. LJL119. Classification (NCBI taxonomy): domain Bacteria; kingdom Pseudomonadati; phylum Bacteroidota; class Flavobacteriia; order Flavobacteriales; family Flavobacteriaceae; genus Myroides; species Myroides sp. LJL119. The sequence continues at coordinate 9,578 of NZ_JBTXLO010000008.1, forward strand.
AAAAGGGAAATGATTGTTGCTTTTAAATAGTTGCTGTTATAAAGGGAGGTTTGTAAAAAAAAAACTCATTTTTTTTTTAAAGTTAATGTTTTTTCTACCAAATAAGTTAAAAGAGTAATTACTTGATATAGTTGTTAAAATTTCATACATTTGAGAATATCATAAATAAAAAATAAGTCATGAGAACCTCAGAAATGTTCCACTTAACAAAAACAGTATTACAAAAGGTTAGTTTTAATCCGCCATTATTTTATAAAGAGCTCCAAAAAGCAATCAATCAACTTTTGCCTTATGATTTACAGAATTTATGCTCTTGGGTTAACTCTTTTGTTAAAAACAAACCAGAATTAAAACCCACTTTAGCGCTACTTCCTAAATAAAAAGTAAATTACAAAAGGGTGTTTCATATTTTTATATAATCTTCTTTTTACCTTTTTTACACTATAAACAATCGCTAAACTCTTGATATATACCCAAGCTATTTTGTTTATCATATAGAGAAAAAAGTATTACAATTAAGTATACTAAGATGTTTTTAAAAATAATTTTAAAAAAAAATAGCTGTATATTTGAAATCTAAACCTTAGTGGTTATTCTACTGAGAGTTTTTAGTCTAAGTAAAACATTTTAAAAAATCTATATGTATAAAAGTTATCCTGCTTCATTGGTTTTTATAGTTAGTATGCTGGTTTTAATTAGCTGTAACTCTAATAAAGAAAAGCAAGAGTCTGCCTTGGTATTAACCGCTGAAGAGGTTTTGGTTAATCAACAAGAAGATCAGCCTCAGGCGCAAGAACTTGAAGATATATTTACTTTGTTTGTAGCTAGTGAATTAGTCGATTGTGTTGGGGTTAGTCCCATGAAGTGTATGCAGGTAAGACAGAGTTTAGATGAGCCATGGGAATTAATGTATAGTTCCATAGAAGGCTTTGATTATGAGCCTGGATATGAATATCAATTGGAGGTTCGTTCGGAGAATATTGCCAACCCCCCGGCTGATGCCTCTAGTATTCGCTTTATATTAGTGAGTGAGATTTCTAAGATTAAAAAGTAAATAACTATTTTACTGTATATAATCAAAATAGCCCAATTCTTTACAATAGCAATTGGGCTATTTTAATGATTAATTAAAGTGTCTGCTAGATTTTATCAATTGGTATGCGTTGATTTTTTTGAATATTTTTAAATTCAGTAGGGGTAAGACCAGTTACTTTTTTGAATTGTTTGCTTAAATGAGCTAAACTTGAATAGTTTAGTAAATAGGCTATTTCCTTTAAATTTAATTCTTGAAATAATAATAATTCCTTTACTCTTTCAATCTTTAAGTGAATAAAAAACTGCTCTATTGTATGTTGTTCTACACTAGAGAATACCCCACTTAAATACGCGTAATCTTGATTTAAATGCTTGTTAAGGTAATGCGATAGATTTTCATTTAAAAAAGCATTTTCTTTGTTAACTAAATCAATAAGCAATGACTTTATCTGTGTTGCTAATTGTTCTTTGGAGTTTTGTATTAAAGAAAACCCTGTTTTTTGTAAATGGATTTGTAATTCTTGCAATTCCTGGGTAGTTAAATCTTTTTGGACTGTAACTTGGCCAAGTTGTATTTCTATAGGTTTTATGCCCATTTGCTCAAATATTTGAGAAACTGCTTTTTTACATCGATCGCAAACCATATTTTTGATATGTATTGTCATATTTTAATGTGGCTATTATTGTTATCAAAGGTAGTAAAATAATATAAAAATAATTTTAGAGACTTTTTAATAACTAAGTTACTTGTTGAATTAAATAAAAGATGGACTTGAAATTTTGTTGGGTGTGAAAACTCAATCCGATTTCACAGGTGCGACTCGTTGAATAACACCCGTTTGTATTAGGAGTTATTTGAGATTTTAAATCCTTGGTGCCATGTTTGTTTAATTCGGGGATAAAAAAGCCTTTATCACCGCTAAAGCCACAACAGTTTGATTCCAATAGGTTTACTTTTTCACTACAGGCCTTTGCCAAATCATATAACTTGGTGGTTAAGGAGTCTTTTTTTAAAGAACAAACCGCAAAAATATCAACGCTTTTTACTTTTTTCTTAATTGGTAAATTAGGTAAAACTAACTCAACAATGCAGCTCACCGGATCGTAAATTTTTAAATTCCCTATCGATTCTTGTTCGCAAAAATGAGAGTAGCAAGGACTCATATCAAATAAAACAGGATATTGCCCGTTATTGGAATATTTCTTTAGACTCTCTTGCAGGGTTTGGGTAAATTCTTTAGCCCTTTTTTTATAACCTTTACTAGAGAAAGGCATAGAACAACACAGAGAGCTTAAATTCTCGGGTAAGATTATTTGATAACCAGCCTTGTTTAACAAGGAAATAGTTGTTTGTATTAAATCTTTGTCCTGAGGTGGTTCAAACTTGGATTTTCCCATCGCTCGATTGATACAACTTGGAAAGTAAACAATTTTATTTTCACTTTTAAAGTCTTTATAAGTGCTCTGGAAATCCTTTTTCGTTGGTCCTGGCATATAGGGGTTCCATAAGGGTAGTTTGTTGTTGGATATCTTCCTTAATCTAAGGGCACTTTTATACATAAGCTTATCGCCCATAACTCTATTAATGGTGGATAAAGCACCAAGGCTTATTCTAGCCACTTGTATTAAAGTGGCCAATGGGAAGGGTTTGTTTTCAGTGGCCTTGTTTTTACCTTTTTTAATTTTTCTAGCCCTCAGGGTTTTAACAAACATCCCTGTGTCAATACCAACGGGACAAGCCAAAGAACACAGACCATCGGTGGCGCAGGTTTGGTCCACAAAGTAGTTGCTTTTTTTTAAAAGTTCTTGCAATACTTTGGGATCTTGTTTATTTGTTTTTAAACGCTGAATTTCTCTACTAACCACAATTCTACCTCTAGGAGAAAGTGTAAAATTATGAGAAACACATTGCGATTCACAAAACCCACATTCAATGCACTTATCAATAATGGGGTGGGTTGGTTGGGTTGGTTTTAAATTCTCTAGATGAACATGAGCATTGCTATTTAAAATAACTCCTGGATTTAAAAGGTTTTTTGGATCAAATATAAATTTGATTTCTTGCATGGTTTCATAGGCCTGTTTACCCCATTCTTTTTCTACAAAAGGAGCCATATTTCTACCCGTTCCATGTTCTGCCTTTAAGGATCCATCGAATTGATTAACAACAATATCTACAATTCCGTCCATGAGTTTTGCGTATCTGGCAATTTGTTTGTCGGATTGAAAATCCTGGGAAAAAACAAGATGTAAATTTCCCTCCAAGGCATGGCCAAAGAGTACTGCATCTTTATATTCTAGCTTTGCAAAGAGTTTTTTTAAAGCAGTGGTTGCCGCGGCTAAATCTTTTACATCAAAGCCAACATCTTCAATAATACATGTGGTACCTGTTTTTCGAAGTGCTCCAACACTTGGTAAAAGTCCGTTTCTTGCCTTCCAGTTAAAAGCATAAATATCCGGATCACTTGTAAATTGAAAAGGTCTTAAAGTGGGTATATCTTTGATGGATTGTTTTATTAGATTTTCTTTGTTTTCTAAATCCTCCGGGGTTGTTCCCCGTGCCTCTATTAATAAAACACATGTTGACTCACCTAGGGTTTTAAAGTAACTAGGAGCCAAGGGTTCATTTTCTATAGATCTAATACTATTTCTGTCCATTAGCTCAACAGCCGATACCGGGGATTGTTTTAGTAAGGGAACCGCTAAACAGGCCTGGTGTATATCTTGGAATAAAACAAGGCTACATGATTTATATTTAAAGTTTTCAACCGTGTGATAAGTAATATCACTGATAAACGCTAGGGTACCTTCCGAACCAATTATCAGGTGTTTAATAATATCAAAGGGATCGGTAAAGTCTATCAATGCATTTAAACTATACCCTGTTGTGTTTTTTATTTTGTATTTCCTTGCAATGCGCTGATGCAATACGGTATTGGATTTAACTTGGCTGGCAAGGCTATTAATTTGCTTGATAAAGTGAGCATGAGATTGTAAAAAACTTTGTTTACTTAAATCATCGCCCGTATCCAAGATGGTTCCATCGCATAGTATAATGCGAATATCAGCAAGTGTGTTATAAGAGTTCTCAGAGGTACCACAGCACATACCACTGGCATTATTGGCTGCAATTCCACCAATCATCGCGGCGTTTATAGACCCAGGATCAGGGCCGATTTTTCTGTCGTATTTTCGCAATATAGCATTGGCCTTTGCCCCGGTTATACCGGGTTGAAATTTTGCCTTATAACCTTGGTCAAAAACAGTGAAATTATTCCAGCCCTTTGTAGCGATTAGTAAAATCGAGTCGCTTTGGGCTTGACCAGATAAACTCGTGCCAGCAGCCCTGAAACTCACCGGCAGATTTTTTGAGTTAGCTATATACAAGGCGCTAATGATTTGGGCCTCATTCTCTATAAAAACTACTACTTTTGGAATAAGGCGATAAAAGCTAGCATCGGCGCTATAAGCCAAACACTGCAAAGGGTCACTTATAATATTAGCCTTTGGTAAGGTTAAACTAAGCTCTTGGATATACTCTTGATACAATAAGGTATTCATATGGTCAATTTTACTTTACAATTTAAGGAAGTATTTTAGTAAATGCCAAGGATTTAGAGGCTAATTTTCTGTAACTTAAAATTATTTTTTAGTGTCTTGATTAACTAAAAAAGCAGATAATAAAAAATCCGCAATTACCATTATTTTGGCATACGGAAAAGTATTACCTTTGCCCAAATTAAAACACAACATCACAATAATAGCACAATGTACAAAAGCTTAATTCGCCCTATTCTTTTTAAATTTGATCCAGAGAGTGTTCATCATTTTACCTTCCGTAGTTTGAAGTTTTTAAATAAAATACCAGGTGTTTCTGGTTTAATTAGAGCCAATTGTCAACTAAACGATCCAAGGTTAGAAACAGAGGTTTTTGGATTAAAGTTTAAAAATCCTGTAGGACTGGCAGCTGGGTTGGATAAAGACGCAAAGCTTTATGGTGAATTAGAGAACTTTGGTTTTGGCTTTATAGAAATAGGTACTCTAACTCCAAGAGCACAAGAGGGTAATCCCAAAAAAAGATTATTTCGTTTAAAGCAAGACGCTGGATTGATTAACCGTATGGGTTTTAACAACCAAGGAGTTAAACAGGCCGTTGAGCACTTAAAGAAAAACAAAGGAACTTTAATTGGTGGAAACATAGGCAAGAATAAAACAACTCCTAATGATCAAGCCATTGAAGATTATAAAGCATGTTTTGAAGCTCTTTTTAATTACGTGGATTATTTTGTGGTAAATGTAAGTAGTCCTAATACTCCGAATCTACGTGAATTACAAGACAAAGAACCTTTAAAGGCTTTGCTTAATACTTTACAAAACGATAATAATAAAAAGAGTAAACCAAAGCCAATTTTGTTGAAAATTGCCCCGGATTTAACCGATGACCAATTATTAGATATTATAGAAATTGTTCAGGAAACAAAAATCGCGGGTGTTATCGCAACCAATACCACAATAAGTAGAGATTCTTTGATTAGTCCCCAACAAAACCAAGTTGGTGGGTTAAGTGGGAAACCGTTAACCCATAGAAGTACCCAGGTAATTCGATTCTTGTCTGAGAAAAGTAATAAAAGTTTCCCAATTATTGGAGTAGGGGGGATACACTCAGCTCAGGATGCTTTAGATAAATTAGAAGCAGGGGCTAGTTTAATACAACTTTATACTGGTTTTATTTACCAAGGACCAGAGTTAATCAAACAAATCAACAAAAGCATTTTAGCTCAAAGAAAATAGATAATGCCTTATGAAGTGTTATATGGGTTTTTCTTTACAAGTGTATTGTTAACTCTTAGCCCAGGGCCAGATGTGTTATATGTTATATCGCAAAGCGTTACCCATGGAACAAGATCTGGTTTGGCTATTATTTTTGGACTCCTTACTGGTTTAGTAGTGCATTTGAGTCTCTTTGCTTTTGGGGTTTCAAGTTTGATCATAAATTCTGAATTAGCCTTTGGAGGTATAAAAATTTTTGGAGGGAGTTATTTACTCTGGCTTGCTTATCAGATTTTCAAGCAACCTGTTGAAATAAGTCCCATTGCTATATCAAATAGCTCCAAAGAGAAAGCTAGTTTTTTAGGATTTATGCAAAAAGGATTTTGGATGAATGTTTTAAATCCTAAGGTTATGATGTTTTTTTTGGCATTGTTCCCTAGTTTTTTATCCATTAATAGTTCTTGGTCAATAAAAGATCAAGTGCTAGTTTTAGGAGTGATATTTATCCTACAAGCCTTTGTGATATTCTTTGTGATTTGTAATGTGGCAGGTTATTTTTCAAAGTTTATCCTACAAAGTGTTTTATTTAATAAAATAATTAAATGGCTACAAGTTGTAATTTTTAGTTTACTAGGAGTTTTTTTGTGGTATAGTCTTTTTTAAATAAAGACAGAAAAAATCGACTTTTTACTATTTGAAAGGTCGATTTTTTTTATTGAATTGATTCTCAGGGCTCAAATCACCTGCTTTAGAAAAAAAAATAGTCTCAAATAGTGTTTCTTTGTTTTTGATTATTGTCAGTATTTCCTTTATATTTGAAATTATGCAAGTAGATGTAAAAATTATAGAATGTCCTCGCGATGCAATGCAAGGCATTAAGATGTTCATACCGACACAAAAGAAAATACAGTATATTCAGTCTTTGCTAAGAGTTGGATTTGATACAATTGATTTTGGTAGTTTTGTATCTCCTAAGGCCATTGCACAAATGAAAGATACCCCAGAGGTTCTTCAAGGGCTGGATCTGAGTCAAACCAAAAGCAAACTACTTGCAATTATTGCCAATACAAGAGGAGCCCAACAAGCCGCTATGTATGAGCAGATACAATATTTAGGATTTCCGTTTTCTATCTCTGAGAATTTTCAAATGCGAAATACCCATAAAACTATTGCCGAATCTTTAGTAACCCTTCAAGAGATTTTGGATATTGCTAGTAAACACAACAAACAAGTGGTGGCTTATCTTTCTATGGGCTTTGGTAACCCTTACGGAGATCCTTGGAGTGTGGAAATAGTAGGTAAGTGGACCCAGGTGCTGTGCCAGATGGGAGTAAACATCATTTCGCTTTCCGATACCGTGGGCTCATCAACTCCACAGGTTATAGATTATTTATTCTCTAGTTTAATTCCAGCTTACCCTAATGTAGAATTCGGAGCTCATCTTCACACCACAAAAGATTCGTGGTTTGAGAAAGTAGACGCAGCATTTAAATCCGGATGTAGACGTTTTGACGGGGCTATAATGGGCTTTGGAGGATGTCCAATGGCTAAGGATGACCTAACAGGTAATATGCCAACGGAGAAGCTGTTGAGTTATTTTACTGCAAATAAGGTAACTACCAATTTAAGTGCAATGTCTTTTGAGAGTTCTTATAATGAAGCGTTAAAAATATTTAATTTTTACCACTAGATTTTTTTACTTGAGTAAAAAAAGCTAAATTTGCGTGCAATTCAACTACAATTGCACATGAAAGCACACACAGCTAAAATCATCGGTCAAGGTCTTACCTACGATGACGTTCTATTAGTTCCTAACTATTCAGAAGTACTACCACGCGAGGTAAGTTTAAAAACTCAATTTTCAAGAAATATTACATTAAACGTTCCAGTTGTTTCTGCAGCTATGGATACGGTTACAGAAAGTGATATGGCTATTGCTATGGCTCGTGAGGGTGGAATAGGAGTTATTCACAAAAACATGACCACTTTAGAGCAAGCCAAAGAAGTGAGAAAGGTTAAAAGAGCCGAATCAGGTATGATCATCGATCCGGTAACCTTACCACTAACAGCCACTGTTGGAGATGCTAAACAAGCAATGGCAGAATTTAGTATAGGAGGTATTCCGATTGTGGATGACAATGGAATCTTACAAGGGATTATTACCAATAGAGATATGCGTTTTGAAAAAGATTTTTCAAGACCAATTACCCAAGTTATGACTAAAGAGAACTTAGTTACCGCCAAAGAGGGAACTACTTTAGCTCAAGCAGAGGAAATTCTTCAACAAAACAAGATTGAGAAACTACCGGTGGTTAATCCACAAAATAAACTAGTTGGTTTAATTACCTTTAGAGATATCACTAAACTTACTTTAAAACCAAACGCGAATAAAGATAAATATGGTCGTTTACGTGTTGCTGCTGCTTTAGGGGTAACTAGTGATGCTGTTGAAAGAGCTACTGCTTTAGTAAACGCAGGAGTAGATGCTTTAATTATTGATACAGCTCACGGGCATTCTCAAGGGGTTATCGGAGTTTTAAAACAAGTAAAGGCTGCATTTCCTGATATTGATGTGGTAGTTGGTAATATCGCCACGCCAGAGGCCGCTTTATTTCTTGTTGAAAATGGAGCCGATGCTGTAAAAGTTGGAATAGGTCCGGGCTCAATTTGTACAACTAGAGTTGTAGCGGGTGTTGGTTTTCCACAATTCTCAGCAGTTATGGAAGTTGCAGCGGCCTTAAAAGGTACTGGTGTTCCGGTAATTGCAGATGGAGGGTTACGTTACACTGGTGATATACCTAAAGCCATTGGTGCAGGAGCGGATTGTGTTATGCTTGGTTCTATGCTAGCTGGTACAAAAGAGTCTCCAGGGGAAACAATTATTTTTGAAGGAAGAAAGTTTAAAGCTTATCGTGGTATGGGATCTGTTGCGGCTATGAAGCAAGGTTCAAAAGATAGATACTTCCAAGATGTAGAGGATGATGTGAAAAAATTAGTACCTGAGGGAATCGAAGGACGAGTAGCCTATAAAGGAGAGTTACACGAGAGTATGCTACAGTTTATAGGAGGTTTACGCGCCGGTATGGGCTACTGCGGGGCTAAAGATATTCCAACACTTCAACAAGTGGCAAGATTTGTACAATTAACTGCTTCGGGTATTGGAGAAAGCCATCCTCACAATATTACAATTACAAAGTCAGCGCCGAACTATTCTAGATAGGTTTTGATTTTTTGGTTATAAAAAAAGCGATAATATGGATGTCTTTTAAAGGCATTAATATTATCGCTTTTTTATTTACTGCTTATTAAATACTAGCTTATATTGAATATGTTATTTTGATACTCAAAATCTAGTTTAATTCGCTTTTATTGTTAACCAGGGTTCTAATCTTAATCTTAAGTCCAACTAATAATAAACTCATAATAGGACTTATTAGATTAAAAAAAGCATAAGGTAAGTAGGCTAGGGTTTCTACCCCTAGAACCCCCGCGTGATAAGCTCCACAAGTGGTCCATGGAATAAGCACAGAGGTAACCGTACCACCATCCTCTAAAGTTCGACTTAAATTCTCTGGTGCTAGATTTCTTTTTTGATACTCTTTGGCAAACATTTTACCCGGAATAACAATAGATAAATACTGTTCGGATGCCGTTAAATTCACTACTATACAACTAGCTATAGTACTTGCAAATAAAGAAAAAACACTTTTGGCAATGTGTAAAAGAGCTTGTGTTATTTTCTTTAGTGCCCCGATGGCTTCCATGGCTCCTCCAAAAAACATGGCACATAGAATTAACCAAACCGTATTTAACATGCTTTTCATACCCCCGGCTGCAAATAAACTATTTAGGCTTTCCATGGGTGATATAATTTGTATATCTGTGGTAATGGCATTCATAATTCCTTTATATCCCGATAGGATTGTCAAGGAATCACTTCCTGCTACCATTGCTACTATCTTGCCTTGAAAAATTAGGGCAAAACAAGCTCCAAGTAAAGTGCCAAGTAATAGCGCCATTATGGGCTTAACTTTTAATAAAATACAAGCAACCACCACAACAGGTACTAAAAATAGCCAAGGAGTAATATAAAAGGTAGACTCAATGGCTTGCAGGGTCTGACTCATATCTAAGGTTGATACAGTATTACTAGTGAAACTTATCCCAATAAAAGCCAATAAAGTTACAATATAAGTGGGTACCGTGGTGTACATCATATATCGTATGTGGGTAAAAAGATCTGTACCAGCTAAAGCTGCAGCTAAGTTAGTGGTATCTGATAAAGGGGATAGTTTGTCGCCAAAATAGGCTCCCGATATGATGGCCCCCGCACTTATCGCTGGATTTATTCCCATGGTGTTTCCAATGCCTATTAAGGCTATACCTACTGTCGCTGAGGTAGTCCAAGAGCTCCCTGTGGCTAAAGAAATAATAGAGCAGATTATCACACAACAAGGCAGAAAAATATCGGGATTTAATAACTGTAGGCCATAGTAAATCATTGTGGGAATAACTCCACTTAGTAACCAAGTCCCCGAGAGACTTCCCACTAAAAGTAAAATAAATATGGCCCTAGCGGTGTCTTTTACATTTTTGGTGATTTTATTTATTATCTTTTCATACGAAACCTTGTTATATAACCCAACTAATATAGCTACCAGTCCGGCAAGTAGTAATATGAATTGGTTGCTTCCAGCCAAGGATTCAGCCTTGTAGATAAAGACGTTAAAGCCCAGTAGTGCAATTAAAAAAAGCATCGGGATCAGTGCTTGAAGTAAGGTTATTTTTTTTTGTGGTTTTGTTGGCATGTTTTAAAAAAATGAAAATATAATAACCATAGAAAGTTACATATAATTATTGTGTTTGAGTAACAAGAAAAGTATTAGTTAAAAAATATAGCCGTTTCTCTTTAGAAACGGCTATATTTTAATTACCAATATTTTATTTTTCTGGGTCTCTTGGTGGCCCTATAGTAGCATATTCAATAGAAACGTCGGTTAATTTATCATCTATAATCATTCTTGTGGCTATAGTTATATAATTACCAGAGATTTTAGTAATAATTCTTACTTGAGACAATCCACTAAGAGTTATTTGATCATAACTATAAGTTCCAAAGTAAATTTTTGGTTCTTCTTGATTTGCTGGATATTGGATTAACTCTACGGTATTGTTATCATCTGTGTAGATTTCAAGAATTTCATTTTTGCTAAATTCTTTTAACTCTTTATAAGGTTTTTTGATGAATTTAGTACCTTCTTTATAGCTAATCTCTTTGGCTTCCCATCTACCAAGGAACGAATTAATTTCAGGACTTTGATCTAAATCCGAGCTACAACTTGTTGTTAATATTAAACACAAGAACATGAAGCTTAATGTGGCTAGTTTTTTCATTTTGTTTTAAAAGGTTAATTGGGGAGCAATATAAAAAAAACAAAGCGAAAAATGGCTTAAAAAACCAGGAGAAATTTTATTTTAACATACCTTGGATTGTGGCCTAGATAAAAAAAATCTTCTACCTTAAAAAGATAGAAGATTTCTTTATATCGCAATGGATAAAAAAACTAAAGTAAAGATAGTTTATTTTTCACTAGCTCTAATTTGAGTAACCTCCACAGGTGCTTTGGTGTTAAAGAAAAACATATCGTATACTAAAGTGAATTCGAATTCATTACTTTTTGATATTTTTCTTTTTTCTATACCAGAATTAAAAACAAGGTAATTGTCTTCAAGTTTACCAACAAAAGGACCTTTTACCTCACCTTTTCCTGTGTATTGTTTTAAGATAATTTCGTTGTTTGAAACAATTTCAAAAGTCTCTTTTGTAAAGAACTCCTCACCAAACATATCGGTCATTTGTGAATATTTGTATGTACCTGAATGAATATTCGGAATATTATAGGTCAACATATCTGTTTCCCATAAACCTGGATAAAGTTGCACAGGTGTTTCAGTACGAATAACCTCGTCATCACTACTTGAACAACTCCATATTGTTAAACAAAGTGTTATGGCAAAGGCCATGGCTAAGAATTTTTTCATGATTATTGTATGTATTTATAATTAATTTAAAAACCTTTTACGCTGTTATTGTAGATTTCATCTTTTTGTTTTGGAGTTAAATCTTTTGCATACTCAAACAAAGCAGCCTCCCAATCTCCATATCCCGGATTTGGAAATACGATAAACTTTTTACCAAATAACTCTTGATTTGTTTTAACTTGTTCTAAACGCTCTGCTTGTGTTTTTTTATCAAAAACAGTTGCGAAATCCGATAGATTATCCCCTAGAAGTAAAACAATTTCGTGTGTTTGACTCAATGCTTGTCTACGAGCGTCTTTACTTGACTCTTGGTCTCTAACAATAACGTGCTGTTGGTCAGCAAAAGGGAAATTATACTTTACTAAATTTTCAATTGTAGCTGCCTTATCTTCGGTCTTACGATTGGTAATGTAGTATACTTCAACTCCTTTAGATTCGGCATATTTAAAAAACTCCAAGCTTCCAAGAACTGGTTTAGCATCTGCCTTAGCAGTCCATTTATTCCAAGATTCTTGTGAAAAAGATTTCCCTTGTCTTGCCATTTGTACTGCATAGGGGGAGTTATCTAAGAAAGTTTCATCAATATCAGTTACAATTGCAAGTGGTTTTTCGTGAGCTTGTTGTAGGATATTATCCAGCTGTAGGGTAGCAATATTAAAGGCTTGCGCACATAAAGCCTGGTATTCAGCTGCATTTTGTTGAAAAACCGCCGCATATAGCTTTCCATTTATTTCAATGTTGTTTAACTCTTGATTGCTTGAATTAGCCTGCGTTTTAGGTACCGAAGAGCACGAGGCCAAGGCTGCAAAGGCAAATGTTGCAATAAGCACGGATCTTTTTAGCATAATTGTTTGGGTGTTTGTAATTTGCTGCAAAAGTACGTATTTAAATCTAAAAATTTTGTTAGGGTTTAAATAACAACAAGAATCTACATGTTGAATTTATTGTAGATTCTTGTTTGTATACTTTATAGGCTTTATAGTTCTATTTTATTTCTGCTGCTTTTTCATCAAATAAATCTTCCACCGACCAGTATCTTTCTCCTGTGTCGTAATTAAAAGTTAATACGGTAGATCCTTTAGGTATAAATTCTAGATGTTTGGCAATCGCTGCAAGTGACCCACCGGTGGATATTCCAGCAAGTATTCCTTCTTTACTAGCAATGTCATTTGTGTATTGGTAAGCCTCTTGTTTGCCAATGGTAATAATTCCATCTAAAATATCGGTATTAATTACCTTGGGAATAAAACCAGCACCGATTCCTTGTATAGGGTGCGGGCCTGGTTTACCACCACTTAATACAGGGGAGTTCTCTGGTTCAACTCCATAAACTTTTAAATTAGGAAATTTTTGTTTTAACACCTCTGCTACCCCAGTAATATGACCTCCTGTACCGATTCCGGTGATTAAATAGTCTATTCCTTGTGGAAAATCTTGAATTATTTCCTGGGCTGTGGTTTGACGGTGAATTTGTGGATTAGCAAGGTTATTAAATTGTTGCGGAACCCATGCATTGTCCATCTCCTGGGCTAGTTCACTTGCTTTGGAAACAGAACCAGCGGTTCCAAGCTCTTTGGGTGTTAAGACAAATTTAGCTCCGTAAGCAGCCATTAATTTTCTTCTTTCCATACTCATGGATTCAGGCATAACAAGAATTAACTTATAACCCAACACAGCACAAGCCATAGCTAGACCAACTCCTGTATTACCAGAGGTTGGTTCAATAATGGTGGTTTGTTTATTGATTAAACCTTTTTCTTGGGCATCTAAAAGCATTGCCAAGGCGATTCGGTCCTTTAAACTACCTCCAGGATTTTGCTTCTCTAATTTAATCCAAACCTCTATGTCCTTTGGAAAAAGGTTATTGATCTTAACATGTGGCGTATTACCAATTGCCTGTAGAATATTGTCTAATTTCATAAGCTTAGATTTTAAGTGAAATAAAAAGTAATAAATTTATATTACAAAATTAATTGGTTTATGATCTAGTTCTTGGTCTTTTGAATAACTCTTGCTTTTACTGTAAATAATCGAATGGGGTTCAACGCTTTTTGTAAGCCAAACATTTCCTCCGATAATCGTATCATGCCCAATAACAGTGTCACCTCCTAAAATGGTAGCACCAGAGTATATAATTACGTTGTCTTGTATAAAGGGATGTCTTGTGGTATTTGCCCTGTCCTTTGACACTGAGATTGCCCCTAGGGTTACACCTTGGTATATCTTTACATTATTGCCAATAATGCAAGTTTCTCCTATTACAATGCCAGTTCCGTGATCAATGCAAAAATTACTTCCTATTTTTGCCGATGGATGAATATCGATGCCCGTTTTACTATGGGCATATTCTGTCCATATTCTAGGTAATAGCCCTACTTTTTGTTGTTGTAACTGATGGGCGAACCTGTAGATTGCAATGGCATAAAATCCGGGATAAGCTATATAAACCTCTTGTAGGGTAGTGGCCGCGGGATCGTTTTGTAAGATAGCCTTTGCATCACTTTGTAAAACAAAATAAATATCGGGTAAGGCCTTAAAAAACTCTTGTGCTATTTTATTGGATTTTTCACCATCGTGATTGATATTGAATACAATGGATGTTAATTCATTTTTTAAACACTCAATCCTTATATTTAATGCCTGTTCGGAGAGGTATTTTTTGTCTTCAAGTTGGAAGAGAAAGTGAAAAAGACTATCGGTGTATTTTTCAATTCGTTTTTTATCTAAGAAAGATTCTGAACTTTCATTTTGATGTAAAAGCTCTTTTATAAACTGTGTATGCATAGACATAAAATGACGCATTTATGGGTAAGTTTCCTTAAAAAAAATAAAATTATTTAAATTTGATAATTACTTTTAAGGTTCATTTTTTACTTGATAGGTAAAAGTAATAAAATAAGATCTTAAACGCATTTTTTTAACGAAATATAACAAATACGGTAATTAATATAACCTACAGAGCTGTTGTAATTGTTTGATTTATAATATATTAAATTTTCGGTATCTATTTTGGATAACAATTGTTAAAAAGTAAATAACACAAACAAATTCCGTTGTAAATAGCTTACATTTGTTAGTGAATTACGAAGGCGAAGTGATTCAACAAAGCATTTATGGAATATTGTTATGTTCGAAAAATAGATTTTATTTTAAATTTCTAATGAGTTGGCTACTTACAAGGAAATTTGGTTTTGTTGTTTTGTTGTTCTATTTTTAAGAATCATAAAATAAGTTAATTACATATTATGCTGTGATAAGGTCATCCCTAAAAGGATGACCTTTCATTTTATAAATCTTTGTATATTATATATAACTGTTTGCTGGGTCAAATATTGTACATTATTTCTATTTTTTTTTTAACCTATCCAAAGGGTCTTTAAGTTTTGACGATAAGCATCCATAATGTCATTTTTCTCTACATATCCCGCATATTTATTATCCTGCTCAACTAAAATAAATAGTAAATGATTTTGATCAAAAGTATCTACAAATGTTTTGGCCGAATCGTTGTAGGTTAGTACCGTAGCAGGACTTATTATACTTGAAAGGGGTGTTTTTTCTAAATCGGCAGAATTAAATAGTAAAGTTCTTGATTTAGCTAAAGATATAACTCCAACCACTTTTTGTTCACTATCCACCAATGGAATAAATACTTGACTGGTGGTTGAAAAGATTTCAACTACTTGTTGTATACTGGCTTGATCGCTTAAAACACGGTAATCATTTTTTAGATACGAAATAGGATTAATAGTATTTAAAATATTAGCATCTTTATCGGTGGTAAAAACCATTCCAGTTGGAACAACTTCTTTGAGATCCATCGAATAGTTTTCCAATTTTTTAGAAATAGCATAACTAATTGCCACAACAATAAGCATAGGAGGGAGTAAGGCATAACTACTTGTAACCTCGACAATCAGAAAAATAGCCGTTAAAGGGGAGTGGAAAAGGGCGGTGATAACCCCGGCCATACCAACCACAGCGAAACCTTGAACAGGAACATTAGACAAGCCAATTAAAGTAAGTAGTTTTCCAAAGGCAAATCCCATATAAGAACCCACAAATAACGCTGGTCCGAAATCTCCACCATTTCCCCCACTACCTAAGGTAAGACCAACAGCAAAAGTTTTTATAAAACCAGCAGCTATTACAAAGACTAATAATACCCAGGAGTTCGAGGATAAGTGCTCTAAAATAGTTTTATGTAATATTTGTTGGGGGCTATCGCTAATTAACATGCGCACACTACCATAACCCTCACCAAATAGGGAGGGGAATACAAGAATTAAAAGACCCAAAATGCCTCCTCCAATAATGGCCTTTTTATAAGGGTGATTTACATAGCTATTTAATTTTCTCATGGTAAAACGAAACATTCTAGCATGATAAACACTAAAAAAGCCAATGGCTACACCCAATAATATATATATGGGGATTTGATTGGCATTGAATTCAAATTGTTGTTTAACAAATAAAAGAAGGCCTTCATCTTTGATGGAGTTTGCAACTAAATTGCCCGTTACACTAGCTATCATAATAGGAATAAAGGAAGAGATAGACACCTCTAGGAGAATAATCTCAACAGCATAGAAAATACCTCCAATAGGCGCGTTATACATGGCGGAAATTCCTGCCGCTACTCCACTGGCCAACAATATGATACGGTCTTTGTAGGGTAAAAGGTAATTCTGGGCATAATTTGAACCAAAAGCAGCGCCAGTTATAGCCGTGGGAGATTCCAAACCAAGAGAACCTCCAAAGCCAACGGTTAACGAACTAGTTAGTATTTGAGCATACATTTGTTTTTTAGGAATAATACCAGCTTTTTTAGCAATAGAGATCATAATTTCTGTGGTACCTTTTTCTAAAGTACCATTAAAGAACTTTTTGATAACAAATACCGTTAGAATAATTCCCACAATAGGCAAGAGACTAAAACTAAAAGGAATACTTGATATACCTTGTACATGCGTGGCAAATTTTAAAATACTCTCTGCAAAAGTTTTCAAAATTACTACCGCAACCCCAGAGGATGCCCCAACGATTATACAAGATATATATAAATATTGTCGTTCTGTGGTTATGGATTTTATAAAAAATAAAATACCTTCTAAATACCTAAAAAGTAGTTTAATAAAATTTAAAAAATGGGAGAAAATATTCTTCATAGCTTTAGCAAAACAAATCTAAAGCCTAATTTAAGTTAAAATTTGTTTAAAGACATAAAAAAATCTACTTCTTGTTGTAATTCTTTGAAAAAAGCAAAAAATTGACTCTCTAACTCTTGATGATGTTCTATAAGTTGGTTTGTGGCCTGACTCATTTTTGATATCCCTTTGGTTCTGGTATCCATCTGTTTTAAAATATAACTTAAACCTTGTATGGTTTTGTATTTAACCAGCCAATTCTCTTGAATCATAATAGGTAAAAAGTTTTGTACCTTTTTAGGTAAGAGCTCAAAATTGTTTTGTAATAAATTATAAAAACTCTGGGCATAGCTCTGTAGAGCAACATTGCAAAACTTATCCCAATGAAGAGCCAAAAAATAATCGTAATACATATCCACAATAACACCCGAGTAGTGTCCATAGACAGGAACTATGTGCTTTTTACTTGATCTCCATATAGGATGAGAATCTGTAAAAGTATCAATATGACGGTGTAAAATAATACCTTTTTGTATTTGTGGTGGATAATCCAAGTAGCGCTTTCCAACAACTGAATCGGCAATGAAATTACCAATCTTTAAATGGTCTATTTCTTTTGAAAGATATATATGTGCTAAGAAATTCATTTGTTATTTCCTAAGGTTGATTCAAAATTGTGATTTGTCAAATATAAAGCTTTGTACGTTGGGATTTGTGTTATATTTGTAGTAATACAAAAAAAAAATACATATGACATTAATTAAATCCATTTCTGGTATCCGAGGAACAATAGGAGGCAAAGTGGCAGAGAACTTAACCCCTGTTGATGCAGTAAAGTTTGCTTCTGCATATGGAAGTTTTTTAAAGAATAATTCATCCAAGAAAAAATTGACTGTTGTAATTGGAAGAGATGCACGTATCTCTGGTGAGATGATTCACAATCTGGTTATGTATACTTTAGTGGGTCTTGGAATCGATGTAATAGATCTAGGACTATCAACCACGCCTACAGTTGAAGTAGCTGTTGCTTTAGAGAAAGCCGATGGTGGAATTATATTAACGGCTTCTCATAATCCAAAACAATGGAATGCCTTGAAGCTTTTAAACGAAAAAGGAGAGTTTTTAGATGCTGAACAAGGAGCTAAAATCATTGAAATTGCAGATAAAGATACCTTTGATTTTGCACAAGTAGATGATTTGGGTAAAATCAAAGTAATAGATAATTACATGGATTTGCATATCCAAGAGGTTTTAAAGTTGAAACTTGTAGATGTTCAAGCCATCAAACAAAGAAAGTTTAAAGTTGTTGTAGATGGAGTAAATTCAAGTGGTGGAATTGTGATTCCACGTCTTTTAGAAGCTTTAGGTGTAGAGGTTGTAAAACTTTATTGTGAGCCAAATGGGGAGTTCCCACATAACCCAGAGCCATTAAAAGAGCATTTAGAAGATATTTGTAAGCTGGTTGTAGAGAAAAAGGCAGATTTGGGAATTGTTGTTGACCCTGATGTGGATCGTTTAGCTTTTATTACCGAACAAGGTGAGATGTTTGGAGAGGAGTATACCTTGGTTGCTGTTGCTGACTATGTTTTGGGACAAACCCCTGGAAATACCGTGTCTAATTTATCTTCCTCAAGAGCTTTACGCGATGTAACTTTAAGTAAAAACGCAAAATATAGTGCTGCAGCCGTAGGTGAGGTAAATGTGGTTAGTTTAATGAAACAAACCAATGCTATTATAGGCGGAGAAGGAAACGGAGGTATTATTTATCCAGAGAGTCATTATGGAAGAGACGCTCTGGTTGGGGTTGCTTTATTTTTAACTCATCTAGCCAAGCAAACCAAAAGTGTTAGTGAGTTAAGAGCTTCTTATCCACAATACTTTATGAGTAAAAATAAAATCGAGCTAACCCCGAAGTTAAATGTAGATATGATCTTGGAACAAATAGCGGAGAATTATTCCAATCAAGAAATTTCAACCATTGATGGGGTGAAAATTGATTTTCCAGAAAGTTGGGTACATTTAAGAAAGTCAAACACAGAGCCTATTATTCGTATTTATACCGAGGCGCATACCCAAAAGCAAGCTGACGATTTAGCCACTCGTATGATTGAAGAATTACGTGTTATAGCAGGAATTTAATACAAGAAAGATAAGCTGGTTTACAGCCAAATAAAATGCCCCAAATAATTTTTAAATTATTTGGGGCATTTTTATAAATTATAAATTTTTAGGTTTATTACCTTGATGTTTCCACCTTTTGTGGGTCCAAAAATAGTATTGAGGTGCTTGGCGAATTTGTTTTTCAACTTGATCTAAAAAACGTCTAGATAATTCATAATTAGGAATTTTACTAACATCTTCCGATTCTTGGCTCAGGGGAATAAAAGTACACTGGTAATGTCCTCTTTTTACATATTGCACTTGAAGATATAAAGGTACCATGTCAAATTTTTTACACAATGCTTCTCCTCCGGTAAAGATAGGGACTTCAATACCCATGAACTCTTGCCAGCAATTTGATTTACTGATCATTGGCGATTGGTCGCTAATAAAGGCATAAAAACCTTTATCACCAGCCACTTCGTTGGTTCTAATGGCCCGAATGGTTTGCTTCATTTCAATTAACTTGGTTCCGAATCTTGAACGGATCTTAGCAATCATTTTATCAAAATAAGGATTGTTTATTTTTTTATAAACAGCATAACCTTGATATTTAATTTCCTTAGTGAATATAATAAGCCATTCCCAGTTTGCGTAATGGGCACAGAACAAAGTAATGCTTTTTCCTTGATTTTGAGCATTGGTAACTAATTCTGGATTAGTAAATACGAACCTTTTTTCTAATTCTTCTGCGGAGATGGTCATGGTTTTAATCATCTCCAAAAAGATGTCACATAAATGACGATAGAATTGCTTCTCTATTTGCTTTACCTGACTATCACTAAGCTCAGGCATGGTAATTCGAATATTATTGCGTACTGTTTTTCTTCTGTATCTAATTATATAGTAAGTAAGAACAAAAAACACATCCGAAATAAAATAAAAAATAGTAAAAGGTAGCTTAGAAATAAGCCATAAAAAGGGATATGCAAGAATATATGCTAAAAATTTCATACTAAAAATTGGGTGTTTGCCACAAAGATACTTCAAGGGATTTGTTTTTAATAATATTTAGGATTAATACTTAAAAACAATGTCTATTTTTACATCAAAAAAAAATGGGAGATATTTCTTTTTTAGTCTTACTTATAATGGGACTTACCGCCCTTGTAACTTATAAAGGATTAAATGATACAAGGTTTTTTAATAAATATTGTTTTGATCTACAAGCAGTTAGAAAGGGGCAATATTACCGAATCTTAACCTCTGGTTTTCTGCATGTAGATTGGATGCATTTTATTTTCAATATGCTTACCTTTTATTTCTTTGCCGAGGTGGTGTTATACCAAGTGGGTAATCTTTATTTTGTATTGATTTACTTGGCAAGTATAATTTTAGGAAACCTTATAACCTATCAAATCTATTACAATAAGTCTTCTTATTATGCTGTGGGAGCCTCCGGTGGGGTTATGGGGGTTTTATACTCTTCCATTATTATGTTTCCTGATATGACATTAGGTTTGTTTTTTATAATACCTATACCTAGTTATTTATTTGCTATTTTGTATATGGGATACTCGGTTTATGGTATGAAATCAAATAGGGATCTTATCGGACATTCGGCTCATATTGGTGGAGCCCTTGCAGGTTTAATACTAACCCTTGTACATTTTCCATTTCTTTTTGGGAATCGTGTTTGGTTAATTGCACTACTTGTTTTACCTATTTTAGTATTGGTTTACTTTTATAAAAAAGGTAAAATATAACAAGAGGGTGTTGGTTTTTCTTGTTAAAACTTTTTGATTTTATAGGTTATTATGCGACAAAAAGTAGTAACTTTAAAATAAAAGATATGCAGTACTACATTTTTAGTTATGCTGTAAAGTCAGCGGCTATACAAAAAGTTTTTAATTCTAAGGACCAATCTGTGTTTGACAAAGTGGTTAATAGTGATGTTTTTCAGAAACTATCTATTTATAGTGACAAAGCAAACACAACAACTTACCTGCAGGCTTTAAAGGATATTATATGGGGGAATAGTTATGATTCAGCAAGTAATTTGGCTTACGGATATGCACTTATTGGTATTTTAGACACCTACGCCATAGAGCTTCCTTTTACGCGACCAATTCCACTGGGCTTACAGACGGATTATATTAATCAAGTTTTACGTGAACATATTGATATGGTTGATTTTGAAATGGAAAAGATTCTTCTTCAAGCATCACATCGATTTGAAATTCCTAAAATGACCGATTTTCCAATTATTTCTTGTTTAGATGCCTCTAGTTTAAAAATCTTAGATTTATTATTTCAAGACATATCTATTAGTCCACAGGTAATTAAAGAGCTACAAGATAGTATTGATGATCAAAAAGGGGATGCCTATCAAGATATTATGGGCCTAAAGCAAAATATAGCCTTTTGTGTTGAAAAAGACTTAGAAATGGTATTGGTTTGTTATTAGTTTTATGATTAAAGGCATATCTGTTTTGGATAATCAGTGATACATTTCACAAAAGTTTAATAGTATCTAAGGTGGAAAATAATATCTTTGAATAAATTAAAAGAAAAAAATTATGAAAAAGATTTCTTTGTTATACCTAGGTCTTATTCTAGGAATGAGCATGCCAGTTTTGGCTCAAAACACACCAAGTTTAGATGTACCTCAAATCAGTGTTACTGGTAATGGTAAATTAAGTGTAGTTCCAGATAAAGTGGAAATTACCTTGGGAATCACTAATCAAGACCCAAAGGCTGAAGTTGCAAAAAAAGCAAACGATCAGGCCATAGCTAAGGTTTTAGCATATTTAAAGACATTGAATTTAAATCACAAGGATATTCAAACAAAAGCGGTAAGTTTATACAAGACAACGGATTATGAAACTAAACAAGAGTCTTTTACTGCCAATCAAAGTATAGTTGTTACTTTAAATGATATCTCCTTGTATGAAAAATTGATGTTAGGGGTAATGGAAAATGGAGTAAACAATATATCTGGTGTAACCTTTATGAGCTCAAAGGCCGACGAGCTACAAAAACAAACACGAGTTTTAGCGGTACAAGATGCAAAAGAAAAAGCAAGTGATTATGCAAATGCTTTAGGTCAAAAAGTAGGTAAAGCTATTTATATTAATGATGGTTCTGTTTCTGGTTCCCCAATGCCTAGAGCTTATATGTTAAAGAGTAGCTCTGTTAGTGAATATGATCAAACCATAGCTATTGGAGAATTGGAGATTACCTCTAATGTTTCTATTAGTTTTGAATTAAAGTAATATTTAAATTATTTTATAAATAAAAGCAAAGCGCTTGAGGGAGTCATATCTTTTCTCAAGCGCTTTTTTATTTAAGTATGTTAAATTATCTTTCGTAATTAAACTCCATTGGAACTTCTTGCTTTTTCGCAATTCTTTGGGCTTGTAAAGCTCGTAGTTCAACTCTTTTTATTTTTCCACTAATCGTTTTTGGAAGTTCACTGACAAACTCTATTTTTCTTGGCATTTTATACGGTGCTAATAAAGATCTAGAAAAGTCAAATATTTCTTTGGCTAGTTCAGGGGTTGGTTGTGTTTTATCTGCCAAGATAATAAAAGCTTTTACCTCAAAACCTTTTACAGGATGAGGACTTGCTACCACAGCTGATTCAACCACACTTGGGTGTTCTAATAAAACACTTTCAACTTCAAAGGGGCCAATTCTATAATCCGATGCTTTTATCACATCGTCATCTCGGCCAATAAACCAAATATACCCATCTGCGTCTTTGTAGGCTTTATCTCCAGTGAAATAGACGTTGTTTCTAAAAACTTGTGCTTGTTTTTCTTTGTCATACATATACTCTTTAAAAATCCCGTTTAATTTTTTTGTATTTGTACGCACACAAATGTTTCCTTCTTCATCAATTGGTAACTCGTTCCCATTGTCATCGGCTATAATAATATCATATAAGAAGGTTGGTTTTCCCATAGATCCGTATTTAACTTGAGCATCTGGGTAGTTTGCAACCATACAAGTACTCTCGGTTTGTCCAAAACCATCGCGTACTAAAATCCCTGTGCCTTGTTTCCATTCTTCAATTATTTCTGGATTTAGAGGCTCTCCAGCTGCTACGCACTGCTTTAAACTAAAATTATATTTTTTTAAATCCTCTTGTATAAAAAAGCGTAAGACAGTAGGGGGTGCACAAAGCGTTGTAATTTTATGCTTTTCAATTAAATCTAGGGTGGTTTTCGCATCAAAACGCTTTGTAGTATGAAATGCAAAGATTGTTGCTCCCACATTCCAAGGCGCAAATAAGCTACTCCAACCAAATTTAGCCCATCCGGGTTGCGAGATATTATAATGTATATCCTCTTTGGTAACTCCAATCCAGGCTGAGGTAGCCAAGTGACCTAAGGGTTGACTTAAATGAGTATGACAAACAATCTTAGGCATGCCTGTAGTACCAGAGGTGAAGAACATAAATAAAACATCATCTGGTTTGGTCTTAGCTGCCTGTGCATGTACAGGTTCTTTGTCTATTTCAGATAAACTATACCATCCATCACGCTGTGCATCTACGATAATTTTTACTGGTATTTTTATACCAGACTCCTTCTCGGCTTGATCTATTTTATCGGCGTTATCTTGGTCGGCTAAAATTACTTTAGGCTTAATTTTCTCAAAGCGATAAACCAAGTCCTGAACTCCTAAGATACTGGCTGCAGGAGATAGTTTAAAGCCTGCTTTAATTGCCGCTAGATGCGTAACCCAGTTAATTCGTTGAAGCATCATTTGGGTTAAAATAACATCTTGTTTTTGTATGCCTTTGGAACGAAGAAAATTAATAAGCTTATTATACCTTTGGTATAAAGTTAAAAAAGAGTAGTTGTGTGTAACTTCTCCATCTGTCCATAATAAAGCAGTCTTATCAGGAGTTTCCTTTACATGAATATCTTCGAAAACTTCTGTTACCCAGTTAAAATATTCTGGCTTTTCGATTTGAAGATCCGCAAGGGCATCATAATCTTTATCGGCAAGTAATTGGCCGATTTTCAAATACAAATCTTTCATTTTTTAGTTTTTGGTTGTAGAAATATACATAAAACTAAACACAGATAAAAAATTAAACCCCCATAAAATATATTATTTAACATTTAGGGAGCTTGTTTTAGTCTAAATTAAAATGTGAATAATGTATTTTTAATCTGTTTAAATGAAAGAAAAATTACAAATACTCAAAAACAAGTAGGTTTTAGTTATTTATTATTTTTCTATTTTTCTATTTTCTAAAAATAATGTAAAAGTTTATTAAAGGGTTTTTCATGGATTTATAAGGATTAGATTTTGAATGTTATTTATTTAAATCAATCCTTAGTTCTACCTATTTTACTATATTGGGATATAAATTTTTTGTTGTATTTCTTGATATTCTTTCTGTGCAATACTCAAAGCGGTTATTCCTCCACCACTTTTATAGAAAAACTGTTGTTGTTCTTGTTCAATAAAGCGAATCATTACACCGCTATCCAGGGTGTTTCCATCAAAAATTCCGCATATTCCGGTATAATAATTCCTGTTATATGCCTCGCTTTTCTCTATAATTTCTAAGGTTTTTATTTTTGGAGATCCAGTGATGGACCCCCCCGGGAGCAAGTCCTGGAAGATATCCCCAATATTTTGGTTCCATGTATTGGGTAAATCCGCGCTTATTTGTGAGCTCATCTGTAAAATAGGACCTTTTGATGTCTGTATTTTATCTAGGTAGGCAAATCGATCCACTTTGGTTTGTGTACCAACTATATTTAAATCGTTTCGGATTAAATCTACAATAGTATAATGTTCGGCCATTTCTTTGGGGTCATTTAATAAGATTTGACTTGCATTATCAATTCTTGCATCTATGGTTCCTTTCATGGGGAAACTAAAGATTCGATTATTTTTTATTTGTATAAATATTTCCGGGGAAAAACAGGTGAAGTTGTCTTTTAAATAAACTTTGTATTTGGCTTTTGCTTGGTAGAAAACATCTACTAGTTGACAATTAAGTTGTATTGGAGTGCAGATCGTTAAGTTAGTTAGATACGAGTTACCTAATTGAATTTCTTGCATTACCTTGTTGAATTTATGCTGGTAATTTTCAAAGGAAATCATCTCAGGTTTTATTTGAGCTACTTTCGAACTTGTATATTTTTGAGAATTAGTCTTTCCTTGGAAATCATATAATATCCAATTTGGATCAATATCCTCAAGGGGTAGTACAATATTGTTTTGTCCATTAAAATCTAGGATAAAAACAAATGGAATTCTTGCCTTCCCTAGGCGATTCATTGTTTGGATAGTTGTATCTTTGATGCGCATTTCAGATTGTGAATTTACCTGTCAAAGATACAAAAATTGTTTATGAGCCCGTCCAAGCATATTGTTATAATAGATAACTATGATTCTTTTACCTTTAATTTATATCAAATTTTTAAAGAACACCCCAAATGTCAAATAGAGGTGATTGCTCATGATAAAGTGGTGGTAGAAGAGTTAGATAAGTTTGATAAAATTGTTTTATCTCCAGGTCCTGATATACCTAGTGCCTATCCAGTTTTGGCCCAGATATTGGATCGCTATAAAGGTATAAAACCCATTTTAGGTGTTTGTTTAGGACATCAGGCCATCGCAGAATATTTTGGCGCTAAACTATATAATTTATCCAAGGTATGTCATGGCCAAAAAAAAGCTATTGATATTTGCGATGATAACGAGCTTTTATTTAGCGGTTTGGTACAACCAGTAAAAGTGGGACTTTACCATTCTTGGGCGGTGAGCTTAGAAGATTTTCCAGAACAGCTACAAATCACCGCGACTAGTGAATCTGGTGTTATAATGGCTATTTCTCACCGGGGGTATAACATAAAAGGTATTCAATTTCATCCCGAGTCTTATATGAGTCAGCAAGGGGTGAGAATTCTACACAATTGGATTAATCAAAACTAGTTGTACAAGTTTGGATGTAAACCATTGGAGGTAAAGGCACTTTTTTTAAAAAAAGCCTAAAAAATAATATCGTGGACTCAGCTAATATTCTTAACTTAGGGAGATTGTGTGTTTTATATATAAGTGCACATATTTAAAAAAAGAATTTTAATTAAAACAAGTAATAAAAGTTTTTAGGAAAAATCTCTTAAAAACCTAATAAAACGCATGGAAGTAGAAGTAGTAAAAGATCCCAAAATAAAAAAATATCTACCCTGGTTAGGTGCACTAGCAATTTTTATGCAGGCCTTGGATGGAACCATATTAAATACCGGTTTGCCATCTATAGCAAAAAGTTTAGGAGAATCCCCTTTACAAATGCAAAGTGTGATTGTTTGTTACACCCTTACAGTGGCTTTACTTATTCCTTTAAGTGGATGGTTGGCTGATCGTTATGGAACCAAGCGTATTTTTATTACCGCCGTGGTTTTATTTACCCTAGGATCCTTACTGTGTAGTTTCTCAGATACCTTAAATCAATTAATACTCTCGCGAATTATCCAAGCCATAGGAGGCTCGATGATGGTACCGGTGGCCAGACTTACTTTAATTTACGCCTATCCAAAAGACCAATTACTCGGGGTTATTAATTTTATTACTATTCCGGCATTAATAGGTCCAATGCTTGGACCTACCGCTGGTGGATTCTTGGTGGAAAAATTGTCCTGGCATTGGATATTTTTAATCAACGTGCCAGTTGGAATATTGGCTATAATTGTTGCCAATCGTATTATTCCTAATTTTACCAATAAGGTAAACCGTTTTGATCTATGGGGATGGATTTTGTTTAGCGGGGGACTAACTAGTTTAACCCTTGTGATTGAAAGATGGAATTCCCCGGGTATGTCTATGTATATTATTTTGGCATTATTAATGGGATCCTTACTCTGTGTTTATGGGTATGTTAGACATGCAAAAACAAGTAGTTATCCATTGATAAAATTAAGTTTGTTTAAAATACAAACTCTTTCCATTGGGTTAGTTGGAAACTTGGTAACGCGTTTTGGAATAGGAGGAATGCCTCTTATGATACCTCTTCTTTTGCAAATAGGATTTGGCTATTCTCCCTTTTACGCAGGTCTTATGATGATACCCCAGGCCCTTGCAAATTTAGTTTCACGAAACTTTGTAGTGCCTATTGTTAAGCGATACGGGTATCGTACTACTTTAATTACAAACACAATCTTAGTTGGTTGTTTAATAAGTATGTTTTTCTTTGTTACACAACAAACGCCCTATTGGGTGATCATTATTTTAATGATTTTCAATGGAGCTTTTAATGCCATTCAATTCACCTCGATGAATACCATATCATTGGCTGATTTGGACAAGGAAACTTCCAGTGAGGGTAATAGTTTATTGTCCGTGACCCAACAATTGGCCATTAGTCTTGGGATTTCACTAGCGGCTATGTTCTTGATGTTATTTGAAAAAACATCTCTACCTGGAATAACACAAGGAGGCACAGGGGTGTTTCGTTATACCTTTTTAGTGATGGGATTACTGACTGTTGTATCTAGTACAATTTTCTTGAAATTGGATAAATCTGCTGGAGAAAGTATGTCGGGGAAAAGATTATACAAGGCCCAAGAGCAGGAAGATCAGGCTATGTAAAAAATATGTTTTAATAAAAGTAGGTGATAAGTAAAGTTAGTAAATACTTTTTTTTGGTTATCTACCTAAATCTATGTAAATCCCTTTTTTTGGTTATCTACCTAAATCTATGTAAATCCCTTTTTGTTAAAGGGGGGTATAAGCCTTCCATATTTCTTTTTAAAAAAGAAAAAAAAAGACTAGATACTTTATTCTAACATTGGGTTTTAATCTAATTGTTTCCCTTGGTTTTAGGGAGTTTTAGCTTTGCGTTTTTTGTTAATAGCTTTGCTTGTTAAAGCTACATTAATTGTTTTTTTCTCTGGAGTTATACACCAAGTATTCACCTTATTTTAAATTTTCTAAAGCATTTTGACTTAAAAAGGCCTTATTCCTTCTTTGCTTGTTTTACGCTTTTTACTGGGGTTAGCTAAATTTGGTTAACCAGTGGATTTATTAGGTGATTACTAACAGCTATTATGGGCTGATTTTTATTTGTTTTACGCCTTTGTATAATAAAGCGAAAGTTTTTACAATCGTTTTTACCATACCTTGGCTTAAATAATATGTTTTAAATCTGGGTGAATCCTTGTGAAAAAACGCTCTGCGGTATATCCCTATTATTAAATAAGTGCCTTGTAATAAACCCGTCTTATTGTGAGAAAGTGAAAATCCCTTTTTCATTATCTATTTTATTTTTTCTATGGTTACAAGTTCCAAGTAATGGGTAAAACAGCAGGCTTTAACCACAGAGTCAAACCAGTTGTTTTCATGAAAATAGGCATATATAAAATAAATTTTCATTATTTAGAATAGTTATATATTGAGTTTATGTTTTTTAAATCGGTGTTTTTCTGTGTAAATGTTATTAAAAATTGATAAATTTAAATTGTCTTTTTGTTAAAACAGGGTATTTGTTTTGGTTTTTCATACCTTTTAGGTATTGGACCTAGGTAAAAAGTCTGTTTAAAAATAGTAAGACCGTAATTCAAAGTTTAGATAAGTCTATAAAAATTGTATTTATACTTAAAACCATTATAACAATGAACACACTTACCCGTAAGCTGATTATGGCTGCAACTGGACTTTTTCTAGTTTTTTTCCTATTGATACATTTCCTGGGAAACTTACAGTTATTCGAACCTGCAGAACAAGCCCAAAAGGGTTTTAATGCTTATTCCGCATTTTTAACAGGGAACCCTTTTATTAAGGTAGTTTCTTATCTTTTGTATTTGTCGATTATTTTTCATGCTCTATACGCGTTGATTATCACATTAAAAAACAACAAGAGTGCAGGACATTATAAAAAGGATCAAAGACAAAAATCCAGTAAGTGGGCCAGCAGAAATATGGGACTTTTAGGAACAATTGTACTTATTTTTCTTGTGATCCATTTTCAAAATTTTTGGTATAAGTACAAATTTGGATCGATAGGCTTAGATCCATATGGACATAAAGATTTGTATAGCGTTGTTGTAACAGCTTTCAATCAAGGATGGTTAGTTATTTTATACGTGGTGGCCATGATAGGATTAGCCTACCATTTAATACATGGTATAAATAGCGGAATTAGAACCTTAGGATTGTTTAATCCCAAGTTTGTAAGATGGGTAAATGCTTTTGCTTATATCTATTCAACTGTTATATGTTTTGGCTTCGCAATGATGCCTATTTATATTTATTTCACTCATAAATAATTTACAAAATGAAGTTAGATGCAAAAATTCCACAAGGACCACTAGAACAAAAATGGTCGAATTATAAAAAAACTGCTCGTTTGGTAAATCCTGCTAACCGCAAAAAACTAGATGTAATTGTGGTTGGAACCGGATTAGCTGGTAGCTCACTGGCGGCCTCTTTGGGTGAGATGGGTTATAATGTGAAGTCATTTTGTTTTCAAGATTCTGCTCGTCGGGCACACTCTGTGGCAGCACAAGGAGGTGTGAATGCTGCGAAAAATTATAAAAATGATGGAGATAGTGTATATCGTATGTTTGTTGATACTTTAAAAGGTGGTGACTTCCGATCACGAGAAGCCAATGTATATAGACTAGCGGAGTGTTCGGTTAATCTGATTGATCAGGCTGTTGCTCAAGGAGTCCCTTTTGGTAGAGAGTACGGCGGGTATTTAAATAACAGGTCCTTTGGAGGGGTACAAGTAAGTAGAACTTTTTATGCAAGAGGACAAACTGGACAACAATTGTTATTGGGAAGTTATCAAGCCTTGATGCGTCAAGTAAATAAGAAAACCGTACAAATGTATTGCTCCCATGAAATGCTAGATATTGTGGTTGTAAATGGAAAGGCCAAAGGTGTGGTGGTTCGAAATTTAGAATCCGGGGAAATAGAGAAGCACGCCGCCGATGCGGTGGTTTTAGCCACCGGGGGTTTTGGTAAGATTTACTATCTATCTACTCTTGCTATGGGATGTAATGGTTCTGCTATTTGGAGAGCCCATAAAAAAGGAGCTTTTTTTGCTAGTCCAAGTTGGACACAAATACATCCAACTTCTTTACCTCAATCTGGGGATTATCAGTCAAAACTTACCCTTATGAGTGAATCTTTAAGAAATGATGGACGAATTTGGGTTCCATTAAATCAAGGAGATACGCGTTTGGCCAATGATATACCAGAGAATGAAAGAGATTATTACCTAGAGCGTAGATACCCATCTTTTGGAAATTTAGCACCTCGTGATATTTCTTCTCGTGCAGCCAAAGAACGTATCGATGCTGGTCATGGGGTAGGAGCCTTGAAAAATGCCGTTTATTTGGATTTTTCAAAGGCTATAAAAGAGCAAGGGATACAGAAAATTAAAGAAAAATATGGCAATCTTTTTACCATGTATCAAAAAATAACAGGTATAGATGCCTATAAAGAGCCGATGATGATTTCCCCGGCTGCTCACTTTTCTATGGGTGGGTTATGGGTTGATTACGAATTGCAAACTACCATTGCAGGTTTGTTTGCCCTTGGAGAGGCAAATTTTGCTGATCATGGGGCTAATCGTTTAGGGGCTAATTCCCTTTTACAGGCCTGTGTGGATGGTTATTTTATTGCTCCTTATACTATTAGTAATTATCTAGCGGGAGAACTCAAAGAGCCTAAGGTTACGGTGGATCACCCTGAATTTGAACTAGCGGCCAAACAAGCTCAAGAGAAGTTAGATGGTTTACTTGGAATTAAGGGAAGTAAAACGGTAGATTATTTTCATAAAAAATTAGGTAAGATATTGTATGACTATTGTGGCTTGGCTCGCACAAAGCAAGGATTGGAGTCAGCAATTCAGCAAATAAAGGATTTAAGTGACGAGTTTTATAAAGATGTTAATGTACCGGGTAATAGTACTGGAATTAATAGTGAACTTGAAAAGGCTGGACGAGTAGCTGATTATTTGGAAATAGGTGTTTTAATGTGTTATGATGCTTTAACCCGAGAGGAGTCGTGCGGGGCTCATTTTAGGGAAGAATACCAAACACCAGATGGTGAGGCTATGCGAAATGATAAAGATTTTCAGTTTATATCTGCTTGGCAATGGCCTGGTGGGGCTAGTGAGCAGCCAATTTTAAACAAAGAAGATCTAATTTTTGAATATGTACAACCAACTATCCGTAGTTATAAATAACAATAAAATTATGAAACTGCATTTAAAGATTTGGAGACAAGACAATCGCAATGCCAAAGGTAAATTGGTTGATTATACTTTAGATAATGTAAATACTCATATGTCTTTTTTAGAGATGCTTGATACATTAAATGATCAGTTAATTACCCAAAATGAAATACCTGTAGAATTTGATCACGACTGTAGGGAGGGCATATGTGGACAATGTGGGGTGATGATAAATGGACAGGCCCATGGTCCTTTAAAAAACACCACCACTTGTCAGTTGCATATGCGCGAGTTTAAGGATGGGGAAACCATTTTAATTGAACCTTTTGGTGCGGCAGGATTTCCTGTGAAAAAAGATCTAAAGGTAGACCGCTCTGCTTTTGATCGAATTATTTCCTCGGGAGGATATGTCTCGGTAAACACCGGTCAAGCTCCAGAGGCCAATACCATACCTGTTTCTCATGAGCATGCAGAGGCGGCCTTTGACTCGGCAGCCTGTATTGGATGTGGTGCATGTGTGGCTACTTGTAAAAATGGTAGTGCCGCTTTGTTTACCTCTGCCAAGATTACCCAGATGGCTATTTTACCACAAGGTAAGCAAGAAAGAAAAACAAGGGTTTTGAATATGATTGCACAAATGGATATTGAAGATTTTGGGCATTGTTCTAACACCCAAGCATGTGAGGTAAAATGTCCGCAGGGTATTTCCGTTTTAAATATTGCACAGATGAATTACGAGTACAATCGGGCAAACTTTTTTAAATTTAAAAAGAAATAAGTATGACTAGTTTACTTAACAAGAGTTTACGTTTTTTTCTTATTTTAATACTAGGGTTTTTTTATACTTTGGGTTTGGCTCAACAACCGACCATAGAAAATGATACAATTCAAATCTTTGAAGAAACAATTGTATTTAACGCCCCTGATCAAACATACCCCAAGTTTAAAGTTGGGGGAGTTTTTCAGGCACGTTTTTTAGATAATTTTAAAAAAGGTGTAGATATCGATGGTTTGCAGCACACCCAAGGTGAATTTACCAGCAATAGCTTTGATATCAAACGCATGCGTGTGTCTATGAATGCCAGGATATCGGAAAACTTAGAGGTAGTTGCTTTGGTAAATTTAGCCGACTTTAAAAGTGATCCCAAAACTAAGGTTTTAGAAAATGCCTATGCCAAGTATACGGTGAATCGTTATTTGCAAATTACCGTAGGACAATTCAGACCGCTGTTTGGTATGGAAGACACGTATTCGGTAGACATAGTTAAATCCATAGATTATTCGAATTCCTATTATTTGTTTGGTGCAAACGGCTGGCAAAGCTTTCAAATCGGAGCTGCGATTTCAGGAAGTGTAGATTTGGGTAAAATACCTATGAGTTATGGGGTTTCAGTTACCAATGGAAACGGTAAAAATACCACGGATAATGATAATGGAAAACATTACTCTACAAGACTCCTTTTTAATTTAGATAAAGATTTGAAATTCCATGTTGGGGTTAGTGCTGGATTGGGTGAAACACATAAAGAACAAATATACGCTGTGGCAGCAGAGGCCCAAATAGTTGTTCCCTTGCATGAGCGTTGGAGTTTAGAGATTCAATCCGAGGCAAAACAAGGCTTAAACCAAAATCTATACTTTTCAATAGATCCCCAAACCAGAGTAGGTGTTTTAGATGATTATGTTATGAAAGGATTTTATGTTTTACCAAATTTCAGATATGAAATTGGTAGAAAGCATTTTCAGGCTGTGGAATTTGCCATGCGTTATGAATATTTGGATGCTAACTCGAAGTTAGATTCTAATCCTAGACAATCCTGGGTACCTATGTTAAGCTTAGAGTTTTTAAAGGATTATGGAGCCCGTATTCAAATCGGAATGCAAATAGATAATTACAAACATAACATAAAGAATACCAAAACCTATAATTCGAATTTAGCCTTTATCCAGTTTCAGTGTAGATTATAATATTAAACACCAATTGTTATGAAAGAAATTAATGTAAAAAACATGATAATAACCGTAATAATAGGGGTGTTATTATGGTTTTGTCCTAAGCCAGAGGGGGTTAGTGCGGATGCTTGGCATTTGTTTGCACTTTTTGTTAGTACCATTATAGGTATTATTTTAAAGGCAGCTCCTATGGGAACCATGTGTATGTTGGCTGTTGCTTTAACAGCAGGGTTTCAGCTCTTAGCTCCTGGAAATCCTGGTAAATCAATAACATTGAGTTTAAGGGGGTTTGGAGATAAGGTAATTTGGCTAATTGGAATCTCTTTTTTCATAGCCAGGGGATTCATAAAAACGGGATTAGGTAATCGGATTGCTTATCTATTTATTCGTGGTTTTGGTAAAAGTACTTTAGGCTTAGCCTATGGACTTGGATTAGCAGACCTAGTTTTAGCTCCCGCAATACCAAGTAATACAGCAAGAGGAGGGGGAATTATATACCCTATTATGAAATCCATGGCACTTACCTTTGGATCGGATCCGTCAAAACCCGATACCCATCGTAAACTTGGTTCGTATTTAACATTGAATTCCTATTATATGAATTTAATAACATCATCGATGTTTTTAACAGGAACTGCTAGTAATCCAATGTGTCAAAAATTTGCTGCTGATCTTGGGGTAAATATAAGTTGGATGCGCTGGGCTGCCGCTGGATTTATTCCTGGAATTATTGCCTTTATAATCACTCCGATTGTTTTGTATAAGATATTTCCACCTGAGTTAAAAAAAACACAGGATGCGCCAAGAGTAGCTGCGCAAAAATTAAAAGAAATGGGTAAATTATCGGTTCAAGAAATATTAATGTTAGTTACCTTTTTTATCCTTTTATTTCTTTGGATTACTGGAGATTTATTTCAAATCGATGCCACTACCACAGCCTTTATTGGTCTAACTATTTTACTATTGAGTTCGGTTTTAACATGGGATGATGTAAAATCAGAAAAAAGTGCTTGGGATACCATTGTTTGGTTCGCCGTTTTAGTAATGATGGCCAGTAGTTTGAATGAGCTAGGCTTTATTGGATGGTTTAGTAATTTGGTGCAAGCAAAAATGGGTGGCTTGCATTGGCATTATGCCTTCCCGATAATAGTAGGAGTATATTTCTTTAGTCATTATTTCTTTGCTAGTGCAACGGCGCACGTTGCCGCAATGTATGCAGCTTTATTAGGAGTGGGAATTTCTTTAGGCGTTCCTCCTTTATTATTGGCCTTAATGCTTGGATTTATGGGGTCTATTTATGGAACCCTTACCCATTATGGACATGGACCTGCTCCAGTTTATTTTGGTAGCGGGTATGTGGAACTTAAAACTTGGTGGACCTATGGTTTGATTATCGGGGTTTTATTATTGTTTATTTATTTGGTTGTAGGTACCTCTTGGATGAGTATCATAGGTGATTTTTAAACATAACTATATTAACTAATTAGCCCAATGTTCTATTTAAAAAAAAGCAATACTGGGCTAATATTGTTTTTTAGCTGGTTAAAAAAATGAAGCTGGTAAAAAATCTATCCTATTTTAATAAGTGATAAAGTTAGAGCTGTAAAGAAATTACATCCTTTTTTTGCAAATGCAGCACTACAAGAAATAATAATTTTCATATTACACCTTGTTTTTGGAAGACTATCTATAGCTATTGTTTATTGATTATCTTGTGGTTTTAGCTCTGGTTATCATTGCGTTAGTTTTTATAAACAAAAAAAGGAATTTTAAATCTACTAGAATTTTTAATATTTATAAAACGGCATGTTTTTTTAGGTATTTATAAAATTTCAGATAACAAACAAAATAGAATGAGATATAAAAAAATAAATAATTGTTTTATAAACAATGAGTCATTTGGTTGTTTTTATTGTATGACCTTTTTGAAATTGATGAATTTTCAATATTAAAAATTAGTAGAATAAGTTAAAAATATCATATCTTTATAACTAGTTAACCTCTAAAAGTAAATATTATGAGAAAGGGATTTAAAACCTTAGCTCTTGTAGTCTTAACAGGTGTTTTTGGCACGATGAGTTATGATGCAATGGCCTGTACAAGGGTAGTATATAAGGGACCAAATAACACAATAATCACTGCCAGATCAATGGACTGGAAGGATGAAATAGCAGCCAATATGTGGGTGTTTCCCCGTGGAATGCAAAGAAACGGAGAAGTTGGTTTGGCCTCGGCTACTTGGACGGCAAAGTATGGAAGTGTGGTAATATCCGCTTTTGATATAGCAACTGCTGATGGAATGAATGAAAAAGGATTAGTTTCAAATATTCTATGGTTAGAGGAATCGATTTATCCGCAATACAATCCAAATGGGAGTAAGGATCAAAGAGGAATTTCCCTAGCAATATGGGCCCAATATGTTTTAGATAATTATGCAACAGTTAGCGAAGCGGTAACCGATCTACAAAACAATCCTGTTATTGTGGTTACCGATAACACCCCGGGAAGAGATTCTTTAGCAACTGTACATTTATCAATCTCAGATGCCAATGGTGATAGTGCAATATTGGAGTATATTGATGGGAAATTAGTAATTTATCATAATCCAGAGTATACGGTTTTGACCAACTCACCAACTTATGAAAAACAATTAGCTGTTAATGATTATTGGGCAGCTTTAC
This sequence comes from Myroides sp. LJL119, assembly GCF_054871605.1. Lineage (NCBI taxonomy): Bacteria > Pseudomonadati > Bacteroidota > Flavobacteriia > Flavobacteriales > Flavobacteriaceae > Myroides > Myroides sp. LJL119. Next base: position 45,517 of record NZ_JBTXLO010000008.1, read on the forward strand.
CAGGAAATAAAGTCCTTCCAGGTACTGGTAGGTCAGAGGATAGATTTGCAAGAGCTTCCTATTACGCGACAGCTGTTGAACAAAGTGATGATATTAAGATTGCCTTAGGGGCTGCCTTTAGTATTATTCGAAATACATCTGTACCATACGGAGTACATATTGAAGGAATGCCAAATCTTTCTTCTACAAAATGGAGAAGTGTAGCTGATCAAAAAAACCTGGTATATTATTACGAAGATCCATTGTCATTGACACCTATTTGGCTTGATTTTTCAAAATTAGATTTTAAACAAGGAGCACCGGTTAAAAAAGTGAATTTAACTAATAGTCCAGATTATATGGGTAATGTGCATAATAAATTACAGACAACAAAACCGTTTAAATTCTTAGGAATTGGATCCTAGTTAGCAATGATAATAACAGGTGTTTTTTTATAAAACAAAAACAATTTATAAAAAACCGCTTTCAGGTATTTTACGGATTATTAATAATGATCCGATTAAGATCCTTATTAAAAAACAAACAGGTAAACTATATTAAGCGGTGGCTTTTTAGAATTTACCTGTTTTTTTTGTAGTTTCCTGATTTTAAATTACCAGCTTTTAGGTATTATTTCAAATAGACCATTTTCGCAAATCCATCGTGGATTTTAATATATTTTGGAAAAGAAGTTTATTTAAATAAAATCGTTTAAGACTCAAGACAAGCTGCGCTAAAACTTATTTGGTAAGAAAAACCTTTTAAGCACTAACTTATCTATAAACCAAATACGCTCTTAAACAGGCACAAGTCTATCGATATTTTAAACAAGGATGATAAGATACCGATATAGTTTAAAGTGAATAGAGTATGTAATTTTTTGCGAAATAGCGTCTTTTTTACATATTTACCAGTATGAATCCAAGTAAAACTAATACTATTTTTAAGGTAAATAGGGATAATTATCACCAACAAGGGTAAATAACAAAAGGCTGTTAGTATTTGTAAAAACAAAGGATAAAAAAAGATTTAAAAAAATGGGAAAAGCCTCCAGTATTTAAGCCAAAAACAACTAACGCTTATAAAGAGATTTTAAAAGTCCTTTATAAGCGTTAGTTTTTGTCTTGGGAAAACCTTTTTTAGAAAAAGCCAATACTATGAGGCTTTTTGAAATTTCCCAACAACTTTATTTAGATAATAACACAAAAATTATTTATTTGTAAACTTACTAGTGTCAAAGTTTAATCCTTTTGCGATGCGCATTCCCAAATCTAAGTCTGCTCTAAACCAATGGCATAACTGGCGGGCAATGATTTCATCGCGTTTCTCTGATCCAATTCCACTCATCGCCTCCACAATGTTATTAACGGTGTTTGTTTTGTCTTGTTCGCTCATTAATCGATAAAGATTACCAGGTTGAGTAAAGTGATCATTCTCTCCCTCTGCATTTCTATCAAAGCGGTCTGCTACCACATTATGACCTAAAAACATTGCAGGTTCTTTGTATTGAGGATCTGCTGTAATCTGATCAAAGCTATTTGGATAGTAATTCGGTGCTGAACCTGCGTTTCCATCCACACGCATTGCACCATCTCTTTGGTAGTTGTTTACTTCAAAAGGGCAACGATTTACAGGAATTTGTTCGTAATTTACCCCTAGTCGATAACGTTGTGCATCTGGATAAGATAAAATACGTCCTTGTAACATTTTATCTGGTGAAAAACCAATTCCATCCACTATATGTGCAGGTGCAAAGGCAGATTGCTCCACATCTTGAAAATAATTTTTAGGATTTTTATTAAGTTCTAATACCCCCACATCTATTAATGGATAATCTTTATGAGGCCACACTTTGGTAACATCAAATGGATTTACTTTGGCATTTTGAGCCTGGTCCAAGGTCATTACTTGAATTTTTAAATTCCATTTTGGAAAGTTTCCGTTTTCAATGTTTTCGTATAAATCCCTTTGCGCAAAATCCATATCATCGGTTCTCATCTTTGCGGCCTGTGGACCAGTTAAGTTTTTAATACCCTGAGCGGTTTTAAAATGAAACTTAACATACACAATTTCATTGTCTTTATTAATCATGGAAAAGGTATGACTACCATAACCATTCATATGGCGATATCCATAAGGTGTACCACGATCGGACATTAGAATCATTACCTGGTGAAGACTCTCGGGATTTAATGACCAAAAATCCCATACCATCGTAGCGTCTTTTAAATTAGTGGCAGGATGTCTTTTTTGAGTGTGGATAAAATCTGGGAATTTTTTAGCGTCTTTAATGAAAAACACTGGTGTATTGTTACCAACTAAATCCCAGTTACCATCCTCTGTATAGAATTTTAGAGCAAAACCTCTTGGATCTCTTTCCGAGTCGGCTGAACCTTTCTCACCTCCAACGGTTGAGAAACGTAAAAAAACATCTGTTTGTTTTCCTATTTCACTAAAAAGCTTTGCTTTGGTGTATTTTGTTATATCATTAGTTACTGTAAAAGTACCATATGCACCTGAACCCTTCGCGTGCACGATTCGCTCTGGAATTCTTTCGCGATTAAAATGGGCTAGTTTTTCATGTAAAATGTAATCCTCCAATAAAACAGGTCCTCTTGGTCCAGCTGTTAAAGAATCTTCATGGTCCATGTAAGGTCTTCCTGAGGCAGTAGTTAATTTTTTGTTGCTCATGTTATGTTGGTTTTAATAATTTATTATTTCTTAATTTTCTTATGACAAACATAATTCTTTAAATCGCTGAATCCTTGTGGATTCAATACTTTAGAAAAATACTACTATAAGAGAAAACTATCAAAATGCTTGTTCGCTATAATTAAAAGCCACGTATAGAAAACACAATTAAAGCTACGAAAAAATATAGAATTTTGCCATCTTTATTATTCTTCAAATCAAGAAAATTACTTTTTTTAATGCCTTAGAGTCGTCCCAGTGGTATGGGGCAGGATTTTTTAAAAGCAATACATTTTAGATATTTTTTTCTAAAGGGGGTTTGCTGCATTATACATTATGGTCCATTGGTTAGCTCACAATAGGAAATTTATGTGTAATTTTGAGATAAATGGCGTTTATATGAATAGAATCTTATATTTGGTTTTATTGCTTTGTATATTACAGAGCTGTTCCTACAAGCATACTTATCAGCCTATTGTTTTTTCGGACTTAACTAAAGCTCCTCAAGTTATTCAACAAAATAACAAGTATTACGCCGAGTTTGAAAACCAAGATGTGCTTTTAGGCAAGCAAAACCTTGTTATAACAAATAACAATGAATATTTTTTACTCAAAAAGGGACAACGTGATATATATCCAATTGTCACAAACGGAGATTCAATCTGGATATCTAATCGATTAATAGACTTAAAAAAAGTATCTAATTTTCGAGATCTAGGCGGCTTGGTTAATCAAGATCAAAGACGTATTATATGGGGGAAATTCTATAGAAGTGGACAGGTCAATGATTTGAAGAAATCAAAGTTTAGCGAGTTTAAAAAATTAGGAATTACCACTGTGGTTGATTTGCGTACCGATAAGGAAATTGCAAGAAAGCCCGATAATTTGCCGAAGGATGTAACTTATCTTAATTATCAAGCATATCAGGACTCGGAAGATATGTTCTCTAAGACACGAAAAGATGTGCTAAAAGGAAAAATATCTCCGGCCACGGCAGATAGTTTGGTTGTAGAGTTCTACGGTTTATATGCTACGGAAAATCCCCAAGAGATACGAAAAATAATAACTACAATTTTAGATAATCCCGACTCTACTTTATTTCATTGTTCTGCTGGAAAAGATCGAACAGGTATGATTGCCGCAATTTTATTAAGTATATTAAAAGTAGATAAACAAATAATTATGCAGGATTATCTTTTGTCAAATAATTATAGAGAAAAACAAGTTGCTTCTAGAATGAAGTTGGCCAAATTTGGTAAATTATTTTTCCCCAACTTAAACTATCAAGTAGTAGAAACTTTTTCATGGATTAAACCTATTTTTCTAGAATCTATGTTTGAAAGTATAACAAAAAAGTATGGATCAATGGACAGTTATATTGAAAATGAGTTACAAATAAGCCCTAAACAAAGGCAAGCTTATTTAGATATTTATACACAAGATGATGCCCAGCAAATCAAAGAATTAGATTTTTAAACTAACACTATATTAGCCATGAAACAGTTTTTATTTATATTAATATTGATAATATCTTCTACACCAAGAGTCGTAAATGCACAAAATACAGACGATTTTGCCGAAAAAATAGCTCAATTAATGTTTTTAGTGTCTAGCGTTGAGCCCGATCAAGATAAAGTGGAGCAGCTCTTGGGTAGTATGACAAGTTCGAAGGATAATCCCATGCAAATTGCCGATATGGATTATAGTATTTACCCTGGTTTTCAAGGTGATAAACTTTACTATACAAAGTATAGTAGCAAACAAGACGATAGGTTTTCGGTAGAGCTTTTAAAAAAAGGAGATCAAAAAGTGTACTCTATTGATTTTATATTAAACAGTAGTTATTCATTACAAGGGGATAAGGTTTCTTACAAAGACCCTTCTTATGCTTTAAACTGTGACTTAAGTCAAATGCAGCAGTTATGCACCAAGGCCATGAAGTATTCCAAAGCAGAGGCAAATTTACCAGACACCACTGTACTTAGTTGTGTGTATGTAAACCCTGTTAGTAAAAAAAGCTTGATGTATTGGGTAGTATTAACCAATCCTATAGGTGATAAGACCGGCAATACTATCAAGGAAATAAAAATACAAGATACAAGACTATGGCAAAGAAACTAGATAAACAACTAAATGGTAAGAGTACTATTTTAATGATTGTAATGTCCCTAATTTCTTTAGTATTTCTTTTGCAATTATGTGCGGCTTTAAACTATGCTTGGATGAATCATCTTGTGATAAAGGGGATTTTTAATGCACTTTCTTATTCCACTAAGGATTTAAGTACTTTAAAGCAAGTTGGAAGTGTTTTAACAGAGTTAAATGTGTATGTTTATTTAAGTTTTGCTATTTGTTTCCTATGTTGGTTTTACGTGAATTTTAAACAAGTTAAAAAACAAGATAAAGCTATTGTTGAGCCAGCGTTTTGGAGTGTGCTAATGTGGTTTGTACCTTTGTTAAATTTAATGGTTCCTTTGGCGTTGGTAAAAAGAATGTTCGAGGGCTGTTACCGATTTTTAACTAGTGGTGATGTAGAATATAAAAAATATTCATTTTGGAAGTTAGATATTTGGTGGATGTGTTTACTTAGTTATTTGTCCGTAGAAATATTACAATACTTTACCATGGATGCCATAACTATATTGGGGTTATCCTGGCTTTTAATTATCAAATATAGTTTTGCTTTTATCTTAGGCTGCTTTTGGTTTGATTGGATAAGACATTATATAGGCTTGAGTAAAAAAATACAAATTCTGTTAAAGCAAAATAGTAAAGAAAATCAGGATATTAAGCCAGAAAACTAAAAGTTTTAAAAAACATCCTTGATACTGATATTAAATTCTCAAGGTCTATTTTTTGAATCGTAGAAAAAATATTTTTATTATCAGCGATTCAATTTTTTTCTTGATATTTGCCCCCAAAATAAAAATAAGGGGTAAAATGAATTGGATTCTATTAATTTTAGGAGGCTTGTTTGAAGTAGGGTTTACATTTAGTTTAGGTAAAGCCAAGCAAGCCCAAGGTAATGAAGCTATATTGTGGTATGTTGCTTTTTTTATCGCTTTGGTGTGTAGTATGGGGTTTTTAATTAAAGCAACCCAGACACTTCCTCTAGGTACAGCCTATGCGGTGTGGACTGGAATAGGAGCTGTAGGAACGGTTATAGTAGGGATTTTATTTTTCAAAGATCCAGCTTCCTTTTGGAGGTTGTTTTTCATATTTACTTTAATAGGGTCTATAGTAGGATTGAAGTTTGTTTCAAATTAATTTTTTAGATATACAATCCATATGTCCGTCCTTAAAGAAAAACTTTTTTAAGGACATATGGATTTAGATGCCAGATTTTTGCTAGTAGATTATAAATAATCGATGTTAAGATCGCTTAATTAGGGATTTATTAAATACCTTTGTTTGTTATAAATAATAGGGACTCCCATAGCTTTGGGATTTTTTTTACTAATAAATACGAAGATATATAAAATGCAAGAGTCTGAACCTAGCATTATTTCCATTCAAAGTTTAGTTTCAAGTGGATATGTAGGAAATAGTATAGCCGCTTTGGCTATTGAATTACATGGTATTGAGGTGGTCAAAATACCAACGGTGTTACTTTCTACCCATGCAGAGGATAATGTATATTATGGACAGGTTATCTCCGGTGAGCTTTTCCGTTTATTAATCAAAGGAATAAAGGAGATTGGTCTATGTCAAAAAAGTGATTATTTTATCACTGGTTATATAAACCATATAGAACTAATAGATCTTAGTGCGCAATTTATTGTAGACTGGAAGGCTGTTAACCCCAAAGGAGTTTACGTGTATGATCCTGTGTTTGGTGATACACGAGCCAATGGACTTTATATAGATAAGCAAGTTGCTTTACACTCTTTAGATAAGTTACTTGAATTGGCTCAGATTATAACACCTAATCATTTTGAGTTAGAGTTTATTTTACAAGAATCTATATCTAGTATTAACCAATTAGATCAGGCGCTTTCAAAGCGTAAAGACTTATTGGAAAAAACAATAATTCTTACAGGTGCTATTCTTCAAGATACCCAGAAAGGCAACTTGGAAGTAATAATTATAGATAAAGGTATTATTACTCGATTAACCACGCAGTTGATAGATATAGCAGCTGTTGGTACAGGAGATTTATTTACCTCTGTATTAACCAGTCAGTTGTATTTAGGCAAGTCAGTTGTACAAGCAAGTAAATTAGCTATGGAGTATGTAACTGCTGTATTACAAAATATTCATCATCAGGGAAGCAAGCAACTCAATGCAAAGGCAATAATAAAATCGCTTCCTGTTTTAGAGCTTAAATAACAGTACTAAAATTATTATATAATCCGCTTACTTTAAAAAAGTAAGCGGATTTTTTATTATGTATAAACTTACAATAAACTCAAATGCATGGGTATTCTTGTTTATTTAATTGTTAAAACATGTATCAAAATTGGCTTGCATATGATTTTTAGGGTATGGGCTAGGTATTGTTTTTACTAAAGATTACAGATTCTTTGTTTTTTGTAATAGATATTTGTTTATTGATAAATAGAGTTTTAAGTGTTTGTTTGTTAGTTAGTTACAGAATAATGGCTAGGGGTATGGGTTTTAACTTTATCAGGTATAGGTTAGGTATGTATTTTAAGTAAGACACTGGTTTATAGGTTATTTGAAAAGAATTTATAATCAATTTTACAAAAGCGAAAGCATGTAAGGCTTTTACGATTAATTACCGAGTTTGCATTTTAAATAAACCGATATTCACAATGAAAAAACAAATTATTACCTTGATCTGCTGTATGGGTTATTTCGGATCTTGGGCGCAAGTAGCAATAGGCACTGATGTTATAAACGAGTCTGCCGAGTTAAGTATTGAATCTAAAGACAAAGGACTTTTAATACCGCGTATAGCTTTAGAATCTATTAAAGATTTAACTACAATAAAGGCTGGAAATCTTGAGAGTTTATTAATATATAATATTACTACAAATACCCAATTAAGTCCTGGGTTTTACTATTGGAATGTAAATCAATGGACAAGGCTGACAAGCAGTAGTGACCTTCCTGATATTATTAAACAGGAACTGGAAAAGAGTTTTGATAAAGATCAAGTTAAGAAATGGTTGGAACAATTTGTATTAACAGCTCCTGGCAATGTAATTTATGACAAGGAAGATCTTTATTTTATAGATTCCAATAACGATGAGAAGTTAGTTGATTTATCCGATAAGTTTAAGGAGAGTCAAAGTTTAACTGTCTTGTCTTTCGATCCAATAACTGGTATTTTGCTCTACAAAGATGAGAAAGGAGTTTTCACTAGTGTAAACTTGAAAAATGTAGTTGAATCTTTTCAAGGGGTCGCGAGTTTACAGGTAGATTATACCCTTGGACAAATCAAATTTATTGATGCGCAGCAAAACCAGACCATAATAGATTTCTCTAAGTTACTTTCAGAGCATCAGAAGATTACTTTGTTAAAAAACTTGGGAAAGGGGAGATATCAATACATAAATGAGAATGATCAAGTTTCTGAAATCAATATTATTGGAGATATACTAGATGTACTAAATAACTCTGTAAATTCAGATCTACATCTTATCTTGGATCAAATTGTTGGTGAAAAACAAACCCTTACCTCTTTAATATATGATCCCCAGGCACACTGTCTAATCTATTATGATGAACAAAAAAATAAAACTACAATTCCTTTAAAAGATCTAGTGGAATCTAATCAAAAGCTGTTTTCAATAGATGTAAGTAATTCATCTAATATTTCAATTTCAAAAACAACTTTGGATAATCAAGATGTTTTCTCATTTCATGTTCCTATAGCAACACCCAATAAACTTGGTGTGGTAAGCCCAGGAGTAGGCCTTTTAATTGATTCACAGGGAGTATTAAATGTTGACTCGCAGCATATAATAGAACGTAAAGATTTAAAAGGTAGTAATTCGATTTTAGTAACCAAAGGACAAGGAGCTGTTTTACAAGATGTTGTTATTGATCTTCTACCCTCTAATATAGATATAGCTTCTTTGAGTGGGAAATTATCTACAAACCAGATTCAACCTGGGCTTGAAGGTGATCTGTTAACAGTGGGTGATACAGGAGGAGCAACTTGGTCTTCTTTGAAAAATATGACTACTAATTCTCTGCATTTAGATAATACTATATTAAGTTCTAATATTAATAACGTCGGATCCAGCCTAGACTTAAAACAAGCTGTTTCCACTGATATGATAAAGGATTTGTCTATAAACCGTTTTAAAATTAACAGTGATGTAGCTGGGCCCGGTTTAATTAAAAATCAACAAACTGGTGCCTTAGAGGTAGACTATAAATTAGTTCCTTCTTTGCTAAATGGCGGTAATATTAGTTCTGAAACTATTTCTGTTTTAGGAGAAAGAGGAGCAATACTAAAAGATCTACAAATTAATTTAATTCATGGATTGCCTAATCAAGTTTTAACAACAAATTCTTTCGGCAACGGTGTAATATGGCAAGATGTAGAGAAAATATCGTTAGATGTTGAAAACCAACTTTACTTGGTTAATAATACGATTATATCGAGTGTTAATAATAAAGATGCACCTTTAAATCTAACCCATAAGATTACGACAGCAATGCTTCAGAATAACTCAGTGACAGCTGATAAAATAGCTCCAAGTGTATTTGGCGATGGGCTGATACGTGATGATCAAACTGGTGTTATTAGTGTTGACTTTTTACAAAAACAGCCTTTAACTATATCCTCAGAAACTTTAGAAATTTCTAATCAATCCCAAGAGTATAATATTGAGATTAAACCAGGAAAAGCCAATCAAGTTTTAGTAACAAAAGCTGATGAAACTGGAGTGGAATGGGTCAACTCTAACACCCTAATTTGTCAGGATACCTTTGTAGATAGTCATTTACAACCGGCAAGTAGTCTAATGCAAAATACCTTAAGTAGTAATCCAGAGTCTATATCTAACGCGTTTTTTGTATTTGGAGTTCAGCTGGACTTAGATTCTAGTAATTCAATAAATGAAATAAATATTTATAACCAGTACCAAGTGCGGTACAATCAACCTGTAGCAAAAAGTAAAAAAGATAGTGCTTTGCCGGTATTCTCTATAGATCGAATTAATTTCTTCATCACTCATGTGGATCATGAATTAGTAGAAATCCTATCGTTTTCAGAACAAGGGGTGCTGAAATACAAGAGTAAGTTAAAAGATTTAAATATTAAATCTACTCCTATAGAAGTAACCTTTACCATTCGTTAGCTATTATTTTTTTGGTTATATAAAGGTATATAAGTCTTAAATAAATTCAGTTTTTCAAAATAAACTGAATTTATAATTCACTTAATTTAATTGCATCTACGTTATGGTTCATACCTCTTTTTATAAATATTTATCTCTTGGGTTTATTTGTTTTTCTTATCTAAGCTTATACTCTCAAGATAATCAGGCCAACCAACTCCTTATAAACGGAATGGTGAATATTGCACCCAAGGCCGTATTTAGTAGTAAATCTGCTTTTGTAATTACAGAGTCCGGAAGAGTCTTAAATGGTGGTAAAACATTTTTTTATAACAATTATCACAATCAAGGAATTTTTACTAGCTATGGTAAACAAGCTCAGAGTTATTTTACAAGAACAGATAATATACTCAGTGAAATCTCGGGTAATGCTGTATCCGAATTTTTAAACATTACATGGGATAATAACACACCAGATAAAGCTTTTGATTTAAAAAGCAATATTGAAGTCTATGGGAGGATGGTATTTAAAGATGGGATTGTTTATGTAGACAATAGTAAAGAACATGGTAGTTCTTTATCAAAAGGCATGATTACCGTGTTTAACTTAAGCTCTGCTCATGGGGCATCGGATAAAAGTTATGTGAATGGAAAAATGGAAAAAATAGGTAATAAAAGCTATCAATTTCCCGTAGGAAACAAGGGTATTTATAGACCACTTACCATAGCGGGATCAGATTGTGTAGATGATGGATTTGTTGTAGAGTACTTTTATCAAGACAAAGAATTCTTTAAAGATAAGCAAAAGACCGTTTCTGTTATTCAAAAAATAAATACTAGCGAATTTTGGCAAGTAGAAAAATCCCAAAATACAAAAAGTCCAATTATTTTGAGTTTAAGTATTGATTCAAGGACTATTGATGATTTATCTTTTGAACAAGACTATCAAGATATACATATTATTGTGTGGAATGAGAGGTTGGGGATTTGGCAAGATGAAGGAGGGGTGATAGATAAAGGTAGAAAAACGGTTACTGCACCTGTAAATCTGCGTCCAACAACTTCGTTTTTTACCTTAGGTAGAGTCATAAAAGACAAACATTTACCGGCGGATGTATTAGTTTACAATTTTGTATCTGCTAATGATGATGGTAAAAATGACTACCTCTATATTCAAAATTTACATAAGTATCCAGGAAACTCAGTAGAGATTTACAATAGATGGGGAACCAAGGTTTTCTCAACCACCAATTATGATACTTACTCAGATGGAACAAATAATGTTTTTAAAGGCTATGCTAAATCAGGACTAGTTGTCAAACAGGGAAATAAGCTGCCTTCAGGAACTTACTATTACATTATCCGATATCCTTTTCAAGATAAAAATGGGCAAAGAATCATTAGTAAAAGTGGAAGCCTGCATTTAGAATCAGATTAAAAAATATTAAAAATGAAGGTACAAGAAAAAAATATAAATGGTTTTTGGTGGAAGTGTATTGTTTTACTTTTAAGTATTCCTAGTCTAGCCCAGCAGCAAAGTGAATTTTCTACTTATATGTATAATATAAGTAGCTATAATCCAGCTTATGTCAATAATGCAAATGCGACTACTTTACTGGGTACTTATCGCAATCAATGGGTTGGTTTACAAGGAGCACCCAAAACTTTCAATCTAAGTGGCAATTCCCTTTTAAGCCAGACAAACCTAGGAATTGGAATTCATTTTAAAAATGAATCTATAGGCGCGATTCACAGTAATAACTTTGCCTTGGACCTATCCTATAGAGTGGCTATAAAGCAAAGTTTAAATTTAGCTGTAGGGCTAAAAGCTAGTTTTGAGAACCAGAAGGTAAATTATGCAATGATGGATTTTTGGGATTCCACCGATCCTTTTGCATCCCTAACAAAAGTGAGAAGTCAAAACCCAAATATTGGAATTGGATTATTTTTTTGGTGGGATAAAGGATATATAGGTGTTGCAATGCCATATTTGATTCATCACAGGGTGTTTTCAGACCAACTTACCTCGATTACTCCATTACATAACCAAAGTTACTTTAACGCAGGTTATATAGTGGATATTTCAGATGATATTGTTGTAAAACCAGCAGTGTTGTTTCGGTTTATTAAAGGCGCCCCTATTCAAGGGAATCTTTCAGCAATTTTTTATTACAAGACTAAGGTGAATATTGGGCTTAATTTTCAACCTAGCGCTTCATGGAGTTTTCTTACAGGTTACCAGGTGTCTAAGCCTATTTTTATAGGATATACTTTTGATCAAACAACAAGTGGGTTACAATCTTATAGTAAAGGGAGCCATGAAATATTCTTACGTTACGAGTTTTTCAATAGGTATCGCACAAACAACAAAACTAAATATTTTTAAAAACTTAAGCTTAATTGAAGTTAGGTGTCCCGATTTGAGAAGACATTTGTGTTATTGTTTTTTTAGTTAGAATATAGTGATTCTAGATTCCAACTACGTGTTTATTCTCAAAGGTACGTTGTGGCTACTCAACGTGAAAAAAAGTAGCAAATTTTTCAACCAATGCTTGGTTTTTTTATTCAAAGGTTAATACCAACAAGCCTTTGTTTGAGAGTTGTTGCTGCTCAACTTAAAAAAAGCAGTTTTTATCTATATCAATTTTTGTTACGATTTCTCGCGCATATAAATTTCTAGTAAAACAGGGTAAAATCATATTAAATTTCCATGTCTTTAAATGACCCGGGGTTATTATTAGAAACGGTGTTTTTACTCATCGTTAATTAAAAGTAACAATAAAATAGAAAAGTATTTCAAACAACTATTCTATTATTTAGGCAATGCCTGAAGGTTTTTCTCTCTTAGTTGTTGCTGCTCAACTTTAAAAAAGCAGCTTTTTTTATGGCCTATTAAAAGCAATCTCTACCCATTAATTATGTTTATGTGAATTTAATCTATAAATAGATGTTATTCAGTGTGATTTGTTTTTTTAGAGGTTTTAAATAGTGTTGTAAAACAGGTGTGTTTTGTAAAGAAGACTTATTAAGTATAGGTGTGTATGACTTGTTTTTTTCAAGTTTATTTAAAGTGTAACTACTTAATTGGTTTTGCAAATAAATCGGGGTGATAATTAACCTATGGTGATAAATTACAAACAAAAAAGAATTTTACCACAGTTTACTTAACCAGACTTTTAGTTATTTTTTTTAGATATTTATAAAAAATGACAAAAAGTAATTTATTTAAAATACTGTATTTCTGGTGTTTATTTTTTATAGAATCAGTAAAATTTGGTTGTTTTAATTATTAAAAAATCTTTTGATATACTCATCTCTTAAATCTAAGGCCTCAAGACGGTTTTTTACTTGAAGCTTCAGGTAAATTCTCGTGGTATGTTGTTTAATGGTGGCAGGAGCTATGAAAAGTTTGTTTGCCAGATCTTTATTGCTTAACTCTCTCCAAATCTCTAATAGTATTTGTGTTTCTCTATGTGTGAGGTTAAACTCTAATTTAGCTACTGTAATGCAATCCGAAAGTCTAAAGTCAGTGCTTGGATTTGCAACAAGTGAATAATGTGTTTGACCATTTTTTTTAAGCAGCTTTTTATCTAGTATAGTGGTTTTTTCGTACCGATAATTATTGTGTATCCCTGTAATAAATTCAAAAGTAGAAAAACCAATTTTGTATTTGATATACAGTTGATTTAAATAACTAATAAGAATCACGATTGTGTTTGTTAGTATGGCCCAAATTAAAACGGCGTGTTTGTAATTTATACGATAATCCATAGCAATGTAAATAAGCAAAGTTGTGTTAATAGCCAATAGAGCTACCACGCTGAACATAATGCTTTTATAATAGCTATTTGGGGAGTTCGAATTGTAGACAAGGGAAAAAAGATAAAAAAAGTTTAGAAGATTTAATAAAATTATTCCTTTAAATAGGTAATAAATTGGCAAGAGAATAAAACAATAACATAAAGCGTAAACCAAACATAGGATTGGGATAGATAAGTTAAAGACAAGGGCAAAAGAGCTTGTTTTATCGCCTTTTGTGATATTAAATATATAGCAAGTTGCCATAAGGGAGTAAATTGGAATTACAAGGATTAAAAAATGGGAGCTTAGCCAGGTACTCTTTGTAATTTGATAACTTAAAGTAGGGTTAAAATAAAGTACTAAACATCCCGTTAAACAAAACAAAGCTGTAAATAAAAGATAGTGTGATTTGGCTTTGGAAAAATAGTAAACTCCACTGTTGCATATAAACCCTAAAAAAGGAATTATAAAAAAAGAAAGATGCTTGAATTTATGTTGCATCACAACAGATAAATTGCTTTTTTTATATTGTATTTCTACGGGTATTTTTTGCAGTACCTGTTTTCTTAAATGAATATAGTACTCCTGATGTTCAGGAGTAAAGTTATACTGGGGAAATAAACAATTTTTATAGGCATGGGGATTATTTAAATTATTAGAAAGCTTAATTAATTTAGAGTTATTTATCACATAAAGATCATAATCAAGTAATAATGGATTTGCTATTTGTAAAGAAACAGGTTTGTATAATTCACCTTTAGTAAAATATCCCTTAAGCCAACTATGTCCCTTTTTACCTGTGGCTAAATACAAAGAATTTGTTGCATTAACTTTCTCAAAGTGTAGGTTTTCTATTGTGTTTTTTGGTAATTCTAAAGATGTATTTATAGTTAAACTATGAACATTTACAGGTAAAAAAAACAATAGACACAAAAAGACATTAAAATTAAACAACTTGATCAATGTAAGTAGTGTTAGATTCTGATTAAACATACGCAATAAATGTTATTTATTGAAATAAACTTATGATATTTAGGCAGATAGAGGTTTTTTTATATTAATATGGAAGTTTAAGGAGTAATAGTTGGGTTTTTACCCGTGTATTGTTAATATCTATTTATTTATAGTAATTAGATGTAATATAGATGAATTTATCATTGTTTTTTTAGTTTTAAGTAGTAATAAATCACCAGTGAAATTCATCATAATAACTATTAATAATCTTATTGTGCACACACAAAATTTAATAAAGCAATTGGTTTTTTAGTAAAATACTTTTAATTAGTCGTATATTTAATAACAAGGACAAAACTTAATTTAGTATTGGCTTAAAGTAGCTAGTGATTATAAATAAAATAGTGTTTTGGCAAACCAAGCAAACCGTTTTGTTTTTGTTACCTTTGTAATAAATTAAAAAGTATTATTTTTTATGAACGAACAAACATCTTTTGGATTAGTTACTACCCTTGAAGTGAAGGGCGCTATTTCAGCTAAAGGGAGTTGTTGGAGTAATCAAGGTCTTTTATTGGCAAATTATGTATATAATCAAGCTGATTTAAAGTCAGACTATACCCTTACTTATACGTATTTGGATGAGTTGGGAAATACAACTAACATAGTGGATGATCAAGCTAGTTTACCATGTCTGTTTCTTAGTCCTTGTCAAGAAAATTATGTTTCTGTTGTAAGAAATGATCAAGATAAAGAATATGCTTTATGCAAACCTGTAACGGGTAGTAATCAAATTGGTCTTAAAACAAGTAAAGATTATAAAGGAAGGTTTGTTGGAACTCTGCAAGATGCCTCTTTGTTTTATGAGGTAGATTTATGGAAGCAAACCAAGGCCGATACCCTGCGAGTTATACAGTTTCAAGATAAGGTTATTAGCAAAGAAAATAAAATACCTATTGCACTTCCCAAGGATAATAAGGTTTGGGTTGATAAGGATCAAATTCATTTAATTACCGAGATTGAACAAGGTTGGCTGCATAGAGAAATTGATAAAAATGGAAAAGAATTACGACGAAGAATTTTAGAGTTTGATTTTCCTTTTGTTCACGAGGCACTTCACTTATCCTTTGATAGTAATTCCTATTTGTTGTGTGAGGAAAACGGACAGATTGGTATTGTGGAAATCGATTCACAGGGCAACGGAATGTACGGAGATTTATTTGATATAAAAGATGAGTTTTTCGGTACCTGGCATCCACAAAAGATAGATGAAAAAACAACAGCTGTACAATTTACCACGGAGTATGGTAATGGCTGGTTAGTCATTAGAGAGGACCAACTTGTAGAGATTTTTTATAACAAGAATAAGTCTGGATATAAGAACTTACTTACTAAAGAGACCTTGAGTATTGATAATAATGATTTGGTACTCTCAAGTATTAGTGCAATGGATAAAGGGAGGTTTGCTATTGTATTTTATCCAAGGGTTGCCAGAAAACAGACTTATAATAAAATTTTTGTTTTACAAAGAAGCATTTAGTATTTAGATAAGTAAAAAGTATTTTACTACTTTGATATACGATAATCGTATTTTAAGCGTTATTTGGTAAATAGTTATGTAATTAAAACACCTATTGTCAATGAGAAAAATAGTAGTCTTGAGTATTGCTTGTTTTCTTGGTTTAACAGCTTGCCAAAAGCAAACCAAACAAAGCAATCAAACCAGTCAAGAAAACCATATGATAGCCAATAATCAGCAAAGCACCATAATTCCGTATCAAGAGTTAAAGAATTATTTTGTTTTAAATACGGTAGATAATAAACAAGTAGAAAGTAAAAAGATTACCACACAAAAGGAATTTGATGATTATTTTTCTGTGGCCAGAACCATGTCTGAGGAGTCAATTCCTACCTCGGTTGACTTTAATAAATCTTTTGTATTAGCTATTATAGGTCAGCCTACAAATAGTGAAACAAGAATTAATATAATTAGTTTAAAGCAGAGAAATCAATGTTTAGAATTGATTTTCGATATAGATTCAAGTCAGCAAAACACTAGCTATACAATGCATCCCTTTACAGCAATTCTAGTGGATAAAAAATACGATATGGACGTTAAGTTTATTGCAGAATAAACCAATGTTTTTAAAACAAAGAGCCGCCAAATATTTGGCGGCTCTTTGTTTTAAAGTTGTTTTACTATGAATTAGTCGCAGCGTTTACAACAAAAAAAATGCAATTACCCTAAAGACTTTTAATCAACAATATATTCATGTATTTTGTAATAAAGTAAGTTTGTTTTTAAGTGAACATTTGGGTTGATATATTCTCCTATAAAAGATTTTTTTTTCTTATCACCTTGGAAATATCCTATTTAATACAAGAAAATAAGTTTTTATAGTAAGTGCATCTTATTTTAATAATTTAATCATGATTTGTTAAAGTTAGAGGGAATATCTATGTAGAAATAAGGCTTAAATTAGAGATAATCAATGTGTTATTATTATGGAGGTTAGTTATCTTATTTTTGCTGTAAATCCGCAAAATCCACAAGAATTTATTGAAGAACTACATAACAAGTTCCCGTTTTCGGTTATTAAATTTTTGTCTTTGAATAATAGAAAATTATTAGTACTTTTTAATAATATAAACTTCTTGTTAAAATACCGAATATGTTGCGAGCAAAAAGCTTATCAGATGGAAGATACTGTAATGGAGTTTGCCAGGAAGTATCCCTATTTAAAGCTTATGTATGTCTATTTTCTGGGAAATCAAAGTGTAGGGTATTACGAGGGGTTTGTTTTGAAAAATAAAACAAAATTAGCCGAGGCTGGAGGGTTAAATGACTCTTATAAGGTGTTGTTAAAGCAAATTATTCCTTTTCAAGGAAATTATTTTGAGGCCTTTACCCCGGAATTTATAGAAATGACAATTAAACATATGGATAAAAGAATTAAGGTGGTTCAAGGAGATATTACCAAGTTAGAGGTAGATGTGATTGTGAATGCCGCAAACCCCAAATTAATTCCTGGTGGGGGAGTAGATGGGGCAATTCATCAGGCTGCCGGTAGACAAGTTTATTTAGATGCTTTAAGGTTATTAAAGGATATAAAAAGTCTTCCAACTGGGTATGTAATGCCTACTATAGCTGGAAATTTAAATGCTAAGGCCATTTTTCATGCAGTAGGTCCTTTATGGCAATCTGGAGACTTTAATGAAGTACAACTTTTACAACAGTGTTATTACCGGGCACTGGAATTAGCATGTGCTAAAGGTTATAAAACAATAGCTTTTCCAAATATTTCTACTGGCGTATATGGTTTTCCTAAACAATTGGCTTGTGAAATAGCCATGGATACCGTAAAAAGGTTTTTAGATCAATACCAGTGTATAGAACAAGTAATTTTTGTTTGCTATGATTTTCAGAACTATGCCCTTTACAAGGACTTAATTAACCATTAGATTTAATTGGGATATGGTGTAAAACAAATAAATAAAACGTCATATTATTGCGATTATCATAAAAAACACTAGTGGCACAAAAATCAGCAGCTAGTAGTATTTCTACTTAATTGAAAAACGTGTATTTTTACTGTGATTAAGGTTTTTATAGTTGAAAAGCCATAGAATAAAACCTTTTTATATTATTTAAAATAATAAACAATGGTAAAGTACGATGATTATGTATGGCATTATAAAGGAGAATTTCCAATAGATTTGCATCCACAAAGAGCGGCAACCCATATAGGTGTATATTTTTGTTGGTGTGTGAATAATAATTTAATTTCAGAGGTTGTTTTAAATAAACATGATAAGGAATTACAAGATATTAAAAAAAAGCGTTTAACAGGTGCGCAATTTCTACTGTATCATTATCATGGTAAGCTTACCAATACGCTATTAAATCAAACAGGTAATGCTTTTACGAGAGACTACTATGAAGAGGAAGGAGATTTTTCTAAGCATATCACTGATTATTTTCATGACTATCAACAGAATTATAACTTAGGTCATGGTCAAGATATTTATCACGTACTAGATACCTGGGAAAATTATTACTTGATGGAGGATGTTTTAGATCATCGATACAAGCAATGGAAAAACTTCGTTAAGTTATAAGTCAAATTAGGAATTCTAGTTTAATTTTAAAAAAACTATGAATTTAAAAAGTAAAAGTGCTTTAATTTATAAAAGGGATATTTTGATTCCCTTGTCTTTGGTGGCTCTAATGTGGTTGATTTATTTTTTTCAATCCACCGGACTGATAAAGGGCTGTAATGGGGTGGTATCTTGGAGTCTCTCTGGATTAAAAGGAATTGTGTTTAGCCCGTTTTTACATGGAAACTTTAATCACCTATGGAGTAACACGATAGGGATTTTACCTCTTTTGTTGCTAACTTTTATTTTTTATCGAAAATATGCTCTTAAGATTTTAATCTATGGGGGAGTTTTAAGTGGTTTACTATTATGGCTAATGCCTAGTTTAACTT
Source organism: Myroides sp. LJL119 (assembly GCF_054871605.1). Taxonomy (NCBI): domain Bacteria; kingdom Pseudomonadati; phylum Bacteroidota; class Flavobacteriia; order Flavobacteriales; family Flavobacteriaceae; genus Myroides; species Myroides sp. LJL119. Next base: position 64,685 of record NZ_JBTXLO010000008.1, read on the forward strand.
ATCTTAAAACAGGTGTTGTGACCTGTCATATTGGTGCAAGTGGAATTATATATATGCTAATATCCTTTTTGTTTTTTGCTGGTTGGTTTTTTAGAAAGTTTTTACCTCTTGTTTTATCCATAGTAGTGGGCTTGATTTATTATACTGTTTTAATGGGTGTTTTTCCCCATGATGCCCTGGCGGATAATATTTCCTGGCAAGCACATCTAGCTGGAATTATCGCAGGATTTATATTGGCTAAATCACTGAGTAAAGCGCCCTGAAAAGGATAAGGTTTATATAGAAAGAGGTTTTTTTATAAGTGTAATTACCTGTAAAAGAGTGTGTTTTTTAGTTTTATTTAAGTAAAATGCTTATATTTATTTAACCATTCTTAGATTGTCTTTGTTTTTAAACAAAAGAAAAATTAAAAGACAAGGAAGATTGATAAAAATATTGAAATTTTAAAAATTTAAGTCTTAACCAGCGCCCTATTTACCTATGGTGGTATTGCAATAAAAATTACTAAATATGAATTTTGTCTACTTAGCATTTGGTGAGAATCTTATCACTTATAAACAAGTATGCTTCTCGATTTATACTGTTTTAAATATTAAACAAGAACAAGATAAGATAGTAGTGGTTACCGATCACAAAGCTTATTTTGATCACATAAGAGAATTTGTTGAATTTATAGATTTAACGCCAGAGCTAATAAATCAGTGGCAAAAGGGAAATAATGGCTTTTTTAGAATTAAAATTAAGGCAATAGAGGCGGCTTCTATCAAATACCCCTTAGATGATTTACTATATTTAGATGCAGATACTTTTATTTTTAAAGACCTAACCCAAATACGTAGTGAATTGGCCTTAGGGCAGAACTTTATGCATCTAAAAGAATTAAAATTATCTGCCTTTGTAACCCAAAGCCAAAAAGAAATGTGGGAAGCTTTAAAGGATAAAGAATTCGATGGGGTTTATATTGATGATAATTCCTATATGTGGAATGCTGGAGCTGTGGCCTTAAGTAAAGACAGTCTTACTTATTTACAACAAGTAGTTAGGGTTAACGATCAGATGTGTCAACATTTAACTAAACGTTACTTTGTCGAGCAATTTGCCTTTTCGGTGGTTTTAGCCAACATGGGAGTAATTAAACCGTTGGATTCCTATATAGGGCACTATTGGGGCAATAAACCCAAGTGGAATCAAGTTATAAACGATTTTATGATTCGATGTTATTTGGAAAATTATAGTGTTGCTCAAACCCTATTACAAGTTAGTAATATGAACTTGGAAGACTATCCAATCCGTGGTTATAAGGCTAATGTTTAAAAAAAGGGTTGAGATTCTTAAATAATATCGGTTAGGCGAATTATTCTATTTTTCTTAAATTCAAAAATACTTTTTCCATCTAAGTTTATCTCCTGTCCTTTTCGAAGGCCATTGGGTAGGTCTATTTTTAAAATAGCTTTAAAAGCTATATTTACAATGTAATTTTGATTGGAATCCATATCAATGGATTTAATGGTTTGTTGTCTACTTGAGAAATACTCTTGAGACATCTGTGCCTGTTTTTCAAAGGCTGACTTACCAAGTAAATTGATAACAGTACGATTGTCTTGAATGTCTTTAAATTCGATTTGCTCATCTAAGCACGCTAGCATCTGGGCAATGTCAAATTGATTATAGCCCTGAATATATTCTCTAATTATTTGTTCTTTATTTTTCATCGTTTTAGAATTTAGTGGTTGTAAATATTTGAATTGATAAATCGGATAAAATATTTGTTTGTCGATATATAATAATGAACTAGGTTTGTTTCAAATAATTGATGCTAGGTTTTGTCTATGCAATTTAGATAAAAACTTAATTATTAACTAGATAATAATGTTAAATTTCGATGTCTTAAATAAAAAAAGAATGTTAGATATAGTAGTTTTTGCCAGGGGTATAAAATTCTGAATTTACCGTAAAATACAAAAAGGTAAGTATAACATTAAAAAAGGCGTACTCTTTGGTAAAGTGTCAATTTAAAGTGATCCCAGCCCTATTCTTTTAAATTTAAAATCTTTAAAATAGAGCGTTATTTTCTTTTATTGTTATGGTTTGTAAAGATTGATTAGTTCTGTTTTAATCCATTCATGAAAATTTGCAAGTCGTTATTTCTCAACTGTCTTTGTAATTCATTAAATTTTAATTCTGCCGCATTTATTTCATAAATATCCTGTTCTTCTAAAATATTATTTACAAACTTAAACTTAGTTGTGACAATTAGACCTTTTATGTTTTCAACATAATAAAGGGTTTCGACAGTATTGGTTCCATCCATTTTTAATCCTTTATTGATAGGGTCTCCATATAAAGAAATAAAATGCTCTTTCGATTTACCTAGATCATTTGAATTTGTAAAAAAACTATTTTTTTGAATTTTAAGATGATCATTTCTCAAGGAGCAAGAAAGTAATAGTGTGGACATTACTACAAGCAGTAAATATTTCATGTAAATTTATTTTAAGAAATAAACTTACATAAAATTCCTGTCGTTTTTAAATAAAAAGAAAAATAAACAAAAATTTTAATAAGTAATGAAGTCAATCAAAGCTTAGGATATGGTGAAATATGTTGTAATTACCTGGTATTAAAAAAAAGCGTGAAGATTTATAAACGCTATTTAAAGAAAGCTAATATTAATTCATATTTATTTTTTTGTTGATTTAATTAAGATTAAATGATGTTTTTTATTTGTAAACACTTAGTAATTAAGTGATTGTGTTCTTTTTTTGAAATATTTTGAAAAAAATTTGTTTTTAAAATTAAATTCAACGTATATTTGCACTCTCGAAAAAAGAAATTATATCTTTAAATTTTTTGAGGTTTTTATCTTATTTAAAATGGTCCAATAGCTCAGCTGGATAGAGCAACTGCCTTCTAAGCAGTAGGTCTCAGGTTCGAATCCTGATTGGATCACAATAACGTTTTGCAGAACGTTGATTGCTAGTTAATTAGGTAGTTTGTGTATGAAATTTGCACGACATTTGTCCGAATGTTGTTTGTATTATTTAATGTAAATTAATGCAAAATAATACGAAACTAATAAATTAGCTATTTAAACTTATAAAAAAAGACCACTAATTTAGTGGTCTTTTTTTGTTTACTTCCTTTCGATTTTAAAATCACAACGTAATGCTTTCATGAAAATTTTCTAAGGTATCACGAGATAGAGATCTTTTGCCATTTTCATATAGGCTTATTTGGGATCAAGAACAAAACTTGGGGAGAAATCGATAAAATAATACCTTTGCCTTATGATGGATAGCAAAGAAATACTAAAATTAATCCTACCAGAGTACTTAGTAGAGCATTTCAATATTACTAAAGTAGAAGAGTTAAATACCAGGTTAGATATTTATTTCGAAGAGAAAAATGATTACCCTAGTCAGTTTACCGATAGAGTATTGATTTCTAAAGGATTCTATCCTATGGCTACCATCGAAGACTTCCCTTTGCGTGGTAAGTCTGTTAAGTTACATATTCAACGCCGTGGTTGGACAGAAAAACAGTTTAGTAGCCATAGTAAAAGGTACTAAATCTGAAACAGTTATCGAGCACCTTTTAAGGCTGCCAAAGCGTTTAAGAGATAAAGTTACAGAGATAACTTTAGATATGGCAGGTTCTATGAAGCTCATAGCTAGAAAGTGTTTTAAAAAAGCTGTACAGGTGGTTGATCGTTTTCATGTTCAAAAGCTTGTTAGTGAGGCTGTTCAAAATATTAGACTTAAGTACCGTTGGCAGGAGTTGGAGATTCAAAACAATGCTATTATACAAGCTAGGTTAGAGAAGAAAGTCCATGTACCTGAAATACTAAGTAATGGCGATTCGCTAAGACAATTATTAGCTAGATCCCGGCATTTACTTTTTAAAAGTCCTAATAATTGGACTTTAGATCAGCAAGAAATCGCAGAAATTCTCTTTGAGCTATACCCAGAAATAAAACAAGCGTATAACTTAACTAATTTCCTTCGAGCTATTTATAATCAAAAAGTAGCCAAAGAAGTAGCTATGACTAAATTAGCACATTGGTTTAATTTAGTTGAGAAAACGGGTTTGAAGCAATTCCAGGTGGTTGTCAAAACTTTTACCCAGCATTACGCGGATATTTTAAACTAATTTAATAACAGAAGTACGAATGCTTCTGCAGAATCCTTCAACTCTAAAATTAAGTACTTCCGTATGATGTATAGAGGAGTAAGAAATCGCGAGTTTTTTCTATTTAGATTAAGTAAACTTTTTGCTTAGTCCCCAACTTTTGCACTTGATCCGTTTTGAGATTGTCCTATTTTGAGATTGATCTTAAAAAGCATCAAACTTAAAGAGCATAAAAAAACAGTAGTGAGCTAAAGTCTACTACTGTTAAATATTGTAATTTTAAATATCTAATTTGTTAGTACTGTATTCTAACATACAAATAGCATTTAAACTTCACATAAAATGCTTAACTAACTATTAATATTTTTTGAAATATTATTGTGATCCAATCAGGATTCGAACCTGAGACCTACTGCTTAGAAGGCAGTTGCTCTATCCAGCTGAGCTATTGGACCGGTCTTTGTGATAATAGATAAAATGCCTTGTATCTCTTATACAGTGGTGCAAATATATTGTTTTTTTTAAGCACGAAGCAAGAAAAAAGTTTGTTTTTTTATTGATAAAAAACAAGTACTTGATAGGTAATACCTTATCATTTAAATAAGGTTGCAAGGGAAGTAAAGAAGGATAGAATGTGACAATGAATTTGGCTTTGTTAATTGTAGGTATAGATTTTAAATCAGCAATTGAAATGCAGAAAATTGCAGAGATAAATAAAAACTTTGATTTAAAAAATAAAGTACTATATTTGCACTCGCATTGCAAAAGTAATGTACTGGAGAAATGGCAGAGTGGTCGAATGCGGCGGTCTTGAAAACCGTTGACTGTCACAGGTCCGGGGGTTCGAATCCCTCTTTCTCCGCGAAATTATAAATAGTAACTTTTCAAAAGTTAGTAAAAAAGCACAAAACCTATGATTCACAATGAGTTATAGGTTTTTTCTTTTTTAGGGGGTATCGCATTTTATTCAAAAGTGCACCTAAAAAGGTTACAGATTCGGTGCACAAAAAAACATTCAAGTGATGCGCACCTTTCAACTGAGTAAACCTAGACGCCAAAGGGTGCCAGAGAGTTTTAGACTGTGATTTTGGAACGTTTTAATTCGACATTTATTAATATTAAAACAGTTGAATTATGTTAGAAAAACAGTTGTCAATTAATTTCTTTCTCAAACCAAGCAGAGAGAAAAGTGATTTAAGAGGTGTTTACCTAAGAATCACAGTAGATGGTATTCGCAAAGAAACTTCCCTTAGTCACAAATGGGATATCAAAAAATGGAACCAAAAAGCAGGTCGTGCTAATAGTGCTAAAGAAGATGCTAAAACGCTAAACTACCTATTAGATACAATTGTATCAAAGATTACCAAGTACAAATTAGAACTCTTAAGTAATGAAGAGCCTATTACTGCTTCTGTACTTATGGATTATATCCAAGGTAAGGGAACAAGTAAAGCTAAAGTTTTAGAAGAATTCCAAAAGCATAATGATGAAGTTTTTAAGTTAGTACCTAAAGAGTACGCTATAGGAACACATGAAAGATATGTAACAGCAAGATCACATGTAGCCGAGTATATTCGTTATGTCTATGGTAAAGAAGATATCGAGTTCAGAGAACTCAATTATGAGTTTGTACTTGGCTATGAACATTATTTAAAGACCGTTAGAGCGTGTTCAAACAATACTGCTATAAAGTATATCTCAAACTTTAAGAAGATTGTTCTACGAGCAGTTGCTAAGGGAATTATTCCTTCGAATCCATTTGTGCAATACAAACCTAAAAAGACTAAGCTCAATAAAAAACCATTAAGCAAAGAAGAGCTATCAATTTTAGAAAACAAAGAATTTACCAATGAGAGATTAGCTACTGTAAGAGATGTCTTTGTTTTTCAATGTTACACGGGACTTGCCTATATTGATGTATTTCAGCTAAAGAAAAGCGATATTACAAAAGATGAAGAAGGTAATTTGTGGATTAGAATCAATAGACAAAAAACAGATGCAAATATTACAATTCCTCTGCTTCCCAAAGCTATTGAAATAATGGAAAAACATAAAGATCATCCTGCTTGTATTGGTAAAGATATTGTACTACCTGTTCGCTCAAATCAAAAGATGAATGAGTATTTAAAAGAGATTGCTTCACTTTGTGAGATAAGCGAATTAAACACCCATAAAGCAAGGAGAACTTTTGGAAGTACAGTAACACTTGGTAATGGTGTACCTATTCACGTAGTAAAAGAAATGTTAGGTCATCACTCTGTTAAGCAAACTGAGGAATACGCTCTAACAGAAGAAGAGTCTATTAAAACTGAAATGCAGATATTAAAAGATAAGCTTGAAGGAAAAGCAAATAAACAAAGTGATAATTACACAGATTTAATAGAGAGTTTAAAAAAGCTAAATCCTGATAAATTAGCTCAGCTAACTACCTTTATTAATCAGTTAAATGGATAACAAAAACTCCCTTGAATTCTCTACAATTTCTAATAATTCAACTGTCGTATTTGTAGTAAGGAATTCGAGGGAGTTAATTTTTCAACCTTTTTAATGAGTAGAAGTTAACTTCTACTCATTAAAAAGGTTCATAATATCTTTTCTGTTGTAGTAATACGAACCAAGTATTTTGCGACACTGCAATTTACCACTGATGCGTAGTGTTTGTAGTGAAGCTGGAGAGATACTGAGTAATTGTCTTGCTACTTTTGCCTTTACCCATTCAAGAGAGGTTTCCTTGTTTTGTTTAACTAATAATTCTTTTAACTCTCCAATGATTGTTTAAGCAAACAATCTTAAATCTTCTTTTGTGACTTGATTTTCCATAATAGTTGTTTTTTAGATTAAACAACTAAGGTAAAGTAGTTACTAAAAGTTTTATATCCTTTTGAACATTGATGTACTCTTTGGCTATAATAAATAAATTATTCAACTGTACTAAGAGCTTTGATTTAAAAGTAATATTCTATTTTAAATACTATCTTTATAAGATATAGATCACTTATAATAAAGCTATTCATAATGCGTAGAATTATTTTTTTCTCTAAAGACGATTTGGCGTCGTATTCAATGTTAAATCAAATAGATGAATTCTTCAAAAATAAATCTTATCAATCATCAGAAACAACGATTAATGATTTACTCGAAAAACAACATATCATACTTTATATGGACAACGATTTTGTTCATGATACGTGGACTAATGAAGAAATAATTGATTATAAGAAACTAACTAAAACTTTCAAAGAAGAAATTAGTTTGTATTTTCGATCATTAACTACAGAAAAAATATCGGCTTTCTACAATAAAATAAGATTCGATTATTATTCAACATTCTGGCTTCTACTAAATAAAACTGGGGTTTACAAAATGTTTTCAAATGAGGATTTAACTGAGTTATTAAAAAAAAATAGAACATCATTGAGAGATGTCTTATATTGTAAGAATATTGTTACTCATTTTGATTCAGAAATTAGTTCACATATCATACAGAACTCCAAAAATGCAGAAATTTTGTTAGATTACTATGAAGCACATCATGATAGAGTCCCAAAAGAAATGTTTTTTCCTAAGTCATTAACATTAGATAAACGAGAAGCAATTATATGTAATTATCTGGATAATGAAGATGCAAATTTAAACTATGTAAGATTAATCAAGTCAAGTAAAGATTCGGATCATCTTAAATTCTCTGATAAGATTAAATTTAAAGCAAAAAGAATTTCAAAAAAACTTAATGACGATATTCGCGATAGTGATTACTCAATCAATATACGAAAAGGTGTTTCATTATCAGAAGATCAGGAAGAGATAAAGAAAGTAATATTTAAAAATAACGTAAAGATTATTTCTTATAGTAAAAAGAGACTGTTAGAAAATAGTGATAGAATTATTCTTTTTAAGAATTTTAAAACGGTTTTTGAATTGCTAGATAAGCAAGGAGGTATAAATTTATTAGCTAGGAAGCGTGAAATTGATACGTTTGAGTCTGCTATAGGTATCAATTCTAAAAATGATTACTTTTTATCTCATCCATTTTATGAAAAAAGAATGAACTCTTTATTATCATTTGAAGTTTACAAAATAGCACTTGATACAATAAATATTAGTTTTGAAAATTTGATAGAAAATTACGTAAACAACTACTTAAACCAAACATTTAATATCAATTACTTTAAGTTACATCTTCCTAGTTCAACATCAACTTATCTTGAAAAAATTAGGTTAATAGTACCTGAATTTGAATCAGTTCTTGAACAATATAAATTGTATGTAGAAGACGATATTATAGATTATGAACTCTTACAAGTAAGTACTAAAACCTCGAAGTTTAATACAATACCATCAATACTTGAAAATAAGTATATTTATCCAAAAGGAGAAGAATACAATAAACTTATTCATATTTTCTTTAGTACGAATAGTTATTTGTTTAATTATGAAAAGCATAAGGATAAATATCAAAGTTTATTTCATCTATTAGTAGACCCAAATTATGCGTTGACTAGGGATGATTTTAATACTACTCAAAATGAATACTTACAACACTTTATTGATTCAAATTACATTCGAGAATCGAAGAAAGGTAATATAGAAATTATTGATTTAGAGTTTTTTTATATTCTTTTTCTTTTTAGTACTTATGACGTCATAAGTTATTGGCACTTACCTATAAGTATTAGAAAAAAGATAGTCTTATTAGATACAAAAGGAATGGTGAAATTTTCGAATAAGTTGCTGACAACAGCAGAGCAAGAATATTTTGATTTTTATTTAAACAATCGTTTCAGTAATGGTTTGTGGTTAAGGAATAAATATGTTCATGCAACTAATAGCCATGATGAAGAGATTCAAAAGGATGATTATCGCACACTCCTTGTACTTATGGTACTTTTGATTTTAAAAATTGAAGATGATTTAAGTCTTGCATGTAAGATATTAAAAGAAAATACATTAAATATAATGGATAAATAAAAAACAAGAGAGGAGTTAGACCTCTCTTGTGCTTGTAATTAATTTTAATTCAACTTGTAATTGAGTAATTAGTTCTAATAATACTTCTGTTTTTTCTGTATCAAAATTAATAAGTCGTTGATGTAGGACTCTATAGTAATCTAATAAAGAAAAAAACTTGGTACCGAATTTATCAAATAAGTATTGATACTTAATTATGTCATTATTCACATTTACGCAAAGCAACCATAAAGAGTAGCTAGATAAGTAATTAGGTAAGTATGATAAATGAGCTAATATATATGTCCTACAAAATGACATAAAATAAAGTGACAGTAGATAAGGAATACTTTGCTTGCATTCTTGGTTCTTTTTTAGTTTCTGTAGATTCTTAAGTAGTTCTTTAGCTGTATTATTTGTAACTGAATTATAGTAGTATAGATCAGTATATAAGGATTCGTGAGGGACTAACCAATGTAGTGATGCATTATATTGACTAGATGAATAAATCTTATTCTCATTTTTTATGATGTCAGCAAAGAAATCTTGTGAGCTGTATAATTCAGTTTGAATCCATATTTTAGTATGAGCTATAATAACAAAGTTCGTTTGCTTATTAAGCTTATCTTGTAAACTTGATTCCAAATTCTTAATCTGTTCGTTTGCAAACTTATCACCTATGACAAGAAGATAATAAATAGTTTGGTTACCAAGAATTAACGTCTTGTATAGATAAATTTCTTCTATACGCTGATTTTGATTTAAGCATCTTTCAATGATGATATCATTAAAAGTATTTTGCTTATTTAGTTCTAAATTTACCTCTGTAATCGTAGGAATGGCTGTTGGGTGTTTGATTAAATGTTTTAAAGACTTAAAGCGGTCTTGAATAAAACTATGAAGAGTGTTTTCAACATTATTAAAAGCCTCAAAGCACTCATGGTAATAAACTTCTCTATCCTCTTCGATTGCTTCTTTTACTCTGCTTATTAAAGCTATAAGGTAATATTCCTCTTCATTTCTTTTAAGAAATAAACCTTCAATCTCTGGATTAAACTTACTGATTGCTTTTATTCGTTGGTGCAGATTATTGATTGAGCTGATATGTCCTACATATAGTTCTTCTAAATATTGTAAGTGTAATTCTAATATACGCTCGTAAACGAGAAATACACTTAAAATAGCGTCTAAAGACTTGTACTTATTAATCTCTGAACTTAAAAGATCATAAGCTTGGAAATATCTCTCTTTATAAATACTGTACTGATTCTTAAACTCTTTGAAACTTCTTGTAGCGAGTTTAGTAAAATCAATTCCTTCTTGTTGATAAACAAGATGCTTTTCTTGGTAGATAAGCTCTATTAATGGGTAACCACGCTTAAACTTGTATTTCAAAGAGTCATAATCAAATAACAATACTATAATACCGTAGTTCTTAAATAGTTTTTTAATTCCTTTGCGATTGGCAATAATGTCAATATCACTTCTGTTATTTAGATGTATAAGTAAATAGGAAGTCATCTCTATAGTATTACTACAATAGTAAATCTCTAATACAGAAGGAAACTCTGCAATAATCTCTTTAAGTTGATTATTTAAAAAGTCGTTGATAGGTAAAATAGTTGTTTTCATAATTATTGAGTTTTTTTGATTTCATTAAAATTCTATAGAACTCTTAGAGTAAACTATTCTATCAAGAAGTATAATATTCTCATTATGGAATATTTTACAAGATAATTTTATAACTTTACCTTTCAATCTTTTTAAATCATTGGCTTTATCTTTGAGCCTTCTTAACTCAGCTATTAATTATGGAACATAAAATACATCAAGGAAGAAATGTAAAGCGTTTTAGAGAAATGCTTGGAATCAAACAAGAAGTTCTTGCTTTTGATTTAGGGGAAGATTGGAATCAAAAAAAGATATCTGTTTTAGAACAGAAAGAAGTAATTGATAATTCACTACTACAGCAAATATCAAAGGTGCTTAAAATACCTGTTGAAGCGATTGAGAACTTTGATGAACAACAAGCTATTAATATTATTTCAAGTACATTTAATGATACTCAGGGATTGATAAATTATAATCCTGTATTTAATAATAACACAATTGATAAAATAGTTCAGCTTCACGAAGAAAAAATAGCTTTATATGAGCGTATGCTCAAAGAGAAAGAAGAAATGATGACTCGTTTAGAGAAATTGATTCAAACTAAATAGATATAAGTTTCTATATATAACAGAAAAAAGGTAGAATTACTATGGATGGTATTCTACCTTTTTCTGTCTATTAAGATTATTCATCCCTCTGATATAATAACCAACATGCCTCTATTAATCTATTTATACTAATAAAAGAGGTATTAACTTCTATTGATGGTGGTTCTATAAAGTCACCAAGTGCAAACTGTGTTATTTCAAATAAATCAGTTTCCAACTTAATTACAGATTGTTTTCCAAAAACATTTTCAAATACTAAATAGGGGTTTAAGTACTCCTCTTGTGATAATGCCCCTAAGAATGTCATTAATTTGGAAACTTCTGATTTGTCTATTGGATTTATCGAATAGTATTTTTTTGAGTTGCTTAGTATCTTATAACTACTTCGTATTATCGAACGTAGTAAAGAATAGATTAAAAAAACTATATGAGGTGTTTTCTGTAGATAAATTTCACTTTTATGAGAGTGATTCATTAATTCAGATAGATGCAATTTTAACTCAGGAGGGTGAACTACATCAAATAAGCAGTAGAACATATAATAAGGATTCTTGATTGGTTCTCCATACCACATATGGGCTTCTAAAGAAAATTTTACTTTTTTCATAATTCATGTCTTTTATGGTTTGTTTAAAAGTATCATGCTTGATATCAGTAAACTATTCACTTTAAAAGATAAATTATCTTCTATAAAAGTATTGCTACTTTAAAAATATAAGACACATTAAAACATAGAAAATCAGAACTAAAAGAAAAGAATTATTAGGTTTTATTTTTATTAATAATTGTACAAAGTTAGGCAATGCCTAGCGGTTCGCTTACAAGAAATTCCCCCATAAATGCTTGACTAAAGTCTTCGCTTTATTGCGTTGCTTCTTGTGCTCGCTAAGCCATTACCAATTGTGGCTCCATAATTAATTTAAAAATTTAATAGTATGGAAACTACAGTTTTAAACACAGAATGGCTTATCGCCTCAGAAGTAGAATTGATTTACAAATCAAAAATAAAGGCTTCACAGAGACCTCAGATTACATCTTCTTACAGTGCCTATCAAATAGCATTAAAAGCTTGGGATAGTAATAAGATTGAATTATTAGAACAGTTTAAAGTACTTATGCTTTCAAATAACAACAAAGTACTTGGAGTATTAGAAGCTTCCTCAGGAGGAATAACAGGTACAATAGTAGATTTAAGAATCATCTTCTCTGCCTTACTAAAGGCTAATGCTACAGCATTTTTGATTGTACATAACCATCCATCAGGCAAATTAGCTCCAAGTGATGCTGATAGACAAATTACAAGAAAGATTAAAGAAGCAAGCAAAATACTTGATATTACTCTTTTAGATCATTTAATTATAACAGCAGAGAGTTACTATTCTTTTGCAGACGAAGGCATCTTATAAGGTGCTTTTTAAGATAATTCAATATAGATTTATTTGAATTTCTCTTTCACTTTAAATAAGTATGATAACTGATTTCCTTCAGTTTTTAATTCACATTCCATTAAAGAAACTCTGTTTTCTTTAAATCTAAAAAGTAAATCTGATAGTTTCTTTAATCTAAATTTCGCTACATTTTCTACTAACTCTGCCCCAAGTTGTATACTTGTCTCGAATACATTATTGCTGGTTTTTAGTTTATGAATTTTTATAGCTTGCTCGTATTTATATTTTAAATATCTATATTCTTCTTCTATCTCATTAATATTATTATTTGATTTAGAAATATTTGTTATCCAATTTCTCAGACCCCAAATAGAATTATAAATATCAGGATCTTTTTTAAAATCAAATATTTGCTCCCATGCCAAGTTTTCTACATTTATAACTGGGAAATCTTCCAAGATAAGATTATATGTTTCTATTTTTATATTTGTAATATTTTCAACTTCATAAAAGGAAGCACCTGATGGGATGACAGTGTATTTGGATTTATTGCTACAGGTAGAAATAATTCTTGTTTTTAAGTCATGGCATAAATTACATAATTCAATAAATTCATGAACATTTGAATGTCCACTATTATCTAATTTAGATTGAATAATTGGAGTTATTTGTTTATAAATATTGTTCTTTTGCTTCGTATCAATTAACTGTTTGTAGTCGTAAATAATTTTATTATTTTCAATTAAATACTCAAGATTTTGATTTCGAAATTCTAATTCTTTAGTTTTGTTTTTTGTATAATAAATATCCCAATTCCCATAGTTTTCTTTTACATTATCATTAATGAAAATCAAGCCCTGATATATAATGAAATCATTCAGAGATATAAGTCCTTTTTTTTCAAGTAGTGAAGCTTGATTATCAAATAATTGCTGTTCGATTACTTCTTTCCATTCAAGTAATCCAACTATAAAGATTTTATCAAAAAACAGTAGCTCTTGTTTTATATTATTTAAACTATCAATAGAATTTATATTTTTTACTCCAATTAGTTCATTCATATTAAATTAATTAAAATATTACTTGTGATATTCTACTACATATTTAGATTGCTATGATAAAGATTATGAATGATATCAGTAAAACTATTTCTATCACAAATTTCTAATACATATTCTAAATTCTCTGTTGTAACATGTTTGAGTAATAGTTCTTTCTTTAGCTCCTCTGAAAGCTTTGAGAAATGAATTCCCCACACTAGTTTTGTTTTATCTTTGCAACTAAAATTTGTATCAAAGTTAAGTTTTAATCCAATTAGTTCAGATAATCGCTCATTTAAATCTTTTTTCTTTAATCGCTGATTAGCCCATTTAGTTATTGCTTTATTAGGGAATGGATAACGTAATAATCTGTTTTGAATATGTTCTGAGATTTCATAGTTTTCTATTAACCAATTAATATTTTCTTGAGAAATAACTTTATCTTTAATAGTAACACTTAAGCTCCAAGAAATTTTGTCATTAACTGTACTAATTAATGATTTAAATATATAAAACAACTTGTCACCAGTTGTGCTATCAACTTGAATATTTTCACATTGACAGCGTATTAATTTTATAAATGTGATTTTTTGAAAACGTTGTTTATGTTTCATTTTTCCAATCGCGACATCAAGAATATTGTTTAAAATACGCTGATCGGGACTTGCATATCTAAGTAGTTCTTTGTTTTTAATAATACTTTTATAATCTTGAAATATTTCAACAGGGATATCATTAGAAAAATGCTGATAATAAGTTTTTTCAAGTAGTATAAATTGTTCAGACGTTAATTTCATATTTGATATTTTGTTTTAAAGTATTACTAACTAATTTATAAAAATATAAATGAATTATGATTATATAAATGTAGTATAATTAAAAAATAGGTTTGTTCTTTTCATTAAAACTTTTAGTTATCTGCTGTTCAAATTCATTGAAATGATGCTCTAATAAATTATATAAATAAGCATAGATAGTTAGTTTATCATCTGCGATAACCTGAACAATACGAGAAAGTATTTTGTGGTGCTCAGGATCAATGTAAACTGATTTACCATGACGTGCTATACTTTTTACATCTTTAAAAAAGAGCTCTTCATACTCCGTGATATCATATTCTTTAGTAAGTGGGGGGGGCTTTTTTTACACGCTTTTGTTTTTTAGGTTCCTCTTTAGTTTCTTCTTGCTCATCTCTTATACCAGGAGCATTCAGTTCAGCCTCTGTAAATCCCTTAAGTCTTACGCCGTCAACCATTAGTGCCATCATTGCTTCTTCGTCAATTCTAGGTTTCTTTTTAAATCCTTCGTTCATAATTTTTAGCTTTTTTTGCAGTTTATAGTTCTGTCTACTTATGTAGGTAGTTAAATGTTAAGCTGTCCTTTTAGTTGCAATTCCAATGTTTCAGACATTAAACTGTGTAAAGATTTTATCAACAGTCTATTTGTGTGTTTAATCGTTGGGAGCTATATAAAATCATAGCTACGATATTGCGTTTGTCCAACCAAAACATTGATTAGACAAATAACTAGAGATATAGACAAAGAATGAATAAAAGGTATTTAAGTGGCATACTTGGCGTTAACTAATAGGGGTTTAAATAGTATTCACATTATAAAAAACATATTGTAAATATGTTGAAAAAGTTACCGCAAAGGTAACAGCAAGTTATGTTTTGAGGCACTCGAAATTACATTCGTGCCATCAAAACGACTTGCTCTTGCAGAGGGCTGGAAAACTACTCCGAAGTCGTCAGTTTTTTGTTGAAATAATAGATAGACTCAAAATATTGAGGGGTTTACGGATTTCCGTAATAGAATTAGAAAAAGTTTTAATATGTTTGAACATAAAATTAATGTTGTATAATTGTTTAGCTATCCGTAGCTTAGGTGCAATCCAAAAAAGTAAAGTCTTAAAATATGACCGATTTCTCTGCTAAGGAACCCTCATTAGGATATATTTATCAAATTAAATATGCATTACTACTTCTTTTAAAAAATAGTCGAACTTTAGAAAAGCCCATTTTAAAAATTGAATGTTTAGATGACATTGATATAACAGATATAAATACAACTAACCTCTATCAAACAAAACTTCATATTAAAAGTAAAGCAAACTTGACCGATTCTAGTGTTGACTTTTGGAAAACAATTAGAATATGGTCACAGTATATATATGATGGTACAATTGATATTGATCAGACAGTTTTAAATTTAATAACAACTGAAAATATTCCACCAACTAGTATCCTTTATAAATTAAAAGAAAATGTACTTAATGATGCTGAATTAGTGGATATAGTTAAGAAATTGGACTTAATAGCTGTTTCCTCTACTAATGATTCAACAAAAAAAGGTAGAGAAGAATATCAAAAATTATGTATTGAAAGTAAAAAAAAGTTAATCCAACGTATTAGAATTTTCGATAATTCTGTTGATATATCTGATATCGATGCAAAAATAAAGAAAGAGCTTATTCATTCTTGTTATCCTAATCAGTTAGATGCCTTTCTTGAATTACTTGATGGATGGTGGTTAGGTAAAGCAATTAAAAATTTAATGGGAGAAATAGACTCTATAAAATCTGAAGAATTGCAAATTAAAATATCAAGTATAAGAGATTCGTTTCAATCCGATAATTTACCAAATCATTTTCCTGAACAAATGGAAATATCTGATGAAGATGTAAATAATTTTAAAGAAAAAAACCTTTTAAAACAATTGGAACTTATTTCAATTGGATTAAATTCAAGAACTGTTAAACGCGCAATAAGCGATTTTAGAAGAGCGTTTGAACAAAGGTCAAAATGGTTAAGATTACAACTTCTAAACCCAGAAGAGGAAGAAGAATATGATAAAAGACTAAAAGATTATTGGAAAAATATTTTTGATTTAATGAGCGATGAAGCAGATGGCAAAGTAGATGATGAATTAAAAAAACTTGGAAAAGAATTTTATTTAACACAGTTTGCTAGTAGTTGTCCGCAAATTAAAATTAGAGAAAAATTTAATGAAGATTATTTAACTAGAGGTAGCTATCAAATTTTATCAGACGAAAAAAAAATTGGTTGGCATCCAAACTTTGAAAAAGAATTATGAGAACAAATTGGACAGATAGAAATACTATTGTAGCAAATTTATTTAATCCTGCATTCTGTGGAGAGATTATTAGAGTAGTTGCAATGGAATACAATAAACATACTAATACTAAATTTCCATTTGCATTTTCTTTTATCGTTTTACCTATTTTGTTACATAAAGAAACTCGAGACAAATTACCAAGAAGTGTAAGAACATACTTCTTTGTCTGGGTAGAAAATAATGACTATTTATTTTTTGATTTTTCTGATAGATCTAAGAGTATGGTTAAGTATACAAAAGAAGCAATAAGTTTTTTATTAGCCTACAATAGAATATCTATTAACAAAAAAGGTGAGATAGAAACAGATATGAATAAAGTAAAAAAATTTAGAGATGAAGAATATGAAGAATATAATGACATTTTGAAAAAAGCACAATTATTAGGTAAGTGGCTTTCTTTTACTAGTGATGTAAAATCTATCTATTCATTTCTTAGAATAACTCCTTAATTATGCAAATAAATAAAGTAATCCTATATAGTCTAAAAGGTGAAAAAAGAATTTTGCCATTTAATTTAGGTAAAGTAAATATTATTACAGGTGAATCAAAATCTGGAAAATCAGCATTAATTGAAATAATAAATTATTGTTTAGCCTCTTCAGGATGTGACATACCAGAAGGAATTATAAGAGATACTGTATCATATTTTTCTGTAATTATAACTTTTGAAGATGATGAATCGGTTTTCATTGCGAGAGAAAATCCAAATATTAAAGGTATACTTGCATCTACTACTGTTCAATTAATTCGTAATATTGGTGATGTAATTCCAGAGTTTAATGATATAAACTCAAATTTAAATGTTGAGACTCTAAAAGAGTTTTTAACTAGAAAAACTGGTATTTCTGAAAATCTTCATAAACCAGACTCTTTAACAAGAGAGCCATTAAAAGCAAATTTCAAACATTCTCGATTTTATAGCTATCAACCTCAATATTTAGTAGCTGATCCATATCAACTGTTTTATAACCAAAATAAAGAATTTGTTCCTCAATCTATTAAGGATACACTTCCATATTTTTTAGGGGCTGTTAATGAAGATTCTCTTTTAATTGAAAGTGAGATAACTCAGCTAAAAAAACAACTAAATAGGTTAAATAGAGAACAAAGAGAAGCTGAGAAAATAAAATTAGAAGGAATAAGTCAAGCATATTCGTTAATTGATGAAGCAAAAGAGATAGGTATTCTAGAAAAATCTATTTCTCCCAAAAGTCAATCTGAAGCATATCAATATTTGAATCAGGCTTCCAAATGGGAATACCAACCTTTGGAAGCTAAAGGTGAAAATTCAGCTTTAAAAGATTTAATTGATAGAAGAGGTGAATTAAAAATTGAATTAGGAAAAATTTCTGACAATAGAAAAGCAGCGATGGATTATTTAAAAAATTCATTTGGATATTCAAAAGAAGCTAAACAACAAGAAATTCGATTACAATCTATAAAATTGTATTCCGAAAATTCTAAATTCAATCCAGACATTTGTCCATTATGTGATAGTACTTTGGAAATCGCAATTCCTACAATTGTGAATATAAATCAATCCTTAGAAAATATAAGGAATGACTTGAAGTTTACAAAGGCAGAAAATCCTAGGATTCAAGCATACATTGAATCTGTTGAAAGTAGTTATCACAAAATAGAAAGTGAGCTAAAAAAAATAGAAAAAAGTATTACAGCATTATACATTGAAGATGAAAAAGCAAAAACACTAAGAGATTTAAATATAAGAAGAGGCAAGGTAATTGGCCGTATTAGTTTATTTCTTGAGAGTATTGATACGGATATTGAAGATGAAAGCATAACATCTAAAATAAATGACTTGAGATTTAGAATAAATGAACTAGAAAATAAAGTCGATAGTGATAATGAAAAAGATAAATTACTGTCAATTTTAAATAAAATAAATCTACAAATGAGTAAATGGGTTGAAAATCTTGATGTCGAATATCAAGATTCACCAATAAGATTTGATTTATCTAAGTTAACGATGTTTATTGATACCGATAATAAACCAATTGCACTTCCTCAAATTGGAAGTGGAGCTAATTGGGTTGCATATCATTTATTAATAACATTAGCTCTTCATAAACATTTTATACAAAATAATAGACCTGTACCCCGTTTTATTATTTTTGACCAACCGACACAAGTTTATTATCCACCAGAAAAAACTAATGATTTAGTTGATGTTAGTGCTGATGAACTAGCTGTAAATAAAATGTTCGATTTCATTTTTGATGTAGTAGAATCACTATCTCCTAATCTTCAGGTTATTATTACAGATCACGCATATTTACAAAATGACAGATTTAAGAAATCTGTAAACGAAATTTGGAGATATGGATTAAAACTTATACCTGAAGAATGGGAAAAACTGAATTAATAAAACTAGAATAATATCTAACATCATATTGCCGAAAAAGACAGGGAGAATTAAAGTTGAAATTTTGTTTTTCTATCTCTAATAAAGCTAAGTATGCAGATTTTTTAGCAATTATTATCAAACAAATACTTTGGCTTACTTTGCACGACATTAAAACTATTGCTTTTAATTTTAGTCAAGTGTACCAAGTCTCGAAACATTAACTACAAATCAAAACCAATCTGAAGTCAATAATAATGGAAAAAAATTATTTCCTCTTAGAGGACAAAAAAAAAGAAATTGAATCTAAATTTCTAATCAAGAATGGTTGGTTAAAAATATATGAAAACGACTCAAAAGATTTAGATAACACTACTGGAATATATTGCTGTCTAATATCAAACGATAAAGTTGAAAAATATAATGATGACTATAACTGGCCACTTTCTTTGGGAAGTGAAGGAAAACCATCTGTATATGGAGATTACTCATATAAGTCTAATGATGAAGAAGGATTGGAACCTTTTTTATTCTATAAAAGTTTTTCATTGCAAGATTCATCAGTAAATTACATAGACGTTGCAGAAGAATTTGTTCTATACTTTAAACTTTATGAAAAAGGTAATGATAAACAAAACCGCATATTTTATTACGTAAATGAATATGGAGAATTAGATGAAGTCATAATAATTGAACCAAACTTGATTAAGGTTAAAATCAAATATATAAAGGAATATATTACTATAAGAGATATGAATTTTGTCGTTTCATATGACTTTATGAGGTTACTAAAACACATACCTTCAGATTGGAATATTAAACACAAAGACGAATTAATTGAGGAAAATAATCTTATTTACAATCATTTAATTAGAAGCGTTTCTGGTAAAACTCAAAGTTGGATAATGGGAAAAGTTTTCATTAAACCAAATAATACGAAAAAATCACACTTTGACCTTGAAGAATCAAAAAATGAAAGTTTCATAATTGGCATTGATGATGAAGGAGAATTAATTTATGAAGACTGTGGAGAAACGGATGGAAACCATTTTAAAGTTACTTATTTTAAAAAAGAGGTTTTAAATAAATATTATAATGAACCTAATAAATATCAAGTTGATGGTTTTAGCGTTAGTTCGAAATTTTTTAGATTAAAAATAGATAATAATGTAGATGAATATATTCCTGTTTTTCTTACTAATTTAAGAATGCTTCCAGAAATGGAGCAATTTCATTGGAAACAATATAATATTGCTCCAAAAGATGGAATGAATATTAGTCGAACTTATTATAGAACAATGATAGAAGGTCAATGCGTAAAACAGCCTGAAGCGATTGATTTATTTTTCAAATCAAAATACAAAAGTTTTAATGAAAAATGGAAGAAAAAGTTTGGTTGGGAATTGTATAAACCATTATCTAAAACGGACGGCCATCTATTTATAGCATTGCATAAAATTACATCTAACAATGTCAAAGCATTTTGTGAACAAACTTTAACTATTGTAAAATTAACTATTGACAGATTAAATGAAAAAGAATTAGCAAAAGATTTGAATTTAGATTCAAAAATCCGAGGTATTGGAAAATTTGAGTCTTTTTTAAAATCAAAAGGAATGAACGTACCTGATATGTTTGAGTTTTTACGAAATCTTCAAAATTTAAGATCTGGACTAATTGCTCATACATTCAGTGAAACAAATAAAGATTGTAAAAAAGCACTTGATTATTTCGGAATTGAAAGTGATAATTATACCAAAGTTTTAGAGGGGATTTTTGTTAAATCAATATATACATTAAATACATTAGAAAAATATTTTGAATTGAATGAATAAGAATCTAATAATTAGTTGTCGTTTGACAACTAATACCACATTTTTAGTGAATGTATGTTTAGATCTAACAAGAAATTATATCTTTAACCTAAAATAATCAATTCAGAACTTCGTAACCTCCTCAAGTGCTAGCGTAGGGATGATGCTAGTAACCTTATAAATATCTTATAAATTGAATACTGAAGAAAAATTGAACTCAGAAAATAAAATTATTAAAACTCATTGTTATAATTGTAATAATGAAACAAATCAAGATATTTTGTTTAATGATATAGAAATTAGTCCAAGAGAAATTGTTTTAAGAAATGAAGAAGGTGATGATGCAAAATCAATATGGGAAATTGTAGGTAATTTATGGTATTTAACCAAATGTAAAGGTTGTGACAAAATTAATTTTAAACATATTTTGAGAAGCGCTCAGCCATTTGAAAAAACTGATCAAATATTTTATTTTCCAAGGAAGCCAATAAGAAATACTCCTAATTGGATTGTAAATATTCCAATCAAATATATTGATATTTTGAGAGAAGTTTACATTGCTGTAAATGAACATTTATTTACATTAGCTTTAACAGGAATTAGAACTTTATTAGATATTTATATCGTAGAAAAAATTGGAGATATAGGAAATTTTAAACAAAAAATAAATAAACTTGTTGAAAATAGTATTATAACCAAATCTAAAGCTAAAGTATTAGAAACAGCAATTGATGCTGGAAATGCTTCTGCTCACAGGGGTTATAAACCCGACCAAAAAATATTATTTCAAGTCCTAAATATTGTAGAAAATTTACTGGAATCTGAAATTGTTGATAGAAGCCTTAATGAAATAAAAGAAAATACTCCTCAAAGAAAGTAAAAGACTTCTATCTAATAACTCTTACTAAACTTTTTTCTTGCTAGTGAAGATAGAGATTAAAGCCTGTTTAACAGAATATCAGAAATTTTTCTAAGTAATAATATAAAATATTTTAATTATAACTTTAAGTAGGTATGACATAAACTATGTCAGTTCTAATTTAGATTTATGAAATTTAAAATATTTACCCGTTTGAGCGCCTAGAGACGATGAATAAATTTATTGTTTATCTTTACATAAGAATCAAACGATTCTAATCATAGTTTAAAACTTTCCGAATAAGGTGCTCACAACAATTTAAAAAAGTGAACATCCCTATTTATAAAGCATACAGAGTAAAAGAGGGTATCCCTCTTTCTCCGCAATAAATACTGATACTTAATCAGTTAAAGCACAAACACCCAATTTTACACCTAAAAATGTAAAGTTGGGTGTTTTTTATTTTAGGTTACAAAAAATCTAATGGACTTGGTGTCGATTTCTTATCTATATCTGTAATATGAGTGTAAATCATGGTTGTTCTAATATCACTATGTCCTAATAATTCTTGTACAACCCGAATGTCAATTCCGCTTTTTATTAAATGTGTGGCGTACGAATGACGCAAAGTATGCACACTGCCTTTTGTTGCAATATTGGCTTTTTTCATTGACTTTTTCAAAACTAACTGAACACTTCTTTCGCTGTATTGCTCATCATTAGTTCCTTCGAATAAAAATATTTTGGGTTTATATTCAATATAATATTCTCGAAACAAACTTAATACCTTATCAGGTAAAGCTACTAGCCTATCTTTATTCCCTTTGCTTTGTTGTATTAACAGTAAATTACTGTCGGATTTTACATCGGTTAGTTTAAGATTTATTAACTCACTTAAGCGTAATCCACAACTGTAAATAGTGGTAAGAATTGCTTTATGCTTTAAATTTTCTGTAGCATTTAATATTTTTCTTACTTCTTCTTGAGAAAAGAAAGTAGGCAGTTGGGTTGATTTTCGTTTAGGATATAAATAATTCAATTCTATCGTTTGAGTATTGACCAACTTATAAATCTTCTTAATTGCCCCAACTAAAGAGCGTTGATAAGATGCACTAATATTGTCTTGAAATACTTTTTCATTAATAAAACCCTCTATTTCAGCAATAGGTATTTCGTTGAGCGTACAATATTTATTCATATACTCTAAGAATATTTGTGCAAAACCACAATACGATTTTATCGTATTATTGGCATAGCGTTGCACTTGCAATCGGTCATGTAAAGTTTTTAATATTGTTTCGCTATCCATACTTAAATAAATCTAATTGAACCTATTTTGTTTCGCTATCCACAAAAAACAATTTACTAAGTATCTAATTTACAAAAAAATAATTATATTAGTAACAGATTTTACGAAATGCGCATATAGGTGTTATTTCACGAAACACAATATCTTTTATTTCGTGAAACCCGATGTTACCTGTAATATTTAACAGAATATGGCTACAATAACAAATCAGATGGTTGAAAAATCATTTGAAATAGGAAAACAAATATTTGAGAAGAAAATAACTAGACTTGATGGAATTTCAATCTTAGAAAAAATGGGTATGAAAGAAAGTTCTGCTCATGATTATATTTACTTCTATTCTAATCTAATCCAAGGAAAATTATTTACCAGAACAACAAATGTTTACGCTACAGAATATTTTCTAGAAAAAATTTTAGAAGAAAATGGTTTATCAGGTTTAAAAAATGCACTATTATCTTTGTCTCAACATTTTGACTACTATGAAGATTTAACAGGTAGTCCTATAAAAAGTAGACGTGAAATTTACAATAACTTTTATGAGATTATAAAGAATGATTTTGAAGAGATAAAATATGCTGACGAAGTTGAATCAGATATAAAATATTCTGAAGGTAAAACTAAACAAATTTTAGTAAATAGTTTCGAACGCAATGCGGTTGCCAGAAGAAAATGCATTGAATATTACGGATTAAATTGTCAAGTTTGTAATTTCAATTTTGAAAATGTTTTTGGTCCAATTGGTAAAGACTTTATTCATGTTCATCACGTTGTTGATATTTCAACAATCGGAAAAGAATATTCTGTAGACCCAATTAAAGATTTAGTACCTGTTTGTCCCAACTGTCACAATATGTTACACAGAAAAAAACCAGCATACACTATTGATGAACTAAAACAAATACTACAGGTAACATAGGTTTGACGCAATGTCGGGTTAAGGGAGAAATTGAAAGTTTCGGCTTTCTATTCCGCAAAAAGCCAATTATATTGACTTTTTTCTTAAATTTATTCAATTAATTGGCTTTTGCTTACCGTGTCGCTAAATTGAAACTTTTCGCTTCAATTTCCGCCACTGACGCCAAGCCCAGAAACGTCAGGCAGTGAAAAAAGTCTTTTTCTGTAAAGAAAGATCCATTAGGATGGTTAAAAACTTAACTATAAGGTTTTTTAGAAGTACCTGTTTTTATGCGCACAATAATCGACTTGAAAAATAAAGTGTCTTATTGAAGCGTTTATGAAGTCGATTTTCTGGTGATAAAGTACCGTATGGGTACTTTGGTGTCCAACTTTGCAGTTTTTGCATCAGTTGCTCAAAGCCTAAGATATTGCAAGTCCGTTTCATGTTGTAAACTAACATGATCAAAGCCAATTCTCCATTGACTTTCTCTAAACCCCGAAGGTTTGTGTAATACAAGTTCCATTGTCGCTTGATGGTGCCAAAGATGTGCTCGTTGATCTCTTGTCGCTGACGATATAATGCTGGATTAGATTCGTAATTTTCTTTGTTTTTTTCTACATATGCGGCATATTCACTGCGTTCTATCTCCCTTCGACCATCATGACGACCTGTACATAAGTGTTGCACTGAGCAACTTTGACAAGCTCCTGTTCGGTATTTCTTAAACTGATAACTAACATCATTATCACGCTTTTTGCGGTGTAATCTACTTGTAGTATGCAAGGTTTGTCCTGCTGGGCAGGTATAAGTATCTGATGCCTCGTCATATACAAAGTGCTGAACCATATAATTTGGCTGAGTGCCTTTGGTATTGCTGTTGACCAGCTCTTGACGGGCTACAATTGTATCTATAGCGGCTTGTTGGCAAGCTTGTAATTCTTTTCCGGTGTGGTAACCTTTATCTGCTAAGACCGTTAATTCTTTTGCTTCTATATTATCTTTTGCTTCTTTGCTGATAGCATACAAGGCATTTTTATCATTGCGATTAATGGTGTGTGTAGCCACTACCAATTTATGTTCCTGATCTACGGCTGCCTGTACATTATAACCCACTTCTACCACAACTCCTCTTACTAATAAGGCTCTGGCATCAGGATCTGTTGTACTTACTTGTGGTTCTTGGCCTTGAGTCAGCTGATCTTGTAAGGTTTCGTATTTTATCTTGTGTTGCTGTAATCGAGCTAGTTTTTCTTGCACATCACCAAGGCTTATCGCTTCATCTTCACAGGCATCGGTCCGCTCAAACTCTTCTAATAATGCCTTGCTTTTTTGTTCTATGTAATCCAAATGACGTTGGATCTTTTTAGGGTTGTAATTATTCTTCTTGCTGTTGTTGCCTCTAATTTTGGTGCCATCTACAGCAATTACTTTTCCGCCTACTAATCCTGCTTCTTCCATAAAGGAAACAAATAATTTAAATAGATTTTGTAGTGCTGCCGCATTGATTTTACGAAAGTCAGCAATGGAATGATAATTGGGACGAAGCCCTTGCAACAACCATTGTAGTTCTATATTTCGGATGGCTTCACGCTCAAGCTTTCTGCTACTGCGAATGCCATTGAGGTAAGCGTAAAGATAGAGTTTGAGAAATAAAGCATCACTAAAAGATGACCGACCTTCTTTCTTTTTATCCGAGGAAGTTAAAGAGCGAACGCCTAGTTGCTGAAGATCTAATTTATCTACAAAAGCATCTATAAAACGAACTTCATTATCTGTAGCAATTGTAGCTTCTAAACTAGAAGATGTAAGTTGGTGTCTGTCTAAACCATTGATAATTGGCATAAAACATTGCGTTATTAATACCCTATGAATTTAAGAAATAATAACTATATTTGAAATAGTTTGTGTACTTTTTTCACAAACTGACGTTAGCTGCAAGTGAAAAAAAAAAGAAACTGCAACATTGAAACCTAATTATAAAATTTGAAAAAACGGATAGAAAATATTGGCTCATTGATTGAAGGTTGGTGCAAGAAAAAATTAGTTTTTGCCCACGCTCTTCTGCCCTTAGGGACAGTTGGGAAAGCCCACGCACATTGCACACATTTGCAAATCACACAAGCCAGCCCACAGACCAAAATTTGCAAAAGAGTGCAATTTTTACCTGCGCTCAAAAAGAGTCGCATATGAGAGATTTTGAAGTTTGGAAATCATATATAGATGCTTTAGATATATTGACTAATCAGTATTCAGAGCCCTTCGATATTAAGGTATTGGAGGCTAAAAATGATTCGTCTGTTGTTTGTAGATATATTGATACCAATCAGAAGGGTAAAATATTTGAAGGGTTATTAAAGGTTTTTCCAAGTTTAAAGAAAGAGAATGTTAATTATCAGGATAACCACCTTTTATATCCATCATCCGAGGCAATAAATAATTCTGAAATAGAGGATTTGAAATCCTTTGCCGATTCAAATCATTTTGAGTTTTCATCAAAGCCAGCTTTCTCTGGAACTTTCAAATACAATAAGACACCTTTATTAGATTTTTTAAAGGAACATGTCGTAAAGGAAGAGGCTCAACCACAAGAGAAGTCTTTAGCCCATCACCTTAGAAGAGTTTATCCAAGCTCCACATATAAGGAGAAAAACAATGGGAAAATTGTGGTATTGGATGAAACCTATCTTAAAAGGAAAACACTAGAGGAATGGGGCGATAACTATTCTGTTGAATACTTATTTTCTGTTAAAGGAATTTCAACACCAATCCAAATTTCGCTTGCTTCCGATAAGGTTTTAGGTATCACTCATTCCAAGAAAAGAAACAAGATTAATGTCAGGCTACATGAGAAAATTAGTGAAGCTGAAATTGGAGAAATTAGAAAAAAGCTAATTGAAATATTAAATAATGAAATTGGTAGGGTTCCAGAAATAAGTCTCAATACTGTTTTTACCCAAACTAATTTTAGTAATCAGCCTAGAACAAAAAAAGTACCGGTAAAACAAAACTTGGGTAAAACTCAATTTTTAACTCTTGACGAGTTGAAACTTATTGATTCAGAATTGGAAACGAATCAGGAAGTTTTCAGAGAAGATATTCTAGGTGCAATTTCTAAAATTGATGTTAGCGAAAGCTTTATAAATAAGCAATTTGATATTGCAGTAAAGTATCTAAAGGAACATATTGGATTAGATCCTTTCAAGGTAGAAGGTTTCTTTAAGCAAATCCATTTAAAGGATGTATTTCTTAAAAAGGAAGTGTTTGAAGCTTTTCAGGAAAACACCTTCTATTCAAATTCATTTCATCTCGTATCTTATACAATTACTCCGGATGAATTTGACAAATTTGAACGGATTAGAAAACAAAGAAAGATCTATTACAAATCAGAGGACAGACATAATCTTGAAGGTGTAATATTACCAAACCCAGATAACAATGTTTTCATCCAAACATTTTCTGCATCCATTTCATTAAGTGACTTGCAATTTGAAATCTTCTTTTTTCTTAATACCCTCAAACGATATTTTGGAAAAGAACATATACAGATTGTTCATGAGCACATTTTTAGAATTGATAAACAAAGGTTCTTTGAACATATTAAAGAAGTTATTCCTTATGAAGAATTTCAGATAAGTTCAGATGCAGAGACTATTTCATTCGATTTTAAAACGAAGGAGGAACTAGATGAAAAACTACAAAAGTTGGACACCTATGATTCTTTGAACTATTTAGGCTTTAGAGACGATCACAAATACAAAGTAACTTTTGGCAATATAACTCCTTTGTTCCAAGTCAAGGAAAAATTGGATAAGCTGAACTTTACCAAAACATTTCTCAATGAATCAGGTAATCAGCTAAAGGTTTATGGGTTGATGTCGGATATTAGTTTACTACCTATTGTTAGAGCTAATATTGAGAATACTGCCGGTAATTTTACCCAAGACAACATGCAATTGAATTGGGATGCTTTTGATAAAGGATTAATAAAATACTACTTCCAGTTTGATGAAGAAAGCTACAAGGAAGAAGTACATAAAAAGTTGGACAATCTTAAAGGTGAGCCATTAACCCTTGTTGATTCAAGGGAGACTTTGGGCGTTTTAAAATCCATTTCTTATCCCAACTTAACACTTCTAGTGGAAGACAAAAGCCTTCTAGAAGAAGGTACTTATCTAACAGTAAAAAGTGCCTTAAAGGGTGAAAAAGATAAAGTGAAGCGGTTAAGAGATGCCGTTGAGAAAATTTATTCTGATTCTGGTAATTCAATTTGTAATAAGAACCTGAAACAAGCTCTGATTGATTCATCCTCATTAGAATCATTTATTGATGGAGATATTACCCGTACTAGCGAATACCAAGACTTATATCAAAAGGTAAATAATGACCTATTAAGCCCTTATGTCAATGAAAGGCAAAAAGAAGCAATAGTAAAATGCTTATTAAGTGACGATCTATTTATCGTACAGGGACCACCGGGAACAGGCAAGTCAACAGCTATTGCAGAATTGATTTGGCAACATTTAGTAAATAATGATAGCGATAAACGATATAGAATATTAGTTACTTCTGAAACCAATTTAGCAGTAGATAATGCATTGGATAAACTTAGAAGCAAGTCGCACCTGTTAATGAAGCCAATACGATTTGGTAGCGAGGAAAAACTTGATGATGAAGGAAGAAGGTTTTCATTGGAAGCTATTAACTACTGGAAAAAAAATGAATGGGAAGCCAATGATTCTTTGATTTTAGATGAGTGGGTTGATTTAATAAACAGCAGATGTACAAACCAAAGCAATGATACGTTTATTGCACTTTGGAAAGAGCACTTGTCTGAGAAAGGTCAATTACTTAGAGAGAATGTTTATTCTTCTTATGTGAAAAACTGTAATGTAATTGGAGCTACATGTAGTTCAATAGGGAAAATAAACTCAGAAGGAAAGTTTACTCGGTTTTTTCAAGACTACTCCAATGTTTTTTATCCCGATGAATTTGAGAGATTTAAGTCCTCTCCAAGCAAGTCATCTGCTAGTACTCTTAAAAGCAAAGAGATTGAATTTGAATTAGCCATTCAGGATGAGGCTTCTAAGGCTTCTCCGCCCGAACTGGCACTTCCTTTCACTTTCGGGAAAAAAGCTGTGATCATAGGAGATCATAGGCAATTACCTCCAATGGTTGACACTAACGAGTTTATTGAAAGCTTGGTTTATCTAAAAGACAAAAGTAAGGACGATAAGCAAGTCAAGAAAATCACTGAGCTTATTCGCTTTATTAAGCAGCATAGAGAAAGTTTTGAGCATTCACACTTTGAAAAACTCTTTACAAATATTGATGCTAATCTCAAATCAACATTCGATACTCAGTATAGAATGCACCCTGCTATTAATGAGACTATCAAACAATTCTATAAAGGTGATTTCGAGGATGGAAAAGATTTGGAATGTGGACTTCCATTGGATTCTGTAGATGATCCGAATCTCAACAACCCTATGTCCAGATATCATGGTATTACCAAGAAAAAGGATACACATGTAATGTGGTTTGATGTACAAACTCCGGAAATTAAAAAAGGGACAAGTAGAATCAATCCTGGAGAAGTTAAAGCAATTGAATGGATAATTAATATTATAACGTCCAATGAAAATTATTCCACATTCATCAATCATTGGAAAGATAATGAGAAGGATCAAAAGGAATTAGGTGTAATTACTTTTTATGGAGCACAAGCCGGGCTAATAAAGAAAAATGTTCCTGAAGGTATTGACGTTAGAGTGTCTCCTGTTGATAGATTTCAAGGAATGGAGAGAAATATCGTCATAGTATCTCTTGTAAGAAGTAACAATATCGCTGAATCAGAAAATGAAATAGCAGACTTTGAGATGTATCCTGAAAATGGGTACGCACAGAATGAAAGTCTTGGTTTTGCTGAATCTCCTAATAGATTAAATGTTGCCCTTTCGAGAGCTAAACGTTTATTAATCGTGGTTGGAAATTCTAAACATTTCAGTAAAAAAGAAATCTATAAGAATGTTTTTGAAACAATAAAGAATCATCCTCAAGGAGAAGTTTGGGGCTTTGATGGTCAAAAACCTATTAAAATTTAGTATGCAAAGTATATCTATTATAGAGCCAATAAAAATTAGACTAAAGGGGTATAAAACTCTTTTTAGACGTGCTTTGCCTTTGGAAAAACACGAGAAGGCAATACTAGGATTGATTAACCAAAATAATGGTAGTTATGGGTTTATTGAGCTAGGAGCTGTTTTAGGGTTTGCTGTTGAAGATAATACTGATCTTCACATACGAAAAGATGTTGCTGAAATACAACTGTTTGAATCATACCTTGAAGATCTAAAATCCAGTCATTTAATCGAATACAACAGCCAAGGTATTCAATTAACTTTTTGGGGAGAGAAAGCAATAACAGACGACTTAAAATATTCATTTTACTCAGGGAACATTCAAATTCCGGAGTTTTTTGATATTGAGCTCTCGAACGAAGCATCCAACTTCACATTTATAGAAATTGGTGTTGAAGTTAGATTAACAAATGAGCAGAATCTAGATAAAGCTTGGGACTTAACCGAATTAGAAACTCCAGACCATAATCTCGTTAACCAATTTCACCTGAATAGATTAAACAAAAATGATGAGATAATATTTGATAGTATTGAGCCACTTTCAAACTTAGGGTTGATTCAGACAGATTTAGAGTTTACCGAAAGTAACAGTTCTATTGATGTATTGTATGAGTCCAAGCTTCATGAACAGCTATCAAAAGAAATTAATAAAACTCCGAACAATTTAAAAGCGGATTACCTCAAACTAAAAATCTATTGCAAGAGGTTGGTTGAATCCAAAGAGGATTTTTTAATTGAAGATTTAACTGATTTTGTCTCAATTATTGTCTGGAGTGATGTACTTGAAAGACCAAATGTTTTATGGGATAATAGCTCTATTGATTTGCTTGAAAAATTTGAGGTCAATTGGAACTTAATAAGTTCAAAGGCTCCTATCTCCATAATTCAAAATGTAATAAATGACTATATTGATAAGTTTGATTGGCTTGAATTAACCAATCGTCTGAATCTTGAATTTATACTTGCAAATATTGATAAGTATCCTTGGGATGTAGATGTTTTAACAGATAGAGTAACATTAGATGATTTTAAAGACCATGTTTCCAGTATTGTAAAGTTGCCAGGTATTGACCTTTACAAATTCTATAAACAAGTCGACAAGGACTTCATAAAGCAGAATTTTAATCAACTACCAAACATTACAAGTTACATATCAACTAATGATTCAAGTGAACTTCTTGAATACCTTTTAGAATATTCGGATGCTCCATGGAACCATATATTGGTTTCTCAGAAATTAAGCTTGACTGATATTGAAGCGAATTTTTCAGCTCTTAAACAGAATTTGAATTTTGAGATTTTAATTGAACGTTTCATTTCAGATAGCTATGATTGTAATGCTGACACTTTTGAAGAAGCAATCTCTTTAGCATCGTTTTCTGATGATAATAAGATCCTTAATAGATTTTCAAAATGTGATCTTAGCCTAACGAAACTGCAAATACTAGACAACCACGAGCTAATATATTGGGGGAATGATGTTGCTCCCGGTTTCGAGTTAAATCCTTTTCAAAACTGGTCAATAGACACCGTAAGAACATTCGAGGAAAGATGGGGATATAGCGAGGCGATAAGATATTTGAGCGGTAATATATCCGATTCGAAGATAATAGAAGAATTAAAGTTTGAATGGGACTTTGCAGCAATTTCCAAAAATAGTCGATTAGTAAACCAAGAAAACTTCTTCGAGGAGAATAAAAATAGATTAGATGTTAATTCAGCGATTCATGTATTTGATAAGAATACACTTAAATCAAATTTAAGAAGTCTTTTTCCGCTAGATCAGGAAAGCAAGCTTGAAGACCTGTCACTTGTAATTTCAAAGCTATTTAATTTTGATGATATAATAGAAACAAATGTGGTGCTTGAAGATTTATACCTTGGTATTTCAAATGAAATTGATTGGAAACAAATTTGGTCAAAAACACCGAAATCTTTTGTTAAAGAGAATATTGAAGAGATATTTAATCTTGTAGAAAGCATTCCTTCTTTTAGTTCTTTATTGACTGAAATAACTAATTGCTTTGAAGTAGAGGATGTGTTTGAATCACCTGATTTTGCTTGGGACTGGAACAATGTTACTGAAAGAGCAATTGATGAAGATCTTGTAGATAATGAGGCATTAGTAGGTTTTTCAGGGTATTGGGATTGGAAAATATTGATTGAAAAATATTTCGATCCAGAGGATTTACAAATTGATGGAAGGCTATCAGAAATTGCAGCTTTGATTTCACAAGCTCCAGATGAAGTAAGTGAGAAATCTTGGAAGTTTATTACAGACATTTATCCTTCTCACTCTATATGGAGTGCTATCAATACTACTGATAATATTGATTTATTCAAGTGGGACTGGAATAGTATTAGTTCTTCAAATAAAATATCCTTAGACCTTAATACGCTTAAAAGATATAAAGAAAGAATTAACTGGTCATTACTATCTTGTAACTTATTTTTAAATGGTTTTTTCAGGAACGACCGTGAGATATATGGCACTAGAAAACAGTGGGAAAATCATGTATTATCCTATTTGTCAGAATTTGCTGAGCTTTGGGACTTCAAGGAATTGTCGAAGCTTGATAATATTACTCGTAGCGAGAGCATTGTAAATTACTTTAGACAAAAATGGGATTGGGACATTCTATCTTCTGAAAAATCTAAACTTCTTACTACAAAAAATAAAGATGGGGTTTTATTCAATGAACGCTTATTCCAAAAATTCGAGTGGTTTATCAATTTTGAAGTCATCTCTAATCGCAAGGATGCCTTGCTTGATTTTGAAATACTGAATAAGTTCAATGATAAAAATTGGGATTGGAAAGCGCTATCTAGTAACGAAAGTTTAAATATTGAGAAGGAAATCTTACTAAATGAATTGTTGGAGAAACCTTGGGATTGGAAGATTTTATCAAATAATCCTGTTATCAAGTTTACAAATGAGGACTTACTGTTACTAAGAGATAAGGATCTTGATTGGAACCATTTCTCATCGAAAGAGTGGCTTGCTAACTCAACTATTGTAGAGTTAGCAGACAGGGATTGGGATTGGTATGCTATATCAAGTAGTAGTGAATTAATTTTTGATCAGAATTTATTAAGAATATTAAGCAGCAAGGAACTTGTTAATTGGGATAATATTCTTAGCTCGAACAATTTACATTGTAATGAAAAGACGATTGGCATAATTGCTTCTTCTATTAAAGATTCGAAGGAGTTTTGGTCCACTATTTCTAGTAATCAAAACCTGAACTTTGAAAATGAAATTTTGTTAGATAATTATAAAGAGTTTTGGGATTGGAATATTCTTATTAAGTCGAACAAAATTGACGTAAACTCAGAATTAATTTTAAGGAAGTATCAAGACTATCTCAATTGGGCAACTCTTTCCTCAGCTTCAAGCTTCAAAGCAGAGGTTGCTATTCTTAACGAATTCAAATACTTTCTGGATTGGAAGCATGTTACAACTAAAATTGTAATGAGTGATCATATACTTGAAAATTTTAGGTCTTTTATAGACTGGAAAGTTTTGTCTATGTATTCTGATTTTAGTGGTCAATTACCTTTGATTAAAAAACACTCAGATTTTATAGATTTTGAAGGTTTAGAAAACAATCCTACAATAGACTACGAAACAAGCCTTTACATAGAAAACTATCTTAAAGAGAATATTCATAAGAGATTCGTTTATAATCTTAAAAAACAGCGTAGTAATTGGGCGGGATACGTGTATCATTTTACACATCTTAAAAATGCAATTGATATTATTAAAAAATGCCAAATATTAAGTCGTAATAAAGCAACAATTGGTGGCGACTTCAGTGATGCTGCTGGTGATGTAGTGAATCGAAGACATGATGCTCATGATTATGCTCGCTTCTACTTTAGACCACAAACTCCTACTCAGTTTTATAATGAATGTTTGGGTAAAGATCATGAATCAGGAAGATATGGCTGGACAAAAAATCATTATGGTAATTGGGAACAAGTATGGAAATCTGACTTTGATAAGGCACTAAACCTTGGATTGCCGAAATGCCCAATACCTGTATTTTTTAAGTTTTCAATTGATGAGATATTCAATAATCAATTGGAGAAGTGTTACATAAGCAATGGTAATCTTCAAACTAACTGGGCAAGAATTGGCACAGTAAGTGAAATGTACAACCTGTTTGATTTTAATGATGTTTATAGCACAATTCAAAGTACCTCTGATGGAGATTGGAAAACGTACATGAATAAGTCTCAACAGGAATTTTTAGTAAGGGATCAATTTGATTTTTCAGATATACATAATTACGAGATTTTAGTCCGAAACCAATCAGACTTGTTTCAGTTGAAACACCTTCTGAAAGATTATCCTAATGTCATTCAGAAAATAAGAATTGCAGATTATGACGATGACATTTACTTGAATAACAATAAACAGATTGAGTATAATCTTGATGGGAATTCTGTAACTGTTTCAGCAAACTATAATGGTAATGGAAATAGATCAGGTTATTTTGAAATGGAAGTTGAGAAAGGGACTTACAGAATCAACTCTGGTCAAGTATTATCGAAAAATGGTGATACTATTCGCTTTTACCCTGGCATCAATATTGAGTTTGAATCTGAGCCTTGTTTGAAGGTTACTTTTAAAGACCAAGTCACAAATAAGGAACCATGGCAAATAATAAAGTATTGTGGAGAAAGCAAGAGTGCAAATGGCTTTCAGAATATTGAAAAATCAAATCTAAATGGTTTGTCATACTACCCTCAATCAATTGATGAACTGTGTAAATTAAGCCCTTCATTTGTCGAGACTTATAACACTAAAGTAAGGCACTACATCCTAAGGGATCATACAAACCTTGTTCTTAACCAATTTGACAAATATTTTGCAACTCAATTTAATGAGCCTGAAAGAGCTTTTTTCAGATTCTTTTTATTGGTTCATGACATAGGTAAACCAAGAGCATTTCAGCTAGGAAATAAGAATGATCAATATACTCATAGTATCGAAATACTAAACGGCATTTGGGGTAAAGTATCCAACTCCCTTTATGATTTGTCGAAAATTCAATTTTTACTAAATGGGGATATTATGGGAGAATACTTTCAAGGAAAAAAGGATGCTGAATCTACCACTCAATTGATTGTTGAAGCAACAAAAGCTCTTAACACATCTCCATCAAAATTATTCGATGAATTGATCATTTACTATCAATGTGATACAGCAGCTTACACCGCAGATGCAGGTGGCTATAAATTTCTAGAACACTTATTTAGCTATGAAAGTGGACAGAAAGTGTTTGATGAGGAAGCCGGCCTGTTAAAATTCTCGGATAAATACAGAGAAATGTACAATAGAATTAAAGACGAAATTTTAAAATGGCAATAAAATTTATAAAAGGAAATATTTTTAACTCTAAGTCTCAAACGATTGTAAATACAGTCAATTGTGTTGGAGTAATGGGCAAAGGAATCGCTCTTGTTTTTAAACTGAGATATCCTAAAATGTTTGATTTGTATAGGGATCACTGCAAATCAAAGCTGATTGGAATAGGAAAGCTATGGCTTTACAAAGGTGAAGAAAATGCACCTTGGGTTTTGAACTTTCCAACAAAGTTTCACTGGAAATATCCAAGTAAAATTGAATACCTCGAAAAAGGGTTAGAGAAATTTTGTTCAACCTATAAAGATCAAGGTATTACTTCTATTGCTTTTCCACTGCTTGGAACTCATAATGGTGGACTAGATAAAGATACTGTTCTGAATTTAATGGAAGAATATTTAGGCAAGTGCGAAATAGACATAGAAATATATGAATACGTGCCAGAAGCAGTAGATGACTTGTATGAATATTTTGCTTCTAATTGGTCAAAATTAAGTTCCGAAGAAATCAAATTAAAAACGGGTATCAGGAAGGATAAAATTGAGAAGGTAACCGAAGTGGTTGAGTCTGGTACAGTCAAATCAATGATAGGATTAATTAACGAAAAAGGTATAGGTATTAAGACTATGGAAAAGTGTTTTCAATTCGTAATGAATAATAAAAATGAACAACCAACATTATTTGATTAAACGCCTCCACACACAGCCAAGCACAATTGCAATTCACACGAGCCAACGCTTGACCAAAAAATGCAATAGAGCTTGTCTGTTTGCCACCGCTTTTTTGCCGACCCTAAAAACTAATTTCTTCGGGAACAGCAGTGCTTCGATTGAGCGGATTAATGATTATAAAAGACTGATAATGATTGAACACCAGCAGCTAACAAAGTATATAAAACATTTGGCGGATAGTGCTAATTTTAAAGCAGTTACACTTAATGTAAATTGTAGCGGCTTGACAGATTTGTTCTCCGAAATGCCAAACGTTTCATATACGTGGCCGTTGTGTGCAAGGCTAAACGACCTCTTTATCCAAACTTGAGCAAACGATTTTTGAAATATAAATTTAATATATTTACAATGCCAAAATGTTTTTTTAAAACAACACTATTATGGACATTACAAATCTTCCCGAACATTTATTTGAAAGTAACTACACGGGCACATCAGACCTGTAAATTGCTAATTACGAGGTTTATAAACATGTTTCCAAAAATAAGATTAACCTAAACAAAAATGTATTCAGTTTTTTGTTGGACGGACAAAAGGACATTCACTTTTCTAATGACATCGTTTCAATAGATCATACACGATCCTTGCTCCTTGCGTCGGGGAATTTTTTAACAACAGAAATTGTTGGGGCAAATAGTTATAGTTGCCTACTCTTTTTCTTTTCTCAAAAAAACATTAATGATTTTTTATTGAAATATGGGCATTTATTTAATCCAAATGACTTTAATAAAGCAGCTACCAGTAGTCCTTATTTCCTTATGCAAAAAGACAATTTTATTATCCATTTTATTAATTCTATTCAACAAATTTATGGCTTGAATCAAACAATCTCTCAAAAGATTCTGGAATTGAAATTTGAAGAAATTATGCTGTATCTGGTTGATAAGTATGGGCAAAGTTTTTTTGTTTATCTACATTCTTTGTTAATCAACGAAAGAGAATTATCTTTTAAAATGGTTATTGAAAAAAATCTGTACACGAGTTTGAATATTGATGAGGTCGCTTTTCTATGCAATATGAGCCTGTCTACTTTTAAGCGAAAATTTACACAATTATATCAAGAGTCTCCAGGAAAATGGTTTCAACTAAAACGGCTCAACAAAGCCAAAAAGTTATTGCTTAATAATGAAGCGACACCATCAGAAATCTATATGGACTTTGGTTATGATAGCTTATCAAATTTTAGCACAGCCTTTAAAAATGAATTTGGTTACAGTCCAAAAAACATTATGAAAACTTGACCTTTTTTCATAAGTTTTGAACTAAATACAAAAGACTCACAAGCTTAAATGAGCTAAATTTGTTAAAACCAAATTGGTTTAATTAAAAAATAAAAAGACATGAAAAAATTAGGATTATTAGTTCGACTAGAAGCAAAAGCTGGAAAAGAAAAAAATGTTGAAGAGTTTATTACAAGTGCATTGCCACTTACTAATGAAGAAGCGGGTACTATTACATGGTATGCGTTCTGTATTGACGCTTCTACATTTGGCATTTTTGACACTTTTTCAGATGAAGAAGGCAGAGAAGCACATCTTGGTGGTAAGATTGCAAAGGCGTTAATGGAAAATGCACCTGAATTGTAGACTGCCCCCTAAAAGTTAGACACTTTTAAAACCGAAATATGGAAAGAGAATTGTCCGATATTTTGATTTAATATTAGTTGGAGTACACCACAAAAAGGTAAAAAGAAGAAAAGAGGGTGACCTTTTGGTAACCCCTCTTAACGTAAGATAAAAGATATGGATAGTATTATGCGCGAATCTAGCACTGATTGAAACAGGTTTACTTTTATAATGAAATAATACTGTCTTTAAATTGTAAGTCTTATGTGCTTTTTTGACTGAGTCTAGTTTAATGTGTTATTTTCCAACCGCCAGATTTTTGTTGAATATGACACATATTAAAATACTTGCCTTTTTTATCTAGTAGTGAACTATGAGTTCCTTGTTCTAATATTTGTCCTTTTTCTAAAACGATAATTTGATCTGCATTTTGAATAGTTGCTAATTTATGAGCAATTACAATAACTGTCTTCGATTTTACTAGTTGCTGTATAGCTTGTTGAATGTAGATTTCATTTTCAGGATCTAAACTAGCAGTAGCTTCATCTAACAGTACTATAGGTGCTTTTCTTAGTAGTGCCCTAGCGATACTAATACGTTGTTTTTGTCCTCCAGATAACTTATTACCACCTTCACCTACTACAGTGTCAAGACCAAGGGGTAGGTCTTGGACAAATTCCATAACCATGGCTTTAGTAGCGGCATCAAGTACATCCTTTTCAGATACATTATCATTATTCATTTTAATGTTGTTGTATATAGTGTCATCAAATAAGTACACATCCTGAAACACTTCACTAATAAGAGAATAGAAGTAATCTGTGTTGATATGTCTTATATCTATGCCTCCTATTTTTATCGCTCCTTGATTAACATCCCAGAAACGAGCTATAAGTGAGGCTATGGTAGTTTTTCCTGACCCTGAATGCCCAACTAATGCAAGCATTGAATGCTGAGGAACTTTAAAGCTTAAATCATCAATTGTTTTTTGTCCCTTTAAGTATCCAAAGCTTACTCTATCAAATGTAATATCATAGTTAGTAGGTTTTAGTTCTTTAGCAGTTTCCATAATAGGATTCTGTAAAACCTCAACAACTCTATTAAGGCTTTCATTCATAGAACTTAGGGATAAATAATCTACCATAATCACTTTTAAAGGGGTATATAATGCATAACCTAATATTAAAAATGTTATAAGTATAGGAACGGTTATACTGTTATTCATAAGGTAATACAATCCTAAAGCTGCCATTAAAATAAAACCTACCTCAAAAAGAATAGTTACTGTGATAACAAGTGGTCCAGGTAAAGACTCCATCTTAATGCTCAGTCTTTTAAGGTGTTTAAAAGAATCTTCTAACCCTTTATGCTTATCACCTGTTTGACCATAAGATTTTAAATGACGAATACCTTGTACATACTCTAAAAATTTAGCGCCCACACCATTTCGAGCAGAGACTAATTTTTTTCCTGTTTTTGCTATAATGTAATTTGCTATTCTTAAAAAGGGTACAACTAAAGGAATTACAGCCAATAAACACAGAGTTAACCTCCAGTCATAATAAAACAATACGCCCGAGAGAATTAGTGTTCCAAATACCCCTGAGGCAATATTACCTATACTGTGTCCAAAAATAATCTCAAAATTAGCCACGTCTTGTAAGACAACAGAAGTTATTTCTCCTGGATCCTTTTGTTTGAAGAATCCTAGAGAAAATTTCTGCATGCGATTACCCATGTTTATTCTTAATTTATTGGAGAGATTATACACCCATATATTCGTACTTACCATGACTTTAGAAGATACAATATACTGTAGAATCATCATCAGTAACATTATACCAAGAACGGTCCATATCAATGTTTTGTTGGGCTTAGCTTCAAATAATTCCCATACAATAATCAGTAATATAACTGTGGGAGCAGAGGTAAAGATACTTTGAACTAATTGCCAGAAGATAGTTTTTTTTGTATCTTTTTTGTTTAAAGAGGTTACGTATTTTATATTTTTAATCATTTTTTCTACATTTTCGTTATAATACAATATCTTTAGCTCTTGTGTGAGCATTCCACAATCTTTGATATAAGAGGTTATGTTCTAAAAGGTTGGGGTGGGTGTCCTTGCCAACTAAATTACCTTTGTCAAAAACTAGTATTTGATCAACATCGGTAATTGTACTTAATCTATGAGCTATAATTAATACTGTTTTGTTTTTAATTAATGAGCTAAAAGCTTGTTGGGTTTTTAATTCGTTTTCAGGATCTGCATAAGCTGTGGCTTCATCTAATATTAAAATAGGGGCATCTTTTAAAATAGCTCTAGCTAGTTGTATTCTTTGTTGTTCACCTCCACTTAAATGTACACCTGATTGACCATATAAGGTATCATATTGATCTGGTAAAGACATAATCATATCATGTATTTGTGCTGCTTTTGCTGCCGCTTGTACCTGCTCTGTAGTCTTATTCATTCCCATTCTAATATTTTCAAATAAAGATTGTTGAAACATAAAACTATCTTGAAATACAAAGGAGATAATTTCCATAAGTTGAGAAGTAGGATAGTCTTTTACATCAATACCCCCAATTTTAATACTTCCTTTATTTGTGTCCCAGAACCTTGCTAGTAATTGTCCTATAGTACTTTTCCCTGCTCCAGAGGGGCCTACTAAGGCAGCTATAGAGTTTTGTTTTACTGTAAATGATACATTGTGTAAAACTTCTTTATCCTCGTAGGCGAAAGATACATTTTCAAAGCTTACTTGATAATTTAATGGAGCTTGTAGGGTATTGCTCTCTGGTAGAGTTTCTTGATCAAGTAAGTTGTCTATTCCAGCCATACTATTACTTATAAGTGCAAGTTGTGGAGCCATGTTGCTCAGGGCAAATATAGGTTTGATATATCCTGTACCTAAGATTAAAAATAGCAGTAGGGTAGAGGTCGATAGACCATTGTTAAAGTATAAATACAATCCTAGTGCCAATAGGGGGAGCATCGCATTGTTCATCACACTAGTGAAAAGGGCAAAACCAGGGACACTCTTTTTTGTCCATGCATGTACTGCCTGGCGATACTCAATTATCGTATTTCCAAATTTATTAAAGCTATCTGCACTTTGTCCAAATATTTTCATAACAGGAATTGCTCTGACGTATTCTACAATACCTGCATTCATATTTTCTAAAGTAGTAGTTTGTCGATCTAAGAGTTCTTTACCATCGTCAGTGGCAAAAATCTTAGGTATAATAATTCCAATAAGTACAATAGGTAAAAAGCTAATTAATGCTAGTCTATAATCTTGAGAGAATAAATATCCTAAGGTAAGAAGGGGTAGGGATATTCCTTTTACAAAGTCTGGAATTTGGTGTGAGATAAAGTGTTCTATACGTTCTACGTCATCAGATAGAATCTTTTTAAGTGCACCCGAATTTTTGGTAGTAAGATACCCCATGGGAAGTACTCCTACTTTATTGGCAATGTATGTTCTTAATTGGTGTAGAACATTGTATGCAGCAATATGCGCCATTACACCCGATAGGAAGAATAAGAGCATACTTATTACACTTGCGATAATGGCATAGATTAAATAGGTTTTGATTAATTGATAGTCTGTGCTTGAGTTTAAAAGTTCTTTAATAATATAATAAACTAAAATGTAAGGAACCAAGCTAAGTACTGCGTGTATAACAGATAGGATAGCAGCAACAATCAGTGTTACTTTTTTACTTCCTGTTATTTCAAGCAATCTCATTATTCCTGTTTTCTTTTTGTTGTTCTTCATAATTATAAAAATTCAATTGCATTTACTATTTAGAATAATTCTAATGTTTGATGTTGCAAATGTATCTAGAGTAAACAGGAATGTTCTCCGCGAAAAGGAATATAATCTCCGCAAAAGGGAATAAGTAATCCTTATAACAATAGGTATCTATCCTACAGACCTCTGACAGGCATTATACCAAAAAGCAATAGGGATGTATTTAAAGATGCAAGTAATTACACTAAGGAATTAGTTACTTATATAGATTATTTAGAAACTAAAGGTTATTATAAGCAGATACACAAAGGTCAGATTCATATTGGTTATGGTGATTTGTATTGAAAACAGTGTAAAACACTTTTGTATCAAAGTACACTTGGGCTTGTACAAAAGCACTCTACCTTACAGGTGGGTTCTTAATCTGTGACTAATTGTTTTAAATAATTATAAATTTTTAGTTTCTCTAATAATCAGCACAATATACGCTATGCTAAAGAGGCTGACTCAATTTATATACATAATTCAAGTAAGATCTCTTTTTTTGAGATTAAAATGGCTTTATCTTATTTTATACAAATTTTAGATGATAGAATACCTCTATTAAATGGGTTTATTAAGAACAAGCTTAGGTGGAGAATTTGCTTTTTTTATCAAAGATAGCCAATTGACAAGTTTAGATATGTATAAACTTTTTCAAGAGCTTTAGATATCCATCCGCTTCCTTACAACCTAGTTGTCTTTGATGTAGATTTTCCACAATACAGTTTTGTGAAAATAAAATAACGAGATTTACCTATTGTAAAGGAAAACGGCGCACTAAAGAAACTCGCCTCCAAAGGGTTTACAACGCTTAATAAAA
The DNA here is from genome assembly GCF_054871605.1 of Myroides sp. LJL119. NCBI lineage: Bacteria > Pseudomonadati > Bacteroidota > Flavobacteriia > Flavobacteriales > Flavobacteriaceae > Myroides > Myroides sp. LJL119. The sequence goes on from NZ_JBTXLO010000008.1 coordinate 107,214, forward strand.
AAAACACCAAGTATCTAAATTACACAAAACTAGTTATATTAGTAGTAAATTTAAGAAACTACTTGTTGCTTTGTTTCATAAGAAAACAAGGTTATATGGCATTTTATCTAAACACTAACACCCATGAATAAACTTTTTCTTTCTTTGTTTTTATTATTTTCAGTTAATTGTTTTTCTCAACAATATGATAAGGTCTATATTGAGAAATCTAAAATAGATAAAAACAATATTATTTACTCTATTGGGGGTAATTTCATTTATGAGGTTAAAATAATTATTGATGGTAATTTAAATTATATAAATAAAGAACATAAAGATTCCCTTACACTTCAGACCGAAAAAGCTTTAGGAAATATTCAATTATATGTTGATAAAGCTAAACTTTTTGGAAGAACTAATAAAAATCAAACTGAAATAAAGTATAGTGATTATCCTATCTTAACTTTTAGAGCTTCAACTGGTCTTGTAGAGAATGAAAAAAATATTTGGTTTCATCCACCGAGATTTGGATTTTTAAAGGCCTTAGAAACTTGTCCTTTCCCATATATAAAATTGAATAAACAAATTGGATATACATGGAGTGATCAAATGCTTATAAGTGAATATTGGTCTGATAAAAGATGGGGAGTTTGGAAAGGAAAATTGTTACTTAAATACAAGTATGAAATTATTGGACAACAAGAAATGGAAACAAAACTAGGAAAGTTAAATGTTACAAAAGTTTATGCAACAGCTTGTTCTAAGATAGGGAAAAGCTCATTAGTTTCATATTTCAATGAAAAATATGGTTTTATAAAATTAGAGTATACTTTGTTTAATGGCAATAAAATTATCTTAGAGCTCAATGAAGTCAATTAAAAGCGTTATATTGGACATTGTAGTATTACCCTAAAGTACTTTGGCGCAATACTACAATGTCCAGATACAAACACTTTAAAAAAAGGACAATGAAATATCAGTTATACAGGGAGCAGCAATTAAATTGTAGTTTACAAACCGCGTGGGAGTTTTTTAGTACACCCAACAATTTATCTAAGATTACCCCAAGTGACTTAAGGTTAACGGTTTTAAATGATTTTAAGGACGAACCTATTTTTCAAGGGATGCTTATTAGTTATACCGTTTCTCCAATATGTAATATTCCTTTAACATGGGTAACTAAAATAACGCAAGTAGATAAGCTTAAAAGCTTTACTGACTTTCAAGCAAAAGGACCTTATAAGTATTGGAATCACTTTCATGAATTTGTTGAAAACCAGCATGGAGTTTTAGTAAAAGATACAGTGGATTATCAGCTTCCTTTTGGATTTGTAGGCACTCTTGCACATGATGTTTTAGTAAAAAAGAAGTTAGAATCTATTTTTGATTTTCGTCAAGTAGTACTAGATCAATTTTTCAACAAATAATTTTGAGTTGTTAGAAACAATATTAACAAAAGAGATAAGAAGGGTTAATTTAAGTTTAGATGCTTTTGTTTTTACTATAGTATGTAGAGGATATATAAGTTATTTCTAAGAAAGTATATTGTCCTTGAAATCACTATTGCCTTTGGTCTCTTATTTAGTTAAATGGATCTGATATTCCTATATTTAGCTGGTCTTAAGTTAGGGTCTGACTTTTTATAAAGCATTGAGTTGAATAGTTAAAAAGTATTACTTTGAGCTTTAAAGGAAACTAAAATTGAGCTTTAAAAGAAAGCTCGTTGCTTATTTCTGTCCTATTTTTGTGTTGAAAATGAAAGCAAATAGAAATTATAAATTCCAAAAGAAAGTTTTTAAACTAATAGCAGTGATTCTCGCTGTTTTGCTTTTAGTAATAGTACCTATTATGATGCATCCCCAATTTGGAAAGCGACCTTCTGGTGAAAGGCTTAAGCGTATAAAAGAATCACCTCAATTTAAAAACGGTAAATTTCAAAATACAAATCACACTCCCCAAATCACACAAAATCTTTATGTGGCTTTGTATGATTATATTTTTGGAGGATCCAAGGAAAGTAGACCCAAAGATATAATTCCTTCAAAAAGTATTTCGTGGAAAGATCTGTTAAATAATCAACATTCTTTAATTTGGTTAGGACACTCATCTTATTTTCTAAAAATAGATGGTAAGAACATACTGGTAGATCCCGTATTAAGTGGTAGGGCATCTCCTGTTGTGGGCAGTGGAAAGGCTTTTAAAGGTTCCGAGGTTGCTACAGTAGAAGACTTACCTGATATTGATTACCTTTTTATATCTCATGATCATTACGATCACATGGATTATCAAACCTTGGTAAAGCTCAAAGATAAGGTTTCAAAAGTAATCGTTGGATTGGGAGTAGGGTCTCATCTTGAGTATTGGGGATACGATTCACAGCAAATTATTGAAAAGGATTGGTGGGAAACCATAGATTTGGGACAGGGATTTAATGTTAGAATAACACCTGCTCGCCATTTTTCAGGTAGAAGCATTTGGTCTGGTAACACACTTTGGGTGTCGTTTGTTTTACAAACACCTTCAAAAACAATATATTTAGGCGGAGATAGTGGTTATGACTCACATTTTAAGCAAATCGGTGATCTTTTTGGTCCTTTTGATCTAGCCATTTTAGAAAATGGACAATATGATTTGAGTTGGAAATATATACATATGATGCCCGAACAAGTCATTCAAGCTGCACAAGATTTGGGTTCAAAGGTGGTGTTTCCCGTACACTCTTCTAAGTTTGTATTGGCTAATCACCCCTGGTATGAACCCTTGCAAAGGGTAAGTAAGCAAGCCCTTGAACAAGGACAAGGTATTATAACACCATTGATTGGCCAGGTTGTAGACTTGGATAATCTATATGAAAAACCAACTTATTGGTGGCAAAAATAAAGTACGATGAAACAAACTCAAGATTTATATGGTATTAAACTTCATTGCTATACAAAAAGTAATAAAGCAGGTGAGCAATTAATCACCGAGCATGGGGTATCTTTTATTGTTTCTGGTGAGATGCAAGCCTATCATGGCAATACCAAACATGTATACCGAGAAGCAGATGTTGTGTTTTATAAAAAGAATGCTTTGATTCGCTTTGTAAAATACCCCAATAAAAACCAAGAATTTAAGGCTATTTCAATCACTTTAGATGAACCTGTTTTAAGATCATTTTCTCAACAATATAATTTGTGTGGTCAGAAGAGTTCAAAACAAAGCTTGTTTGCCCTTGAAAAGGATAAACTTATTGACACCTATTTTGGCGCTCTTGAAAGTTGGTTTGGTAATGAGATTAGTGAGGAATTAATAAAATTAAAAAAAATAGAATTAATTCACTTGCTATTGCGAGGTAAAAAAGAGCTTAAAAATATATTATTTGATTTTGATCTACCAGGTAAAATTAATCTTGAGGCGTTTATGAGTACGCATTTTCGTTTCAATGTTTCTTTATCACAATTGGCTTTTTTAACCGGACGAAGCCTATCTACTTTTAAACGTGATTTTGAAAAAATTTATAGAATGCCTCCTCAAAGATGGATGTTACAAAGAAGGTTAGAGGAGGCTTATTACCTAATTGAAAATAAAAAAATGAAAGTTAAAGATGTCTATTTACAGGTTGGATTTGAAACCCTTGCGCATTTCTCTTATGCTTTCAAAAATCATTTTGGAATAAGTCCTTCTAAAGTATAATTTATTACCTTAAAGGATAAATAGTGATTTTTAATATGACGGTTTTTATAGTGATACTAGTAATTCAGTAGGTTGTAAATAATACAATAATATAGAGGTAGCCCTTATTGCCCAACACAAATGGTTTAAAAAACTAAATCTTCTCTACTAAAATTTATTAAGCGTATTTTACCTGTACTGAGTTATTTTAAGTAATAATAGCTTAGATGCTTTCCTTGGACTAATCCCCTAAAAACAAAAGCTAGAGATAGTAGAGCTACTTTAGGAAGTGAAAAAAGTTACTTAAGGGTTGTTTGGCCTAAAGTAAAAAAAGTAAACCTAGTTTGTTATTGCCGCATAATTAAAAAGTGGGGGTGTTGTTCTACGGTTTTAAAAAAGGGCAATACTACCTGGGGGATGCAATGAATATAAATGTTCCCAAACAAAGTATAAGAGGTGCTTTGGTAGGTGTTTTTGCTTTTTGTAAGAAAACTTTTCTTTGTACTTTATCAACTAAATTTTTATGGATACTTACTTTATTTAAGGTAAATAAAAGCGGGTATAATATCTAAATGCTCGTCGATTTTTATATGATTTATAAAAAGCTGTATCTACAGAATCCTAATATGAGTAATTTACTTAACTCCCTACATTTATTATTTACTTAACTCCCTACATTTATTATTTACTTAACTCCCTACATTTATTATTTACTTAACTCCCTGTGAGGTTTTTATTACCTGAATGATTTTGCTTTTATTTAAAAAATATCTAAAAGCTTATTTATTTCAAATATTCAAATTTACTTAGCTAGGCAAACCCTTAGTAAAACAGGCTATGGGATCTACTTTTGATTAACCTGTAGCTAATATGTTTTTTCTAACAGCAAATAGCATGATTTAGCAAATAGCCGAACTAGTTTTTTGGTAGCAATACAGAACTTGAAAAAGTAGAACAAAACCACAGGTGATATACATAGATAAAACCAAATATTATAAATAAAACCCCAGCTTTATTTTTTATTTATTGTACTTGTAAATTAACTTTATTTACTCTATTTTTAATAAAATTAATTTAAACTGTAACTTTATTAAACTTTACCGGTAAATAACTATAATCAATCTGTTATTTAGAGTTGCTTTTTAGAGTTTATTAAATAGGATTTTTATCATGTTTTTTAAAACGTTAAAAATGAACTTGTTTTTTTATAATAGTAAGGTTACCCACCCAATATTTTGTCCTGCTATCATTACACGATTTGCATGCAAAACTACATAAGGTGAAAGATAATGAAAACCTAAAATATTAGAGTATGAAAAAAATGATCTTATTGTTTTGTTTATTGTTGAGCTTTACGAGCTTTTCTCAAGTGGAAGGAACCTGGAGTGGGGCGATCCAATTACCTGTAGCAGAGTTACCTTTTGTTGTGCATATTAATCAAGAAAATAACACTATTAAAGCGTCTTTTGATAGTCCTGATCAAGGTGCTTTTGGTATTGAAATACCTCAGGTGAGTTTTCAAAATGAAACACTTTACTTACATCATCCTCAAATGAAAATGGTCTATCAAGGTAAAGTTATTGCCCCAAATACAATACAGGGAACATTCACACAAAATGGGCAGTCTTTTACGTTGAATTTATCCAGGTCAGAGTTTACCAGAAATCGTCCACAAGAACCAAAGCCTCCCTATAATTACAAATCGCAAGACATTACATTTGAAAATAAGCAAGATGGCATTACATTATCGGGTAGCTTAACTTTGCCCAATGGTAAAGGGAAGTTTCCCGGTGTTATTTTAGTTTCCGGGAGTGGGCCAAATGATAGAAATCAAGAAATCTTTGGACATAAGCCTTTTTTAGTGCTTGCCGATTATTTAACTAATAATGGTTATGCCGTTTTAAGATACGACAAACGCGGTGTAGCTAGTTCACAAGGAGACTATGAAAAGGCGACTACTTACGATTTTGCAAATGATGCTAAGGCTGGTCTAGCGTATCTAAAAAGCAGACAGGAGATTGATGATACGAAGATTGGTATCTTAGGACATAGTGAAGGGGCTATGATAGCTCAAATTATAGCTAGTGAAGATCCTACGGTAGATTTTATTATTCTAATGGCTGGACCTGGTATTGCCAATGATCAACTAATGATTTTTCAAAAAACGGCAATAGAACAGAAAATGGGGGTTCCACAAAACGTATTGACTATCAATCAAGAAGTTTTTGGAACTATTTATTCCATTATGAAAAAAAATACTAGTAATCAGGTCGCCAAGCAGCAGATAATCGAATATTTGAAAACAGTACCTTATTATCAGAATCTTTCCCAGAGTGATATAAAAACATTTACCAGTTTGGTTGATTCAAACTGGTTTCGAACATTTATAAGTTATGATCCAAAGAATTATCTTTCCCGAATTAATTGTAATGTGCTTGCATTAAATGGGACAAAAGATCTACAAGTAACAAGTATTGAGAATTTACAAGGAATTCATGATGCTTTGTCAAGTAAAGGGAAACTGGAAATTCGCTCTTATCAAGGTTTAAATCATCTATTTCAAAAATCCGAAACTGGTATGCCACAAGAGTATGGTAAAATTCAAACTACAATAGAACCTGAGGTATTGGAAGATATTGGAGTTTGGTTAAATAAAAAAGTAAAGTAAGATGAAACCTATATTTCAAGAAAATCAACGTTTTAATCAGTGGTGGCTCTGGCTAATTATTCTTGGGGTTTGTAGCATAAGTTTAATAGGCTTTTTTAACCAAGTTTATTTAACCAACCCCCTAGAGAGTAAAAGTCAAAAAAATTTTGAGTTAATTATTCCATTGGTAATTTCCATTTGTGTGCTGATTTTGTTTTATTGTATGCGATTAAAAACACAGATTACTTTAAAATCAATTTCTTTTTGTTTTTTCCCGTTTATCAAACGCAGTTATTGCTTTAATGACATAGAGTCTTATCAAGTTATTAAATACGGCTTTGTTGGCGGATGGGGAATTCGTTTTAGTACCATATATGGCACAGTATATAATATTAGAGGAAATAAGGGACTTTTTGTAAAGCTTAAAAATGGAAATACATTTGTTATAGGAACGCAAAGAGCTCAAAAATTGCAAGATGCACTAAAAATGATTTCAAAGTGATTTATCATTCTGTTATTGCTTCGAAAAGTAATGTGGAATAAATAAAAAAAACAAGCCTTTTTTTGTAATATATTAAAAATAAGAATTTATAATTAAAAACGTGATTTTAAACAGGTAAGGCTGATCTGTAAAGATTAAGCTTTTAAAAGTCTAAGCTACTTTGTAGAATTCTTTGAAGCTAAAGTAAGATAAATAATCTACTTATTTTAAGCTGATCTTACAAATAGGACGGTTTAAAAAGTATAATTGGGATAGGTTATTTTTTTACTTTAATATGTTTATTATCCGTTTGTTATAAAATGAATTGAATGTAAAAAGGAAGTAGGAAAGCTGAAGATTATTTTCACTTATCACAAGTCCCTATGTAAATTATGGGCTAAAAAAAGTGTGTTTATTCCCTGTATATCTGTTTTAAATAGCGACCTTTGCACCTTATTTCAAATAGACTAAAAACAAATGTTTTTTAAAGATAATATCTTATGAAAAATTAGCTTATATAGCTTAAACAAACTCATAGTTAAGCTTTGTATAAGTCATGTTTTTTAGTCTTTTAATTATTATTATATGAAAAAATTAGTTGCTTATTTTACGTTATGCACCTGCTTTTTGTATGTTTCTTGTATAAAAAGTGAGCTTCCAAATTCAGAAGCGGATATTTTATCGTGCATGGTAGATAGTGAAATTATTAAAAAGGATCCCATTATTCAAAACGATCGAATTCAGATTTTTGTCAAATCTTTTGTGGACCTAACCAACCAAGCTCCCATTTTTACCCTGACCCCAGGAGCTACTATTTCTCCAAAGAGTGGAACTAATTTAGATTTTACAAGGCCTCAATTCTATACCGTAACCTCAGAGGATGGCAAGAGTCAAAAGAAATATCAAGTTAGCTATATAACCTCTGCCTTAGGAGCTAAATATAATTTTGACAATGTGCGCTTACAAGACAATCGATATGATGTTTTTTACCAGGTGGATCCACAGGGACAAAATATTATGGATTGGGCCAGTGGTAATGCTGGGTTTAGTTTAACCGGAGCAGCTTCTTCACCGCAGGATTATCCAACCTCTAGGCTAATGGAATCAGGTCAACTCCAAGGGGTGAAATTAGTTACCAGGTCCACCGGGGCTTTAGGAGCGCTTATGAGAAAACCTTTGGCTGCTGGAAACATTTTTATGGGAGAGTTTGACGTATCAAGCTCGATTAATTCTCCTCTTAAGAGTTTGCGATTGGGAATGCCGGTTGACTTTATGCCTTTTGCCTTTAAAGGCGTGTTTAAATACACTCCTGGACCGGTTTATAAACAAGGGAGTCAGGTTGTACCAGATAAGATAGACTCTTGGGATGGTTATGCTATATTTTTTCAAACCGATAGTGATTTAAAGTATTTGGATGGTACTAATAAATTTACACATTCAAATGTAATTGCAATTGCTCAAATTAGTGCAGATCAGAGAATCCAAACCCAACAATGGACAAGGTTTCACGCTCCTTTTATTTACAAGGATGACTTTGAGTTTGATCCCGATAAGTTAGCTCAAGGACTATACAGTTTAACTATTGTATTGACCTCAAGTAAGGATGGAGATTATTTTTTTGGAGCTGAAAACAGTACTCTTTTAATTGATGAAATAGAAATCTTATATGAATAATATATTTAATATGACCTCAATAAAACGTATTGTTTTATTTTTAGTTATCGTTTTACCAGGGGTAGGCCTTTATGCAAAGGGTAACGGTGAGAAAGAATTTAATCAAAATAAAGATAGTGTCGCCTACCAAATCCGCGCAGGTTTTAACCTAGGAGGATTCTCCCCGGTACCTTTGCCTGCAGAAATTAGACAAATCAAGGGCTTTAACCCTAAGTTAAATTTAACCATCGAAGGTAAGGCTACCTACTGGTTTTCAAAGGGTAATTCAAAACATCTTTGGGGTGTAACAGGGGGGATACGATTGGAGAACAAAGCAATGAGAACCGATGCAAGGGTGAAGAATTATGGTATGGAAATAATCGGAGATGCAGGAGAGAAAGTAGCAGGTAACTGGAGTGGAGGAGTTAAAACTACCGTGGTAAATTCCTATGTAACTATTCCAATTGCCGTAAGTTATGCTTTAAATCATAAGTGGGAGTTTTCCTTAGGTGGTTTTTATTCCTTAGCCATAGAGAGGGACTTTTCGGGATATGTTTACGATGGATATCTACGAGAAGGGGGACCAACGGGTAATAAAGTTGATTTTATGGGTAATAATGTTGCTAATTATGATTTTTCAGATCAGTTAAGAAAGTCCATTTATGGAATAGAAATTGGTAGTAGCTGGAAGGCTACTAGGAATTTTAATGTTTTTGCAAATTTGAATATGGGCTTAAATAATATTTTTAGATCTGATTTTAAAACAATAACCTTTGATATGTATCCAATTTATTTGAATGTAGGTTTTGGATATACCTTTTAAACAACAGGGCAAGGTAAAGAGAAATCTATAGATAACTTACTAGTCTTTAAAAAGGATTAATTAGTAAAATAGTAATTATAATCTACTAAAAAACAGATAGTAAAACCGGTTTTACAAGTAATTGTAAAACCGGTTTTTTTATATGCCTTGACAAAATTACTACCGTTTGGTAGTTTATCTATTGCTAGTTTACAATATAGCACTACTGGCAAATCAACCATCGTAAAGTCTTGTTATATGAATCAAATACGCCAAAGAGTCTCTTTTTATTGAAAGGGTGATAAAAAGCTTTTAAAGATCTATATCTTCTTTGTTTTTGTAAACAATAAAAAGGCGATAGTTTCATATAGAGAAAAAACAGCGTTTTGTTGTTAATTATACCATGTTGTACTATTAAATCTAATCTAACTATCATATGGCAAGTCTGATTTATTGGCTTTTTTTAAAATTTTTATTAACTCTACTTTTATTGATTCTAAAAATCAGTAAAAAGACTATAAAGACAAATCAGCCGTATTGGGTCGTATAATAAATTTATCTTATTTTTTTTGTATTTAAACACTTGATTGTTAATTGGTTATTTGTTTTTTGGATGTATCCCTGTTTTCCGGTATTTTAACCAATTGCGTTGTGATACTTATAAGCTTTAGGTAGATTTGTGAAAAAATATAACGCAAAGCTATGGATTTTAACCAACTTCAACAGGCTGTAGAGACAGCTAGTTTAGAGAATTCCTTACAGATGATTAAGGAATTTACATTACATAATATCGGGCATTTACCTTCTCGTTTATTACATGCGCAAGTGCTCCAAGATCAGATTAGTGATTTAATTCAATACAACCAAAATCCATTAGCTTTTCAAATAGAACTCTTAAGCCTGGTGGAGCAGATTTTGGATCTAGATCCTGAGAATAAAGATATAATTGTTAATTGGCTATCTTTACAAGTGGCCTTTAACTTTGAACAAACCGATTTAGATCGATACCATAACTACTTAGATTTTTTAAAGCAAGATAGGAGCTTTTACCAAAAAGGTATATTATACCAAATTGATTTTCTTTTATTTCAAGATAACAAACAACAAGCAATTGAGTTGTATTTAGATTTAATAGATTTTAGTCAAACTATTGAGGATCGTTTACAACGCGATTTTTATGTGAGTTTGTATTTATATTATGCCGTTTATTATCTTACCGATCAACAGGTTAATCAAATTACCCAAGGTATTGATTTAATACAAAAACACGTAGGGCAATTAACCTATCAAGATGTGTATCCAATTTATTATATGCTAAGTGTTGCCCTTGATCACAATGAAATGGATTTAATCGACCAATTAGCATTACAACTTATTGGAACCATACAAAATAATAGCCAAGTTCAAAGCTATGATAGTAATTTAGAAGAACTACTTGTTTACCTATTAGACAACCATACCAATACAGAGGCAATTATTCACGCATATTTGTCATTGCAATATCGTATGTATGGAGAAAGAAAATGGGAGTTGGAGCTTGAAAGGCTCTATCAAAATAATCCCAATAGTAATTACTTAAAAGGAGCTTTGGCTACTTTGTTGATGCAAGAGAAAAAGTATGGCAGGGCGCTTGATTTACTAAAAGTCAGTTTATTTCAACCTGTTGTTGGGGCTACTTTTTATGCAGATTATTTGGTGTGTTATTACCGTGTACATGGTGAGTTCCCTGTAATTGATCTATCCAAAATTACAGCAAACCCAATTAAACTAATTGATAACTCTTATGTATTGGAACAACTCGCTCAAGAGTTAAAGGGGAATCAATTACAAGAGTTAAGAGATATTCAATTGGCTCTGTATTTTTTAGTTGAACAACTCTTTGATAATTATCTTAATCAAAATCAGTATGTCTCTTCGGCTTTAATGTATAACCACGGTATAGCTCAAATATATCATAATATGGCTTGTTTTATTTTAGATAATAAATTAGAATATTTATATCCCAAAGCAATTCAGTATAGTGATAAAAGTAGAGAGTTTTCATTTTTCTATTACCAATTAAGCTTGCGATGTAATTTATACAAGGCATTAGGGGAGAATGAATTATTTCTACAAGCCATACAAGAGTACTTATCTTACCCCATTTTTGAGTGTGATCCTAGTGATTATTTTCGATTTAAATTACAATTGGCAACTGTTTTGATAAATATGGACCAAAAACAGCAAGCCATCACAACGTATAAACAAGTTAAACAAGAATTAATAGATTACTTTAGAGAAAGCGGCATTTCAGAATTTAATGAAGATTATTTGGTTCATGCCTTTGAGGCAGATGATACCCTTATGCCTTATTTACCCCAAGACCAGCAAGAACTAATTTATACCAGGTTTGAATATTTTCAGTTCTTCCCTAAAAATATAGATGTATTGTACCGTTTAGCTTTGGCTTATTATCAAGAAGATGAACTGGGGAAATTCGAAATTTATAGTGATCATTATTTTAATGCATATTCTGAATTAGATTATATGTGGAACCAGAATTTTTACCATATTATGGAATTATATATTCCAGTATGCTATAAGACAAGCCCAGAGCATGTTGCTGATTGGCTGGAAATGCTAGAGAAATACAATGCAGATGTTCCTTGGCTTGATTCTTATATTAAAACTTATAAATCTGCACCACAAAAGGGAGGGTTTTTTAAAAATCTATTCAAATAGAAAAGTTTTTCACAGGAAAAATAGGTGTGAATTAATGTTAAAAATTATACAATAAGAAATACGATAGTTGTTTAATTAAGTTAATACACCTATTTTAGCCTGCGAAATGAGTAAGAAACTAGAAAATATTATGTTGAATTTTAAGCGTTACTTTTGGGTATACGCCTCTGTTTTCTTGATATTGATCTCTTCTTGCTCGATTAAAGGAAGTATTAAGAACTTTATTAATACACCCGTTAAATCCTCGGTGGGTATAAACAAAGCAATGCATACTATTTCTACCCTTAATAAGGATAATTGTGCATCTTATACCGATTCGGATTCTCAAATTCTACAGAAAAGCTCTTTAGACCTGGGGGATCTTCTACCTACAATATTCTTAGCAATAGGATTATTGGCTTTGTATTATGTGCTTTTTGGTTATCCCAAGCAAAAGCATCCGAATTATCCAAGTGCTAGAAAGATTCGATTCTCTGTACCCTTGTTTTTAGAATATCAAAAAATAATTACTTACTGCTAAGAAAAAATACACCTTTTTTTCACGATGGAAAATAGGTGATTTTGTGATTTTTTACATTTTGTAAAATTATAGATTCTTCAATCTATTTAAAATTAATGCAGTAATATGATTAAACATACCACAATAGCCACAGTTTTGTGGTTAGCTTTGCTGTGGCCTTCTTTTTCAAAGGCGCAAGAGCAAACACCTTATTATTTAAATAGTTTATGGTTAGAAGTGCAGCAGAATTATCCTGGGTTAAAGGCTCAAAATGCGCAACTTTCTGCTAAAGAACTTGACCAAAAATATACTAAAGGCGCGGCTTTACCTCAATTAAAAATTCAAGGACAAAATACCTATAGTTCCTTAGAACCAGCAATAGGTGGTTTTTTTGCACAACCAGGTATATTTACCGTAAATCCAGCCCAGATTAATCCCGGGGAAAAATCTACAACATTTAATACCTACGCCTCGAGTACTTTACAATGGGAGGTGTTTTCTTTTGGTAAAATTAAAAAGCAAAATCAAAGTGCTCAGGCCCTTTATGACAAGGCAGTTGGAGAGAATCAGAGTTATTTGTTGGAATTAAAGAAAATATTATCTCAGCGCTATATTTCGTTTTTATACCATAGAGCAAAACAAGATTGGTCGCAAAATAATATGCAACGACTAGATGATATTCGCAAAATAACCAGTAGTCTATCTTTAGCCGGGCTAAAACCTCAGGCCGATAGTCTTTTGGCAAGTTCTACCTTTATGAATGCTAAAGGAGATTATAGTAAAATGCAAGGATTGGCTCAAGGAGCATGGATAAAAGTATTAGAGTTAACCCAGAATCAAGCCCTAGGGGTAGAACCAGAGTTAGATGTGTTTTTTAATCCCAAAATAAAACAAGAATCATCCCAAGAAACCATTGATCTTTCGCACCCTGTTTTAAAGACAATCCATGCAGAATCTGATTTTTATGCTTTAAATGCACAAGTGCAAAAAACAAGTTACCTACCTTCTGTAAATTTATTGGGAGGATATGCTTTTAGAACAACCGGAGTGGATGCCGATAATAAGGTATCAAGAGCATGGGAAGATGGTTTTTCCAATTCAACACGAAATTTTGCTGTAGGAGTTGGTATTACTTGGAATATAACAAACTTGCATACAAACAGGTTAAAGTCTAAATCTTATTTAGAAAAAGCAAAAAGTAGTCAATTACGCTTACAAGAGTATCACAATGCCATGCAAGCAGATCTACAAGCCTTACAGGTTAATCTACACTATCAATATATGCAACTTCAGGATAACAAATCAGCAGTGGAACAATCTAAAAAGGCATATAATATGTATTTGGCTAGATATAAAAGCGGATTGATTTCTTTAACCGAACTCCTGCAAATTCGCCTTGTTTTGGAACAATCAGAAAACAGTTTTATACTAGCTTCCAAAGATTATTGGGACCTATTGGCCTATGAAGCAGAATTAACCGCTGACTTTAGTTTCTTATTCTCTAATCTTTAATATTAGCATAATGAATATTATAAAATTTGCACTTCGACGACCAATTACTATTATGGTTTTGGTCATTTCTCTTGTGTTTTTCTCCTACCATAGTATTAAAAGTATCAACGTGGATATTTTTCCAGAAGTGGAACTCCCTGCCATTTATATAGCCATGCCTTATGGCGGGTTATCCCCGGCTTATATGGATGGTTTTATGGCCAATGAATTTCAAAAAGTACTCCTGTTTGTAAGTGGGGTAAAGGGGCTTGATTTTAAAAGTGTACAAGGGCTTACTTTAATGAAGCTGACTTTTTATCCAGGAACCGATATGGCTCAAGCAGCCGGTGAGGTCTCTACCTTTACTAACCGAGCAATGGGATTCTTACCCCCTGGGGCAGTACCACCAATGGTGGTTAGATTCGATGGAAGCTCTTTACCGGTTGGACAGCTAGTTTTTGAGAGTGATCAAAGGTCGGTAAATGAAATAAAAACGTTGGTTTTAACAAAAGTAAGACCCATGTTTGCTGAGATTCCGGGTATTACTGCACCTGCACCATTTGGAGGAAGTAATCGTTCTATTGTAGTTAATATTGATCCAGTAGCTATGCAAGCCAATGGTTTAACACCGGAACAGATTACATTGGCAATCACCAAAAATAGTATTCCCTCAGCGGCAGGAAATATTCGTATCGCAGATCAAAATTTAATGACTCCTTTGAATTCCATAGCCAAAGGGCCTGAAGAGTTTTTAAATACCCCAATTAAAACCCTTAACAATAGAACAGTTTATATATCGGATGTGGCCACGGTACAAGATGATGGAGATATTACCATGGGGCACGCTTTAATTAATGGCAAAAGGTCTGTTTATTTACCAATTATAAAAAAAGCAGATGCATCAACATTACAAGCCGTGGAGAACTTAAAGGCATCTATGCCTGTGTTAAAAGATCAACTACCACAAGATGTAAAGATTAGTTATGAATTTGATCAATCGACTTATATTCAAAGATCGCTTTCTAATTTAATTACCGAAGGAGCTTTAGGAGCAATTTTTACAGGATTAGTTATTTTACTATTCTTAGGAGATACCAGAGGTGCGATAATTGTAGTTTTAACCATTCCTATTGCAATACTAGCAGCTGTTAGTGTGTTATATCTTTTGGGGGAAACAATCAATATAATGACCCTAAGTGGGCTTGCTTTATCTATCGGAATTTTAGTGGATGAGGCCACGGTAACCATTGAGAATATCCACCAACATATGGACTTAGGCAAACCCAAGGCATTGGCCATAGTAGATGCCTTATATGAGATATCTACGGCCAAGATGCTGATATTACTTTGTATTTTGGCAGTATTGACCCCTGCCTTTATTATGACAGGGATTTCCAAAGACATGTTTATGCCTTTATCAATGGCGGTAGCCTTTGCAATGATTGCCTCGTTTTTAGCCTCTCAGACCTTTGTGCCTATTTTAGCCAATTGGATGATGAAAACAAAAAATAACGTGCAACATCTATCTAAGCGCAAAAGAGCATTTTTTGAAAAATTTCGTGTTAGGTATACCTATAAGATGCGAAGTTGGTCTAATAAAGGACTCTTGTTATTTACCGCATATGCCCTTTTTTGTGTTAGTATTGTTTTTGTATTGGTAAATGTAGTGGGGACCGATGTTATGCCAGTTTCAAACAATGGTGCTTTTCAATTGCGTTTACAAGCCCCGCAGGGTAGTCGTTTAGAGGTTAGTGAGGATTTAGTAAATCAAGTTAGTCAAGATATAAAACAAATCGTGGGTGATTCGGGAGTGAATTTAACCTCTGCTTATGTGGGGATGCAACCTCCAGGTTCACCAATCAACCCTATATTTTTATTTACAAGCGCCTCTCATGAGTCTGTTCTACAGGTTTCCATAGATCAAAATATCTATACGGGATCGATGGAGGTTTTAAAAGAGGAAATACGAAAACATATACACAAAAAGTATCCTCAAGTGGCTTTTAATTTTGAGCCTATGGAATTGACCGAAAAAATTATGGGTCAAGGAGCCATGACTCCCATTGAGGTGAAAATAGGCGCAAATCAAATTCAAGCGGCTTATAATCATGCTTTAAAAATTGAAGAGAATTTAAAGAAGGTGCCCTATTTACGAGATGTACGCATTGCCGAATCAATTCACTATCCTACTTTAGAGATTAATGTGGATCGAAACCTAGCAGGTCAATTTGGACTTACAATCTCAGATATTAATAAAAGCCTTGTTACGGCTACTTCCTCAACCCAGTTTTCCGATAAAAACCTATGGTTAGATCCTAAAAGCGGCTTGGTATTCCAAACCCAAGTTCAAATACCTCAAGGTATTATGCAAAGTGAAGAGCAATTACGAGCTCTTCCAATAAAAAAAGGAAGTGCTAGACCTGTTTTAGAGGACGTAGCTACTATAAATAAAGTAACTACTCCTGGACAAATCAATCGTAAAGGGCCTAATAGATATGTTACTATTGTAGCAAATCTTTATCAGAAGGATCTTGGTAGTGCCTCTGCAGCGGTTAAACAAGCCATAAAAGATGCGGGAGAGCCCCCACTGGGTTCAAGTATTTGGACCGAGGGAATGTTGGAGCTCTTAGATCAAACTTTAAACGGCTTAATAGCTGGATTAGCAGTAGCGGTTATAGCTATCTTTTTGATGCTTTCGGCCTATTATCAGTCCTTTAAAGTGCCATTAGTTATTTTGTCGGTTTTACCAGCTGTGGTGGCCGGGAGTCTAATTATTTTATTTTTAACCGGTAGTAGCTTGAATCTACAATCATATATGGGAATTATTATGTCTTTAGGTGTATCTGTTTCCAATGCTGTTTTATTAGTTAATCAAGCCGAATTCTACCGTAAAAATATGTGCTTGAAGCCTGTTAATGCAGCGCGTTTAGCTGCTTCTTCACGTTTAAGACCTGTTTTAATGACCGCTGCGGCAATGTTTGCTGGAATGTTGCCTATGGCTCTTGGAATTGGTGATGGGGCAGAGCAAGTGGCGCCATTAGGCAGAGCTGTAATAGGAGGGTTAATTGCCTCTACAATTACTATTTTATTATTAATTCCACACTTTTTCTCTTGGATCATGAAAAAATCTGTGGTTGGTGATCCATCCTTGGACCCTTATGATAAACACAGTAAGTATTATATAAAGGCTAACTCTTAAGTAATTAATCAGTAATTTAAATAAAATAGAAATATGTATCAGGTTATTTCAAATTATATAAAAACAACTAATAAAGCAGTTCTTATAACTGCCTTGACTATTTTTTGTGCAGCTTGTTCAAAAAAACAAGAGCAAATTATAAACCAGAGTGAAAATACAAAACCAATCATTTCTTATCCCACTGCAAAGATTCAAAGTATCAATCCGACTTTCCAATTGTCTATTCCTGGGCAAATATTACCTTATGAACAGGTTAACATCTACGCAAAGGTTTCTGGGTTTGTCAAGCAAATATTGGTCGAAAGTGGTGATTATGTAAAAAAAGGTCAGTTATTAGCAGTTTTGCAAGCCCCGGAGATGCAACAAATGTATCTATCGGATAAATCCAAGCAAGAAAAAGCATATAGTGACTATTTGTATGCAAAGCAATCTTATCAAAGATTAGTTGAAGCCTCTAAAACAAGTGGAGCTGTTGCAGGTATTGAACTAGAAAGGTCTAAAGCAAGTCTAGATAGTAGTCTGGCGGCTTACAATGCAGCAAAAGCAAGTGCTTTACATGCGGGGGAATTGCAAGAGTATTTGATGATAAAAGCACCTTTTGATGGGGTGATAACCCAGCGTGGGGTTTCCGTTGGAGCTTTAACAAATGCCTCTGGAGAAAGTTTTTTATTTACTATTGCTCAAAACAACAAACTCAGACTTGTGGTTTATTTACCCGAGAAATATGCGGCGTCTGTAAAAAAAGGAGCTATTGCAAGTTTTACAGTAGCTGCTCTACCAGGTAAAGTATTTAAGGCTGAGGTTTCCAGATCTTCAACCATACTGGATCATAAAGACAGGTCGCTTCGTTTAGAATTAGATATTGATAATTCTACCAAGGAGCTAACAGGTGGAGACTATGCGCAAGTGAAAATTGACTTAAAAAGAGCCCATCCTTCTTATTGGACTAACTCAAAGAGTATATTACACACCCAATCAGGGAATTTTGTATATACTTTAAATGGAAATACCATTAATCGCGTTGCAGTAGAATTAGGAGTACGTCTAGATACTTTAACGGAAGTATTTGGTGATTTAAACCCCCAGGATAATATTATAGTAAAACCTTCTGAACAGATAAAAATTGGTCTGATTGAACAATAATAATTAAAACTATAGTTATTTAAAGGGATTGCCTATTAGATGCAAAGATTTAAAAATGATACTAGGTTTAATAAAAAAGGGGATTTGGCCTTTTACAAAGGTAGCTACAAAGGTAGCTACAAAAGTAGCTACTTTTAGGTAACTACTTTTAGGTAACTACTTTTAGGTAACTACTTTTAGGTAACTACTTTTTTGTCACAAAGAATAACGCTTATAAAAGAAATGGAAAATCTTTTTATAAGCGTTATTTAATTTTAAAATCTTTTTTAAATGGTATTGGCTTATGCAAATAATGCGTTTATTTAAAATAAGAACATGATTTTAGAGGGAATCAATACTAAGGTAACCACAAAAATAATACGCCAATCTTAGATAAGATAGGTTACCATAAAAAATGGGGGGTGCTTTTAAAGGTGTAGTTTTGTGAGGCAGTTTTTTTACAGCCATTTAACCTGGTTTAAATAAAGCGGTAATGTTTTTACAAACAATCCTTTGTTAGGTATTTGCGCATCTAAGAAAAAGTTACGCGCAAGGATTAAAAAAAATGGATTCGATTATTTTTTTTACATCTACATTGCCCAATCAAATATGCGGCTCAGACCCTGAAGATATGTGGGGCTTTATTGGTTCGAAGATTTTTAAAAACAGAAAATGCAAAACCGACAAACACTTGGTATACAACAATAAAAAAGTAGTATAACACACTATTTAAAAATAAAATCATCTAGTTTAAAAGGGATAAAGCAATAAGTTCTAAGTGAGAAAAGTGTTAAAGATGCAAAAAAATTGTACTTTTATTAAAGTTCTCTTTAGGGCAAAATTTGAAAAATAACGAAAATATTAAAGCAAAGATATGCGGGGTAAATGGAAATTTTTAGTGATACTATTTAGTGCTTGCTCTACATGGGGCCTTATAGCTCAGCAGAATGATTCTATTATGCGATATAGTTTTATAGCTAATTTTCCAGTTTCTAAGGATTCCTCTGGAATTCAACAGGTTCAGGAAATAGTTTATTTAGATATTTTTAAAAACAAATCTAGGTTTGCAAGTGAGGTTGAGGTTTTTAGAACACAGATTTTCAACCAAGTAAATCTCTGTTTTGAATCAGCGCAAAGTGAACTTGACAAAGCCCAAGCCCTAGCAAATAGTCGTACTACAAGAATTCCGTATTCTGTGTACAAAAACGATAAGATTTTAACTACCTATCAGCAATTGGTTTTTAGCGATTATAAAATCAAAGAAGACTGGGATTTGATTGTGTGGGATATTGATCCAAGGGTAATAATACTTAATCAAATGCAAGTGCAACAAGCCAGGGGTAGAGTAGGTAAAAGAGATTGGATTGTATGGTTTACCAAAGATATTGCTTTACAAGAGGGTCCCTATAAATTTAAGAATTTACCAGGTTTTGTTATTAAGGCACAAACTAAAGATGGACTTTTTAGTTTCGAGCTTTTAAAAAGTGAGAAAGTCTTTAATGATTATTGGTTGCCAATCAATGATCGCTATGCTTTAGAGGTAGATAGGGCTAAATGGACAAAGATAAAGCGTATTACTAGCAAAAAAACCTATGGTCAGTTAATTGATGAGAGTGGCTTAACTAATATTATCGTTGGAAAAGATGGTCAACCTTTAAGTACACAAGAAAGGAATCAAAAGTTACCAAGTGATGATATTCCCATAGAGTTGGACTAAAATAAGCTTAAGATGTGGGTAGTTGATTAGTGAATCAATGGTAAGGCTTAGTTTTGTATATGTAATGGATTTTATGTAACAAGTGGTTATAGTAGTGAACTTTAGATTGCATTGCACTAGAGATTTAGGTTTATTTTTAAAGTAATTAAATATTTTCATTGAAATCCTGGGGTCCCTTACAATTTATTTTGCTATTGATTTTACTCTAAAGACTTAACAAAAGTTGATTAGTAATTTTTAGATGGTTTTAAACGGTGCTTGTTAACCGTTTTTTCATCTCTATACGATACACCTTTTTAGTAAGTTTTTTATGTAACCAGGTCATTTTTAAGTAAGCTTACTTAGATGAAAAAAAATTGGAAATAAAGCAATAAAATATTTTTTTTAGAAGTTTAGTTGTAGAAAAAATATTAAATTTAGAATATGCAATGTTGTAGGTATGGTAAGTTAGTGTCTATTTCACAACCCATTCCATGGAAAATGAATTTATTGTAAAAAGTGTAAACAAATTTAAAAAATATTGTATGAAAAAAATTTTTAGTTTATTGACAGTTGCACTACTAAGTTTTTCTATTTTTAGTTGTAGTAGTGATGATAATTACATTGATTTATCCGATCATGCAGGTGGATTTACTATGGTAAATGCCTATGAGGGGGATCAAGCGATATTTTATGTAGCGGATGGCAGACCGATACAAAACCCTTATTATCCGATTCCGTATCGAGGTGTTAATTATGTGAATTTATGGCAAGGTAATCGATTTATAAAGGCATATGGAATTGGTGAATCAGAGCCAATATTCTCAAGTGAACAAGACATAGTAAGCGGGCAATATTATACTTCTTTTGTAGCAGGAACAAAACAAAAACCTATTTATTTTATTACACAAGATTTAGCAAAAAAAGCAACTCCATTAGATCAAACAAAACAATCTGGTGTGCGTTTATTTAATTTAAGTTCGGATGATTTGATTATTACCGTTGAGTTTAATAATGACTTATTGGTAAAGGACTTTGAAAATAGACCACAAGATAATTTAGCAACAGTACAAACCTCTGAGCAATTTGTAGCTATAGACTCAAATACCTATACTATTTCCATTAAAGATAAAGCTGGAAATGTATTAGCTAGTAGAGAAGGAGTTGATTTTAGTCCATCTTACTTTTATTCTATAATTTTAATTGGAAATAAAAGCAATAGCCAAACACCCTATTATATAGGTATAATAAATCAGGCGGTGAATTAAGAGCTGGAAAACCAAAGCAAAAAAAGGTCTGAAATTTATTTTCAGACCTTTTTTTTATCTCTTTTACAAGGTGGTATGTTTAACTATACAGAGTTAAAAGTTAAAAGACCTTGTATCTAAAGACAAGTAATAAGTATAAAAGCAGAGAAGCTCTTGGATCTTATCCATGCAAAAAAGTAGTAAGTTTATAAACCAAAGTTGTTGCTTTAAATAAAATGCCTGTTATAAAAAATTAGGAGTTTGAAAGCAATTAAAGCAAAAAGTACACAGTGGTGTTATTTTCAAGGTAATGCTACTAAATCTCTGTTATTGAGTAAAGGGAGATAGCCATAGAATACTAGGCAAGTTTTATTTTGGCTTTACCATACAGGCAGTAATGATCAAAAAGATATAAAACATGAAAATTTCGCATTCTTTTTGAATTATTCTAAGGATACTGTTTTTAGTTTTTTACAATATTTTTTTTGTCTATTTCTGTTAATTGTTGTTTTAAATTTTGCAATAATGCCCTTTAATGGCTATTTTTTCATAGGTATTGTTATTTATATAATTTGACTATCTTTCGATTTTACATAATTTTAAATTAATGGATAAAACGTCGAAAAAAAGTATAGTTGATAGATTCCTATCAGGAGTTGAAAAAACAGGCAATATGTTGCCTCATCCGGCAACTTTATTTGCTGGTTTTGCAGTATTAGTAATTATCATGTCTTGGATTGTTAGTTTCTTTGATTTGTCTGTATCGCATCCTGGTACACAGCAAGAAATTAGAGTATTTAACTTAGTAAGCACACAAGGGTTACATAAGATTCTGACAGAAATGGTAACTAATTTTACCAATTTTGCACCTCTTGGAACCGTACTGGTGTCTTTACTGGGGATTGGTATTGCCGAAGGATCTGGATTAATAGGAACGTTACTTAAAAGAATCGTTTTGGCTGCTCCAAAAAAGCTACTGACCTTTGTGATTGTTTTTGCAGGGATTTTATCCAATACAGCCAGTGAGGTTGGTTATGTGTTATTGGTCCCTCTTGCTGCAATTATATTTTTGGCTGCAGGTAGGAATCCAATAGCAGGATTAGCAGCTGCCTTTGCCGGTGTTTCCGGGGGATATAGTGCGAATTTATTATTAGGAACTATTGACCCTTTGTTAGCAGGCTTGTCCGAGGAGGCCGCAAGGATTATTAACCCAACTTATGTGGTTAACCCAGCGGCAAACTATTACTTTTTATTTGTATCTACCTTTGTTATAGCAGCTTTAGGAACTTGGGTTACCGAAAAAATTGTAATTCCAAGATTAGGAGTGTATACAGGAGATGAAAAGGCAATGCCTATCGAACCTTTAACAAGACTAGAGAAAAGAGGATTAATCTATGCGGGAATCGGAGCTTTGTTATTCACCGGTTTTGTTCTTGGGGGATTAATCCCACAGGATGGTTACTTGCGAAGTAGTGATGGAGGAATCCTTAAATCTCCGTTTATGTCAAGTATTGTATCTCTTTTGTTTATCGGTTCTGCCATTGGTGGTATTGCCTATGGTATTGGCGCCAAGACTATAAAGAGTGATTCGGATGTGATGAGAGGAATGTCCAAGGCAATGGAAACCCTAGGCTCTTATATTGTGTTAGTTTTTTTTGCTGCTCAATTTGTGGCTTATTTTAATTGGACAAACCTCGGGTTGATTTTCGCCATTGAAGGGGCTGGGACACTTCAAAAATCAGGATTAGGTCCAATTCCCTTAATGTTGATGTTTATCATGGTATCAGCCATTATTAATCTAGTTATGGGAAGTGCATCGGCAAAATGGGCTATTATGGCACCGGTTTTTATTCCGATGTTTATGCTTTTAGGTTACTCCCCTGAACTGGTACAGGTTGCTTACCGAATAGGAGATAGTGTGACTAATATTATTTCTCCCATGATGAGTTATTTTGCCCTTATTGTTGCCTTTATGCAACGTTATAATAAAAATGCTGGTATTGGAACAATTGTATCAACAATGTTGCCTTATTCTGTTACATTCTTTCTGGGGTGGTCACTTTTACTAGTAATATGGATTTTACTTGGATTGCCTCTTGGGCCTGGTGCTCAGTTGTATTATAATCCGGCTTAAAATATTTGGATAATCTTATAAGAAATAATGCTCTGGAATTTCGAATTTCAGGGCATTATCTTTTTATATGAAAAAATAAATCCGATAAGGGAACAATCCCCAGAAAACATGATGTAGGTTCCAAAGAGTTATAACTTGTGAAGATTTTACTCCACTAAGACTGTGGGGTAAAAAAGTAGATGATATTTTAAACTATTATTTTATTTGTTTTCAAGGAAATAAAACTATTACTATTAGTTCAGGAAAAACCAATGATACCTTAAATTATAAAAAATTAGTAGTACCAGTTGCCTGTAGAATTATTAAAAAACATTGCAAGAAACCTAGTTAATAAATTAAAGTAAGTTGTCAAAAGACCATCTAATGCAACTATTATGACTGCAAAAATGATTTATAAGGCCAATTTTTTCCGATTTTAACCTCCAGTGGTAAAGCTTTTATTTATTAATTACCTCTTGAGAAAGAAATAATTTCAACAAAGTAGGCTCTATGGTATTTTATAATTCTAAAGCTACTTTTGTAACTATTGAACATCGTATTTGAGCTATTAGTTTGTAAATAGATTTTTATGCCAAGTTATATGTAGTTAAAAACAAGCATAGGTGTAGAAATAAAAAATTAGGATTCTTTTCAGGGTTTTTAAAAACAATAGATTAAGTTTGATTATTGATATATAGCTTAAAAAACAACATTTTAAAAAACTGTAAACCTATGCGACAACCAATATTAACAGAACGCTTTATTCTTCGCGAGATTCAGGCCTGTGACTTGCAAGGTATGTTTGACTTAGATAATGACCCTTTGGTGCATAAATATCTGCAAGAACCCATTGTAAGTACTTTAGACCAAGCAAAGCAAGTCATAGATTTTATTACCAAGCAATATAGTGATAATAAAATAGGAAGGTGAGCTATAATAGATAAGCAAACAAATGATTTTATTGGGTGGGCAGGTCTAAAATTGGTAAAAGAACCTACCAATGGGCATGTGGATTATTACGACTTAGGTTATAGGTTGATTCAAAAATATTGGAATAAAGCAATTGCAAGTGAAGTGGCAAAAGCCTGGTGTGTGTATGCTTTTAATCAAATGTCCATACAAACGCTCTACGCCACGGCGGATCTTGAGAATATAGGTTCAAATAAGGTACTTACAAAAATTGGTTTTAAATGTATCGAGCAATTTAGCTACCATGGAGTTTTACACAATTGGTATAAACTTGAAAAGCATGATTTTAAAAACATGATTTAAGGTAATACAAAAAGTTTTAAATTTCATAAGCTTATAATTTTTGAATGATTGATTTTTAAGCTGTGGTACTACCAAGGTAACCGGGAAAATAATTCTTTAGAATTAACAATCTTTAATCAAAGAATAATCAGCTTTACAGGTAGTTTATTTCTATAAGAGAAAGGTTTTTGTTGGGCGGTGATATACTTGGTAGTTATTAATTAAATCTTCAAAACACAAAAGCTTTTTTAAGTTATGCGATCCCTGGTAGACTAACATTAGTTTTGATATATGAGATTATTGGTTATATTTGTTACCTCGACCTAGAATTAGAGCGAGTAAATAAAGGTCAGTGCGCGTAAGAATTTTTCATAATAATTACATGGTTATGTCCTATTTACAGTTTCAAGATATTGGATAAACATCTATAAGTGCATTTAGATAAGTTTGAAATACCTTTTACTTGATTAGAAATTATTGTTGTTATTAATGTCTAAATATATATAGGTAAAAGTATTTTATAATCTTGATTTTTAGATAATTATTATCTTTATGAAGAATCAGGTATTATCTAAATATTAAAAAATCTGCTTAGTTTTCTAAGCAGATTTTTATCTTATCTATTCTACATAATGTAGAATGGGCGTAAAAGCGACTTTATCAGTTAAAAGATAAGTTAATAAAATTATCTAGTACAGTTTGCTGTCCAGATACGACCATCTTTTGTAAAGGCGATTACAAGAGTACTTTGGTCTATTCTAATGTAATGGGCCTGATCGGAGCCAATATTAATTAAAATATTTTCACCATCTTTTTCAAATTCAACCCCGGTTAAGTCAGGTATTTTATTCGAGAAAATAAAGTTATAATTTTTCCCAACCTTTACAACCTCTACGTTTCCATCGGTAGCATCAATGTTTTTGTCTTCAAATTTATAGGTTACATGGCCTTTATAATTACCAACAAAAATATCATTATCTACAGGATCGTCATCTTTACTACATGCCGTAATACTTAAAAGTACTATTAGAATTAAACTAAGGGGCATTAGTAATTTTTTAATTGCATTTTTCATAATAAAAAGTTTTGTGATTTACTTAAATAGTGCAATAATCATGCTAAAGTTATTATAATTCATAAAATATAAAGGTTTTATGTAGTGATTTAAGCAATTAATCAAGTGTATATCTAGTTGTTTTAACAAGATCAAATTAACGGTTTTCTACAATTATACATCTTAGATAAATAAAACAAATTGTATATTGACAAGGATTTAAAAGTTGTTTAATTTAAAAAAATTTAAAAAAGTGCAAGTTGCAATTATTGGAGGGGGAATAGCTGGATTAACCATGGGTATAGCCTTGGAAAGGGCTAATATACCCTACACTGTATATGAGGCAACAAGCCAAATAAAACCAGTGGGAGCAGGTATTGCTTTAGCAAGTAATGCTATGCAGGTTTATCGTTATTTAGGATTGGAGGATCTTATCGCGCAAAAAGGCATGGCTATTTCCAAGGTATTGTTAACCGATATGAGATTAAAGGAATTAACAAGTTCTGATTTAGCCTATTTTAAAGATAAATATAAATTAGAAAATATAGCTATTCACCGCCACGAGCTACATCAAGTTTTATTAGAGGCAATTCCAAAAAATAGAGTCGTTTTAAATAAAAGGCTTCAAAATATCACCAAACAAGAAAATGGTGATTATCTACTTACTTTTAGCGATACAACTACTTGTGTGGCCCAATATATTATTGGAGCCGATGGGTTAAGAAGTAAAGTAAGAGAACATTTATTTGGGCAAGCTATTTTGCGAGACGCTCACCAGGTTTGTTGGCGAGGTACTTTACAATATGATATGGGGAGTCTTTATGATAATACGGCAATTGAGGCTTGGGGAAAAGCAAAGCGATTTGGCTTTGTGAAGCTAGATTCCAAAACACTCTACTGGTATTTTTTAATTAATCAGGATTTATATAATAACAATATGTCTTTAAATTCTTATCTGCATCAGATAGATCCGCAGGTGGCTGATTTTATTAGGAAAACGCCCGATGAGGCTATTTTTAAGGATAAAATTTTTGATTTAAAGCCATTGGAATCTTGGCATAAGCACCGAGTTTGTTTAATAGGGGATGCTGCTCATGCTACAACACCTAATTTAGGACAAGGAGCCTGTCAAGGTATTGAGGATGTTTATGTGATTAGTAAGTTACTTCAGCGCTTTCCTTTGGAATTAGCCTTAATGAAATTTTCTGCTATTAGAAGACCAAAAGCTTTAAAAGTTGTAAAGCATAGTTGGCTTCTTGGAAAAGTAGCGCAGATTAAAAACCCTGTCTTTGTTCAAATTCGCAATATGTGTTTTAAATATATGCCTGAATTTTTAAAACAAAAGCAAATGCAAATGCTATTTGATTTACAGAAAGTAGAGTGATTTAATTTTCTATAAAATGTGATTTTTAAACATAAATAGTTATAACGGTAAAAAAGATATTCAAAAAACAAAAAGCCAAACAAATAGTTGTTTTAAAAAAGCAGAGAAATTATGCATTATTGGTTTGTTGTATTTTGTATTTCATCCTTGCAAACATGGTATTATTTAGGAAAATATAAAAATACTATGTTTGTTTTTTTAGAAGTTAATCTACTTAGAATTTACCACTTAGGTTTTTAAAAAAGTTATAAAAAGCTGTTTATTCTCCTATAAGAAAAACTAATTAATCACAAAGTCATGTCCATTAGGTGTTGTACAATTACAGATATAGAGTCAAAGGTTTTATTTGCCCATATAACCAGCCATATTCCACGGAATTATTCTTTGGGTGAAATATGGCTAAATTGTTTTTACTGAAATAATCTTTACAGGGCATAGATCTTGGGCTAATTCACAATTTTCTAAAATTTGATAATTAGTTGATTTCAGGGTATAAAAGTTTTTTTTCTGGATGGAATTCAAAAGTACAGTTTTACCATCTTTTTTAGACATTTGAAATTGTTGCGGGGCTACCTCCACACAATAGTTACAGCCAATGCATTTGTCTTTTTGAAGGGTTATTACAATCATATGGCTTGTACGATTTTATATACTTTATCAGATAATCTTACTCTAAAGGGTACCTTTATGGTACATGTATCACCTTTGGTGGCTTTTAATGTGCTTTTTTCATTAGCAAAGAGTTCTTTAATAGTTAGTTGTTCTACCCCTGTGGTAGGACCGGTGATTAGAATCTGATCCTCAGGTTTTAAATCATAGGTTTCTATTTTAAATTCAGCGATGCCTGCATTTTGATAAAAATGGGTAACTTTTCCTATATATATTTTTTTTTGGGTAGCACTACTTCCAGGATTATCACTCCATTGACCTAGCTTTTGACCTAAGTAGTATCCTGACCAAAAACCGCGGTTATATACTTTTTCTAATTCACCAATCCAGCGTTGTACTTTTTTAGAATCATAGGTTTTCTCTTCTATGCTATCTAAAGCCTCTTTGTAGGCTTTAACCACCGTAGCTACATATTCAGGCGATCGTCCTCTTCCTTCTATTTTGAGTACCTTAATTCCTGAATCAACAACTTGGTCTAACAAATCAATGGTGCATAAATCCTTTGGCGACATCATGTATTGATTGTCAATCTCTATTTCGAATCCACTTTCTTGGTCTATGACAGTATATTTTTTACGGCAATTTTGTTTGCATGCACCTCTGTTGGCAGAAGAATTATGCGAATGTAAACTTAAGTAACATTTGCCAGATACGGCCATGCATAAAGCGCCGTGCCCAAAAACTTCAATTTCAACAAGTTTTCCATTAGGACCCTTTATTTGCTCTTTTTCTATTGCTTGTGTGATATTTTTTATTTGACGAAGACTTAATTCTCTAGATAAAACGATCGTTTG
This sequence comes from Myroides sp. LJL119, assembly GCF_054871605.1. Classification (NCBI taxonomy): domain Bacteria; kingdom Pseudomonadati; phylum Bacteroidota; class Flavobacteriia; order Flavobacteriales; family Flavobacteriaceae; genus Myroides; species Myroides sp. LJL119. The sequence continues at coordinate 135,670 of NZ_JBTXLO010000008.1, forward strand.
GGCAAATAAACTATAGAATTTAACACTTTGTAGATTTGTTACGTTTACTTGGGTGGAAATATGAACTTGTAAATCAATAGAGCGAGCCATTGCAATAACGGCTTGATCCGATGCAATAACAGCTGTAATTTTAGCTTGCTTTGCTTTGTTTAGTAAGTTTTTTACAACAAGTAAATCATGGTCATACACAATGGTATTTAGTGTAAGGTAAGAACGAACTTGTTTTTCTTGACAGCGTTTTACAATTTCAGGTAAATCCTCCGTGGTAAAGTTTACGCTCGATCGAGCTCTCATATTTAATTGATCTATGCCAAAGTATACCGAGTCAGCTCCATTGTCTAAAGCAGCTTGTAAGGACTCAAAATTACCAGCCGGGGCCATTAATTCTATATTTGAATTAGTTTTCATAACCTAGAAGTATTACTATTTAAATTTGTTTTATTAACCTTTAAAAATAGGGTGGAACGCCAAAGACAGTCCAAATTATCTAAATAGTCAGGCAATTATATCATCATCTACAATATATCACTACAAGGTGGGTATTGAATTTAGAAAGAAAAAAGAATAAATCTTGTTTGTCTTTGTTCTTTAGAATAAGATATAGTTGCATGCTATAAATTTCTATTCATATTGGTAAAGCCTCTAATTGGAAGAGACTTTATTTGGCTGCAAAGTTAAATGGTTTAAATGCTTTAAAGAAGCAGAAAACTAGCTATTTTATTTCTATACTTTAAACTACTAATTTGATTTGTAATTAGTTGAATAGATTTTAAGGTTTGTAAGTTAAGCTGAGCTAAAGCTTTTTAAAAATACAAATATCTCTTAAGTAAACTATATTGCTCCTACAAATAAGGAACAATAAATTAATTATGGAAATAATAAAAAAGAAGTAAGACAAGTTTAATTGATTAAGGATTTTTGAAAAATTCCAATTTATTTACTATAAGGTTGATAAAAAAGTAATCAAGATTCTATTATAATCCTTATAGGGGTATAAAACCAGTCTTGTAATTTATAACAAGACTGGTTGATTTTTTTTTGTCCCTTTATATAGTTAATATTAAAAAAATAAAAGGATTACTGAATCCCTTTTAAAAAAGTAATAGGAATATTAAAAAAGGTAGAAACTCGAGTTTAAAACTAATTAATCAGACCTGTTTTAAAGCCCTGCACATAGCAAAGGCAAAAGCTAGTATCTTTAAAGATAGATAACAAAAGGTAAGGATTAGTTTTTAAAGTCTAGTATGTATGTAAAACTGTATTAAATCAGTGAATAATCTACTTTATTGGGGTTTTTAGTCTATGACTTTGTCTATGTATTTGGAGTTCATTATCCTAACAATACCCATATAATCTAGGTGTAGTTTAACACTACTTCCAACTTTATAATTATTTAAGTTTTCCCCTAGATCCAAAACAGTAATATCCGATGTAGCTGCCTCTATAATCACACTGGGATCTGCCGAGGTTAAATGTTTAATATCTACATCTAAAAGCCCGATATCAATTAGGGCTCTAATTGTTTTTTTTCCAACGTCGTTTTGATCAAAGCTTGTGGTTTGTCCATCTACATTGACACCTAATTCCCCCGATGGAACAATTGGTTTTTCATAAAGCTCGATAATTTCGGCTCTTAATTCAAATACATTCTGCTCTAAATTTTCAAAAGCAGTATGATCAAATGCATTTGTACCCATAAACAGTGTCTCACCAACTCTAAAATGATTTATTTGCTTGGGTAAAACTTGGTTTTGAATCAGTGGAATAGTTACAGAGGATCCCCCTGAGAGATAGTCAAGCTTTATATTATGTTTGATTTCCACTAATTGCTTGTATAGGTTTAATTGGTTTAATTTATCTGCATTAGGCAATACACCATAAAGGCAAGATAGGTTACTTCCAATTCCAACAACTTGAATGTTTTTAAATTTTTGGGTAGCAGCAAATAGATCTAAAAAATCATCTCGCATAACTCCCTCACGTAGCTCTCCAAGATCTATCATTAGGATTATCTTGTGGATCATGTTTTTTTTTAGGGCATGTTGATTTAGCAGATCAATTGTGTATAGATCGGAATTCAAACTTATATCTGCATATTGTATTATATCTGCAATAACAGCCTTGGAAGGAGGTTTAATGTATATTGTTTGACAAAGTGGGTCAATTTGTTTTACTGTCTTTAAATTCGAGATTCTAGAATCAGAAATACTCTGAGGTTTTAAATCAAGTAATAATTGGAGATATTTTCTATGGCCACAGAGTATTTTACTCACCGCGGACCACTGTATGGCATTATCTTTGAAAAAAGAATTTAAATAATAGTAATTGTGTTCTAGTTTTTTCTTATTTAATATAATATAAGCCATGTTAATTGTTTAATCTCATTTCAAGATATTTATTAGTAAAGCCTAGTTTCTCATATAAATACTTAGCAGGATTGTCTTTTTCAACATGTAATGCTATGTCTCCCTTGCAATTAGAAATTACTTCATTCATTAGGGCTTTTCCCAAACCTTTTGCTCTATAATCTTTGTGTACTGCAATGTAAACAAGAATGTTTTCGGGGATGTACCCCTGCATACCAGTTTCATTTATAATACTAAGGCCAATTAAGGTGTCGTCTTGATATAGACTGATTATAAAACCACCAGTTTGCTTTTGATTTAATTCATTAAAAGTATATTTTATACACTTTTCAATGGCGTTTTTTTCATCTGTAAACTCATCCAAATGTTGGTGCAAAAAGCAAGCGAATTGATCTCTTTGAACCTGATCTGGCTTATTGTTTAAATCCCATTTTATGGTCTTCATAAATCGTTGTTTTTATTAATTAATTCACAAAATACAGTTTTTTGGTTGTTTTTCATATTATTATCCCATTTATTAACAATCTTTTAAGAGGTGGACGCCTGGAAAAAACAATCATTTTTAACTGCTTTTTTTCAAAAAAGTTGGATCTAAAAAAATAGATAAATTTAGCTTTTTGATCTACTGTGATTTCTTAACAATCTACTTGAATAAAAGCGGGCAAGGCCATAGTAGAAAGGTTGATAGGTATTAAAAGGTCATTAATCCAGAGCATTGAATTTCTTGTTAATTTATCTGGATAATCATGGAATTAAGGTAAGTCAAGCCTGTTGATAATCAATAAGAAATAGTTAGTGAATCTGTAGGGTTAGAGCAAGATGATAATAACTGAAAATCCAGGTAGCTTTTTAAGATTTAAAAAACACTTTTACCTGTTTTTGGTATTTGATTAATTTTAAAGTATTTACCTGTTTTTTTTAATATTAAGATGAAAAAAGGTAAAAGAAAATTTTGTGGCTTTAATATTTCATCGTAATATTGCGATATGAAAATTATTTACTAATAATGGGAGTAACAAAATCGGAGTTGTTTAGTGATAAAAAAAATAAGTTATCACTTATGTTTAAGGTTCTAGCTCATCCAGCAAGACTTGCTATCCTTCAGTATATTATAAATCAACAAGCTTGTATTTGTAATGATTTGGTGGAGGAACTTGGTTTGGCTCAAGCTACTATTTCACAACATCTAAAAGAGCTTAAAAATAGTGGGCTAATAAAAGGAACAATAGAAGGAAAGTCAGTTTGTTACTGTATAGATGACAAGATTTGGAATGAGTTTCAGCAGGAATTTCAATTATTCTTTGGTCAAAGAATATCCTCAGATGGGTGTTGTTAGCGTTTTTTTAATTCACATCATCGTAATATTACGATTATATATGTAATAAAATTTTAAAATATGAAATTATCAGAAGTAAAAGCAGTTTTAGCAAATTTAGATCGCGTAGATTTTCAATTTGAAGATGGAACCTTTGTAGCGGAACACTTCCATGTAACAGAAGTAGGTCAAGTAACCAAAAAGTTTATTGACTGTGGGGGTACAATAAGAGAAGAGGTTAATGTAAGTTTTCAATTATGGAATGCAGAAGATTATCAGCATCGTTTAAAAGCAGGTAAGTTGCTTCATATTATTGAATTGTCAGAAACAAAATTAGGTATTGTTGATGCAGAGATTCAAGTAGAAGTTCAAGGGAAACAGACAATAGAAAAGTATTTCTTAGCATTTAATGGAACTCACTTTCTATTAAAAAACACATTGACTGCTTGTTTAGCAGAAGATGCTTGTGGGATTACACCAAGTAAGTTGGTAGCTCCAAGTAGTTGTTGCGATCCTAACTCTGGCTGTTGTTAATCTTATATAAGTAAAAGATGTATAAAACATTATCAGCTACAATTAGCACTATACTTGAATCACAAATGATAAGTGATAGTAGAAAAGAAGCTTTGGCTCCCTTGCGAGCCTATATTCAATCTAAGGTTGATTCAAAATCTCCAATTCGAATCAATTTTATCTGTACACATAATTCAAGAAGAAGTCATTTGACTCAAATTTGGATGCAAGTAGCGGCTAGTTACTACGGTATTCCAAATGTTATTTGTTATTCAGGAGGGACCGAGCAAACAGCTATGTATCCAATGGTTGCTACAGTTCTGAAAGAACAAGGCCTTGATGTATTTAAAATTGCGGATGCAGAGAATCCTATTTATGCTATAAAGTATGATGATAATGAAGTCCCTATTATTGGTTTTTCTAAGAAGTACGATGCTGCTTTTAATCCAAGTGGTGATTTTGTAGCTGTAATGACTTGTTCACAGGCTAATGGAGATTGTCCTTTTATAGCAGGCGCTGAGCAAAGAATCCCGATTACATTTGAGGATCCTAAGGCATTTGATGGGACAGCACATCAACAAACAGGATATTTTAATCGAAGTATTGAAATTGCAAGTGAAATGTTTTACATCTTATCGCAAATTAAAAAATAAGTTATGCAAGTTAGAATGAAATTTTTAGATAGATACTTAACCCTTTGGATTTTCTTAGCTATGGGAATTGGTGTTTTTATAGGAAATGTATTTCCAAGTGTTTCTAATCTAATGGATAAACTCTCTATTGGAGCTACCAATATTCCATTGGCTATAGGGCTAATTATCATGATGTATCCTCCACTGGCTAAGGTTGATTATAGTCTATTACCACTGGCCTTTAAGGATAAGAAGGTACTAAGCTTATCTCTTTTCTTAAACTGGATTGTAGGACCTGTTTTAATGTTTGTGTTAGCTATTATTTTCATGCGTGATGAACCAGATTATATGGTAGGTTTGATCCTTATTGGTTTAGCAAGATGTATTGCCATGGTGATTGTATGGAATGATTTAGCCAAGGGCAATAGGGAATATGCTGCCTTACTGATTACATTAAATAGTGTGTTCCAAGTATTGTTTTATAGCTTTTTTGTTTGGCTTTTTATTAACGTATTGCCTTCTTATTTTGGATTTGCTGATTATGCTATTTCAATTAAGATGAGTGATGTTGTACAAAGTGTACTTATTTATTTAGGTATTCCATTTTTAGCTGGATTTTTAAGTCATAAATACCTTAATAAAATAAAAGGAGAAGATTGGTTTAAGCGTAAGTTTATCCCTTTTATATCACCCTTTACCTTATATGCTTTACTGTTTACCATTGTGCTGATGTTTAGCTTAAAAGGAGAGCAAATTGTTCAGTTACCTATGCAGGTAGTTAAGGTCGCTATTCCACTTGTTATCTATTTTGTATTGATGTTCTTTGTTAGTTTCTTGGTAAACAAGTCAATGAATGTGGACTACGATAAAAATGCTGCTATTTCTTTTACTGCATCAGGCAATAATTTTGAATTAGCCATTGCGGTGGCGATTGCTGTATTTGGGATACATTCTCCTCAAGCTTTTGTTGGGGTTATCGGACCTTTAGTAGAAGTTCCAGTATTGATTCTACTTGTACGAGTGAGTTTATGGATGAAGAAGAAATATTATAATCGGTAAATGATTTTTTTGGATTTTTTACATAAAATTGTTCCGCGTAGTATAGATTTTGACAATCATATCCTAATTTGTGTATTGTTTTTAACCTTGGTAGCGTATTTCTATATCATGTAGTACTTAATTTTAAAGTAAACAGGAATCTAGTATGATACATGGGTAGTTTTTTACCTATACATACATTGTTTGATTAATCTTTTGATATATTTTTATTTATTTGGTGGGTAAGTAATTTCAATGACTTACTCCTATGGGGCTTTTTTCTAAGCTTTAGGATATTGCTTTTTTTAAACTCTAATATTTTTTCTTGTTCGAGAATTACTTTTAAATCTGTAAATTTTTCGCAAAAAAGTGGATAGTTTAGACCTGTAATTTAAGATAGTGTTTCCTTTAAAAATGTAACTTTATATTATGGAAATACCAAAGAAACATTTGTAAAAGACATTTGCAAGAATACGCGTGGTATTTTCATCCTGAGATAAAATATTTTACTATTTTTCGAAGCTTTTCCAGCAGAGACTTCCATTGCTGATTCATGTGGAAAACACAGTATTAACCAATCTCAATTTTACAAGAGGAATAAAGAGTTTTTACAAGAAGGAAAAAAACCTTATCTGACCATGTAACGCGTGAAGCTACCAGTAGTGAGGTAACGGAATTAAAGAAAGGTAATGGCCGTTTAAAAGAGATGGTTAATGATTTGGTTTTACGTTATGACATTGAAAAAAAAGTTTAGATTAAAAGATTAATTTAAAGGCTACATGAGATTAACTGCAAGTGAAAAACACCAGATAATTCCAGAGATTACATGCAGTGAGTTAGGTATAAAACGAACCTTGCAAGAATATAGAATCGTTCGTAGTAGGTTTTACAAATGGTATTAAAGTTATCTTGAAAATGGATTAGAAGGATTAAAGCCCTAACAACGAATCTCTAACCTACAATGCAACATTATTTCGGATGTGTAAAAAGACCTTTTAATTGAATTAGCTTTAGAATATTCTGAGTTATCCTCTAGAGAATTGGCTTTTAAACTCACCGATCAACAAGGAGGTTATTTATCAGAATCAACTGTTTATCGCATCTTAAAGCAACGCAAATTGCTTGCCGCTTTAAATCCTATCTTAGTTGCTGTACTCACCGAGTTTAAAGACAAAGCATAATTTACTTGTCAAATGTGGCAGCTTGATTTTACTTATTTTTAAGATTATTGGATCGAGTGGTATTATTCAAGGACTGTTTTAGAAGATTACAGCAGGCATATTATTCACTGGAAATTATGTAGTTCGATCAAGGCTGAGGATGTAAAAAGAACTGAGAACACAGCTATTACAAAGGCTCGATTAAAAATAAAAAACAAAAACCACTATTTGACAATGGTCCTTGTTATGTTTTTAAAAGAACTAAAATCGTATTTAAAAGATCACTTAAAAATCAAGCAACTTCACGGTAAGTCAATGCATTGATAGACTCAAGGTAAAATTGAACGCTATGATAGAACCATGAAAAACGTGATTAAATTAAATTATTTAATCATCCATAAAAATTAATGCAAGCCTTAAATGAATTTGTTGAAAATTATACAAAGAAAAGGTATCATGAAGCTTTAAACAACCTAACTCCAGCAGATTTATTTTTTGGAAGATCGGATAAAACACTAAAGCATCGAGCAATTGTTAAATAAAAAACAATTGCTAAAACAAGGCAATTGTATAATCAGAGATATTGTGTAGTGTTACAAGTATTTACTTATTTTTTCAAATTAGTTGCTTTTTTTTCTAAACTGCGTGGGGCTCATACCTACTTTATTCTTAAAGTATTTGCTAAAATGACTTTCGTCTATAAAGCCAAATTGATTGGCTATTTGTGTAAAAGATTCATTTGTTTTAGCTACATTGTTTTTTAATGCCTCTACTTTGGTAGCGTGTATATATTGCTTGGTCGTCATTTTTATTTCTTTTTTAAAATGATTAGATAGCGTATTTACACTCATACTAAATTTGTTAGCTATAAAATCTAAGCTAAGCATATCGGGTTCTTGTATATTTTTATGAATATGTCTTAGTATAAAGGCAAAGTGTTTTTTGTCTTTTCTGCTCGTATTTTCTTCAGGATGATAGTTTAGATTTCTTTCGATAATAGCAATAAGACTCATTATTTGGAAATAGCAAATGTTCTCGTTTCTATTACTAAATTGCACTAATTGTAGTACAATCTCAAATATAGAAAGCACTAAGTCAAACTCTTTGCCCGCAAAGCTCACTTTAGGGTTGTTTGGTGATTGAGCTTTAGATAATGCTACAGTATAACCAGAGGCATTTGCAGTTAACTCTTTCAAGTTTCGTTTGGCTTGTTCTGAAAACTGCAGAATATAAAAAAGAGTAGTCGTAGTGGTTTTAAAGGTATGTAATTCGTTTTTTCTAATCAAAAATAAGTCGCCATGGGTATAGTTGTAGTCAATAGCGTTTTTGGTATGCGTACCCGTACCCGATTGTATAAAAACAAACTGATACACAGAATGCTTGTGGGTTTCTGTATAATTGGGTTCAAGTGTTAATTTGCGTACAGAGATTGGTTCGAATTGTTTTTCATTCATTGTAGTGAAATGTTGTGGGAATATACCAATTGTTTGTGTAAATATACTGAAAATTAAGCTTGTTATTGTAGAAATTTGCTCATGTAAATTTTTATAAAATATAGTTTAGCAGATTTTAAAACTAAAATATGATGAAAGAAATATTAAAAGTAAAACAAAAGAGTTATCTAACTCCAAATTATATCCGAGTAGTATTAGAAGGAAATGTACAAGCATATGAAAATGCTAAAGTAGGCGACAATAATAAAATTATTGTGCCCAATGCAGCGGGAGAGATTCGCATACCCGTTACACCAGAAGATAGAAAAGAGATAACTATTCGTACCTATACTACACGTGCTATTGACTTTGAAAACAATACGCTTACTATTGATTTTGTAGCGCATGGCGAAGACGGACCAGCCTCTGCTTGGGCTATTCATGCGAAAGTAGGCGATGAGTTGGGGGTATTAATGAAGGTAAAAGAGAAGAGCTTATTTGCTCCTGCAGATTGGTATTTGTTGGTAGCAGATCATACTGCACTGCCAGTAGTTGCAGTTATTTTAGAAACGCTACCTAAAGATGCCAAGGGGAAAGTTATAATTGAAGTATATAGCCAGGCAGATGTGTTGTCATTAGATAAGCCTGTTAACGTTGAAATAGAGTGGGTTTTTAATACCTACCCAGGAGAAGATATGCCTTTAATGGACGCCATACGTGCTATTGAGTTTCCTGCTGAGCAGAAGTTTATTTTTGCAGCAGCCGAATATCATTTTATAAAGGAGTTTAAACATTTTTTTAAAGAGGAAAAGGAATTAGAATCAGCCCAATGGAATGTTTTTTCGTATTGGAAATACGGACAATCAGAAAACGTATCTGCTGAAGATAGAAGCAAAATTAGAAACGCTTAATATACTTTTTTGTAAAAATACTCTTGACTGTTGTGTGTCTATAAAAAAGGTTTGGGTAAATCTAGACTGACCCCAAAAAATTGGACGAAGTTTTGTAATCTTTTTAATATAATGAGCTCGGTATTCTCCAATGTTTTTATTGTACTCAAAATAGATGACACTGTTTATAAAACCAATTTAATACCCTATATGAAGCTTGAGTTAGGTTTTAATAGAAACCTAACCCAGGCTTATTTTTTGAACTTACACACTAATACATACA